>JBDTSJ010000028.1:0-314032 GCA_039931205.1 Acidobacteriota bacterium
TCTCCCTGCTTTCCACAACTCTCGCCTCGGCACTTCCGATCAACGCTAACGACTTGTGGACCGTTAACTTCCGCCGTACATCGTAGGAAAAGAGGACGAGTCTCGGGATTCATGGCGTAGACGCCTACCCTCCTTCTGCTTCCGTACTTGGAGGGCGCGGAAGCGTGTCCAGCGCAGGGACTGGCGACGGTTGGATCCTGCAATGCGCATTCTTCCGGGAACCGATTGCGCAGCATTGCGGTACCAAACAAAAAGCCCCCGGCCTGCGCCGAGGGCTCATGCTCAAACAGCAGGGTCCAGCTTACCGGCTGGCCTGGAGGCTGGCTCCGCCACTAGCACCGGCGGCCTGGCTGCCTAGCACATCTCCGCTAGAGACCAGCTTCACCCAAAGCGAACCGTTACCTTTGAAATACGAAGTCGCACTGGCCTTGCGAAGTGCATCCAGGCTGGTCTGCTCCGCACCCGACGCTGCAGTGGTGAAGCCCGGCAGCTCGAAGATCACCCACGAGCCGGCATTGAGTTCCGACACGCTGAGGTTCACGTTCGGCCGCTCCGTGGTCACCTTGACCTCGGTACCCGCTCGCACGTTGGTTGCTGCGTAGTAAGGGAAATCCTTGCCATTCCGGCTGAGAACGATCGCTGGCTGAGCGGGCCCAGCGGTACCGTTTCTGGTAAAGCCACCACCACCGCCTTTAGCTGCGCCAGGACCACCGGGGCCGCCTTTTGCAGCGCCGGGACCGCCAGCTACTGCTGCCCCGCCTTTTGCTGCGCCGGGTCCACCCGGACCGCCTTTGGCCGCACCAGGTCCACCCGGAGCACCTTTCGCCGCGCCAGGGCCACCCGGACCACCAAAACCGCCGCCACCACCGCCGCCCGCGCCAATATTCACGCGCCCGACATCGCCCTTGCACACCGCGGCGTTCCAGGTGGGCTTGACCTCACAGGCTTCGTCAATGGCGACTCCGTCGTTGATCAGAATGAAGGAATCGGCGACACCGCCGACCGAGCCGTCCTTGTCGTGGAACACGGCGCTCCTGTAGCTCGAACTGCCGTAATCATCGTTGCTCCACCTATTCTCCATGGGGGGGAAATACACCGGCTTGGCGTTAATGAATTTTGCGCGCTCTACGGTGTTGTTGGAGCTCATTCCGAAGCTGGTGTATAGCAGGTAAGAGATCGCTCCCGTCTTGCGGGTGGCGTTGTCCTGGTAATTCACGAAGGTGACATTGTCGAGCTCATGATGGAAATCGTAGAACTCGTAGGCGCGGATCGGGAAATCCGCAATAGCGGGCTCCGGCAAGCTGCGGCCGTAAGCCTTTTCCGTCGGCGCCGTGGGGTTGCCGATGTTCTCGCTTTCGCCGACGAACCGCGAGTCAACCATCCGTGAGGTAAAGGCGGAACGACCGTTGTTGCCGGAGGCATGCGTGTAGCCAATGCCGTTGTCAGCCATCTTCAGGTTCCTGAAGGTGTGCATCTCACCGCGCGTCCAGATGCCGCTATTGCGGTTCTTGTAGCTGGTGAAATCCTCGATGACCGACTCCACTTGCGGGCTGTTCGCGTCCCCGGGATTGCTAAGGGACATATGCCCACCGGTGGCGAAATGGCCATCGGCCCGGGGGCCACGGTCGAACATGAAACTGTCAAAGGTCGAATGGGCGGTGTTGCCCTTGAACTCCCGCACCTTCATCCGGCGCGGCCAGGTATTCTTGCTGATCTCCGTGCCTTCGAACTTACCCGTCGGATGCTCCGGCAAGGCAAACCAGAAGCCTGTCGAATCGGACCCTGCGGCCACGTTGTCCCGGTAAATATTGTTCGGATTGGTGATCCAGAAACTCGACGCCGTGTTGTCGGAAGGCAGCAGGACATCCTTGGCGTCCTGGCCGGCCGTATAGAAGTTCGTACCGGCCGTTATTCCGAACGGGGCGAGGTTGGTCGGGACGCACGGCGCGTCCGGGTGGCACTTGGTCAGGATCGCCAGGTTGTGCACGTACTGGTTATCGTGCTCCGCGCCGTCTTCCAGGAAGAAGCAGTGACCGATGTTGTTGTAGGTCACGTTATTTTCAATGCCCAGGTAATTTGTGCCATGCACGGTCACGCAGCGGCTGTAGGTGTCGTGAATGGCGGAGTTCTTGATGTACTGCCCCTGCGCATCGCCCAGCAGATGCCAATGAATCGGATATCGCGCCAGATGCATGTTCTGGCCCATGCGATTGAGCTCGACGCCGGAGACGAACATCTTGCTGCCGCTCATCCCCATGATGTGGCCGCCAAAGAGGTCCTTGTCTGCGTCAGCCGAAGCCTGGATCACGATATTGCGCGACAGCATGCCGACTTCGCCTCGTTCATCCACGTCGAAGGTGATCTTGCCGAAGTGCATGAAGTCGAGTTTCTTGTCGAGCGTGATCGTATTGCCACGAATGGCGGAGATGGTTCGCCGCTCTGCCTGATGGGGATCGAAATCCGTGGACGCGAGGACAATCATGTCACCGGCCCCCCAGCCAGCGGCGTTCAGGACTTCAATCGAGTTGCTGCCTGCTTCGGCGGTCTTGGACAGTTTCGTCCAGGAGTTCGTCCGGTTACCATGCAGGTTCAGGGTTCCGCCCATCAGCATGATCCCGCGGTCACTGCGGTCATTTCCACCCAGTCCACCAAAATCTTCGTTCTTGATGTTGTCAGTGAGGGTAATGGTCGCCTTGTGCGTGTAGGGTTTGGCTTCCGTGCCAATCCCCAACTCGCCGTGCACCATGATCCACTCGGTGGTCAATTCAAGATCTTTGTTATCCGCGAAGCTCAGTTCGCCGTTGATCGTCAAACTGTGCAGCGCCGGCGGAGTGACATCGAGGACAACATCCACGTTCCTGTCAATGGTGACCGTGGCGTTAGCGCCTGGCACTTTCTTGTCGGCCCAGGTGCCTGCATCAGACCAGCGCCCCCCTTTTACCGCAGTAGAGGAACCCCCTTGCTGAGCCGTAACAACGGCATATCCGCCGAGGCCTAGAAGGGCTGGAACCAGCAACGTAAGGAACAAGCGAGAATGTTTTCGCATCGTTAAAACCCCCTTGGACGATCATACTACGCTACTTTCTCCGCGAGGACCGAAGGACGTGTAGCCAGGGATAATTCTACACCCATTGTCGGCCGGACAGTATACGCCGTTCAACCTATCGGGCAGTGGATGGGTTTTGCGGAGCGCAGGGCGGAAGGGATCGGGGCACGGCGGTTCGCACGCCAGAGCATCCAATGCGTGTAATACGGCGAAGTGACGCGGGGTCAAATGCTGGACGATAACATACTTGTTGACTCCGGGGTGTAGCGAAAAAACACACCCTCGATCTCCAAACGAGCCCAAGAAAGGACTTTTCGCGGCATGGTAAATGCTCGGAGGATTTCGTGCTCTTGAAATCTCTCCTCGCCCTGCTGTGGGCAAGCCTTCTCGCATCCGCTGCGCCCAATTTCGTACTTGGTTTGGATTATAGCCAGTGGATGATTGCCGGGTTCCGGGCCATGGCGACCGATGGCTCCGGCGCGATGTACCTGCTGAGAGCCGAAACTACTCCGGGCGTGAATGGGCTTCGTTCCTCGGTGACCAAGCTCTCGGCCGACAGCAAATCGATCCTGTGGACGAACCAACTCCAGACTGAGGTTAGCCGAATGGCTGTCGATCCTAGCGGTGGAGTGTATGTGACGCCGATCCGTGGGGACGGAGCCGTTACCGTGGCAAAGTTAGACGCCACCGGATCGGGCATCGCGTGGGCCTCACCGATCCTGATTCCGCCGCCACAACTCGACTTCCCTCTTTTAGCTGTGGATGCAAAAGGCCGCGCCTATACAAGCTTGGGAGCGAATTTGGTGCGATTATCCGCGGATGGAAGCGCGATTGAATATTCCGTCATCGCTGCTGGCACTATCTACTCGATCGCAGCGGATGCGGCCGGATCGGCATTTGTCATCACCGATAGCCTGCTGACGCGCTTCGCACCGGACGGATCTGTGGGATTCAAAGCAACCTTTGCACTCACATCGGGACAGCGCGTCGTCTTGGATGCCAATGGGAACGCAGTGGTGAATACCGGCGGAGGGTTGGCGCGTTTTGACGCCAATGGAGGATTGATCTCTTCGACGGAATTTCCGGTAGAATCTGCCGGTCTGCTGCAGGCCTCCTTCGCGTTGGACAAAGCGGAACGCCTACATAGCGGGAACATCTCAGACCGCTTACTATCCGGTCAAAAATACCCTTGCTCCATGCGGCACACAATTTCTAAGCGTGATCGCGCCGGATGGTACAGTCCTGCAAACCACGTATCTTCCCGGTGCTGACTCTTTTGGAACGCCTTCCTCGGTAACCTTCGGCCCGGATGGAAACGTGTTGATGGTCCTTGCGGCGGCGCAAAGCTTCGTTCCGTCACGCCCCAGTCCGCTGTCCTCCGGGCCGACCCTTCCAACCCCCTTCCCCATCTTGCTGAGCTTGTCGCCGACGGCCACGGCGGACTTATTTCCTCTGGCTTGCGTCACCAATGCGGCCAGCCACACCTTCGGTCCTATCACTGCCGGTGAATTGCTGGAACTCTCCGGGAGCGGCCTTGGTCCGCAACAAGGCGCGCTAGCAAACGCGATACTGCAGACGCCTTATCCAACGCGAGTATCTGAGGTGCAGGTGACATTCGACGGAATCCCTGCCCCGATTTTGTGGGCTCAGGACGGACAGGTCAACGTGGTCGCTCCGTGGTCTCTAAACACCACTCGAAATACGCAGGTCTGTGTCACGTACCGCGATGTGGCCCTAAAGTGCGTGAGCTGGCCAACGGCCGGGTGGACGCCCGGCGTATTCACGAACTACGGGACGAATTCTTTCGCGGTGGCCCTGAATCAGGACGGCAGCATAAATTCCGCGGTGAACCCCGCAGCTCCGGGTTCGCTGGTCTCCGTATTCGTGAACGGGCTGGGCAGCATCACGCCACAGCAGGCGGACGGGGCTTTGATCAACCTTCCCCTGCCCAACAATGTTTTCCCGGCAACGGTGCAAGCATCGGTTCCCGACGGCAGCCCTCCGAGAGGGCTCGGAAGAAAGGAGGTCGCGGCAGAGGTCACCTACAACGGGCCTGCACCGTTTCGCGCAGCCGGAATCAGCCAGATCAATTTCAGATTGAATACGAATATCGGCGTGACATATCGTGTAGGCGTGGCTGGTGGATTCAGTCAGGTCTTCAGAATCTTCGTCACCGCACAGTGAGGCCGCCGGGCCAATTATGACTCGTAGCCTCCCAAATTCAATCCCATCTGCGTTAATCCGCGTTCATCAGCGGTTCCGTTCTACCCCCCAGCTACTCTAGTCCCGATGAAGTCGAAATTCGCAAAAGCACTCGCCCACACCAGCTCGAAAAAAACACGAAATTTACGGAACGAACTAACCGTTTCTCCTAAGCTCGCGCCCCCCAACCCGCCGGCCTCAACTCTTTACACTTCCGGCCTCAAACTCCCAGAACCACGACTTCGCGCCCGTCTCGTCCGAAGCAAGCTTTGTATGAATCGCGCGGTTCTCCGCCACGGCACCTCAATTGCAACCGCGAAGACCTCGGTAAACGCACGACGAGGCCAGCTTAGGGGCGCGCGTTGGTGTAGGATGTCATCAGGTCGTCCAACTGGAGCTAACGCATGAATATCCATCACCTTGTGCCGTCCGTGAGCCGCTGGCTCCTGTCCATGGGATCCCTCTTATTCGCGGTCGGCCTGCAGCAGCCGGCGTCAGGCGCGGACCTCTCGAAGTTCAGGCGCATCGAGCCGCAGTTCATCGCCGCGCTGGGAGACCCCGCGGCCACCTCCGGCAACGGCGCGCAATCATGGGGCTTCTGGAACCAGGACCCGGGCCCGCGCGCTTGCAAGCTGGACCACTACCCTCAATTGAAGGCGACCGGCGTGGCGCCGGCGCAGTGGAAATTCGACGCTTCGGATTGGTGGCTGGAAGAACACGGCTTGATCATGGAGAAGCCGACCTTTCCGCTGGCTGCCGGGAAATACCTCGTCACAGGGGACCGCGAGACGACGACCGTGCTGACAGTTCACCCCAAGGACAAAAACGGCAATCAGCGGTGGGAACTCGCCGACGGCGCGACCCTCAACGATGTCACCCATCTCGGATGCCGCTCCGCACGCTACACGCCGGCGTCTTCTAAAGAGACGGCTAGCAAGACGGCTGCCAACCCGTGCTCGCCTGCGAACGCTCCCACCAAGGGCTTTCCTGTGAATCCGGGGGCCGCCATGCCTGCCGTGAACGGCTGCCACAAGCAGGACTACACGGTTCTGATCGTCGTGGGGCTGCCTGTCACTCACTGAGCGGCCCGCGCGCAGGAGACACGACCACGACGACACCCGAACGCTGGTTCTTCATAGCGCAAGGATCTGACCATTGCTCCCGAGTAACGCCGTCGGATTTCCGGCGACTCGGCTGAAGTGCTTGCAACCGCGGTTCGGAGTTCGACAGCCACAATATCACCCAACTCGTAGCCCCCAAAGTCAATCCCATCTGCGTTAATCCGCGTTCATCAGCGGCTCCGTCCTACCACGCCACAGCACTCGCCCCCCTCAGCACGAAAACACACGAAAATAACGGGACGACCCACCGTTTCTCCTGACTCGAGTCTCCAATCAATCACATCGATGTGACACTACGACGTATCCACCTCCGACTGCCAACGCGCCACAACCACGATCTCCGCGTTAATCGGCGCCCATCAGTAGACGATTCCCTAGTGAATCGTCTCGCCGTTAGGGATCTATCCTCGGCCCGTCTCATGTCCGCAACGCGCGTTATACGGCCAAGTGACGCGGCAAAACGCTGGACAATAACATACTTTATCGTCTATCAAATCAACAAACGAACTTAGCCACTTCCGGCCCCAACTGCCCAGACCGACTTCTCGTCCGCGTTCAGAACTAGCCCGTAATCCAGAGTTGCTCCTGAACCGAAGACTTCAAGGGACCTGTGTGACCAAAGTCAGTTTGATGAGTTTACATCATACCCCTTGACTATCTACAATTCCCTGACTATTGTAGATAGTCAAGGCATCAACACTATGGGCAAACCAAACGACCTGGTCCAAGGAACTCTAGACCTTCTCATACTCAAGACAATTGCTGTTGAAGCGAAGCACGGCTGGGCGATCGCCAAGCGCATTCAGCAGATATCCGGCGAAGTGTTGCAGGTACAACAGGGCTCGCTTTATCCTGCTCTCCACCGGCTAGAACAACAGGCTTGGATCAAGGCACACTGGGCCCAGACCGAAACCGGACGCGAAGCCAAGTTTTATTCGCTAACACGGGCAGGCCGCGTCCAAATGGAAAAGGAGCTCTCCAACTGGCAGCGCCTCTCAGCAGCGGTCAACTTGGTCGTGCGACCCACGGAGGCGTGACGGAATGCGATTGCTAGAACGTTTCCGCAATCGTTTGCGCTCTCTATTCCATAAACACCGGCTCGAACGGGAACTGCAGGACGAACTCCAATTTCACCTGGAGTCGGCCGCGAAGGAGAAACAATTGGCGGGTGCGACCGCCGATCAGGCGAGGAGCGAGGCGAAAGCCGAGTTCGGCAGTCAGTTTCAAATCACCGAGCAGGTGCGGGATGCTTGGGGCTGGCGGTCTTTCGAGGCTCTCCGCCAAGACCTACGGTACACGGCCCGCTCCTTCGGGCAGCACCCCGGGTTTTTCGCGAGTGCGACATTGATTCTTGCGCTGGCCATCGGCTCCAACACGGCCATGGTCTCCGTGGTTCGGACTGTCCTTCTAGATGCTCTTCCTTATCCGGACTCAAGCCGACTCGTCATGATATGGCAGGCCAATCCGCAAGGGGCCGACGACGGTGTGGGTATCGCCCCACAGGACTTCACTAAGCTGCAAGCGACGTTTACCTCGGCCTCTCATTTGGCGACCTATATCGGAAACGATCGTGTGGTATCCGGGACGAACGAGCCCTACGATGCTTCGACAGCGTTTGTCACCGCTAATTTTTTCGAGATGCTGGGGGTGAGGCCGCCGATTGGAAGGAGTTTCAATTCCGAAGACGCTACTGCCGCAGCGGCTCCGGTAACCATTTTGAGCCACTCTTTCTGGCAGCAAGCGTTGGGCGCCGATCCGGGCGTTATCGGCAAGAAACTCAACATTGGTGGACAGCCTCACACGGTGATCGGAGTGATGGGACGGGAATTCACATTTCCTGAGATTTATGGATCAGGTCCTGATTTCGATCTGTGGACTCCAATGTCTCCGCAATTGATTTCGCGGATCGCGGGCGGGCCCGGCGATATGAATCTCTTTGCCCGACTCAGTCCTGGGGTACCGTTTGAGACCGCACAGGCCGAGCTCAGGACCATCGGAAGCCGATTCGCGGCCGAGCGTCCGGACGTCTACCTAGGGCGCTCTCTTGCGGCGGTTCCACTGCAAGAGCAGGTGGTCGGCAATGTGCGCCCGCTGTTGGCGATCTTGTGGGGAGCCGTCCTCAGCATTCTGTTGATCGCGTGCGCAAGCCTTTGCAACCTATTACTGGCTCGCGCTAACGGCCGGAGCAAGGAATTAGCGATGCGCGCTAGTCTCGGTGCCGGCAGATGGCGTTTGATCCGCCAACTCCTGACGGAAAATGCTGCCTTAGCTACATGCGGGGGTGTGCTGGGTTGGGCTCTACCATGGGGGCTGATCCGGCTGCTGCCTGGACTGAATTTTGCGGAGATTCCGCGCCTGGACGCGTTGGATCTGGATTTGTCCGTGGTTGCCGTCGCTGCCCTCTTGTCTCTGCTTGCTGGCTTGTTATTCGGGACCGTGCCTGCCATCAGCATCTCTGCCATTGGCACTGAACAATCAGTGCGTCGGACCGGAACGGGAGTACGTCGCCGGAGCGCGCTGCTGCGTGGTGGCCTGGTGGTCGCGCAGGTGTCGATTGCCTTGCTGTTGTTGGCCGGGGCTGGCTTGCTGGCCCGCAGTTATCAGTCACTGGTTCGCACGGGTCCAGGCTTTCAGACGGCGAACCGGCTGACGTTTGAGCTGGTGCTGCCACGGGCCACCTATCGGAATGGGCAGGCCCCCGCATACTTCGACCGCTTAAGAACAGAACTGCGACAGCTGCCGCAAGTCGAAGACGTCGGAACGATCAGCGCATTGCCGCTGTCCGGCGCACGCGCTAGCTGGAAGTATCGGATCGAGGATCATCCGATTCCTCCGGCCGACGAACTTCCTACCGCTGAATTTCGAGCCGTGACGCCAGGGTTTTTCGGCGTCACACAGGCTCCGCTGATTTCCGGACGGGATTTCGACGGACGCGATACTGCCGATTCTCAACGGGTAGGCATCGTAAATGAGACCTTCGCTCGGCTCAATTGGCCTGGGGAAGATCCGCTCGGAAAGCGTTTTGAACGTTCGGGCTGGGGTTGGGCAACCGTTGTCGGGGTCGCGCCCGATATGCACTTTCACCGAGTGGACCAGCCCGCCTTGCCGATGTTTTACGAGCCACTTACGCAGGGTAGGGACACGACGATGAGCGTTGTGATCCGCACAAACGGGAATCCGCTTTCGCTCGCCGGAGCTTCCCGTCGAATTGTCCAATCCACGGAACCGGGAGCGCTCATGCTGAATTTGCAGACCATGGATGAGATGACCTCCAACGCACTGGGCCCGCGACGTGCAGTTTTGGCTGTTTTCGGAGGCTTCGCCGCATTCGCCCTAATTCTCGCCGCGCTCGGAATTTACAGCGTCGTCGCTTACACCGTGTCGCAGCGCACCTCAGAAATTGGAGTACGGCTCGCGCTCGGTGCCCAGCCGACAAGTATTCTGGCGATGGTCGTGAAAGAGAGCGGCCTTCTCACGCTGATCGGATTGTGCCTCGGCCTGGTAGGAGCGTTTGGGGGATCGAGTTTTATGATCAGCTTACTCTACGGTATCGGGCCAACGGACTGGGTCACCATAGTCGGGGCTTGTGCCGTTCTTTTGCTCGTTTCTGTGCTAGCAGCTTGTGTCCCGGCGCGTCGCGTACTCCGTATAGATCCACTCATCGCGCTTCGTAGTGAGTAGCGTTAAGTTCACTTGGCTGAGTCCAAGCCACAACAACCTCACCCAACTCGTAGCCTCCCAAAGCCAATCCCATCTGCGTTAATCGGCGTTCATCAGCGGCTCCGTCCCACCCCCACCAGCTACCCTCGTCCCATGAAGTCGAATTCCGCCACCGCCATCCCCCTCCTCACCCCGAAAACACCCGAAAATAACGGAACGAACCCACCGTTTCTAACGACTCGCGCCCCCAACCCGAGCCTCATCAATCACATCGATGCCACACTCCCCAAAACGCCTCCCACGCCGCCACGCTACAATGAAACCAACCCCGACCCGGTGCCCGTAATGCCTCCCGAAACCTTTCAAACACCCAGCGGCATTGTCGTTAGCCGCACCATTTCCAAAGTCCCCTACCACAAGGGACTCAAACCTCTGCTGCGCAAACTCGACACCCAGCGCGGCATCTATCTTTCCTCCGGCTACGAGTACCCCGAACGCTACGCGCGCTGGGACGTCGCCGCCGTCGCGCCGCCCATCGAAATCATCGCCATCGGCCGCGACGTCACCATCCGCCCCTTGAACCAACGCGGTGAAGTGCTCACCCGCCTGTTCGATAAAGTCCTGCGCGCCCACCCGCACTGGGAATCGTTCAGCCTCGAAGACACCACCCTGCGCGGACACCTGAAACCGCTGCCCGCCCTTTTCCCGGAAGAAGAACGCAGCAAGCAGCCCTCCGCCTTCACCATCCTGCGCGCTCTCATCGAAGAATTTCGCGGCCCCATAACCGAGCGCCTTGCTTTAGTCGGCGCCTTTGGCTACGACCTGCTTTTCCAGTTCGACCCCATCAACCTCAAGCACCCTCGCCAGGACGTCAAAGATCTGCACCTGTTCCTCTGCGACGACATCTACTTCATGGATCGCAAGAAGGAAATCATCGAGCGCTATCAGTTCGATTTCGCCAACGCAGTCGAGACCACCGAGGGCAAAGCTCGCGCTGCCGAAAAAATCAAAGCGCCGCGCAAAGTGAAACCCTCGCCCGTCACCAGCGACCACACACCCGAACAGTACATGGCGAAGGTCGAGACGGTGCGCGAAGGCATGCGCCGCGGTGATTACTACGAAGTCGTCCTGCGCCAAACCTTCCGCACTCCCTACGCAGGCAAACCAGCCGAGCTCTTTGAGCGCATCCAGGAAGCCAGCCCCAGCCCCTACGAATTTTTCCTGCAGTTCGGCGAGGAGCAGCTCATAGGCGCCTCGCCTGAAATGTTCGTGCGCGTCGAAAAGCGCGCCGACGACACCTGGAGAGTTGAGACCTGCCCCATCGCGGGAACCGCCCGCCGCACCGGCGACCCCTTGCGTGACGCCGACAACATCCGCGCCCTGCTCGATTCGCCGAAAGAGGAATCCGAGCTCACCATGTGCAGCGATGTCGACCGCAACGATAAATCGCGCGTCTGCATCCCTGGCACCGTCAAAGTCATCGCCCGCCGCTTGATTGAGCGCTACGCCGGCTTGTTCCACACCGTCGACCACGTCGAAGGCATTCTCGCTCCCGGCTTCGATTCGCTGGACGCCTTCCTGACACACATGTGGGCCGTCACCATCATCGGCGCTCCCAAGAAATGGGCGGCGCAAGCCATCGAAGATCTGGAAGTCAACGCCCGCGGCTGGTACGGCGGAGCCGTCGGCATGATCACTCTGTGCGGCGAAATCAACACCGGCATCGCCATTCGCACCGTCCGCCTCGCCGATGGTGTCGCGAATTATCCCGCCGGCGCCACCCTGCTCTATGACTCGGACCCGGCCAGCGAAGACAGTGAATGCCATCTCAAGGCCACCGGCTTCTTCCGCGCGCTGAAACTGCAAGCCTCCACGCCAACCGTCTACACCCCCGGCAAAGAAGACGGCGCCGGCGTGCGCCTCCTCTTAGTGGACAACGAAGATTGCTTCATCCACACGCTGGCCAACTACGCGCGCCAAACCGGAGCCGAAGTCATCACCTACCGCACCGGCTTCCCTCTGGAAATGATTCAGAAGGTAGCGCCGTCGCTGGTCCTGGTATCCCCAGGCCCCGGCCGCCCTTCCGATTTTGGAGTCCCCGATCTGGTTCGCTACACCGCCAAACTTGGAATCCCCACCTTCGGCGTTTGTCTCGGCCTGCAAGGCATGGTGGAAGCCTTCGGCGGCGAATTAGGCGTACTGGACTATCCGATGCATGGCAAACCTTCGCCCGTCCACAATACCGGGCGCGGAGTATTCGAAGGCTTGCCCGCAACCTTCCGCGTCGGCCGCTATCATTCGCTGTATGCCATCCGCGATAAACTCCCGTCCTGCTTCGAGATCACCGCGGAAACCGACGACGGCATAATCATGGGCATACGCCATCGCGATCTCCCGCTCGAAGCCGTCCAATTTCATCCCGAATCTATCTTGACCCTGGAAGACGATTGCGGCTTGCGCTTAATGGAAAATGTCATCAAGGTGCTGGGCCATGTCGGCGCTCAAACGTACTAGTCCGATGGATTCTTGCCGCGCGCGTGCCTCATGAGCCACACTGAAGATGCACATGCAGCCAGTCGACTTCGCATTTCTCGTCCTGATCATCGCCATCATGCTGTACATCATCGACAGCGATTCCGACGGCGGCCGTCGCGGCCGCATCCCCGTCCGCTTCTAGCCGCCCAGCCAGGGACCCATGTCTGAGGTCCTGATCTTAGGCGGAGGCCTAGCCGGCCTCTCCGCCGCAGCCGCTCTCGGCGGTGCGGGTCACCACGTAACAGTTCTCGAATCCCGCCCTTTCCTGGGTGGACGAGCCACATCCTACGAAGTCGGAGAATCCGCCGAAACCATCGACAACTGCCAGCACATCCTTCTCCGCTGCTGCGTCAACTTGCTGGATTTCTACCAACGCCTCGGCGTCGAACAGGACATCGCCTTCCACCGCGAATTCGTTTTCATCGAACCCGGCGGCCGCAGCAGTACCTTCCGCGCCGGTTGGCTTCCGCGACCCGCGCACTTCGCCGAATCCTTCCTCAGCCTCAGGTTTCTGAATCTCTCGGAGAAACTAGCCGTCCTCCGCGCCATCCGCGCCATCGAACGCCAGAGCGGCCGCGCCGACCTCGGCCGGATCACCATGCTCGATTGGCTCCGCGAGCAACGCCAGCCGCCTCGCGCCATCGAACGCTTCTGGCGCCAGATCCTGGTCAGCGCCATTAATGAGGAGCTCGACCGCATGGCCGCCCTCTACGGTTTCCAAGTCTTCCAACTCGGCTTCCTCGCCCGCCGCGATTCTTATGAGATGGGCATCCCCGCCGTCCCTCTCGGCCAGTTGTATCGCAGCGAGGCCTGGCAAAAACTTCCGAACGTCAAAATTCTCACCCGCACTCCGGTGGAGCGCGTGGCCGTTGCGAACAACTCCGTCACCCACGTAACGGCCGGCGGCCACGACTTCCGCGCGGATCACTACATCTGCGCGCTGCCCTTCGAGCGAATCCCCAACCTGATTCCGGACCTCAAGGTCGATCTCACCGGCTTCGAACATTCCCCCATCACCGGCATCCACCTGTGGTTCGACCGCCGCATCACGGACCTGCCGCACGCCACGCTGTTGGATCGAACCATCCAATGGATGTTCAACAAAGGGGAAGGCCGCGCCATTCAATTGGTGGTCAGCGCCAGCCGCAGCTTATTGGACATGCCACGCGCGGAAGTGATTGCACTGGCGCTGAAGGAACTAGCCGAGTTCTTCCCGGAAGCCCGCGCCGCGAAACTGGAGAAAGCGCACGTCGTCAAAGAAGTCCGCGCGACGTTTTCCGCACTGCCCAACCTCGAATCCCGCCGTCCGCTGGCTCGCACCGCGATAGCGAATCTAGTTCTGGCCGGCGACTGGACCCGCTCCGGCTGGCCCGCCACCATGGAGGGCGCCGTCCGCAGCGGCTACATCGCAGCCGAGCTGGTCGCCGAAACATGCGGTCAGAAACCGCACTTCCTGCTGCCCGATATCACTTAACGGAACAGCTAACGGAACAGTACGTAGTGCACAACGGCTACCGCCACACCAATCGTGGCCGCCGTCGCGTAATGCGTCTTCGGCTTCGACTTCCCCGCAACCCGCCGCACCGCATCAATCTTGAACACGTAGCCGCAAGAACCGCAATACCCGGCATTTCCGCCAGTGACTGTCCGGCATTCTGGACATTCCTGTCTCATGGGTCGATTCTGCAGGCTGGCCCCTCGCGCAGCAAGGTACTGCAGGACTAATTCCTACTGATTACCAGGGTTCTTTCCCTTAGAACAAAAGTCCACCGTCCGCAGTCCCGGAAGTAACCGCAGCCTGCCTGGTGCGTCTAAGATAGTGGACATGCGGACGATTCTATTGACGCTTTGTGCGATGACGATGCTGGTGTCAGTGTCCGCTCAGGATCAGCCTTACACAGGGCCGATTCCGGCCAAGGCCGACGTTCCCTACCTGCTGCACGCCTCGACGCTGATCGAGACCCAAGGCTCCGAGGCCCATGAGGACGCTAAGAAGAACGAAACCACTTATTGGGTGGAGGGCACCTCATCCACCGCGCGCACCCCTCTGGCCGAGCCTATTTTTATCATTCGCATCGAAAAGCTCAACCCCGACAAGCTGGAGCTCTACAAGTTCAATGTCACCAAGACTCGCCGGGAGCTCACGATCAAAGACCGTCCGGGCAAGAATGACCGTCCTCTTTACGTGTCCGTCACCAAGCTCGGCAAGGACCTATATAAGATCGAAGCGTCCGAGGTGCTTGCGAACGGAGAATATTCGCTTTCTCCCAGCGGATCTAACCGGGTCTTCGCGTTTCAAGTCTATTAAGTCTCCTAGGGCCGGCGGGCTTGACGTTTGACCGTGGTATACCAGCAATACAGACAACACGGTATCGAAGCTCAGGGTGGACGACGCCGAGAGCAGCTCGGGACCTTCGTGGGCTCTTGACCCCGGCACCGCGCCATCCGCCGTCGCCTTCGACGGCGCCAACATGTGGGTGGCCAACGCCAGCAGCCACAGCCTCTGCAGTTAAGGTTGTCACCTTTCTCAGACCAATCCCGTGGCGCGACGCCGGTTTGCCGGCCGCGCCACGTTTCTCAATGCGCGGCGGCGCCGTTGAAGCCTCTGGCGGCGTAGGGGCGCGCGCTCTACTTGAGTGCGGCGTATTC
Source organism: Acidobacteriota bacterium (assembly GCA_039931205.1). Lineage (GTDB taxonomy): Bacteria > Acidobacteriota > Terriglobia > Bryobacterales > Bryobacteraceae > Palsa-187. The sequence continues at coordinate 15,214 of JBDTSJ010000028.1, forward strand.
CTTACGGGCCTCGATCAGCAGAGGAACGTCGGGGTCGGCGTCCTTCCACAACGTGAAGAATTCCTCATATGCCGTGCGGGTTTTCGCGGGATCGCCGAGCAGCGCGGTGGCGCGGGCTACTCCGAGCGATGACAGTGAATAGACCAGACCCCAGTTCGGATGCTGCCAGACGGGGCCCCAACTTATTCCCTTGTGGTCCAGAATCTTGTGGAACTCGGCCGCCGCTTCCCCGCCCTTCTTCAGGCGCAGATACGCCAGGCCGCGCAGGTAGATCGCCTCGGGATAGGCGCGCTCATAGGGCGACGCTGAGGCCAGCACTTCCACGGCTTTCTGCGCCTGATCCTGACGCATGGCGATGGCTGCACGCACGCTCGGTAGTTGCACTGCGTTCCAGAGGGTGTCGTTTGGAGACAGCTTGGAAGTCTCCGCAGCCAGCTTCTCGGCTTGGGCCACGTCGCCACAGAGTGCCAGCGGCAGCGCGGGGCGACGCAGGCGGCGCACGGTCTCGCAATTTCCCGACCATGCGGCGGCGCGCGCATCGGCCTCTTCGAGTTCGGCGGCGACGGCCCGCAGGTTCTGGCGCAGAGCGGATTCAGCGGCTCTCTGGTATAACTTGCTGGACTCGCGGCGTTGGCCCAGAACGTTGCGCCACGCGGCCTGCAAGCCGAAGCTCAGGTACTCTGAGGGTTTGCCCGCGAACCATTGCGTCTCTTTGGCGGCCGCGGCCTGGTCGCCTTCGATATAGGCAATTTCGAGGAAGCGTTGGTGGATGCGCGGTCCGTCGATGCCCGCCGCTCGCGCTTTCTGGGCCCATTCCTTGGCTTCGTTCATCCGATCCAGCGACATGCTCGAATCCATCACGCGGCGGTAAGGAGGTTCCACGTGGGGCTCCAGGCGGACGGCCTCCAGACCGGACTTCAAGCCCTCTTCGAATTGGCCCATGTCGTTGTAGATGTTGCTCAGGTTGTTCGGGAATCCCCACTCGCGGGGAAAGTTCTGGGTCGCCAGCCGATAGGCGTCCACGCCTTTGTCCAGGTCGCCGGTGTGCCCGTAATAGTTGGCCGTTATACTGACCCGCTCATAGGGAGAGACGCGGTCGATCAACGCGAAGGCTTTCCGAATGTACTCCCCTTCGCGAACGGTGTCTCCGGCGTTATTGTAGGCGATGGCGAGCAGATAATACGCCGTGGCGAAATCTGAATCCAATGCGATGGCGCGCTCAAACATGGGAATAGCGGCCAGAAAATGTCCCTGAGACATCTCGGCCTTGCCGGCTGTCAGCACTTGGGAAGCTTCCAGCGATGGGGTGGTGGCCTGCTCCAGCGGAAGGCTCAATTTCTGGATGGAGCTGCGGGATTCTCCCAGCTTGGCGCGCAGGGCGGTGGCGGCTGTTCCCACGGCTTTCAGGACGTGCTCCTTGTCTTCGGCTTGGATCTGTTCGCGCGCCAGCGTGGCGCCGTTTTGGCAGGTGATGGCTTGCAGTGTGATGACGTAGTTCTTGCCGAGGCTGGCGATGGCGCCTTCGATGGTGGCGGCGGCGCCGTCTCGGACGCACATGTCGTGCGCGATTTGATTGGTGATGCGTTCGCCGCGCGGGAGGCTCATCAACTGCAGGTTGTGCTGCACCTGCGCGTCGTCCATTATCTTGAGAAAAGGCGACTGCTCGAGTTGGCCGGCGAGCCCTTCGCGCAGGGTGCCGTCGAAGACCGGGTCGCCGGTGGTGTTGGTGAAGTCGGCCAGCACGATGACGTCTTTGTCGGTGAGGGGCGTGGCTTGCGGGCGCTGCCAGAGCAGGAATCCTGCGGCCGCGAACACCAGAACCGCCGCCGCGATGCCCATCTTCGCCCAAGGCATTGCGGCCGCCGCGGGCGCCGTGAGCCGGTGCAAGCTGTCGCGAACCTCGGCCGCTGATTGATAGCGTAATGCCGGATCTTTCCGCAGCAGTTTTTCCACGATCTGTTCCAGCGCGGCCGGCACCTTCGGGTTTCGCGCACGGATCGGCAGGGGCTCTTTGGTCAGCAATCCTTCGAATACCACCGCGGCGGTGGGACCTTCAAAGGGCCGCGCGCCGGCCAGCAATTCATAGAGCACAACGCCGAGGGACCAGAGGTCCGTGCGGTGGTCCACCGTGTGACCACGGGCTTGTTCCGGTGACATATAGGCGACGGTGCCCATGGCGGTACCGGGCGCGGTCAGCATGGTGTTGGTCCAGGCCTCGGAATCGATCGGGGCTTCGTGACCCATCTGGGCCAGGCCAAAATCGAGGACCTTCACGCCCGCTTTTGTCAGCAGGATGTTGGCCGGTTTAAGGTCGCGATGAACGATGCCTTTCTGGTGCGCCGCGGCTAGCGCGTCGGCAATTTGCGCGGCCCAACGCACGGCGTCGGCGGGCGGCAGGACGCCCTTGAGCGGAGCGCCCTCAATGTACTCCATAACCAGAAAGTCGGGACCTACGTCGTAGAGCTGGCAGATGTGGGGATGGTTGAGGGAGGCGATGGCTCGGGCTTCGCGTTCGAAGCGTTTGGAGAACTGTTCCTTGGAGACTTTGATGGCGACAAGGCGATCCAGACGCGTGTCGCGCGCGCGATAGACTTCGCCCATTCCACCTGCGCCGATAGGTGCAAGGATTTCGTACGGGCCGAGCTTGGTTCCAGCTGAGAGCGGCATCGCAGGTTAGATCATTCTATCCCATGGACTCGGCGGTTGGACCCCAGCGGTGGCGGGATACCGAACCGCCTGGGCCCCTGTAACCTAAAACTGTTAGAATCGTCTTTACTTCGTTGAAGGTGGAGCCACGTCCCTGCCCATTCCTACGCAACAACCAACGGCACCTATAGAACCGCCCCCCGGCCTGCTGAAGCGGACGTTTCAGTCCTTTCATTTCCGTGACTTCCGCATCATGTGGAGCGGCGCCTGCACTTCGCAAGTGGGCACCCAGATGCAGACCGCGGCCCAAAGCTGGACGGTCCTGGAACTCTCCCACAACAATTCCTTTTTCCTGGGCGTCGATCAGTTTCTAGGCCAGATCCCCATCGTGATGTTCTCCCTGCTGGGAGGCGTCCTTGCCGACCGGCGGGATCGCCGCGCCATCCTGCTTTCGTCGCAATATACCCAGATGCTGTGCGCCTTTATCATGGCGTTGCTGGCCTTTAGCGGCGTGGTTCAGGTGTGGCACATTTGGATTCTGTCCTTCGTCATCGGAACCGCACAGGCATTCGGCGGACCGTCTTACTCCGCGCTCATCCCGACTCTGGTCCCCAAAGAGCATCTGCCCAACGCGATTGCGCTGAACTCGATTCAGTTCAACTTGGCTAGAGTCATCGGACCCACCTTCGCCGGCATTGCTCTCACCACGCTCGGCGCGGCATGGTGCTTCGGGCTGAATGGCGTCTCGTTTCTATTCGTGATCGCCACTCTCTACATCATCAAGGTAAGTTTTGTTCCGCAACGCTCCCGCGAGCCCCTCATGGACAGCATGAAACAAGGATTCAGTTTCATTTTGGCCCGCCCAGGCATGCGTCCCCTGATTGTGCTGACCTTCATGGTCACCCTGTTGGGCTTCCAAATCATCGCGTTCCTACCGGTATTTGCCAAAGAAGCATTCGCGGCGGGACCGCAAACTTACACCACCATGCTGAGTTTTTCCGGCGCGGGAGCCGTCACCGGAGCCTTAATGGTCGCCGCACTTGGCAAGTCGAAACATCAGGGCCGCAATTCGCTGATCGCGCTGGTGCTACTTGGCATCCTCACGTTCGGCTTCGCGCTTGCCCCCACTGTTCCGGTTGCGTGCGGGCTGATCTTCTTTGCCGGCATCGCGCTGATGTCGGTCTTCTCCATGATCACGTCGCTGGTACAGTTGATCGTCCCCGACGATATGCGCGGCCGTGTCATGAGCGTCTATAACCTCGCCGTGCGCGGCGGCGGCCCTGTGGGCAGTCTGGTCGTCGGCGCCCTCATCCCCATTTACACCGCCCGCTACGTGATCGCCGGCGGAGGCGTCTTGCTGGTGTGCCTGGGGCTATACTTCCTGCTCTTCAATCGCCGCGTAGCTGAGTTATAAACCCATGCGGGGGATGGCGGCCCTACTGCTCTGCTGCACGCCGTTATGCGCGGCGAATTGGAGAACCCTCACCGCGCCGGGCTTCGAACTCTATACCGACACCTCCGACAGGTCGGTTACACAAATGCTGGAGCGGCTGGCTCAGATCCGGCGCGTTTTGCCTGAGATCGAATCGCCCGGCCCGGTCACACTGCGGATCTTTCTTTTTGACAAGCAGCGGGACTACGCCGCTTTCGCACCCAGCGGCGCCGCCGGATTCTACCAAACCGGCTTCGAGCGCGACTACATCGCACTGCCTGCCGGCTCCACTCTTCCGCGAGTGGTGGTGCATGAATACGTACATTTCGCGCTGCGCAGGGGCAGCCCTGGGCCGCGGCCCGCGTGGCTGGAGGAGGGGCTGGCCGAGTTCTATTCCAACGCCGAAGTCACGCGCAACCGCGCTCGCATCGGGGCCCCGATTCTGGAACATCTCTCGATTCTGGCCAGCAAGGAATGGTTGACGGCGGAACAACTCGAATCCAGCCGTGGCAGCCCCATCTTCTACGCGCAAAGCTGGGCGCTGGTACACATGCTGCGCAGCGAGCCGCAGTTTCCAGAGCGTATTACCGCGCGGCATTTGGAAGCGCTCAAACGATACTTACCGCGGCTACGGACAACATCCATCGACCTGGCCCCCGCCGCTCCCGCTCTCCAACTTAGAGCGGAGCCGATTCCCGCACTCGAAGCCCTTCTCGTACAAGGCGAATTGGCGCTCCGCACGAATCACGTGGATTTCGCCGGCACCTTCTACGAGCAGGCAGCCCGCGACTATCCGAATGCGGCGTCCGCGTCCTTGGGGTTAGGCATATTGGCTCGCGCGCGAGGCCGCACAGAGGAAGCTCGCGGACATCTGCAGCGCGCCCTGGTGTTGAACGATCGCGACGCGATGACCTGGTTTCAATGGGCGGTTCTGGAAAACGATCACGCCGCATTGGAGAAAGCCGCCCGGCTCAACCCCAATTTCGGCGAAGCCCGATCCCTGCTGGGCGTCCGTGCCACCGACGACGGCGACTTGCCTGCCGCACTGGAGCATTTGCAACAGGCAGCCCGCCTGCTGCCCAGAAAATCCTACGTGTGGTATTCGCTAGCCTTCGCCCAGTTCAAAGCAGGACAACCGGAGCCAGCGGCCACGTCTCTGGAATCCGCGCTGCGCACGGCCACTTCGCCGGAGCAAATCCAGATGGCCCAAACCTTGCTCGACTCGCTGCGCCGCTAATTCTGGAACCAAGACTTCTTTGGTCCGTAAACCGTTTGCTATAATCCCCCCCGGAGGTAAGCTTCTTTGTCTTACGTTACAGGGTTCCATCACATCACTCTTTGTGCGTCCACCGCGCAGGAGGATATTGATTTCTTCACGCACGTGGTTGGCCAGCGCATGATCAAACAGACCGTTCTGTTTGACGGCCGCTACGCGCATTATCATCTCTATTACTCCAACGCGAACGCGGAGCCGGGATCGGTTATGACCACCTTCCCGTACAAGCGCGTGCCGGGCCGTCCAGGCTCGGGCCAAGTGGCTTCTTCGGCCTACACGATTCCCAAAGGGACGGTTGGCTTCTGGAAGGACCATCTGGACCACCATAAGACACCGCACACCGGCATTCAAGAACGCTTCGGCCAGAAATACATCCGTTTCACGCATCCCTCGGGCCTGCAATTTGACGCCCTCGAAGAGCCTAACGACACGCGCGTGGGCTGGAACACGGATGAGATCAAAGCCGACACCGCCATGCGCGGCTTCTCCGGCACGGTTCTTTCCGTTCGTGAAGTCGCGGAGACGGAACGCTTCTTCATCGATGCGATCGGCTTCCGCAAGACCGGCGTGGAAGGCAACCTGCACCGCTTCGAAATCGGCGACGGAGGTCCCAACCGCACCGTTATTCTGGAGCACGATCCCGACCGCCCGTCCGGCAGTTGGACCTTCGGCGCAGGCACCGCGCACCACATGGCGCTGGACGTCGGCACGGACGAGAACCTGGTCAAACAGAAGGAAGTCTACGAAGAGCTGGGCTACACCGACTGCTCTGAGATCAAAGACCGCAACTACTTTCATTCCATCTACTGCCGCTGCCCCGGCGGAATTCTAGTGGAGTGCGCCGCCACCGCCGTTGGTGGTTTCGCCCGCGATGAACCGGCCGATCGCCTGGGGTTTGAGCTTCTGCTGCCGCCCTGGTTCGAGGAAAAGCGCAAGGAAATCGAGGCCATGCTGGAGCCCATCACGGTCCCCGAAAGTAACCGTGCCGCGGGCCACGCGGAAGCGATGGTTGCCAACGTGAACAAGGCCGCCGTCGAAGCCGCCAACAAAGCCGCCGCCGCTAAATTCTCACATCGCGCCAGCGGGGATGAATTTGTTGGTGGTGACAAGAAGTAAACTTGTAGTTTGACCCCTCCTATTACACCTAAGCTGGTCCGCTTACGAGAAGCGGGCCAGCCCAAGGGCCTCGCCGATCGCGCCGGAATTCTACTCCACGGGCGCTCCCGCACCAAACAGGAAATGCTGGATCTCACTTCCGGACTCGACGTCCCAGGTGCGCGCTGGCTGGCCCCATACGCGGGCGCAGGACTGTGGTATCCCGGCCGCTATGTGGAACCCATCGAATCCAATGAGCCGCAGCTCACGCGCTCCGTGGAACGCACGCATTGGCTGGTGCTGGATGCAGCGGAAGGCGGCCGCCTGGGTCCCGAGCAGATCTTCATTGTCGGCTTCTCACAAGGCGCGTGTATCGCCGTCGAATACGCGCTGCGCCATCCGTCTTCGGTCGCCGCCATCGTGGTGTTCACAGGCTGCCTTATGGGACCCGCCGGCACGATTTGGAAAACGGCCGGCGGCCAGTCGCTGAAGGGCTTGAGCGTCTTCCTCACCGGCAGCGACGCGGACGAATGGGTCGATGAAGCGCGCACGCATGAAACCGCGCGCGTCTTGCGCGACCTGGGCGCGGACGTCGAAATGCACATTTACCCTGGCCGCGGGCACGTCGTCAGCAAGCAAGAGCTCGCCGACGCCCGCGATTTCCTCAAGCGACGCATTGGTGAGGCGCCGTAGTCTTCAACACGGCGAAAGCGGCGGACTCACGGACCCTCAATCTTCGGTAACCAGCCGATACCCCACTCCAGGCTCTGTGTGCAGATAGCGAGGCCGCGCTGGCTCGCGTTCCAACTTTTTCCGCAGCTGCGCAATGTATACCCGCAGGTATTGCGCCTGCTCCGTCTGATTCGGTCCCCATACTTCCTGCAGCAGTTGCCTGTGGGTCAAGACTTTGCCCGCGTGCCGAATCAGAACCTGCAGCAGTTTGTATTCGTTCGGAGTCAGGTGCACCTCATCGCCATCCACGCGTATCACCCGTTTTTCCAAATCCACTTCGACTCGTCCGAACCGAATGCTGGTTCCGGCGCCGTCCTGGGCCACCACGGCCGCCCGCCGTAGCGCGGCGCGAATCCGCGCCAGCAGCTCGCCAATGGCGAACGGCTTGGCCACATAATCGTCGGCGCCCAGATCCAGCGCCGCAATTTTATCGCGCTCCCGTTCGCGAGCCGACAGAATCAGGATGGGTATCTGGCTGGATTCGCGAATGCTGCGGATCACGTCTAATCCATCCCCATCCGGCAAACCTAAGTCCAATAACACCAGCTCGGGCTGACGCGCGGCCGCCTGCGCAATGGCGTCTGCGACTGTCTGGCACTCATGCAAGCGGTAATCCTCGGCCTCCAAGGCGGCTCTCAGGAATCGACGAATCTGCGCGTCATCTTCCACCAGCAGGATCAGCGGTTTCATGCTTCTTTTGCCTCGATTGGCAGGCGGATTTGAAACACCGCGCCGCCTTGCTCTCGCGCGAACACTTGGATCTTGCCGCCATGGGCCTCGATAATGGCGCGGCAGATGGGAAGTCCCAATCCCGCGCCGCGGCTCGAAACCGCTGCCCCGGGATGCATGCGCTCCCCGCGGTAAAACTTTTCAAAAATACGCTCTTCCTCGCCCGGCTGAATTCCCGGACCCCGATCGCGTACTTCCAGCACAATGGCATTCTCGCGACGCATCGCCGCAATCTCAATAGGCGCGTTCTGTGGCGTATACTTGGCCGCGTTCTCCACCAGATTCCATAACACCTGGGCTAACAATACATCGTCGCCACACACCATCGGCAAGTTTTCCGGAATCTCCACCTGGACGCTGCGTCCGGTAAGTTGCGGCTCCAGCCGCTGTAGCGTCGATCCCACGATTTCTTCCAACGGAAAGGACTCTCTGCGTAGCACCAAAGCGCCCGACGCGAAGCGTGTCACATCTATGAGATTGCTTACCAGCCGACCCAAACGCTCGGCTTCGTCTGAAATGCTCTCGAGCAAGCCTTCCCGAATCTCCGGCGTCAAACGGTCCCATTGGGTCCTGAGTGTCGATGCGGATCCCGTGATCGCCGCCAAGGGCGTGCGCAAGTCGTGCGAGACCGCGCTCAGCAGGGAGCTCCGCATTTCTTCAGTACGAGTTTTGAGCCTGGCCTCCTCCGCCGCCGATTGGCTCGCGATTTGCTCCATGGCCAAGGCCGTCTGGGTAGCGAACCCTTCGGCCAGGCGCAACGTTTCACGGGATGGCGCTTGCCCGCGGTCTCGAAGCAAAGCCATTACCGCCAGAGGCTTTCCAGTACCGCGCAGCGGCAAATAATCCGCACCCTGTGCCGCCCACGCCTTGCCCCTGGCGCCCGACCATTCCCCGGAATCGAGCACCCCTTGGGCCAACGGCTCCTCCGCCGAGGCAAGCGGCAAATCCTCGCTGGTGCGCCGGTCGAACCGAATACGGCCTTCGCGGGGAAGGAAGATCACCACGCGAGTCCGCAGCGCTTCTTGTGTGAAGGCGGCGGCCGCGCGCGCGGCCTCGAACACTCGCGTTTCTCCGGCCAACGCTCGTGACAAACGATACAGCGCTTCCGTGCGGGCTTCGCGCTCAGCCGCGTGTTGCGCGAAATCTTTGAGTTTTGCCGTCTGGGTGCTGATCACCAGCGACACCGCCAACATGCCGGCAAACATCGCCACATATTCGTAGTCGGTAACGGCAAATGTCAGATACGGCGGAACGCACAGGAAATCGAAGGCCGCCACGCTCACGAAGGACGCCGCCACGGAAACTCTTCGGCTGCACAACGCCGACACCGCCACCACGGCCAGCAGATACACCATCGCGATGTTGGTGGGCGCGATGTACCCGCGCATCAATAGGGAGACCAGCGCCGCCAAACCTACGCACGCCACAGCCCTCCATCCTTCGCTCCGCAACACCACGCCGCTACAGTACCAGTTTGTCGGGTGGTTTATTCAACTCCTGCTCGATGTCGTGGCGCAGACGTTTGCCGGCGTCCCCCGCGCTCAGATCCTCCTCCAGGCGGCGGAGCGCCACGCTCACGACATCGCGATGATGGAGTTTCCCAATCCGGTCCTCCTCGGAAAGCTGGAGCCAGATGCGATGCAGACGCTGCACGTCGTGCGGCCATAGCCGCGGGGGATGCGGGCCCAAATCCACATAGGTAGTCTCACGGTCCGGACTGGCGATTTCCAAAGAGAAGGCGTGGCGAGGCTCCCCCAACCTTTCCCAAGCCAGACCTACTCGGCGCGCCAATTCTTCGGAGGTCATGCGCGCCGAGGCTCCCACCACCAGCTTGGAGACTTGCAACCGCGAGGCTGTCTGCACCATGGCGTCGAACGGATCCACGCCGGGCACCACCAACAGTTCCACCGGCTTGCCCTGCTTCTCGGCCAACGTCACCACTTGCGAAAAGAGCCGCTGCTCCTGATCCGAAAACAACTGGTCGTCCCTGAGATCGTATTCAGCGGCCCCGGTGGAAAGCTGCTGCACAGTCATCACCACGATGTCGTATCTTCGCAGACTGGTCTTTTCCAGTACGCGTTGCAGGTGCCATAGACGGCCGGGCTCACGAACGGCTACCAAAACGCATCCGGGCCGGGCGTGCAACGTTTGCGGTTCTACTTCCGCCTGGTGGTCCAGATTGAATTTCTCCAGCGCCGCGTCCTCGTGTTTGTGGCGTTTGGAATTGATTCTTTCTGAAATCAGGAACAGACCGTAAAGCAGAATCGTGAAAGACACCCCGTAGACTGTCGCAATCTTCTTCGAAAAGAGGTTCGCGATGGCGGTGAGGAACAGGATCAGGGTAGTGACCGCGAGACCGATGGGCAGTTCGATCCCGCGCACGTGGATATTGAACGGGAACTTGTATTCCTGATCGTGCCGCTGGTAGCGCAACACCAGAACTCCCAGTGCTTTCAAGGCAAAACTCCAGACAACGCCGAAGGCATAGGCTTCGCCCAGCAGGTAAACATCGCCGCGGCTGGCGATAATGGTCGCCATCTGTAGCATCGCCATCAACAGCAGGATGCGGTAGGTAGTGCCGAACCGCTTGTTCGGTTTGCGGAACCAATCTAGCAGGACACCATCCTCGGCAACGCGGTTCAGTACGCCATTCGCCCCGATCAGCGAAGTATTGACAGCGCCTGCCAGAATCAAAACGCCGACGACCACAACGAATATGTGAAACCCAAGTTTCAACAATACCGGGCCGGCAAGATACTCAACCACGCCACTGAGCATGTTGTCGTAATAGTTTTTCCGCACGGCATCGGGGATAAGCATCACCGCCATCACGGTGATGAATCCGGTGGTGACAAGCGCATACGTACAAACAATATTCGCGGTAATGCGAAGGTTCTTGAGTTTGGGGTGAGCCACTTCCCGATAGACCTGCGCGAGTGTTTCGAAGCCACTCATCGCCAACAGGGAGTGGCCGAAGGCGACCAACGTGACGACGAAGGCCATTTGGGCGAATGCTGTTCCGTTGAACCAGCCCAATGACTCGGGCGTCAGGTGGAGATTGGCGGGCGTGGGCGCGGGAGGCAGGTGGACTCCGCCGCGCAAGAACAGCGTCAGCGGAATCCAGATCAATAGGATCGCAACCATGACTGTGGTCAGTTGCATGATCCGAAGCGCCTTGTCGCTGGACTCCGGCACGCCCCTGATGTTGCTCCACAGGAAATAGAGGGTCACTGCAACGGCGAAGAACACCGCGAAGGTATTAGGATCCGTACTCCAGCTTTCTCCGGCCATCGTACTGAATTCATTCAGCAGCCGGCCCAGATATTGTCCGGCGGCAACGGCGCTGATCGGACCAGTCAGAATATAGTCAACCACCAGCGCGGATACGGAGAGCTTGGCTACCGTGGGACCCATGCTGTCCCGCACCACCACGTATACGCCGCCGCGCACGAACATGGCGCAGCTTTCCAGATACACGGAACGCACCGCATAGCTGAATGCCATCACCGCCAACACCATCCACGGCGCCGGTGGTCCCACCGCCTGCTCGGCGATACCGCCGATGTAGTAAATGGTGGAGGCCATGTCATTCAGCACCACAGCCGCCGCTTGCCAGAAACTGATGAAGGTTAATGCGACCGTCGTTGCCACTACGACTTTGGTTGATTTCGCGATCGAACTAACTGGACTGGAATTGTTCATAGAAGTGTGGGATATACCAGGAAAACCGTTCGCCGCCCGTGTTGCAGCATCCTTGCCAACCTCTGCTCCGCGGTCTGCCACCAACGCTTGCGTCCCGCCAACACCACGATCGCGTCCTCTTTCAGGACCGCATTCAACGTGACTGCTCGATCGCGGCAAAAATGGATTTGTACGTCAACATCCTCACTCGCGCGAAGTGCCAGCATCAGAGCGCTGCGTCTCAGGAAGCCTACGTCAGCCGCCGGATGTTCCAGCGCTAAAGGATAGGGGACCACGCGGGCGTCGACAATCGAAATGTGGGCGGATAATTGCCGCGCCAACCCGGAAATGGCTCGAACCGCTGCCAGGGTAGCCTGTGGGTTGGTGAAGATGACCGAAAACTCCCGCGGATTCGAGCCGCCCCGGACAACCGTGTCCGCGAAGCCCTGCTGAAGTTCCCTGAGATAGGCTGTCTCTTGCACCATCTTCAGGCTATGCGGATAGCCATTGAGACGGAATCAAAGTAACGCGCCCAGGCGTCAAGAAGTTGTAAAGATTTCGGCTGTTACGCCCGCCGCGCGTCGTACACGATCTGGCCGCCCACCATGGTCATCAGCGATCGTATATTTTTGATATCCGCATCCGCCACGGTGAAGTAATCGCGATCCAATACAGCCACGTCCGCCAGCTTGCCGGCTTCGATCGATCCGATTTTCTCTTCCATGCGCAGGAACCAGCTGTTGTTCCGGGTGAACAAACGCAGCGCTTCGGCGCGCGTCAACTGCTGGCCTGGATTCACCTGAGCTCCGAACGAATTCACGCCCGTCACTGCGTAATAAATATGCTGCCACGGATTCAGCGGAGCGATATGCACTCCATCCCCGTGGATCCCCACCTGAATGCCGTGATCCACAATCGTGCGGAACGGCGGACCGGCGACAACTTTCGGATCGGACGACGTCACCCAGCGGAACGCGGCCATTTCCACACCGCAGCCAAGCGCCTTCAGCCGGTTCAACAAGTCCGCGTTGACTTCCGGAACATGGTGCACCATCCAGCGCAGCTTGGTGATATCGAAATCCTTATTGACGGCCTCATACGCTTCGACCACCTGCCGCAGACCCGCTAAATTCTGGACCGCGTTTTCGTTGCGCCAGCCCGCCTGCCCCACTAATCTCTGCGCCTCCTGCCACACCGCGCCGCTGCCCAACGGAGCCGCCCATTCCCCAATCGCCCCCGTCATCATCATGTCGTCGCCGAAAAACTGGAACTGGTTGCGCAACCGTTCCTTCAGCTCCGGTAACGCCGGGTCGGTCTGATTCTGCAGGAAGTTCATCTGCAAACGGACAATCGACTTCCCTTCCCGATGTAACTCCAGCCAGGGATCGTACATTCTGTACTGATCCAAATTCGATAGGATCTGACCGGGGTTCAACGGCCCCGGTGTCGGAAACAATACCTGGTCCAGGTGCGAAGTGAGTCCGACGCTGACGGAGTAATTCATCGCGTCCATCGTGCTGCGCTTGCGGTCCGCGAAGGTTTGCGCGCGGCGCAAATAGAACAGCGCCGACGCCGACGGACCTCCGCCTGCGAACCCCGCCGCCGCAATCGCGCCGGTCGCGGAAACATTCACCTTCTTGATGTCCGGGTGAACCGGAGCGCCGGCATCAGCCGCATCGAAGAACGCCTTGCCCAAAGTGTTGGTCACGCACGGACCGGTGAAGCGCTCATACAACAGGACCGGCCGGTCCGGAACGGCAGCATCCAACTCCGCCAGCGTGGGATGCCGATGCTCGGCCCACTGATTCGGATGCCATCCGCCCATGGATGTGATCCACGAACCCTGCGGGACATCTTTCCTGCGAGCGGCCAGAGCCTCCTGAATTTCGCGAATGGACCGGGTGTTTTCCAGAATCGTGTGATACCCCGGACGATTTCCGAGACTCACACTGTGGATGTGCGGCTCGACCAGTCCCGGCACCACCGTGCGCCCGCCCAGATCGATCACACGCACCCCCGGTGCTGCGGCTAGCGGAGGCCCACCCACGCTGGCGAATCGTCCATTGCGAACCACCATGTTGTTGACGATGGTGCCCGCCGCATCCATCGTGTGGATTCTCCCGTTCACCAGGGAAAGTGTTTCGTCCGCCGCCGGCCCCTGCCCGCACAACAACGTCGCCGTCGCCCCCACACTGGCGCCCAAAAATACACGTCTCGAATGTTCCGTCATGCCCGGAATTATAGCCCACGTGGGGCAGGCTTGCAGCCTGCGGCGGCCTCGCAGACCGTCTCCCCGACGGTAGGACATGTGCTAACTTCGGCGCATGGACGTAACCCAAATCTCCGCAGGCCGGAATCCACCTTCCGACCTGCATGCCATTATCGAAATCCCCGTCGGCGGAGCTCCCGTCAAATACGAGCTCGACAAAAAGTCCGGCGCCATGTTCGTGGACCGCTTCCTCCACACCGCCATGTTTTATCCCGGAAACTACGGTTTCATCCCGCAAACGCTCTCCGAAGACGGCGACCCCTGCGACGTATTAGTCATTGCCCCCGTAGCCGTCTCATCGGGAGCTGTCATCCGCTGCCGCCCGGTCGGAGCGTTACTCATGGAAGACCAAGCGGGCCTGGATGAGAAAGTGATCGCCGTCCCCGTCGACGCCCTGCATCCCTTTTACACCGGTATTTCTTCCTACCTGGATCTGCCCCAGATCATGCGCGAGCAAATTGCCCACTTCTTCAGTCACTACAAGGATCTGGAACACGGCAAGTGGACGCGTATCGGCGAATGGGTCGCGGTCGAAGAAACCGAGCGCCTGATTATGGAAGCCATCTCCCGCGCCAATCGCCTTCCGCCTAAGTCGTAGAGCCGGACTTGCAGGTGTTCGGCTTGCAGTGGCAATCCAGGCACCCGTGCTCCGCGCAACTGCCGCACACCGCCGTCACCTGTTTGCGCAGAGCCTCGCGAGCCCGATGCACCCGCACGGCCGCGTTCCCCGCCGTGATGCCGGCCTGGGCCGCCAGATCGTTTAAGCTGCCCTCGTCCACATCCACAATTCGCAAGGCGTCGCGATACTCCGTCTTCAGCGTCCCCAGCAACTCCGAGACGCAGGCGCATATCTCCTCGCGCATTTCCGCTTGCGGCAGCTCCTGCGTCACCAACTCCTGACCCCATTTTTCCAGCGCCCGCCCGGTGGACGCCCGATGGCGATAGTGATCGATCACCGCGTTGCGCAGGACTCGATAGAACCACGCCACAATGCTTTCCTCGTCGCGAACCTCCGCCCCACGCTCCAGCCCGCGCACGAATGCCGATTGCAGAATGTCTTCCGCCACCACCCGGGATTCCACGCGGGCCTGCAAAAAGGCGAGAAATTGGCGGTGGCTGTCCACCAGCTTCTGAACGGATTCCGGGGAAAGCGAGGTCATGTCCGCTAGCCTAACACGCACTGTAATGTTTTCGAGGTGAGTCCGTCAGCCCCTATGAAAGCGCAAGAGCGCAGAAGGAAAAAAGGAGAAACACCATGAACACCGAAAAGAATCCAGCCGCGAAGAAAGCCGTGAAATGCCAGTGCGGGACCTGCACCTGCGGCTGCCAGAGCAACGCCTGCCGCTGCCAGGAACAGAACTGCCAGTGCGGCTGCACTACCCCCGCACCCACTCGCTAAAGAGCGGATTTAGAGTCCAGACTCCCGGGTCTGGACTCTATTTCACGTTCTTAATCCATTTCAAAATCGGCCCCGTAACGCTGTCGTCTTTTGTATTCGGCGACATCACCTCTGAAATGTGGCTGTGCTGCTTAAACATCAGGTAAGCCGGACAATGCTTCGCCGCGCACAACTGATCCCGCAGCGTCTCCGCAAACGCAATCGTGCTGGGGGCATCCAGCTCCGCCGCCGAAACTAAATACGGGATTTTGGCCTGCTGCAACCCCGCCAGACTCGACCGCGCCAGCAATTCCGCCGCATCCGGCTGCGCCTGCGGACCCTTGCCGCCTCCCTTACCACCGCCGCCCTTGCCGCCACCCGGAGCCCCGCCCCCGCCTTTTCCAGCCACCGGCGCCGGAGCGCTTCCATCCGGATTCATACACGGCCCGGCAGGCGTCAATCCGGTGGGTACCGTGGCAGGCAGAATACTGAACCCCGGCGACGACATGAATACCGCGCCCTTCAGCCCCAGCCCCTTCGGTCCATAAAACGCCGGATGCGAAATATAACTTGCCACCGGAGCATTCCCCGCCGACTGCGACCAAATAAACACCCGCCCCGGATTGCCCTTGTACTTCGAAATATTCTCATTCACCCAGCGGACCAGAAGCCCCACGTCCTTGCCCGGATCATCCCAGGACGATCCCGCGCGCCGCTGCATATTCACACCCACCATGCCGTTTTTGGTGGCCCACACCATCACGTTGTCATAAAAGACGTCGCCATTGGGACCGCCCTGCTGTCTGTTCCCAGCTCCGCCCGAAACGTAGATCAGCACCGGCCGATTCGCGCCGCCCTTCTCCGCAGAGAACACGTCCAGCACGTTCATCTCGTCCGGCCCAAACTTCAGATCGCGCGCAATCGCGATCCCCGCGTAGGGAGGATTCGCATGCAAAGGCCGGTAAACCTGCGACGTTTGCGGAACGCAAACCCCGCGCCCGATGTTCACCAGTTGCTTGGCCACCTCCGCCGGCACCTGTCCATACACCGCGCTCGCGGCAACCAACAAAAATCCACAGAACTTTTTCATATCGCCCCCTAGCAGCCTTCGAGTATATCGCAGCGGGTCTTCCCGGTCTTACGGTTTGGCCGCGTCAGCCACCCGCTGAAACCGGAATTCCTGCTTCTTATGCTGTCCGCCCTCGTCGCCCTCCAGCGTCGCAACCAGTGTTTGCGGGCCGTCTAATCGATACACGATGATCTTTGGATGATCGTGCTTGGGATTCTCAAACACCGCCTCACTAGCGGAGGACCTGGTCAACTTGAAGTCCGTCGGCGGGTTCCCGCCCGGTTGCGCCACGTAGTAAATTCCGTCAGGGCGCTTCTCAATCCGTAGAAACTCGAACGCGGCCATGCGGCCCCCGGAAATTGTACGGCCGATTCCCAGCATCGCGCCACCCGCCGGCGCGATCCAGTATT
Source organism: Acidobacteriota bacterium (assembly GCA_039931205.1). GTDB lineage: Bacteria > Acidobacteriota > Terriglobia > Bryobacterales > Bryobacteraceae > Palsa-187. Next base: position 31,931 of record JBDTSJ010000028.1, read on the forward strand.
CCTCGGATTGCGCTCTCCCCGCCGGACCCATCCAACGCCCCGCCATCCAACCCAGATCCGCGACCTCAGAAGTGGCCTGCGCCATCAACAGCCCCAAGGCGAATGTGGTCAGCAAAATGAGTCTGAACATACTTAGCATTTTACGCCGCCGCGTTTCGCTGGGAAGAGCCGGCTTGAAACAGCCCCCCCTTTCCCCTGTATTGACTATATGTAGACCATCTGCCCATTCTGGAAGCTGACGCATCCTCCACAAGCTCTCATGCCGCCGCCCTGGATCTCCGTCATTGTCGTCTCCGATTATGCGGCCGGAGCAGAAAAATCGTGGGCGGACTTGCGGCGTGCGCTGCGAGGCTGGGCAAACCAGGCAGGGCCGCCAGCCGACGAATTTCTATTGGTGGAATCCTCGCGCTACCGAGACTCTCTGCCCACGAATTTGCTCAACATCGTCCCTCACACGCGGACGCTGTTTTTCGACGCGGACTCCTCCTACGAATTGAAGAATCAAGCCGCCAACGCCGCTACCGGCGAGTGGCTCGCCATCGTGGACGCCGACTGTATCCCCGCCGAGTCCTGGCTCTCGACACTACGCGCCTCCATCAACATGCATCCCCAGGCAGCCGCCATCAGCGCCCGTACCCTCTATCCAGGCCGTTCGCGAATGGAGCGCATCTTAGGCCTATTGGCGCGCTGTTACGTCGACCCCGGCAAGCGTGGCCGGACAAGCTTCATCTCCGGGAACGCTGCCTGCTTTCGTCGCGATATGTATCGCTCCCATCCGCTGCCCGAAGGCTTAGGAGCTTTCGCATCGCGCATCCAGTCCGAAGCCTTCCTGCGCGCCGGCGCGTTACTGCTCTTCGACCCGGACCTGTTAGTGATTCATGATTTCGAAGGCTGGCGCATGGAGTTCGACATTCGCCGCAACCATGGCTTCAGCACCGTGATCACCCGCCTGGAGGATGATCGCCTCCCCCACGCCCGCCTGATCCGTTCCGGCATGGTGGCGATCCCCTTCATCGTCTCAGGCAAAACATGGAACACGTTTGCAGATTGCCTGCGCTGCTTCCGGAACTACAATGTGAAGCTTTACGAGCTGCCGCTGGCAATCGCCCTGGCTATCGTGGTACACATCGTCGAGGTCCCCGGAATGCTGGCCGCGTATCGGGGTCAGCCGGCCAGGGGAACAGCAACAGCTTACCGCTGATGCGAAGATGATCCATATGGAGAATCGCACCATGAGGAACATTTGGCTTTGCGGAATTCTTCCGCTTGCGGTCGCCCTTGCACAACCCGCCCCCGCTCCGCTGCCTATTAAGGACGCGCAAACTCTGCGGCTGTGGTCCGGCACCGCGCCCGGGGCCCAAGGGAATGAGCCATCCGATATCCCCTCCATGACTGTTTATCTTCCGCGCACAACCCGTGCCGGAATGACTGCCGTGATCATCCTGCCCGGCGGAGGGTACCGCGATCTCGCGATGAATCATGAAGGCCGTCAGGTAGCGAATTATTTCAACTCGCTGGGCATCGCTGCGTTCGTTCTGGAATACCGGCTGGGACCGCGCTACCACTTCCCCGTGGAACTGGACGACGCCCAGCGCGCCCTTCGTACCGTGCGCTATCACGCAACGGACTGGCACATCGCCCCGGATCGCATCGGCATTCTCGGCTTTTCCGCGGGTGGCCATCTCGCCGCCACGGCTTCCACGCGCTTTGACGCCGGCCAGATCACGGCCTCCGATCCCGTCGAGCGCGCCAGCAGCCGGCCCGACTTCTCCATCCTCGGCTACCCCGTGATCTCGCTCACTGAGGCGTGGACCCACCAGGGATCCAAAACCAACCTCCTGGGCGATACTCCGTCACCGGATTTGGCTCGCACTCTTTCGGCCGATCAGGCCGTCACAGCGCGAACCCCGCCCACGTTCATCTTTCACACCAACGCCGATACCGCCGTGCCGGCCGAAAATAGCCTCTATTATTTCCTGGCCCTGCGCAAAGCTGGAGTCCCCGCCGAAATGCACATCTTCGAAACCGGCCCCCACGGCGTCGGCCTGGCTCAGGACGACCCAGCCTTGAGCGAGTGGCCCAAGCTGCTGGTAAACTGGTTGCGCGTACACAAGTTCGTGGGCAATTAATAACCGCCCGCAAACACCGTTTGCTGCTGACCCATGCGGTCCGCGGATGGGCCGCGCCAGCCGCTAAGGAGAACACGCCATGAACGACACTCGCCAGCACGCGCATCAACTGATCGACAGCCTGCCCGAGACGCAGCTCTCCGGCCTGGTTCAGTTCCTCGAAACTATCGTCGATCCCGTCACCGCGGCGTTACGCAACGCTCCGCTCGACGACGAGCCCGTCACCGAGGAGGATCGTCGCCGCTTGCGCCAGACCGGCCACGGCGTGCCCATGCAAGACGTATTGGCCGAGTTCGGGCTCACCGAAGCGGATTTTCCACGCTAGATGCCGCCCTACAGAATCGAGTGGCGCGACGACGCCAAGGCCGACATCCGTGCTCTCGACCGCCCTACGGCCATGCGCATCTTCGACGGTCTCCTTCGCTTCGCTCGCTCCGGTGCCGGCGATCTTACGGCCCTCCAGGGCGACCTCGCTGGCTCCTTCCGCCTGCGCCTCGGCGACTATCGCGTGCTGTTTACGCTGGAAGGTGACGTGTTGCTCGTCTCCGGCGTTCGCCACAGGAGTCGGGCTTACAGGTAAGAGGAAAGAACTGCGCTCCGCGCGCAAGCTGACGCAGACGCCCGAGCTGCTCGGCATCAGCCCGCGCGTCTACAGCCGCTGGGAGACCGGCGACGTCACCCCGCACTTCGACACGATCGTCAAGCTCGCAGACACCCTGAGTGTCAGTCTCGATGAGTTGGCTGGACGCAAGGACGTGCGCAGCGAAACGGCGATTAAAAACCCTGAGCTCAGCCGTCTGTACAAGAAGGTCGACCACCTCGCCGACGAGGATCAGCGGGCCCTGGTCATCGTTCTCGACTCTTTGGTCAAGCGCTCCAAGGTCTCTAAAGTCATGGCCGAGTTGTAGTGGCTAACAGAGGCAACGATGAACGCCAATCTCACAGAACGTCAGCAGGCACACGCGCTGCTCGATTTGTTGCCGGAGGAAAAGCTCCACGCCGTGCGCTCGCTGCTCGAAGTCATGGTGGAGCCGTTATCGCGCTCGCTGGCGCTGGCTCCCATTGAGGATGAGGAACTGACTGCGGAGATGGCCATCTCTTTGGACCGCGCCCGCGCGTCTCTCGCCCGCGGCGAGGGCGTTCCTTACGAAGACATTCTCCGCGAGTTCGGCCTCAAGTGAGCGAACGCATTTCCGTTGCCTGGGCTCCCGAGGCCCGCGCCGATTTGCGCGCCATCGATCGCGCCACTGCTGTAGAGATACTTCACTGTCTTGATCGCTATTTAGCTTCGCGTTCGGGCGACGTGAAGAAGCTCAAGCCTCCGCTCACTGGCTTCCGGCTGCGTTGTGCCGATTACCGACAACACCATTGAGGTCACTGGCGTCCGCAATCGCAAGGACGCCTACAGGTGAAGGGAGGCGGAGAGAGGCATGGAGCTAAGTGGCTAGCTTGAACAAAGTCAGCTAGGAGGGAGCGATCAGGTCATCGAGAACAGAAGGGTCCAGCGCCTTACACTTGGTAGCGTCGAATCTTACAGATTGAACTGGAATCTGCCCGATGCAGCTCAGAGGTGTGGTTTTGGGAAGCCAGCAGTGAGCCATCAGACAGCGGCGCTAACTGCACCGACATAGGCCCAGACTAGCGCTGTAAGAAAGCAGCCCCCGCCTGCATACCATCTTGCTGGTGATGGCCTGGAGAACGACGTAACAGCAGCGGCGAGTAAGGCTACGAAATTTGCGTTGATTACGATGAATCTTAGGTTGGTGTAGTCCTGCCCAATCGCATCGTGAAAGAGAAAAACGCTGGCTAACCAAAGCAAGCTCAAGGAGCCCACGGAAAGCGTAATTGCGTCGACTCCGTTCCTTCCCATCGTGCGATAGCGCATCCATCCAAGAACTAGCGGCACCCCTGGACCAAACATGAACAATGTTAGTGACACTAAGTTCTCCTAGCGCGGTCGCACCGCGGGGATAGGCTGATTTTGACGTTTAAGATCGCTGAGTCTCCCCGACTCAGTACGCGTATAGATCGGAGCAACATTGCCTTGAGTCGTGTACCTATAGATCTCGATGGAAGGGTAAGCCGTTCGCATCCCGCCAGGGTCTAAGCCTACTCTCCCATCAGAAGTAACAATAAAATTGACGGAGGTCTTGATCGTGTCAGATGGAGCAAATGGGTTCCGGGGATCGGCAAGTCCATTAAGTCCAGTGCTCGAAACGCTGAAATGTTGATCACCATTGGAATCGAAAGTTGCTTTGCTAACGCTCGTTTCGGAGGTGCCTTTCCCCGCAACTGTGAATCCGAAAGGAGTTGCTATGCTCACGCCACCATCATCTTTGACTTTACTCGGCTGTCCTCCGGGAGTAATAACTATCTGAACTTCTTGTCGATACGTTGCTTTGCTGTCGTTAGGAGCGGGGCCTCTCCCGTCTCCAAATGCGACTCCGAGAGGAACAAAGGCTGGTAGCGTAGCTTTCTGAATGTACAGGTCCATGCAAGTCCCAACTTGGCCCTCCTCTAGGGCCGGTGCTGAACAATTGCCGGTTGGATCGACGTACTTCAGCGGATTGTTACGCACGTAGCTGTAAAGACTCCAGCTCTGCGGATCTTCAGGATGTTGGTCCGCGAAGGGAACATCAGGCGAAGTAAACCGACCCTGGGCGGAGGAGAGGTACCTAGCACCGAAAAAATCTAAACCGGTCTCGCAATCTCTCAAGTGGCCGGTAAACTTAGGCCCGCCGTCCACGCTCTGGCACGCGACGCCGACCTCTTCGCCGAAGGGGAGATAGTCGTAGGTCTTCGTCGGAGAACCCGCGGAATCCATCACCCGCCGCGTCGATCCGAGATGGTCCACGGCAACATACCGCGTTCCGGTTTCGGTCGATGTGCCGCCGTACTCCGCCGCCAACTGCCCCATCGCGTCGTAGACGAAGACGGTCGTTGATCCACTAACCGTCTTCTTCACCCGGCGGCCCTCGCCATCGTAGGCGTAGGTGTGCGTCGGCTGACCGGGCCCTGGGGGCGTGATGGTCAGTTGATGATTCTCGCCGTCGTAGGTGGCTGACCGAGTCAGCATGTTGGTTACGTTGCCCCGCGGGTCGTACGAGAATGCACCGATCCGGTTGGTCGCCGTATTGTAGGCTTCCACGCCATTTGGAGTCTCCGCACTGAGCGCGGGCAACGGAGCATTCCGCGTTGCCACCGCACGGTTTCCGTAGCGATCGTAAGAGTAACCTTCGCCTTGTGTCGTGCTGCTCAACCGGTTCATGACGTCATAGCTGTAATTCCGCGTCACTCCGGCGATGGTCTGGCTCAGCACGTTTCCATTATTGCTCGTTGTGCCGTAGCTGTTGGTCAAGGATAAAAGACTGACGATCCGGCCTTAAGCGAGTGGCCCAAGCTGCTGGTAAACTGGTTACGGGAGAAAGTTCGTGGGCAATTGGTATCCGCGTTCATCAGCGTTGATCAGCGGCCTCTTTTTTGTTCCGCAAACATGCGAATTTGACGGAACGAACCCAAGGCTTTTCCGGACTCGCGCAAGCAACCCTAGCCCTATCAGGACGTTACCGTTTCAACTGAAACTTTCACTTTCATCACCACCAGCACCATCGCCAGCCGGGTTTTCGCAGCCACCGAGTGGGTTTTGAGGGCCGGCAGGGTGGCAAACGACCCGGCGTGCACGGCGGAGCGAGCCTCACCTATGGTCAACTCCCCCTCGCCTTCCAGGAAATACAAGGCGATGGGCGATGGAGCTGTATGCGTCGCCAGAACATGCCCCGCGGCAAATCCCAGCCCGACGACCTTCACATCGGCGGAGTCGAACAGCGTGCGGCTCCGCATGCCGGTCTCCGGAATCTCGATCTCCTTCAGCAGTTCGGGCGAGAAGTAGGAGTCCACTACTGCGCGGCCCTTTGGATCAGCTCAAACAGGAATCCGTTGATGTCGCGCACAAAGACATTCCCCGCGCCGTTCGGCCGCTTCACCGCGACCCCGCCCGTGGTCATGACGGTGCCGCCCGCGGCTTTCCACTGAGCCACCGCCGCATCGATATCGCGCACCACCATGGTGAAGGCGGGCGCTCCCGGTTCATGCGCACCCAGGATAAACGGCTTCCTTTCGACGCCCTTGAATTCGATCAGTCCCCAGTCGAGAGTCGTGCCGGAGATGCTGCCATGCGTGATCCTCCACTGCGCCCCGGTGTTGGATAGCCCGATCAATTGCGCGACCGTCGGATTGCTTCCCATCTGCCCGCTGGGCCGCGCCACAAACCCCATCGCTGCGCGAAAGAACGCTAGCGACTTCTCGGTGTCCTCAATCGCCAGTTGCACCGAACCACCCAACACGTCGCCCGCGGTCGTGGCCGCACTGGCAGGCAACGGATCGGGCCTCAGAATCTCCAGAAAGAATCCGTCCGGATCGCGAATCACCACGCTGCGTAGCTTCGAAGCCGGAGCCGCGCTGGGCCCCGCGGGATTGATGGGTGCCCCGCCAGCCGTCACGATGGTAGTCCCCGCCGCCTTCAACTTCGCGAACATCACGTCCATATCCCGGACCTGCAGCACCAGCGTCGCGGCTCCGGGATCTTGGATATGCGGCGCCAGTTTCTGAAACGGGACTTCAGTGAACTCGGTCAACTCAAACCCGAAGGCCGCATTGGGAATCCGAAAAGTGGCGGCCCGGAACCGAGCGCCCTGCGTCGCCGTGAATCGCGACATCGCCTCGTCCAACGGCGCAGGAGCCCCTTGCAGCGTGCCGTTCATCGGCAAGCCCAACACGTCCCGGTAAAACGCCACCGTCTTCCCCAGATCGGCCGCCGTATGCGCCAGATTCTGCAGAGCGACAACAGGAGTCTGACCAAACGTTACGCCACTCAATGCAACTGCCGCCAGCCCGACTGCCGCCAGTCTATAGGTGAAGTTCATGTTGTGAACATCATATAGCATTCCGTCGAGGTCCTAGTATTATCCCCACCGTGGGCAAACTATTTGCTCGTAACACAACCCGCTTTGCCTAGCTCAATTCAACAGAAGACATGCGAGCAACCTCCAAAGAAGCACTTAAGTGCCGTGGATGTGGATCGTCCGACATCCGGCCATCTCGTGGCCTGGGGTTGATAGCTAGTCTCTTTGAGATACTTGGCTGCCAACCCTTCCGCTGCAGGTGCTGTAGCCGGCGGTTCTTCCGGCGGTCGTCCGTTGGGGTTCAGTCGCGCGACGCGCAGTTGCCAGTCACCCACTCGCGAGTGGCTGCCGGCCGCCACTCCGGCTAGGCCACTGCCAGCAACAACGCGGGTGTTACTCGTGCCCGTAATGCTCCGGCTGCTGATCCTTGGTAGCCACATGCGCCGGAATGGTAGGCTTGAACTTCGCGTGGCAGGTCTCGCAGGTCTTCACCAGGTCGTCCCCGGCCATCAACAGCGCTTCCTTGTTCTTGTTATCCACCGCCAACTTCGCCTTCAACGCCGCGTTCGTCATGTCCTGCGCCAGCTTCAACCACTCCGGATCCTTGGCCCACTTGGCATCATCCGGTCCCGAACCACCGATCGAGATCATGCTGCCCGCCGCCGCCAACGTCACTGAGGCGTGCTCCAGCACATGCCAGTCCGCGTCGTTCTTGGGCGCCTTTTTGGCGTCCGCGACGTTCCACAGAGCGTGGCTATTGTGGTCCACCACGCTGACCATCACATCGTTTATGTTGACCACCGGCTTAAATACCGGAGCGGCCTCCGCCACCGGAGCGGCAGCCGGAGGCGTCGTCGCGCACCCCGCCAACCCCAGCACCATCGGCGCGATCGCCACCACAGCCCATTTCTGAACTAGATTCATCAAGGTCTCCTTCTCTCGCCCGAAGACTGTGCACGCGGAGGGCCAAAACTCTCGTAGTATTTCGCCGTGATTCCCTAAGAACTGTTTGCCGCACCGGGCCCACAGCCAAATCGCGCACCCAACGCCACAACCAGCCGCGCAGCACCGGTGCCACCCGATTTTGCTATAGTGCCCGCATGCGCCGTCCGCTGCCGCTCCGTCTATTGGGTGCCACGCTGTTTCTTGCCTTTGCCTGGCTGGCACACACCCAAACCCCGGCGCCTGCGCGCGCCGCCACGGCCCAAAAGGTCAAGGATGGACTCTTCATGATCCAGGGCGGCGGAGGCAACGTCGCTGTTTACATCACCGGCGAAGGCCTCATCCTCGTCGACGATATGTACGACCGCGATTACGCTTCCGTGATGGAGCAGGTTCGCAAGTTATCCGACCTGCCCGTTCGCTACGTGCTCAACACGCATCATCACGACGATCACGCCGGCGCCAACAACAGCATGCCTTCCACAGTGGAATTGATCAGCCACCGCAACGCCCGCACCCAAATGCTGCGCCTGAAGCAGCCCGGCCAACCGCGCGTCACCTTCGCCGATGAATTGGAACTGCACCTAGGCGGCAAGGAGGTCCGCGCCTATCACTACGGACGCGGCCACACCGACGGGGATGTGATCGTCTACTTTCCCGAGCTCAAGGTCATCCACACCGGCGACATCTTCCTGACCAACGGCCGTCCAGCGCTTCCTTATATGGACTACGCAGGCGGAGGCAGTGCGCTGGAATGGACCCATGTGATCGATGAAACCGCGAAGCTCGATTTCGACACCATCATTCCCGGCCATGGTCCCGTGAGCAACCGGGCCGGGCTGGCAGCGTGGCGAGCGGCCTTTGTCACTATGCGGGACCGCATCGGCTCCCTGGCGCGCGGCGGCGAATCCAAGGAGGCTATCTCCAAAGTCCTGCTGGATGAGTTCAAGTGGCCCAACGGCGGTCTGGCAATCGGACAGGTGGATGCGTTCATAGCCGAGATGAAGTCCGCCGCACGCTAATGCGCCTCTTCTTCCGCCGCGCAGGCGCCATCCTGGCCGAGGTCGCCGATAAGAGCGGCCGCGATAACACCAATCTGCTGGCCGCCGCCCTGTCGTTCTACACCATGTTGTCGCTGGCCCCCGCTCTGTGGATCATGCTGGCCGCAGGCGGCGCCATGGTGGGGCGGGAGTCCGCTCATAAGGCTGTCTTGGACTGGATGGCCAGCAATGTAGGTCCCAATGGAGCCCAATACCTCTCCAGCGTGATCGACCAAGTCAACCAATCCAGCCGCGTAGCGACTGTGGGAGGGGTGATCGCGGTGATCCTCGGGGCCACGGCCGCGTTCAGCGCATTGCAGGATAGTCTCAACCTCATCTGGCGGCAGCCTGGGTTGCCCGGCCGCGGCATAGTGGCCAGCCTCTTGGATTTCGCACGGGATTTCTTCACCAGCCGACTGCTGGCATTTGTCATTATGCTGCTGCTGGCGACCTTCGTGCTGGCATCGCTGCTGCTTACGGCCACGCTCGGCTTTGCCGGCCGTTATCTGCCCTTGGGGTTGCCCGCCCAGGGGTTTTGGTTGGGCTTAGCGGACTTCGTATCCTCCGTTTTGCTTATGATGGGCGCCTTCGGGGCCCTCTACCACCTACTGCATAAACGGTACTTTGCCGCCCGCGACATCTGGACCGGGGCTTTCGTAACAGCAGTCCTCTTCGGTATCGGTAAGACTTTGATCGGTGTGTACTTACGCACATCGGGCTTTCGCTCCGCTTATGGAGCCGCTGGCTCCCTGGTGCTGCTGTTGTTGTGGGTTTATTATTCCGCTCAGATTTTCCTAATAGGGGCTGTTTTTACTGAGGTTTACGCTCGTCTGCGCCGTACGTGGATCCTGCCCAAACGCGATATACAGCCAATGCCGTAGTGCGGTTTGCGGCGTTCTTCCTTACAATCAAGAAAGATGCGAGCAACGCTACAGGTGTGCTTGGCGCTCCTGTGCGCCGTGGGTGCGAGTCTCTCCGGAGATCTGTACTCCCACCATGGCGGCCAAGCCCGGCATGGTGGTCCGCAGCATCGTGGTACCCGCACCTTCGGTCGTGACGGCCATTCCGAATCCGCCCACGAACCCGACATAGCGCTGGTTGCCAGCCACAATCAGGCAACTACGCCGAGCGGATCCGCCGACCCGGATGCGGTCTTCCTCCTTCCAGCCACCTCCTCCCCGAGAATTCTATTCCGGCCGATGGACGTTGCACTCCCTCTGCTGTCCGGCACCCCGTATTCGCCGGAACTCTGGACTCTTTCCGCGCGCGGTCCCCCCTCTCTCTCCTAGCTCCCGGCTTCCATCCCATTTAAAGTAGCCGCACCCAGACGCTGCAGTTCCATGCGTTTGTTCCTGGTGCGGAGGTTTGTCCTTAGGAGAGTTTCATGCAGCAATTCATGTCCGGATATCGTAAGTTTCGCAGCGAGGTTTTCCCGCTGCAGGCCAATAAACACAAGCTGTTAGCGAAATACCAACAGCCTCATACCCTCTTTATTACCTGCGCCGACTCGCGCGTGGTGCCGTCCGATTTCACCCAGACCGAACTGGGCGAGTTGTTCCAATGCCGCGTGGTCGGCAACCTGGTTCCCGCCCACGGCAATGATGATGCGGGAGTCATATCTGCCATCGAGTATGCCGTGATGGTGCTGGAGGTGAAACATATCATCATCTGCGGCCATTCCGATTGCGGAGCCATGCGCGCCTTCCTCAATCCTGAGAAACTGGGCGATCTCAAGTCCGTGTCCGCGTGGATTGAATACGCCAATTCCGCGATCGCCGTGGCCAAAGAGCAATATTCCCATCTGCCACCGGATGCGTTCCTGGCCGCTTTGGCCAAGGAAAACATCGTCAGCCAACTGCAGCACCTGCGTACGCATCCGTGCGTGGCCACACGCCTGCGCAAGCACTCCCTCGAAGTGCACGGTTGGTATTACGACATTGGCGAGGGAACGGTCGAGCAATACGATCCCGAATCGGAGAGCTTCGTCCCCTTGGACTCGCTCGCCGAAAATACCGTTGCTCGCGTCGCGTAACCCGGCTTGTTATTAGGAGACCTGTCTATGAAAACCGCCGTCCCACAAGCGCCCCTCGCTCAAAAAGGGACCCTCGCTCAGGACGCCTTAGCGTCTGTCGTAGTCTTTCTGGTCGCCCTGCCACTTTGCATGGGTATCGCGATTGCGTCGGGCGCGCCTCCAGCCGCCGGCCTGATCACCGGGATCATCGGCGGCCTGGTGGTGGGGGCCATCTCCGGCTGTCCTCTGCAAGTCAGCGGGCCGGCCGCTGGCCTGGCGGTTATCGTGCTGGAACTGATTCGCGAACATGGCTTCGCGATGCTGGGTCCCATCGTTGTCCTGGCGGGTCTGATGCAGATCGCCGCAGGACTGTTGAAGGTGGGACAGATGTTCCGGTCCATCGCGCCAGCCGTAGTGTTCGGCATGTTGGCCGGCATCGGCGTGCTGATCTTCGCCGCCCAGTTTCACGTCATGGTGGACGACACGCCGCGCGCGAACGGCATCCGCAACCTGCTGGCGTTACCGGAGGCGGTTTATAAAGCCGGCTTCCCCGGGGATGGCGCCGTCCACCATTTGGCGGCGTTCATCGGAATCACAACGATCGTGCTGCTGGTGCTGTGGGCCAAGTTCGTGCCTCTGAAGCTGAAGTGGGTTCCGGGCGCACTGGTGGGCGTGACTGTTGCCACTGCGATCGCGCAGCTAACGGACATGCCCATTAAGTTCGTCGACCTGCCCGACAATCTTTTTGCGACGTTGCGGTTCCCGACGGGCGAACAGTTCATGGCGATGCTCAATGGGCGCATGCTGCTGGAATCCCTCACCGTCGCGTTCGTGGCCAGCGCGGAGACTTTGCTTTCGGCGTCCGCCGTGGATCAAATGCACAATGGGCCCAAAACCAACTACGACAAGGAATTGATCTCGCAAGGCGTCGGCAATTCGCTGGCCGGATTCGTGGGCGGTCTGCCGATGACCGGCGTCATTGTCCGCAGCGCCACCAACGTTACCGCGGGAGCCAAGACTCGCCTCTCGGCGGTCCTGCATGGAGCATGGCTACTGGTATTAGTGGCCGCCGCGCCATCGGTGCTGCGCCTGGTGCCCACCGCCAGCCTGGCCGCGGTGCTGGTATACACCGGTTACAAGCTGGTCAACGTGAACAACATCAAGCGCCTGTTCCATTACGGCGGCATGCCAGTCGCGATCTATGCGGTGACGCTCTCCATCATTGTCGTGGAGGACCTGCTGACCGGGATCGTCTGCGGGCTGGTGCTGTCGCTGATCAGCGTGGTCTACTCGCTGACGCATCTAGCGGTGAACGTCGACCAGAACGAAACGCGCGTCGACGTACACCTGGACGGAGCCGCCACGTTCATCCGCATGCCCATGCTCATTGACAGCCTGGAAAAGCTGCCGCATCACACCTCCGTACACGTTCACATTCACAAACTGACGTATATCGATCACGCGTGCATGGAAGCGATTTCCAACTGGGAGAAGCAGCGTAATAGCCAGGATGCAGATACTGTAGTGGAGTGGCAGGAATTGATGGTGAACTACAACCGCGCGAATCCACTTTCCGGCAAAACAGAAAGCCGTCCCCTGGTCGGCGCAGGACATTAATGGCGCGGGGCACTAAGAATCAAGGCAGCAGGCGATCTGGTTCAATAGCTGGTTCAATAGAAGGACATGCCTACTGCCTACATTTGCCAGGGCGTTCGTACGCCTATTGGCCGCTTCGGGGGCGCACTTAGCTCCGTCCGCGCCGACGATCTGGCGGCCCATCCGCTGATCGCTCTGAAGAAGCGCTTCCCGAATGCCGACTGGGCCGCCATCGACGAAGTCTATTACGGCTGCGTCACCCAAGCGGGCGAGGATAATCGTAACGTGGCGCGCATGGCCTTGTTATTGGCGGAACTGCCGGTGAGCGTTCCGGGGGCCACTGTGAATCGCCTGTGCGCCTCGGGAATGGAAGCTGTGGCTGCGGCCGCACGCGCGATCGGGACGGGCGAGATGGCGCTGGCAATCGCCGGCGGCGTGGAGAGCATGAGCCGATCCCCGTGGGTGATGGCCAAGCCGACGGCGGCCTTCGCGCGGGACCCGCAAGTCTTCGACACGACGCTGGGCTGGCGCTTCATCAATCCCTTGATGGAGCAGAAATACGGGACCATCTCCATGGCGGAAACGGCGGAGAACGTGGCTGAGAAGTACAACGTCAGCCGCGAGGATCAAGACAAGTTCGCGTTCGCCTCGCAGCAGAAAGCGGCTAAAGCCAAAGCCGCTGGCGTGTTTGCCGAGGAGATTGAGCCGGTGCTGATTCCCGGCAAAAAGGGGCAGTTCACCACGGTTGCCGAGGACGAGCATCCGCGTGCGGACACTACTCTGGAGGGTCTGGCCAAGTTGCCCGCTCCGTTTCGCAAGGGCGGCAGTGTGACGGCCGGTAACGCGTCCGGCATCAATGACGGCGCGGTCGCGTTGTTCGTAGCGTCGGAAACAGCGGCGGCGAAGTTTGGACTGACGCCGGTGGCGCGCGTGGTGGCTGCGACTGCCGCGGGCGTCGATCCTAACTACATGGGAATCGGGCCGATTCCGGCGATCCAGAAGTTATTGGCCCACAGCAAGCTCACGATGGACGACGTGGACTTTCTGGAGTTGAACGAAGCTTTCGCGGCGCAGTCGCTGGCTTGTACGCGGGCGTTTCAGCTGGCGGACGATAGCCCGAAGGTCAATCCTAACGGGGGCGCGATTGCGTTGGGGCATCCGTTGGGGATGAGCGGGGCTCGGCTGGTGTTGACGGCGTCGCTGCATTTGAAGCGCACGGGGGCGAAACGCGCGATCGCGGCCATGTGCGTGGGGGTGGGACAGGGGATGGCTTTGATGCTTGAGCGGGTTTAGCGCGCCGCAAGCCTGGCCTACTTACTCGGGGCCGAAGGCTAGCAGGACGTTGCCGAAGTCGCCGGCGCCTACGCCGTAGCCGGAGCCTACGAACATCATGCCGCCGGCGAAGACAGGGCCTACAGAGGAGATGGCTCCGCCGTTGGCGCCCGCAACTTTGTTGACGGTCTCGTAGTCCTGCGAGGTATTGAACTCCCACAGGGCGCTGCCATCGGTGGTGTTTAAGGCGTGCAGGACGCCGGTGGCTCCGCCGACGAAGATGACGCCGGGGATCATAGTGGCGGCCGCGTTATTGCTGCCACGTGTGCCGGGGGCGTTCACGGGGGAGAACCAGACTTGCTGTCCGTTGGCCATTTTGAGCGCGGCCATGCCGCCGCTGCCCATGCCGTAGTAGACGTTTTCGTGATCGGCCGCGCCGCCCCATACGATGCCTCCGCGGCCTCCGCCGCTGTTGGCGGCTACGCGCCACACGAGTTTGCCGCGGTTGTCGGGGTCCAGGGCGAAGACGTCTCCGTCCTTGGTGCCGGCGAGCAAGAGGCGGCGGCCGTCGGGGAGGGTGCGCAGAATGGGGGAGTTGCCAATGTCGGCGTCGGGTCCCATCACTTCAGGACATGCCTTGCTCTTAGCGGCGCCGAAGCAGCCGCCCATGAAGGCGTCGTTGGGCTGCGCCTGATAGGACCAGAGGACCTTACCGGTGTCCATATCGACGGCGACGATGGCATCGCCCAGAGGCTGCGCGGGTTCGGTTTCCGTGTCGCCGGTGCCGAAGTAGACGGCGTGTCGAACAGGATCGATGGTCGGCGAGTTCCACACGGAGCCGCCCGCAGGTCCATAGAGTTGGACACCGTTGGCGTTCTTCACCGTGGGCTTAGTATCGCCCATCACGTAGGTCTTCCAAACCTGTTCACCGCTATTGGCGTCCAATGCGACCACGCTGCCGCGTGAGGTGCAGCATTCGTAATCGGGATTGCCGCTTTGCCATTCTTCGGACGATGACACGGGGACGTAGAGGCGTCCGTTGTAAAGCTTGGGGGCGGCAGTGATGCGGGCCAAGAAGTGCTCTTCGACTTTGCGGCGCCACAGCTGTTTGCCGGTTTGCGCGTCGAGGGCGTAGACGTTGCCCTTGGCGTCGCCGAAGTAGACGGCGTACCTGGTGGCGCCCTGCCCGGTGACGGGGCCGACACTGAGGGCTCCGCGCACGGTGACTCCGGTTTCAAAGCCCCAGTAGTGGCAGCCCGTTTTGGCGTCCAGCGAATAGATCCAGCCGACGTCGCTGCCGGTGAAGACGCGTCCGCTCACTACGGCGGGGGTGTTGTAGGCGCTGATGCCGAGCGGGAATCCGAAGGCCCATTTCAATTTGAGCTTAGGCACGTCGCCCTTGGTGATGCCGGCGTCTTCACTGCGCTGGTAGCGGGTGTTGGAGGTATCCGCTCCCCAGCCGTTCCAAGAAGGACCCGAGGCGGGGTCGGTCATGGGCGGATTGTTGGGGCAGGCGTTGGGGAAGTTTTTTGGATTGGCGGCTTCGGCGCTGCCGATCTGGCGATAGCCGCCCATGAATTCGGACATGCGGCGCTTCTGGGGGTCGGTCAAGCCTTGATCGTGCTCCGGGCGCGAGGGCTTGGATACTACGGCGTAGATCTGTTCGGGGGACAGTTCGCGAATGCGGCGGGCGGTGGGGGCTTTGGTGCTTTTCTCCGAATGACAGGTCATGCAGCGAGTCTGAAAATAGGTGAGCCCGTCTTCCATGCCTTGCTGTTTGGGGGCTCCTCCTTTTGCCTGCGGCGCCTTTCCGTCGCCTTTTCCCGGGGCTGGGGCCTGGGCAGAGACGGAAGTGGACCAGATGATCAGGCCGGCGGCGGCGGCGGCTGTTGCGAGCGACGCGAAGTGGAGGTAGCGCTTCATATCGTGATCACTCTAACACAGTGCCGGGAGGGTTTTACCGCTCGTTAGCAATGAAGAACCTCCCGCCATTTGAAAGACCGCTGACTTTCCCGGCGATTGCGAGACCGCACAGTTTGAGGAGTAGCTTGCGCTGACTTACGCGCCCGCCAACTCGAAGCTGATGCGCAGACGGGTTCCGGTGGCAGTGGCCAGGCGCTCCAAGGTCTGCGTAGATGGCTGAGTGCGTCCACTCTCCAGCCGGGCAATGACAGATTGCGTGGTATCCATGCGCTGTGCGAGTTGCTCCTGCGTGAGACCAGCTGTCACCCGCGCATTGATGACCGCTTTCGCTAGCGCGAACTCAGGCTCCAGCGCTGCATGGGCTTTACGGTATTGCTTGTTCTTCATCCATTTCTGGTGAAGATCGTTTACTTTGGTCATGCCTTAATCTCCTGTGCTCGCTTCAGCGCATTTCTCCGAGAGCCCCCGCAGGTGCTTCACGTGCGGCTCCCGGACCGCTCCAAGCCAAACTCCGCTATCAGTTGGGAGATGTGATGGAAACGGGCACTGCGAGCAACTCTTCGAGCTCATTGCAGATACCTACAGCATAGCTTTTTTGCTATGAGTCGCAGGGTTCAGCGGAGGGCGGCCTTTTGAATCGCTTCCACCAGGCCGGCGATGGTATGAGGAGCGGCTTGCACATCGACGGCGAGGCCAAGTTCGCGGGCGGTGGCGGAGGTGATGGGACCGATGGAGGCGATGCGGACGCCGGTGAGAGCGGCCACGCCCGCCACGGCGACAAAGTTCCTCACCGTGGAAGAGCTTGTGAAGGTGATCCAATCCGGACGAGGGGCCAAGACGTCGTGGGCGCGGTCGCTGGCGCCTTGCGGGACTTCCGTTCGATAGGCTTCGACGACGTCGACGGAAGCACCCCGATTTGCGAGTTCCAGCGGTACGATATCGCGAGCTACGGCGGCGCGGGGGAGCAGGATGCGTTGGCCGGCAAGATCTTCGGCCGCGAAGGCTTCGAGCAGGCTTTCGGCTACGTACTCAGCGGGCATGCGATCCACTTTGAGGTGCAGGGCTTCGACGGCGGCGCGCGTGGCGGGGCCGATGGCGGCGATCTTGGCTTTTAGTTTGCGCAGGTCCACGGGCGATGCGTCGAGTGCGCTGACGAAGCTGCGCACGCCGTTCGCGCTGGTGAAGATGAGCCAGTCATATTGATGCAGGTTCGCGATGGCGCGATCCAGAGGGGCGCGGTCCACGGGGGGGCAAATTTCGATGACAGGCAGGGCGATCACTTCCGCGCCGAGCTCTTCGAGCGGCTCCGCCAGATCGCGGGACTGGCGACGGTCGCGAGTCACGATAATCCGCTGGCCGAAGAGCGGGAGGCGTTCGAACCAATTCAGGCGGTCGCGCAGGGAGACGACTTCGCCGATCACGATGGTGGCTGGAGGACGCAGTTTGCGCTCGGCGATCAGACCTGGGAGCGTTGCCAGCGTACCGGTGATGGTCTCCTGATCCGGGCGAGTGGCCCAGCGGACCACCATGGCAGGGGTGCTGGCGGGGCGGCCTCGGGCGATGATTTCTTTGGCGATGGCTTCGAAGTTTACGAGTCCCATGAACAGGACAAGAGTCTCGGACGATCCTACTTTGGCCCAATCGATGGCTGCGACGTTGTGGCCGGTGACGAAGGTGACGGCGGAGGTGTGCTGGCGATGCGTTAGCGGGACTCCGGTGTAGGCGGCGACGCCTAAGGGGACGGTGACTCCGGGGACAATTTCAAACTGGATGCCGGCGGCGGCCAGAGCCTCGACCTCTTCCCCGCCCCGGCCGAAGATGAAAGGATCGCCGCCTTTCAGGCGTACCACGGTGAGGCCGCGCAGGGCGCGTTCAATCATCAGGGCGCAGATTTCTTCCTGCGACATTTCATGCTGGGCGCGTTTCTTGCCGACGTAAATGCGTTCGGCGGAGGCAGGGGCGTAATCCAGCAGGCGTTCGTTCGCGAGATTGTCGTAGAGAACTACCTCGGCGCGGGTCAAAACTTTGCGACCCTTGAGGGTAATCAGGTCGGGATCACCGGGGCCCGCCCCCACCAGGTAGACCTTGCTCATTGCGCCGAATAAACCTCGCGCAGGATTTCGCGGGCGCCCTGGTCCAATAATGTGCGGCCTAACGTGGCCCCGACTTGTTCAGGATCTGAACCGGAGAGTTGGCCGCGGACTACATGGGAGCCGTCGGGGTGGGCCACGATTGCCGTGAGTTGAACCGTTCCGGGGGTGACGCTGGCGTGCGCGCCGACGGGGACCTGGCAACCGCCGCCCAGCACGCGTAGTAGCGCGCGTTCGGCGGTGACGGCGCTGCGTGAGGCCGCGTGATCCAGTTGCCGGGCAAGATGCTGCGCGGGGCCGCCGTCGTCGCGAGTCTCGATCGCAAGCGCGCCTTGGCCTACAGCGGGGCACATGATTTCGGGCGGGATCAGATCGGTGATGCGATTTTCCCAGCCGAGGCGGCGCAATCCCGCAGCGGCCAGGACAATGGCGTCGTACTGGCCTTCGTCCAATTTGCGAAGGCGGGTGTCGACATTGCCGCGCAGCATTTCTATCTTGAGGTCTATCTTGAGGCCGCGCGCTAACAGCATGAGCTGCGAGGATCGGCGAAGGGAGCTGGTGCCGACTCGCATGCCGGCGCGCAGTTGGTCTACACGAGATCCAATCAACGCGTCGCGGGGTTCTTCGCGCTCAGGGATCGCGGAGATGATTAAACCGTCCGGTAGGTCGGTGGGCACGTCTTTCATGCTGTGCACCGCGAGGTCGATGGAGCGGTCGAGAAGGGCCTCCTCAATTTCTTTGGTGAAGAGGCCCTTGCCGCCCACCTTCGCCAATGGGACGTCTTGAATCCGGTCGCCGCTGGTCTTGATGATTTCGATGCGGGTTTCCGCGCCCAGGGCTTGCAGGCACGCCTGGATATGATGCGCCTGCCACAACGCCAGCTGTGAACCGCGCGAACCGATGACGATCATTTACTCTCCACTCACTGATTTTATTCGTTGCCCAAGCGGAACAGCCGGCGAATCACGGTCAGCAACTGCGCGCCGCCGGGATCGGTGGATTGCTGGCGGAGCTCAGAGATGGGTCCATGGGCGATTTTGTTCACCAGGCCGCGGGTGATGGCTTCCAGGGCTTCCTCCTGCTGCGGAGTCAACTGGCCCAGTTTCGCGCGTTGGCGATCGATGACTTCTCTGCGCCAATCCTCCAACTGGCCTTGCAGCTGAACGATGGTAGGGGCAACTTCACGCGTCTTGAGGCGGGCCACCATGCGATCCACTTCTTCGCCGATGATATCCTCGGCTTCCTTGGCTACTTGGATACGGCCCTTGAGATTCGAATCCACCACCTTGCCGAGATCGTCGATGTCGTAAAGAAAGACGCTGTCGAGTTCATTCACGGCGGGATCGATATTGCGGGGCACGGCGATGTCGATCAGGAACATGGGCTGATTGCGGCGCTTCGCGATGGCGGCCCGCATCTGGTCCTTGGTCAGGATGTAATGCGGCGCTCCGCTGGAGGCGAGTACGATGTCCACCGAAGGGACAACTTCCTGGAATGTCTCGTAGTCGATGACGCGTCCACCACAATCCTCGGCCATCGCGATGGCTCGCTCGCGAGTGCGGTTGGTGACCAGGATTTCGGAAACACCGGCGCGGCGCAAGTGGCGAGCGGCGCTGTCCGCCATCTTTCCGGCGCCGATAACGAGCGCCCTCTTGCCTTGTAGAGAACCGAAGATTTCGCGAGCCAGTTCGACGGCCGCGTAGCTTACGGAGACGGCGCTTTGGCCGATCTCAGTCTCTGTGCGCACCCGCTTGGCCACGTTGAAGGCGCGGGTCATTAATAGATCGAGGAAGCCGCTGATGGAGCCGTTTTCCTTGGCGACTGAGTAGGCGGTTTTGAGCTGGCCTAGAATTTGGGGCTCACCCACGACCATGGAATCCAAGCTGGAGGCTACGCGGAACAGATGGCGGATGGCTTCGGGGCCGTCGTAGCGATACAGATAAGGAGTAACCCAGGCTCGGTCCACGCTGCGCGAATCGGCCAGAAACCCCTCCACTGCGCCCTGGACGTCGGCGGATTCGTCGGCGGTGATAGAGATTTCCACGCGATTGCAGGTGGAAAGGATCATGCCTTCCAGCACGCCGGGGCGATGTTTCAGTTTGTCGAGCGCCTCGGGGAGCGCACGTTCGTCGAAGGCGATGCGCTCGCGCACTTCGACGGGAGCGGTACGGTGATTCAGACCTGTCAGCAGGAACTTCATGGGGCGAGGGTGGCTCCCAATCCAGCATGCGTGACCCAGGTGATCGCGCTGCACCCCAAAACCGCCAGCGCCATCAGGGCTACTTTGCGTCCACGCCATCCGGCGGAGGACCGCAGGAACATCATGATCAAGAGCAGAATCCAGGTGAAGATGGAAATGGTGATGCTGGGGTTGGAAATCCAACTGCTGTCCAGATAGAGGAACGCCCACATCACACCGAAAACCAGGCCAAGAGTTAGGAACGCAAAACCTAGGCCGAGCGATTTCGACAGCATGTTATCCAAGGTGGCTAAGGGAGGCAGGCGTTCCAGAAGTGCGCTGCCTTGCTTGCTCTTGAGCCGCCGCTCCTGCACGAGATAGGCGACGGCGGAGAGCGCGGTGAAGGAGAGCGCGGCGTAACCGGCCAGCACCAGCAGAATATGTATGATCAGCCAAGGCTGGCGGAGTCCGGCGGTTCCGGAGGGATCGACGCGCTGCTCCATTACAGCGCCCAGCATCATGGCGAAGACCAGCGGGAATAAGGCTACTGAAGCGCTGGCGAAACCATAGCGGCGCTCCGTGATCACGAAGCCCAGGGCGATAAGGAAGGCGCACAGACTTAGCGTTTGATAGACGTTATCCACGGGGATCCGGCCATTCGCCATGGTGAGATCGACGATCGCGACACCATGGATCACGACTGCGATGCGAAAGGCTGCGAAGGCCAGGCTGAAGGCGCTTTGCCCGAGGCGGACGGCGGTTAACAGGGAATGCAGCAATCCGACGGCGTACAGGCACGCGGCGACGCGCAACCAGAAGATGCTGGCTTCCATCATTTGGATTTATTGAGGTCCTGACTTGATTCTACGCCCTATCGGCATGGGCCACGCTGTTTGGGTTTCGCTGACGCTTCATTCCAGCAACCACTTCGAGGCCAGCGCCGCCGGATCTCCGGTTTGCGGATCTACCGGGGCGCGGCTTGTCTCCGCGCCGTCAAGGGAGAAGACGGCGATGATTCCTTCGGGGGTGGGGATTAATTCCATTCGTTTGGCGCGATCCGCTGAATTCGCATCCAGCCGGAGATTTTCGCCGAGCCAGGTGAATTGCACCAGAACACGTTGCCCGCGTCCGATGGTGCGGCATTGGGTTAGCAGTTCAGAGGTGAACGCGGACTCCCGCAACGCGTCGGCATGCGGCGCGCGCAGTAACGCAGCCGAGCGGTCCGCATCGCGCCGTTCGTGATCGCGCTTAACCTTCTCAGGATCTTTTTCTTCCAGCCGTTCGAGGGCATTCAGGTTGTTTTCCAGGTTGTCCAGAAAGCTCATAGTGTATTTACCAATCCGCGGGCCGGTAATCCTTCAAGAATTGACCCCACACATGGGTTCCGGTGTTGAAGCCGTCGATGATGGGGTCGACGATGCGAGCGGCGCCGTCCACAATATCGAGAGGGGGGTGAAAGCGTTGTTCCATTGTCTTGCGCGCGGCGATCTCCGCGGGATCTTCGTCGGTGACCCAGCCGGTATCGACGCTGTTCATGTGAATCCCATCGCTGTGATAATCGGCGGCCGAAGTGCGCGTCATCATGTTGAGCGCAGCCTTGGCCATGTTGGTATGGGGATGGCGAATGGTTTTCCGGTGCCGGTAGAATTGGCCTTCGACGGCTGACACGTTGACGATGTGTTTGTCGCGCTCAGGGGTCCGCAGCATCAGTGGTTTGAGGCGGGCATTAATAATGAAGGGCGCGACGGCGTTGATGAGTTGGACTTCCAGCAATTCGACGGACGATACTTCGGCCATTAGCAGGCGCCAGGAGTTGCGGCCACGCAGGTCCACTTGCTGGAGATCCTGATCCAAGCGGCCTTCGGGAAACAGGTGTTTCTGAACGAGAACGTCTTCAGGCAGCAACGGCACTTGCGATAGTTCGGCAGCCTGCGTGAATCCGTCGACCAACGCGACCGCCGGAGTTTCGGCTTCCGCCGAGCCCAGCAGGCGGCGCACGCTGGCGGGCATGTTATGTAATGCCTCGCGCTCCCCTTCCATCATGTGCGCGTAGAATTCCGGCGGGCGGCGAACGGTCTGACAGGCATTGTTAATGATGAAATCCAGGCGGGGAAGCGTGGCAAGAAGATGGCGGCACAATGCCTCGACACTGGGGGTGTGGCGCATGTCGAGCCCGTGGATTTCCAGGCGGTGGCCCCATTCGGCGAAATCAGACTCTTCGGCGTAGCGCTTGGCGGAATCGCGGGGGAAGCGCGTGGTTACGATCAGCCTGGCTCCGGCACGCAGCAGCTTTAATCCAGCCTGATAGCCGATCTTTACGCGGCCGCCGGTGAGAAGCGCGACGCGGCCGGTGAGATCCGCTAGTTCGGTACGCTTCTTGAAATTGAATTCCGCGCAGGCAGGGCACATCTGATCGTAGAAATGGTGGATCACGGAAAACTTCTGTTTGCAGATGTAGCAATGCTGGGGATCGAGGGCTTCTTCCTGCTCGCGCTGGTCGAAATCCGCAGGCGGAAAGACGTTGGGGCTGGTGAATACGGGTCTGCGGCGGAGGGTGCGGATACCGGTATCGGCAAGCACAGCGTCTACTTTTTCGACGCGTTCGCGTTCGGCGATCTTCAGTTTGCGGCGGCGGGCGACGGGATCGGGATGATAAACATCGGCGATAGCGCGGTGGAAACGTTCGCGGTCTTCGACTGGGATTTGCCAAAGAACGGCGTGATTGGGGGCGATGGATTCGAGCAACTGCGTGGCGGCGCGCAGCCGTTCCAAGAATCCGTCTGAGGTTTGCGCGGGCGCGGTGGGGCTTTCGGTGGGTGTGTCGGACAAGCTAACTACATTATCGCGTCAACGACACGCCGGCCGTTACTTGGTTTCCAATTGATTCCACATATGCTCACGCTGCCAGGTTTGGGTTTTCCTCTGCAGCTCGCGTTGTTTGGTGGAGCCGTCGGGGGTATTGGGATAAATAGTGACGTCGCGCATGGCGTAGCGGCGGACATTGGCTCCCATCTTCTGCATGGCTTCGTCGATCTCAAGCAGGGTACCGCGCGTCAATTCCAGAATGTGTTCGTTGGGCTGGTACATGGACCCGATGGGAAAGTCGACGAAGGGCGTGGCGGATTCCTCAATGTGGGTGCCGAGGACGTGGGTTACGGGAAGATCGCGGGTGAACTCGACCAAGCGGTGAATACTGGCGGCGAACACGGGCGCGTCACGAACATATAGACGGCCGGGGTAGACGGTGTCGCCGGTCAGCAGTACACCGGTCGCGCGGTCATATAACGCGATGGAGGCATCCTGGTGGCCGGGAATACCCAGGACGTCGATGATGCGCTCACCCAGGTCCAGATGGATGACATCTTCGGGCCATTTTTTGAAGCCGTAGAAAGCTTTGACGGAATCGATATCCGCACCGACGAAAGTCACATTGGGGAGCGCTTTGAGTTGCGCGTCGCCGGAGGTATGGTCGCCATGATTGTGGCTGTGGGTAACGATCAGGGGGATGGATTCGCGTTTGTTGCGTTGGAGCCACTTGTTCATGACGCCGGTGATGACGTGAGCGACTTCGGTGACTCCGGCACCGGTGTCATACAAAAGAGCTTTGTCTTTGCCGAAGAAGAGATATAAGAACGGTTTTTCGTAATTGATACAGCCGGATTCGCGCAGGATGTAGAGATTGGCGTTGTATTCGTGGACCTGGAAATCGGGGACCTCCATACAGCGGGGACCGCCGGTGATCCAGGAAGAAGGAAGGGTGCCGGCTTGGAGGCCGGCACCATTTGGCTCAGGAAGTTGTGCGACTACCGAAACGGGCAACAGCAAGGCCAATAGCGGTGTGAGAAAGCGATTCATAGAATTACCTCACGAAGCCGGGACAAGATCCAAAGTGCGGCCCCACCACAGGAAGCGGGGCCGCACAGTAGTCGGTCAGCTTAGAACTCGTAACGCATCGCGAACTGCATGACGCGAGGGTCTTGAGTGCTGCTGAACTGGCCGAATTGTGATGAAGTGAGACCGGTCTGCAACGTCGTGAAGTTCACGAAGTTGGGTGCGTTGTAGGCTTCGCCACGAACCTGGAGAGTTTGACCTTCCCAGGGCATGTGGAAGTATTTGGCGATGGACAGATCCGCGCTGCGGACGCTCGGGAGACGAATAATGCCGCGAGTTCCGACAGTGCCCCCGTAAGAGCCCATGAAGGACTTGGAGTCGCCCGTATTCGCGAAGAGACTGGGCTGGCCAAGCTGATTGTAACCAAGAGCGGTTGTCGGCATGGTTGCGCCAGGCCTTAGAACGGCGAAGGCCGAGGTCAAGTAGTTGACGTTGTATACGCCGCTGTCGCTCAAGTTCTGAGGAGCTCCCGTGCGGAAGGAGACCAAGCCTGAGATCTGCCAGCCACCCAAGGCACCGTCCACCCAACGATTGGCGTTACCAAGAAGGCGCTTGCCCTTGCCAAACGGCAGTTCAAACACCGTGTTCGCGTTGATGCTGTGGCGGATGTCGAAATCCGAAGGCCCACGGAAGGCGTCCGGTTCGAAGGCGTCTTGGATCGTACCGCCGCCGGAGGCTTCGGAAGACGAACCGTTGTCAATTGAGTGCGACCAAGTGTAGTTGAAGTCGAAACCCCAACCATTCTGGACGGGACGCCGCAGGGAGACCTGCAGGCCGCTGTACGCTCCCTTGCCGGCATTGGTGTAGGTCAACCAACCGGAGTTCTGTGACGGGAAGTAGGAGTTACAACCGTACAGTGAGATGCATCTCCCCGTGCTGGTGCGCTTCACGCGGTCATAATCCTGAAGAGCGTCCAGCTCGCTACGGCCGTAAACGTTGTAAATGTTATTGAAGTAATTCGCCGAGGCGCTGCCGGTGATTTTGTCATTGGCTGCTCCGGGGAACATATTTTCAATAAATGGGATCAATGGGATCTGGCCCGGGTTGGCAGCTATCGAAGACTTGATTTCGGCAGCTGTCATGCCGCGGCCGGCCATGTTTTCGTAGATGTCGCGCAACTTGGCAGTAGCTTCCCTCCAAGACATACCGGACTTCGGGTCCACCATGCGAGTGAGGGCTTGGCCATAATCCGTACGGATCAAATTCTTGTGGCTGAGCCGTCCTACGTAACCGACTTCAATGGTCATCTTCCTGGTCAGAGGCCGTGCGACGCTGAAGTTAAGCAAATACTGATAGGGCGCCACCAAGCGAGGGTTCACGGCCGAATAGCTGGTGAAACCGCCGAAGACGTCGCCTGGCGTGTAGGGATACCCGCTGAAGGCCGGCGCCGTAAGTGTGGGCAAGGTGCCCACGCCGAAGCGCGGGGAATCGGTAAAGTCCGTGTTCAGCGGCTGACTGAGGGTGGTGGTTAAGCCGGGCGAACCGGCGGAAGCTAGTCCACTCGCCATAGCGCTACCGTAGCGGTCGAAGGTGACTGCGGCGCCAGCGCGGATCACCGTGCCCTTACCGATGATCGAACCCAGGAGGCCGTCCAATTCCGGAGTGTAGGCAAACGACACGCGGGGGGCGAAGTTGTTGTTGTCGCGTTTGTAATAGTCGGCGCCGCCGTTAACGGGGCCGCCCTTGACCAGAGTCAAGTGCGAGGTGGGCTGCGCGAAGCTGGGCGCGCCATTGAGCTGGCCAAAGGCACGATCGGCGAACAGTTGATCGACGCCGACCGAGGTAACGGCCTGCTCGCCGTTTTTCTCATACACCGGCGAATAGTTGCCGTAGCGCAATCCATAGGTGAAGGTTAAGTTGCGACGCCATTTGAAGGTGTCCATGATGTAACCCTCAAACTCATTCGTAGCGAAGCTGCGAGGAACCACACCCCCGAACGGGATGGCACCGCCGGCAACCTTGTAGTTGAAGGTAGCGCTATAGGAATTCAGGATACCGAGCATCGCGCCCATGGCATTCTGCACGTTGGTATTTTGGGCTGACGGGATGGCCGACCCATACTTTGCCAACGCGGCATTCGAGACTGGCGTGCTTATGTCCGCCCCGAGACCCTTTAGAGTATTTCGTCCAAAGCTGTAACCCGGGAAGTTGGAGGAACTGGTAGTGATATTACGAACCATCCGAACATTGCCGCCGAACTGCCAGGTATGCCGGCCCGAGTTATAAGTCAAGTCGTCCACAAAATTATAGGTGGGTGCGATGCGACTGGTGGGGCGAGGGAACGCGGTCAAGTTCGCGAAGAAAAGCGTAATCGACGCGTCCGAGATGCCGTTCTGCGAGTTGCCGATGCGCGTCAAACCGAAGTTGAAGTTATTCACCAAATGCGGCGAAAGCACACTTGTGTAGTTGGTGGAGATTCCACGAGAATTGTCCACCTGGACTTGAGACGCGGACTGGCCGGGGAATTGCGCCAGCGTGCCGTCTTCCTTGTTTGCGGCGAGCGTTCCACGGACGTTGAAGGCGTGGTTACCGGATTTGAACGGATTGAAGTCCATCTTCGCGACGAAGGTACGGTAATTCAGAGTCTTCGGGGCGTTGAATCGCAACACGTTGATGTTCAATCCCTGATCCGCCGCGGACAGCGGGTCATTGCCGGCCGGATACTTCTGTAAGTACGCTTGCACAGCCGAATTCATACCGATGTGCAAAGGATCGGCGGCCTTAACTTCGGCGGGAGTTAACTCGCCCACCTGGCCGTTGGCCATACGGAATTTGACAATTCCCTGCTTGAAGGATTCCGAAGGCACGTTGCGGGTTGTGTTCGTCGCGGTACGGTCCTTACGCTCTTCCCAATTGAAAAAGGCAAAGATCTTGTCCCGCATAACAGGACCGCCGAGTGTGGCGCCGTACTGGTTGCGGATCAGGTTCTCCCGGGGGACGCCGGAACGATTGTTGAACCAGCTATTCGCCGCGGTGGATTTGTTGCGGAGATATTCATAGAGTGAGCCGTGCACCTGATTCGATCCGCTCTTGGTGATGAGCGTAACTTGACCACCTGAAGAGCGGCCCTGATTCGCGCCTTGACCGGCCGTAGTGGTGCGAAATTCCTGAACGGAGTCGAGCGGAACGGGAAGCGCCGCCTCCAGCCCGCCGGAACTCTGGTTATCGTTGACATCGACGCCGTCGAGGGTAATGTTGTTTTGGTTGGAGCGAGCTCCCATCACCTGGCCTCCGGGAGCCACGCCAGCCTGCAGGCTGAGCAATCCAACTATGTTGCGCGTGAGCAACGGCAGCTGGCGGATCTGGACTTGGACAAACGGATTGCCCAGGGAGGCATTCTCAGTATTAATAGACGTCGCCTCGCCAATCACGTCCACCGTTTCGGTGACCTGGCCCAGAGTCATCTTGACGTCGTACGCGGCCGGCGTGTTGGTTTGGAGGCGGAGCGGTTCGGTTAAGTTATAAGTCGCGAAGCCCGGGCGCTGAGCCTCAAGCATGTACGAACCCGGAGCCAACTGCTGCAGGCTGTATGCGCCCGCGCCGTCGGTCACGGTAGTTCGCGCCGCGGATGTGCCTTGATTGGTTAAGGTGATGATAGCGTCGGGAATAACCGCGCCCGCTGGATCGCTCACCACGCCGGTCAGAGAGGTAGTCTGAGCTACGGCTGGAAATACTGCGAGTAAAAGTGTAAGCAAGACCCGTTTCATTGAATTCTCCTGTGTTTTAATGCGAACATTCTCGCGAAACATGGGCGAAATTACTACGCAGCGCGCAGCACCCACTGCGGCTCGTAGTCACTCAACGAAGAGAGATTTTGCAGCGACACGCTGCCGTTCTCGCCCCGACGCCGGGGCTACCAAAAGCAAATCGATCAGGCTACCAATTCATGAAGCACGTTGCCGGCGACATCCGTCAAGCGGAAATCCCGGCCGCTGTAGCGATACGTCAGCTTGGTATGATCGATCCCCATCAGGTACAAAATCGTGGCATGAATGTCATGCACATGAGCGGGCTTCTCCACCGCTTTGAAGCCGAATTCATCGGTGGCTCCGTAGATTGTGCCGCCTTTGACAGCGCCTCCGGCCAGCCACATCGTAAACCCGAATGGATTATGGTCGCGGCCGCGCTTGATGTTGCCGTTATTGCCGCCCACTTCCCGAACTGGTGTGCGCCCGAATTCGGAACCGCAAACCACCAGAGTGTCTTCCCACAATCCGCGGGACTTTAGATCTTTGATGACCGCCGCGAACGGTTGGTCGGAATTTTTTGCATTGGTGCGATGCGCCTGAATGTCGCCATGGGCATCCCACGGGTCGCCCTTGGAATAATAGACCTGCACCATGCGGACGCCCTTTTCGATCAGCCGGACGGCCTGCAGGCAGCCGCGCGCCACAAAGCCTTCGCCGTAAAGATCCAGCGTCGCCTGCGATTCCTTGCGGATATCAAAAACCTCAGGCGCCTCCGTCTGCATACGATAGGCGATCTCCATGGATTTGATCACGGCGTCCACTTGGGCGTCGGATTTCGTGCCATGGAGGTTTTCGATCTTATTTAGCAGGTCCAGCTCGCGGCGTTGTTCGGTCAGCGTGAACTTAGGATTGTTCACGTATGCGACCAGTTTCTTGGGATCGAAATTTTTCTCGACGACGACCTTCTTGGGTTTTTTGTCGACTTCTTTGCCGTCGGTTTTCTCCATCGGCATGTCGGGCATGTCGGCGACGGCGTCCTCACCGTCCATGGCATTTGGGTTGGCGTTCTGCACCTGGTTGGATATGAAGGTGCCCTGATGGATGGCCGGCAGGAAGCCGTTGCTCCATAGCGGGGAGCCGACGGTGGTGGGAATGTCGGGGCACAAGACCACGTAGCCGGGGAGGTTCTGATTTTCGCTGCCTAGTCCATAGGTGATCCACGCGCCCATGGAAGGACGGCCCGCCTGATTCGCACCCGTGTTGACCATCAGGCACGAAGGCTCGTGATTTGGAATATCCGTGTAGACCGATCGTACCCATGCGATGTCGTCCGCAACCTCGCCGAGCTTGGGCCATAGTTCGCTGACGTCCATGCCGCATTGCCCGTATTTCTTGAAGCTAAACGGCGACTTCATCAACTCGCCCGTGCGGCGTTCGGTTTTTACGGTACCGCCGGGAAACGGCTGACCGTCGTATTTCTCCAGCGCGGGCTTGGGATCGAAGGTGTCCACCTGCGACATGCCGCCGTTCATGAACAGGAAGATGACCCGCTTCACTCTCTGCGGATAATCGAGGTGCGCGGCGCCCACCGTTCCTTCCGAAGTCACTACTTCGCCGGCCGTAGCCAGCGACCGGCCCAGCATTCCCGCCAGGGCCATCATGCCGAAACCATTTCCAACGCGCCGTAAAGCTTCCCGCCGGGATACTGGATTTCTACCTTTATGTGGGATCATCATGGTCGTTTCCTCGTCTCTGTCACTTTCCTAGTAGATGAACAAGAACTCGCTGGAGCTCAGCAGAACCTTGGCGTAGCGTCCCCACGCACTGGGTTCATACTTGATCTCGGCGGCTCCACCGCGTCCACCACGACGGCCATTGACGCCGCCCATCATTCCATTGCCCATGTCGGCGTCCGCTGTAGCGGCGGGGTTGGCCCCACCAGCCGCCGCGTCCCCAGCCGCCGCCTCGACAGGCACGTCGGAGGGAGCCGCTTTGGCAGCCACACTCGTGTCCACTTTGCCTTCCGCAGGCGTCAGCGCCGCGACTTCGGGTGCGGGCTTCGCGTCGACAGTTGCTCCAGAACCCACAGCCGAACCTTGTGCATCAGCCGGTTTGGCTTCGCTCACCATGCTTTCTGATTTGGGAGCTTCCGCAGGCATTTCGCTCTTGGACGTTTCGGGCTTGTCCTTTTCTGTCTTGTCCTTCGGCGGGCCGCCTTTCGATGCCGGAGAACCCGCGGGACGAGCCCCGCGACCTCCGCGGCCTTGGGCTGCAGTTTCCTTCTCTTTGGCTTTGATCTCGTCGTAGGCCTTGAGTGGTTCGCTGCTCAAGTACTCCAACCCCAATGTGATCTCTTCCTCGGTCGGGTTTCGGCCGTAGACCAATTGGTGGACTTTGGTGATGCGGGCCCGGTTGTTCGGCTCCGCCATAATCCGTTTGGCTAGCTCTTCTGCTTCAATCTGCACAAAGTCGCTGTTCATCAGGAACAGGCGCTGCAGAGGTACGGTGGTGACAAACCGTTTCTCGGCGCTGATCTGCGGGCTGGGGAAATCGAACAGCTGCAGATACGTGTCCAGCTTGTAGCGGCTGACCTTGCCGTAGACCGTCCGGCGCAGGTTGGCAGGAGTGAGGTCGGTGGAAGGACCACCGGAGGCTTTGTCGAGGTTGCCGGATACATACAGGATCGAATCGCGAACCTGTTCGGCATCCATGCGGCGGTGCTCGGCGCGCCAGTAGAAGCGATTGCCGGAGTCTTTCGCGAAGTTGGCTTCGTCTGTGCCGGAGCTCAACTGATACACCGAAGTCAGCATCATTTCGCGATGCAGGCTCTTCATGGACATGCCGCTCTTCACAAACGACTGAGCCAGGTACTCGAGCAATTCCGGATTCGTCGGGCGTTCGCCACCGATCCCGAAGTTGCTGGGAGTATCGACGATGCCGGTTCCGAAGTGGCCTTTCCAGATGCGATTCACAATGACGCGCATGGCAATGGGCTGCTTCAGAATATCTTCCGCCAGTTCCATACGGCCGCTGCCGTTCTTGAAGGGCTCGGGCTCACCGTCGGCGAAAACACTCAGGAAATGGCGCGGGACCTTGTCGCCCAGATTCTCGGGATTGCCGCGAATCGCCAGTTCCAAATCGACCATCTTCTCTTTGTCCTGGACACCGTGGATATAAGGATAGGCGGGCTCCAACTGTTTGCGTTGCTCGTCGATCTCCGTTTTCAGGGTCGCCATGCGCGCCTGATCGCCGGCCCCGATGCGCGATTCCAATCCCCAGCCTCGGAACAACACCACGCCGGGAGTGCCCTGGCGGTTGTTGCCCGCGGCCATCATGGCTGCCGGATCTTCGGCGTCGCGAATTTCGCGCTGGAAGATTTCGGTCCAGAAATTGTTGTCGCTCTCGCTCATGTTCTTGAGACGAAGGCCGCAGTTGGGACAAAAATCGTCGTTGGTCTTGAACTCGTTGGGCTTGTTGGCGCGTTTCTTTTTCTTGGTGGTCTCCAGCGACTGGTCGTAGATGATTTCGTTCTCTTCGTCCAGATCGCGCCGCGCAATCATCACGCGAATCACATCGGCCTGGAATTCATCCGCCAGCTTCTTGGCCTGCGGCGCCGCGCCGGGCTTCTTCATAAAAGCCTGCCAGGCTTCTTTGGCCTTGTATTTATCGGTGACCTTGGCCATGTAGGCAACCCAGCGGCTCATCAATTCGTAATCCAACTTGCGCGATTCGACCACGGTGGCGATGTCGCGCTTCTGGGGTCCGGATATGTCGAATACACCTTGCAGGTAATTCGACGTCTGGAGGACCAGCGTCTCTGAAAGCTGATTGCTCAGGTCGGTCTGCATTTCCTGCAGGCGTTTGTTCTTCTTGTCGACTTGATCCTGGACCATCAGGAACTTGTCCAGCGTGGCCTTGGGAACGCGCGGGTACTCATGATAGTCGGTGTTCAGAAAGACTCCGGCCAGCGAATAATAGTCGGTCTGTGGAATCGGATCGTACTTGTGGTTGTGGCAGCGCGCGCAGGCTACGGTGAGTCCGAGAAAGCCTCGGGTAACCACGTCCACACGGTCATGCCGTTCATCAGCGCGCGTTACTTCCACGGCTCCGTTGTCGAAGTACCACGGTCCCAGCCCGAGGAATCCGGTGGCGGGCAGCGTCTTGTAGCGCGTCTTCTCATCCATCAAGTCGCCGGCGATCTGCGCCTTGACGAACTGGTCGTAGGGCATGTCGTCGTTCATCGCCTGGATCACCCAGTCGCGATACATGAAGGCATTGGGATACGGGAAGTAGCCGCGTGGATTCGGATTCAAACTGCGATAGTCGTCTTCCCCGTAGCGCGCCACATCCAACCAGGCGCGGCCCCAGCGTTCGCCATATTGCGGCGACGCCAGCAGCTTGTCGACCACCTTCGCGAAGGCGTCCGGCGAGTTGTCCGCCTCAAAAGCCTTAATTTCTTCCAGTGTTGGCGGCAATCCTGTAAGATCGAGCGTGGCGCGCCGCAACAGGTCGCGCTTGGAGGCTTGCGCCACAGGCTTCAAGCCTTCGCTCTCAAGTTTCCCGAGGACAAATTTATCGATCGTGGTCTTGGCCCACTTCGCATCCTTTACCGCTGGAGGCGTCACCGGCTTCAAGGGGATCAGCGACCAGAACTGTTTCCGTTCCGCTGGGATTACATAGGCCGCTGACGCCGAAGACGTAACCGCCGCCACGGCCGTCTTCGGCCAAACGGCGCCTGCCTGGATCCACGCCGTCAAATCCGCAATCTCGTTGTCTTTCAGTTTGGAGCCGCCCATCGGCATCTTCAGCTTCGCGTCGGAATGGCGCACCGCCTGTATCAACAGACTCTTCTCCGGATCACCCGCGACAACGGCCGGTCCACGGGACCCGCCCTTCAGCATGTTCTCGGCGCTGTCCAAGCGAAGCCCGCCCAGGGGGGCCGAACTGTGACAGCTATAACAGCTGGCCGCCAACACGGGGCGGACTTTGGTTTCGAAGAAATCGGATGAGGCCGCGTCGTCCGCAGGAGCACCTGAGACGCGCAGGGCCATCAGTAAGGAAAAGGAAATCGTTAGTGTAAAGAGTCTTAGAGAACGCATGACCACCTCTGACAAAGTAGAAGTCAACACCAAGCCACGAACGTACCGCGAGGTACAACGTGTTGGAACCGTACAGCTACAGGGTTAAGGTGCGGTGCGTGACAGGGATACCCGCGAAGGGTGCCGACAGGGGCAGGAATTTAGTTTTTCAGTTACGGGAAGAACTAAACACCTAAAGTTTGGCATCTCGTCACCTGTTTGTCAATGGCCGGACCCATCCAAAAAATTGATTGGCACACGCAGGAATTCGCTTGTATACTTCGAGTGAAGGCAAGCCATGGCGCTGGTCTTTACCCTCCCTGTTCCGCGGTTCTCCCAAGTCACGGCTAACATCCCAGTCCATTTTCTTTCTGCTAGCTGCTTTGCCCGAAGACTTTAACTTCACAGGAGAACTCCATGTTTATCTGGTTTACCCGGTTTACCAGCTCGCGAGCGAACGTGTTCGCCGCGTTACTTGCGACCGCCGGATTGTTGGTTGCCGAGGATGCCCGAACGCCCACGGCTCCCAAGGCCGCGGCTGCGAAGGCGGCTACGCCAAAACCTTCCGCGAAGGCAGATGCTAAGAACGCCAAGGCCGAGCCGGCTGCACCCAAAGTGGGCATTAAGACCCCTGGGGTGCAGATTCCCATCACGCGACTGAAGGCCGAGGCGGAAATCCCCGGAGCACCGACCTGGACGCTGGCCTCCGACACGTTGTTAGTTCCCGCTGCATCGGGAGAGGCTTTGGAAAAGATCGATCTCAAGGCGAACAAGCGCGGCGAACCCATCCCGGGCTTCAGCAAACCTTGCGCCGGTGCGGTCACGGCATTCAAGAGTGTCTGGGTAGCCAACTGCGGCAACGGAACGGTTGTGCGAATGGAACCCAAAACTGGAAAGATTGAAGCCACGCTCAATGTGGGGGCGGCTTCGGCGCGTACGGGTGTCGCGGCCACGTCGGATAGCGTATGGGTTTTTTCGGATGAGAAGACGACGCTGTCTCGCATCGATCCGGAGTCGAATTCGGTGATCGGCGAGGTACGTTTGCCCAGCGGCTGCAATCAGATGCTTTTTGGCGAGACCTCGCTGTGGGTGACGTGTCCCACAGAGGATAAACTTCTGCGCATCAATCCTTCGACGAATCTGGTGGAGCAACGCATTACCGTTGCTGGCAAACCGAGTTCGGTAGCGGTCGGCGAAGGGTCCGTGTGGGTGTTGGGTCTAAAAGACGGCAAGATAGATCGCATCGATCCCAAGACGAACAAAGTTATTAAGACCATTAGCCTGGAAGTGGCAGGCGCGGAGACTGGCAGCATTGCCTTCGGCGAGGGTGCTCTTTGGGCTACACTCACGGGATTCCCTCTAACCCGCATCGACACGACGGCTGAGAAAGAAGCTGTCGTGCAGCAATTCTGGGGGGAAGGCGGAGGAATGATCTTCACCGCCAGCGGCTCCGTTTGGCTGTCCAACACAAAGCAGGCGACGTTATGGCGCCTGGATCCCAAACGCGTGATCGCGACGTTGGCGGAGTAGAGGCGGAACGGGAGACTTTTATGAACAACCTAAGACTTGTTATCTCCGCTTCGGCCAGCCTGCTGCTGGCGGCTTTCGTGATCGAGGCGCAGGAACCTTCGGCACCGCAACCGGCGGCCAAACAAAGAGCCAAGCGTCCTCCAAAGCCGGGCATACTTGATCCGGCGGTACGGCGCGACATGGCGACCATCACCCCGATTGCAGAGTTTCCAGTGCCGGGAACTCCGGACTGGCAAGTGGTGACGGCGGATGCGATATGGGTTTCGAATGGGCCGCGCAACACCATTCACAAGCTGGATCCGAAGACGAATACCGTGATTGCCGCCGTGGATGTCGGCAAGCGGCCGTGTTCCGGCCTGGCCGAAGGATTCGGGAGCATCTGGGTTCCGAATTGCGGCGATATGTCGGTTACCCGTGTGGATGTGGCGACCAATAAAGTGGTGGCAACGGTCGGGGTGGGTCCGGCAAATAGCGAGGGCGGAATCGTGGCCAGTCCGGAGGCAGTTTGGATGACGACCGACCTGGCCAACGGAAAATTGGTTCGGATTGATCCTAAGACGAATACGGTGGTCGCCGAGATCGCGGTAGCTCCCGGCTCCGTCGCGTGCGCGTATTTGGACGGTGCAATTTGGGTCACCAGTCCGGAAAAGAGCGTGGTCACGAAAGTCGACATCAAGACGAATACCGTGATAGCGACGATTGCGACGGGTCCTGCGCCGCGGTTTGTAACGGCTGGCGGAGGCTCGGTCTGGACGTTGAATCAGGGGGACGGAACAGTCTCGCGAATCGATGGTAAGACAGACAAACTAATAGCTAATATCGAGACGGGTGCTCCGGGCACGGGAGGGGAAATCTCCTTTGGCGAAGGGTACCTGTGGTTCACGGTTTTCGAGATCCCGGTGACCCAAATCGATCCGGCTACGAACAAGGTGATCAAGCAGTGGTTTGGGGCGGGAGGCGACTCCATCCGGGCCGGACACGGGTCCGTTTGGATCTCTAATTTGCGCCAGCAGAACCTGTGGAGGATCGACCCAAAGCAGCCTTAAACCGCAGATCCCAAAATAGTTCGACCTAGGAGGAAACAAACCAGCTTCGTAAGCGTATATAATGCCAGAGAGGTTGCGCCGTGTACGCGCGTCTGCCGGCATTCGTTTGCCTACTTAGTTGTAGTGTCCTTGTTGGACGCGCCGAACCCATGAAGGTTCCGGTAGCGAAGGTCGGGGTGTTTCTAAAAGCAGACGCTTCAGAGTCCAGCCTCTCTCTCCCTTCCATGCGTAAGGAACTCCAGGAGTTAATGGCTTCCGCAGGAGTCCAGCTGGTATGGCTGGATTCCAAAAACAACATCAGCGTGGATCGAATGGTTTCGGTGGAACTGCGCGGCGATTGCCAGTTTGGCTCCGGCAAAAGTGGCAAATTCAAGGACCACAGCGCCTTGGCGTCTACAGCCGTTCAAGACGGTAAAGTGCTCCCGTTTAGCTGGGTCGATTGCGTTGCTTTGGACCAGTTTGTCCGGCCCGCGCTGCATGACGAAAGCAAGGCCGAGCGTAGCGAGATTTACGGACGTGCCATGGCCCGGTTGCTGGCTCACGAGTTTTATCATGTGCTGGCGCAAACCGAAGCTCACACAAGCAGCGGTATCTCGAAGACCGCGTTTTCGGTCAACGACCTGCTCGCCGACCACTTGACGTTCCAGACGGAAGCCTTGACGGCTTTGCATATCGAGGCGCCTGTGGTGCTGCTGTCTGCGTCGTTTGGAGAAGAGGCGGACGATATCTCGCGGCTGGAAGCAGCGGAAGACGCATTAGCGGCCCGCTAAGCTACTGGTTGGGCGACTCCGCCTTCCACGGCCATTCTGGGCCGCGACTCCGATTCCAAGCGCCGTACCAAGCGCGGTACGTCTTCTTCCTGGCATGGATCAGGCACCGGCAGGTCCAAGCGGACGCAGGATCCCTGATCGGGCGATTCCTTGGCCAACACTACGATTCGAGTGCCCATACGCAGGGCTTCCTGAGTGTGGTGGGTTACGAAAAGAATTGTTGTTCCGGTCTCGCGCCACAGCTCGCGAATCCAGCGCTGCATGTCCTCGCGAGTGGCAGGATCCAGGGCACTGAACGCTTCGTCCATTAGCAGGATGCGCGGCTTGGTCATCAACGCCTGCGCGATGGCAACGCGCTGCTGCATGCCGCCCGAAAGCTGGTCGGGATACTTCTTGGCATCGGCCTCGGTGAGGCCTACGCGGCGGAGATACTCGACTGCCTGAGCTCTCAGTTCACGGCGGCGCCGGTAGAACCGGGGCGTATAACGCTTCCATAAGCTAAATTCCGAAAGTTCGCAGCCGAAGGTTATGTTGTCGAGGACAGTGCGGTCGGGAAACAGTGAGTACTTCTGCGGAACATAGCCACGCGAACGGTCGGGGCGCTGGTGTTCATCCCCATCGATCAAGATCCGGCCGCTGGTAGGGCGCTCCGCACCAAGCACTAGGCGAAGCAGCGTGGATTTTCCGCAGCCGGTCTGACCCAACAGGCAGACGAATTCGCCCTCCTGAATCTCAAGCGCCAGTTGGCTGAGAATCGGGCGCGATTCGTAGTGCATGGTTAAGTTTTCGATACGGATGAGTGCCATTTACGCCTCTCTGAACCAGGGGTGGAGTTTGCGGTTGCTCCAGCGCATGGCCATGTCGACCAGAAAGACCAGGAGCGCGACCCAGAGGACGTAGGGAATGATCAGATCCATGCCCATATGGCGGCGTAGCAGAGCGATGCGGTAGGCCAGGCCCTCAGTGGCAGCGATCATTTCGCCAGCGAACAGAAAGAGGACGATGGCTTTCAGGTTTAAGCGAATGCTATTTAAGACGCGCGGCAGAATCTGTTTCAGCACGACGCGGTAGGCGACGTCGAAATCGCGAGCCCCCAGGGTGAACGCTTTCACAACTTGTTCGCCGGGGACGGCTCGCGTCAAGTTGAGTGTGTCGAGAAGAACGGTAGGCGCCACTCCGATCACGATCAGCATTAGCTTCGAAAGCTCGTCGATTCCGAAGGCGATAAACAGGATGGGCAGCAGAGAAAGGGCGACGATTTTGTCGAAGAAGAGCAAGAAGCGCAGGAAGAACGCGCCGATCACCGGAAAGAGGCCCATGTGGAGGCCCAGGAACACGGCGGGGACCATCAAGACCAGGCTGTAAAGGAATCGCAGTCCGGTGGCTTGGGTGTCTTTCCACAACATGCTGTGCTGAACTTTGTAGAGCGTCGAGGGATTTGCGGGCGCGGAGTCGTCGAAGGCGTCCTCTTCGGCGGGCTGGGTTGCCGCCTGGTAAATTCCCTGCCCCATCTGCCCGATGGTCGGCATCACGCGGTCTTCAGGATTCTCGCGATGGCGGGCGGCGGAGGCGTAGAAATAGAGGATGCCTCCGGTCACGAACAGCAACCAGGACAACGCAAAAACGGTGGGACGGTTGGGCTTGGCGTGGATCGAAAAAACGCCAGCGCTCATAACTTGCCCTCAGCCGCCAACTGCATGTACGTGATGTCGAACCGCAGCCGGACGCGGTCTTTTTTGCCCTGGATGGACCCGTCGGGATAGGCAATCGCGACGTCGTCGACCGACGCAATACGCGCGCCTAGCAGTCCGTGTTCGAAGGTGAACTGGCGGACCAATTCCATTTTAAGTTTCAGATCCGCCGCCTTGGTAAAATCCAGCGCGGATTTTGCCGTGTAGAACATCTTGGTCGTGCTGAGCTGCTCCTTGTAGGCAGCCAGTGAATCCTGCGATCCCGCGGCGATCGCAGCCAGCACTTTGTCCGCAGCCGGACCTGGCGTGGACATTTGCGCCATCAACTCATACCAAGCTCCGGCGAGCGCCTTTGCAAACTTTTGCCCGGAGCCGTCGGGGCGATTCAAGATGTCGGTGCGAACCACGGTTAAATCCAGAATCTCGCCAGGAATTTTTGAAGAATCGAACAGCGACGCGTAGCCTTTCTCACGCAGGATGTTGGACACCAGAGGCTTCCACGTGACGGCCGCGGCCGAGGTTTTGTCGCTGAGGAAGGCGGTGGTTAGATCGGCGTCGGAGGTGTTGACCAGGCGCACCTTTTTGATATCCGCGCGCAAGCCGCCCATGGTCATCGCGCGGTCGAAGAGATATTCGGAGACGGTCTTCTGAACGAGAAGGACTTTCTTGCCGGGCAGATCTTTGAGCTGGGTTCCCTGGCGTACCAGCAAAGCGTCGTTGCCATTCGAATAGTCGCCGATGATGATGGCTGTGGTGGGGACGCCGGAAGCAGCAGGCATATCCAACGCCTCCATGTTGGTCATGGTGCAGGCGTCGATATTTTTGCCGACAAAGGCGTCCAGTGAGGGCGCGTAGTCAAACCGCTGGACTTTAATTGTGATGCCGTATTTATCGGCCCATTTGCGCAGGATGCCGGACTGATTCAGATAATGATAGGGAGTCCAGCCGGCGTAGACGGACCATCCGACGGTGAAAGACGGCTTCTGGCCGTAGCTGAGTCCGCTGGCTGCTAAAAATACAAGACCGGCAAGAAATGTTCGGAGCATGCTGGCACACCGTAGTCCTTGAAAGATTTTGGCTACGGGGCCGACCCAAACCGGGCGGGGAGCAAACTGGCGGGTAACATCGAGGGACCCGCTGGTACGAAATCCCATTATACGGGACTTTCCGTGTTCCCCTGATCGGGATTTGTTATGGGGTTGAATGGCCACGCTATTCCTCCGGAAGCTTACCTGCAAGGAAGTTTCTCCATCCGCCGTATCGGGTGATGTCGCGGGCGCCGGATATCGCAAAGGGCTCGCAGATGAAGCACTTGACCTGTTCGCCGTCTTCCAATTCCACACTGCCGATGCCTAATGGCGGGGGGATGGCGGCGACGAAGCTGCCGAAGTGGTTTTCGGGAACAGCCCAAACCTCGAGTTCGATGCCCGGGCCTTCGAATCCGTCCACGCGAACGAGGCCCGGCTTGGGTGGCTTTTGGTTGGGAAGATCGAACATCCGGTAACGCGGTGAGGTGAAGCGGGTGGCCACCAGGCGGGCGCCGCGGTCCAGCAATTGTTTATTGAGGGGTTGTCCGGAGAGGTGCGCACCGACTACGGCGACGGAGATGCATCCGGGGGCGGTCGTGGTAGGGCCGGCCTGAGTTGCCTGCTCGACGGCGTGGTAGAGTTCCGCCAAGCGGAGGAGAGCCTCATCCTGGAACGCGCGGGCGATGAAGGAAACGCCGAAAGGAAGTCCATTGGCACGAAATCCGGCGGGCACGGCGATGGCCGAAAGATCCAGCAGGTTCACGAAATTCGTGTAGAAGCCCAGATTGGTATTGAGTTTGATGGGCTGCTGCTGGACTTCGTCGATGGTATAGGTGGTGCCGGTGGTGGGCAGAACGAGGACATCCATCTTGGACCATTCCCGTGCCGACCGCGCATGCAGCTGCTGAAGTTTATAGGCCGCCTGGAAGGATTTCACGGCGGTGTAGGCGCGTCCGCCAGCGATAATTTCGCGTACTACGGGATGCATCTCATCGCCGCGAGCTTCCAAAAACGGTTGAATGGCCGCGAGGCGCTCCGCCACCCAGGGTCCGGCGTATAACAACTCGGCCGCGGCGCGGAACGGGCCAAAATCAATTTCCACTTTTTCGCCACCGATGCGCACAAGGTGTTCGATGGATTTCTGGAAAAGCTCCGCAGCGGCCTGATCGCCGAAGAATTCCAATTGCTCCGGTGCGGGAACGCCGAAGCGGAAGGATCCGCCGGACCAGGGGGCGGCATCCGCTCCGGGAGCAACCGAACGCGTGTAGGGATCTTCGGGGTCGAGGCCGCGGGCCGCGTTCCATACGGTGCGGGCATCGGCGGAGGAGTGCGCGAAGATCGACACGCAATCCAGAGTCCGGCAGGCGGGGACCACGCCCGCCATGCTCAACAAACCGCGTGTAGGCTTCAAGCCGACCAAATTATTGAACGCTGCAGGCACTCTGCCGGAACCCGCGGTATCGGTTCCCAGTGAGAACCCGGCCAAGTTGCCAGCCACGGCCACCGCCGAGCCAGAACTGGAGCCGCCCGAGATATACCGCTCATCAAACACGCTGCTGCACGCGCCGAATGGCGAGCGCGTGCCGACTAATCCTGTGGCGAATTGATCGAGGTTGGTTTTACCGATGGGGATGGCGCCCGCGTCCATTAGATTCTGCACGACCGTTGCGCTGGACGCAGGCGAATACGCGTAAGCCGGACAGCCTGCGGTCGTTGGCAAGCCGGCGAGATCGATATTGTCTTTGATCGCGAACGGAACACCGTAGAGCGGTTTGCGCATGGCCGCGGCGTCGTTTTCCATGGCACGGGCGCGCGCCAACGCGGATTCCCGCGGCACCAGGGCGATCCACACGGGATGCAGGGGTCCACTCTCAATGCGGTCGTATAGCGATGCGATTACTTCCGACGGGGTGGTCGCACCAGTCAGGTACTGCTCCCGCAAGCCCGCGATGTCGAGCCTCATCACCGCACCTCCGTGCGCAGGGTGACCAAATGTTGACCCGCCTGCACCATCTGCCCTGCCGTACAGCGTATGGCTTGCACGACACCGCTTTCGGGCGCGGCGACAACGATCTCCATTTTCATGGCCTCCAGAATCATCAGTTGATCTCCCGCTTCCACGCGTTGGCCGGGCTGAACGGCGAGCTTCCACACGTTCGCCATCGCGGGAGAGTGCACGGCAGTGCAACCTTCCGGCACGGGTTCCTCCGCGCTGGGAGGCGGCGTGTCCGTGAGCGTCATATCCGCGCCGCTGAGACTGCCGGCGAGATTCCATCGTTCGCGCTCCGCCATGAACGCTTCTTCCTGGTGCAGCTTGAAAGCCGCCGCGTCGCGCTGGATGGAAGAGAGGAACTTGCGATACTCCGCTGGGCGGAAGGTTTGGGTTTCGATACGCAGTGGATATTGACCGAAGGGGAACCCGTCACGGATTTCCAAAAGCTCCGCCGCCGAGACTGGATAGAAGCGGATCTGGTCGAAGAAACGGAGCAGCCAAGGAGTTCCGTGCGCAAACTCCGGCGTGGTTCGATAGGTGTTCCAGACTTGACAGGTGCGGCCTACAAACTGGTATCCGCCGGGCCCTTCCATGCCGTAGACGCACATGTATGCGCCGCCGATGCCGACGGCGTTCTCGGGCGTCCAAGTGCGCGCGGGATTATATTTCGTGGTCACCAGGCGATGGCGCGGATCGAGCGGGGTGGCCACGGGAGCCCCCAGATACACATCGCCTAATCCCAGCACCAGGTAGTTGGCGTCGAAGACCGTGCGGTACACATCTTCGACAGAGGGCAGGCCGTTGATACGCCGGATAAACTCGATGTTACTGGGGCACCAGGGAGCATCCGGGCGCACGGACTGCATGTAACGCTGAATGGCGGTTTGCGTTGCCGGGTCATCCCAGGAGAGTGGCAGATGCACGACGCGGGACGGAAATTCCAGGTCACTCAGGGAGCGAATGCGGGTTTCGCAATCCTCCAATACTTCGAGAAGGGTCTCACGGCGAACCCGGCCGCCATTGTAACGGATCTGTAGGGAACGCACGCCGGGCGTTACGTCCAAAACGCCGGTTAGCGCGGCGCGCTCCAACTCCCTCTGCAGGGCATGTACACGGAAACGCAAGTTCAGGTCGAGTACGTTCGGACCGTACTCGACGAGGACCGCGCGGTCTCCGGATGCACGCACTACTATCGCCGGTCCATGGGGCGATAGCGGCACTCGGCTCAGAACGGGAGACTCGATTCCCTCCTTGTCAGCTAATACCGGCAACTCGCCGGAAAGCGAATCGATACAGCTTTCGAGGGTCCGCTCCATTTGGAGGGCGCGCCGCGCGCTGACGGGGCGGAAGCGCACCAGATCGGCGGGCCGCAACTGGCCCATTTTCCAGAGTTCAGCCTGAATGATCGTGACCGGGCAGACGAAGCCGCCCAGGCTGGGACCATCTGGTCCCAGGATCACCGGCATATCGCCCGTAAAATCCACGGTTCCGATGGCGTAGGCGTTGTCGTGGATATTGGAAGGATGCAGGCCGGCCTCGCCGCCATCCTTGCGTGCCCATTTTGGTTTGGGCCCGATAAGGCGGATCCCGGTGCGATCGGAATTATGATGCACTTTCCAGGCGGTGGAGAAGAACATCGCCATATCAGCCGGGGTGAAGAAATCGGGCGCTCCATGCGGACCGGACATCACACCTATTTCCCATTCATGGCTATATTGCGGAATCAAATCCGCCGGCACTTCTTGCGGCGACGAGGCCAGAGGCGGCGTGTAGTGGAGCACGTCACCGGGACGCAGGGGGCGGCCGGAGTGGCCTCCAAATTTTCCGAGGATGAAGGTGCTGCGGCTCCCCATGTATTCCGGAACGTCGATGCCTCCGGCGATGGCCAGGTAGGCACGCATGCCGGCGCCCGCAATGCGGCCCATGGTCAACGTAGATCCGGCCGCCACTTCCACGGCGCTCCACAGCGGCAGAGGAACGCCATCCAACGCCGCGCCGCACTCCGCGCCGGTGACCGCGATAGTGGCGGGAGCGCCGAAACGGAGAGTGGGCCCGGTGACGGCGATCTCCAGACCAGCGGCCGATTCAGGATTCCCGAGAATGCGGTTCGCGATGCGGAAGGCCAGAGGGTCAAGGGGACCGGAGGGCGGCACTCCCACGTTCCAATAGCCGCAGCGGCCTGGATAGTCCTGCACCGTGGTCTGCGTGCCCGGCTGCAGAACCTCAAACGCGATGCGGTGATATTCAAAATCCTGGAGGTACGAAGTGGTGACACCGCCGACCATGAACAATGGGTCCGCGATGACTTGGCGAAGGTAGGGGAGGTTGGTTTCGAGGCCCGCTAAGACGCAGTCCCGCAAGGCCTGCCGCATGGTGAGAAGGGCTTCCAAGCGGTTTTCGCCGTGCACGATGATCTTGGCCAGCATCGGGTCGTAGTGCGGCGTCACCTCGGTGCCGGACTCCACCCATGTCTCCACGCGGGCGTCGCTGGGCCAACGGACTTGCGACAAACGGCCGGGGTTGGGCCGGAACTTGTTGGCCGGATCTTCGGCGTAGAGGCGGACTTGGATTGAACAACCCCAGGGCTCAATCTCCAGGCTGCCCAGGGGTGGCATTTCACCGGCGGCCAGGCGCACCATCCACTCCACCAGATTAACGCCGGTGACCTCTTCGGTGACACCGTGTTCGACTTGCAAGCGAGTGTTCACTTCCAAGAAGTAGAAGCGGCTCTCATCGACGTCATAGATGAACTCAACAGTTCCGACGGAGCGATAGCCAGTGGCGCGCATGAGTTGCACCGCGGCGTCGAGA
The DNA here is from genome assembly GCA_039931205.1 of Acidobacteriota bacterium. Lineage (GTDB taxonomy): Bacteria > Acidobacteriota > Terriglobia > Bryobacterales > Bryobacteraceae > Palsa-187. The sequence goes on from JBDTSJ010000028.1 coordinate 75,541, forward strand.
AGCCCTTTTCGAAGTTTCGCGGAGAGACCTGGCGCGGGGGTCTCCTCGATGACCTTTTGATTGCGGCGCTGCGTGGAACAGTCGCGCTCACCCAGCGCGATCACTTCTCCGGCGCCATCGCCAAAGACCTGGACTTCTATATGGCGGGCCCGGGCCACAAATTTTTCCAGGAATAGTGCGTCGTTGCCAAAGCTGGATTGGCTGAGCCGCCGGACGGAGTCGAAGGCAGCCAATAACTCCGCTTCGCTGGAGCAAAGGCGCATGCCGATGCCTCCACCGCCCGCGGTGCTCTTGAGCATCACGGGGTAGCCAAGGGTGCGCGCGGCGGTGATCGCTTCGTCCGCATCAGCCAGCAGACCTGTTCCGGGTAGAAGTGGAACACCCGCAGCCGCGGCTAATTCGCGCGCCGTGTGTTTGCTGCCGAAGGACCGCAGGTGCGCGGGCTCAGGACCGATAAAAGCGATCCCTTCGTGCTGGCAGCGTTCGGCAAATTCCGCGTTTTCACTCAGGAAACCGTAGCCGGGATGGATGGCGGTGGCGCCTGTTTTCAGTGCGGCATTCAGAATCGCGTCCATCGAGAGGTAGCTCGCGGAGGGCGCCGCGGGCCCGATCAGCACGGCTTCATCGGCCTGCGCTACGTGCATGGAGTGGCGGTCGGCTTCGGAATACACGGCGACCGATCCCACGCCCATGTGGCGCAGGGTACGGAATATGCGGCAGGCGATTACGCCGCGATTCGCCACCAAAACTTTATTGAACATTTTCCCCTAAACCCCTCGCCTAGACATGGCTTGGGGTATCCCAGATCAGGACCTCGACGGGCGTCGGGTCGTATGCATTGCAAGGATTATTCAACTGCGGGCAGTTGCTGATCATGGCCAGGACGTCCATCTCGGCGCGCAGTTCCACGTATTTTCCCGGCGCTGACAGTCCGTCTTCGAAGGTCAGCTTGCCTTCGGGCGTCACCGGCACGTTCATAAAGAAATTGATATTAGAGGCGATATCCCGTTTGGTCATTCCGAGGCCGGAATCCAAAGCGGCTTTTACGAAACTCTGCCGGCAGGCGTGCATATGGCCCTTGCGGAGGTCATAGCGGACCTGATTACTTTCGGTGGCGCAGGCTCCCCCCAAAGTATCGTGACGGCCGCAGGTATCGGCGACGATGGTCAACAGTACGTTGCCTTCGGAAGACATCAGCTGCGTTCCTGTGGTGAGGTAGATGTTGCCTTGGCCGCGGATGGTGTCTTGCGCGCTGTAGTGGTCCTGTAAGTTGCGGGCGTTGAAGAAGAGCGTATCAGCGGCCTGATTTCCCTCCAGGTCGACGATACGCAGGGTTTGCCCTTTCCGGACCTCGTGAGCCCATGGCTCCCCCGCGGGAATGATATGACGGTAGGAGGCATCCGCGGGACGAAGACGGCTTGCGGTCAGTTCGAGGACGCTCATAGGAAGTAACGCTCCGTTAGGGTGAATCCACGTTGGTTCTCGGGTCGCCAGTTGCGGCACGGATCATCCGCTTGCGGCGTGGCGGCTTGAAGAACAGTGAGCTGGACGGGGCGAGGATGATAGTAGGGGTCCGGGTCCAGGGGATGCTGGCAGGTGTTGAGAATCGTCAGGACATTCATCTCCGCACGCAGTTCCACGAAGTCGGCGGCTTTGGAATGGTCCGGCTGGAAGGACATCGTGCCATTGGCGTCCACGTTCACGCGGCTGAAGAAGCTGGCGTTGGCGCCCAGATCGCGTGGACTTAGACCCCACTTTTCAAGCTCGATCAGAAAACTGTCATGTGCGTTGCGATGGAACGCGTTGCGCAGATCCTGGTAGGTGCCGGAGCCGTACTTATGCGCCACGAGCGCCGCATTGGAGTGTCCGCTGATCGTATCGTGCCACCCCAGCGAGTCGTCCGTCATGGAGCACAAGACGCGGCCCATATCGGAATACAGCGCGCAGTGCTTGGTGAGACGCGCAATCTGTTGGGCTTTCAACGTGTCCGGCATGTTGTAGCGTTCCGCTGGACATTCGAAGTTGTAGAACAGCGCGCTGACATTGGCGCCGCCTTCCAGATCGGTAATGCGAAGCGCGGTACCGCGCTTCATCACGTGTGACCATGTTGCGCCCGGCTCTAGGAATTCCTCCCAGAGAACGGACGAACCCTTGCTATGCATAGATTCCTCCCCAGTAATCCAGCTGTGGACGAATACACTTCACCCACGGCGAGTCTTTTTTGGTTGAAAGAGATTACAGTGAGGCGGGAGGGCCGCAGCAAACGTCCATGGCGGTCAGGCGCAGGAAGACCCGAAGGGAGATCAGCGCGTGTTGGTTTCGCCTGGACTGCGGCATGCCGACAGTATGCCAGACTTTTTTCCGTTTGCCGAACAAATAAATGTTATCGGCTCCATAACCGGAACAGGTACCGCGGCTATTGGGCGGATGACAAGTGGTGGAGTGCGCGGGACGCGCTGATGGGCTCCACGGTATGACTCACTTCTGCAGGACCGCGTGCCAGTTTTTCACCACCACTAGCCGCCCGGGAACGTCGCCTGCCGGGAGCTCGTCCATTAACAGCTTGCTTCCATCCGGGGACACCGCGAAATTTCCCGTCATCTCTCCGATGTCGACAACCGCCCCCTTAGCCTCATTTGGCTTCGCGGGATCCACTTCCTGGGCCACCAGACGCCCTAGCGATATGTACAGCAACTCACTCCCGTCCTTCGTCCAGACGGGCTGGGTACCACTTCCACGGGAGAGCAGCCAACGTCCCTCCCTGGCCGATTCGGCCAGGCGTTCCGGATCGAACGGCCGTACGTACACATCTAGCTGCCCGGATTCCGGGGAAGCGTAAGCCACCCATTTCCCATCCGGAGAAAATTGCCCTTCCAACTCGTCGGCCTTCGTCTGGAGATACGGAACAGGCTGGGAGTTCCCGCTCTCGGGGTGAGGCAACACCCACAAATCAGCGCCGGTTGCGTCCTGGGTGCTTTGGAACAGGAGAAATCCGTTCCGCGACCAACTGGTAGGACGCTTTTCCCGATCCGTTTTTAGGATCAGCCGCTCCTCACCGGAGCCGTCCGCCTTCTTCAGATACAAGTCCGTAATGCCGCTCCGGTTAGAAGCAAACACAATATATTGGCCATCCGGCGACCACACGGGGTCGCCATTCCTGCCCGCGCCATAGGTGATTTTGGCGCTGTTCCCGCTCGCCAGGTCAGTCACCCAGATATTGGTGGTGCCGCTGGCGGCGTCTGTTACCATCCTCGCTACCTTTTTCGAGTCGGCCGAGAATTTAGGACGCTCGTCCGACGCTTGCTCTCCCAGTGACTGCAGCACCTTGCCGGAAGCGCGATCTCTCAATATCGATTGCTGCACTGTCGCCGGCCCCGCATTGTAGGCGAGCACGCCGTTATTCGAAATCGTAAAATTGCCTACACCGGCAAGAGCAAAGGAACTGACCCCATCCGCAACCGGCGCCAGTTCCCCCGACAGAACCCCAGCCCCCGGGTCGAAGGGTTGCGCGAATAGAGTCCGGTCCCGCAAGAACAGGAGATGGCCGCCGCCCGCCGGTGAGTAATAGGCCTGACGGTTAGTCCGCAAAACCGGCTCCTTGCTTTGCTCCGCCGCCGGCACGTCCAAAGATCCGACGTAGATGCCTTCCGTCTGGTTGTATGTCGCCGACGAGCGGTAATAGAGGAATCTCCGCCCATCGGGCAGAAATTGCGGAAACATGTGAAAACGATCTCCGGACCGAAGTGTGGTCACCGGCATGGGCTCCCCACCGGTGGCGGCGACGCGTTTCAGGTAAGCGGACACGGCATCCGCAAACACGATGACGCCTTCAGGATTCCAGGCCGCGCCGACCACGCCCGATTGAATGTTGCACACGGCCTGAGGCGTTCCGCCCCCGATATCCACCCGCATCAATTGGCCGAAAGCGAAGGGCGCCGTGTTGTTGGAGAACAAAATGGTCTTGCTGTCGAACGACCAAAACGGCGGAGACTGGAAGAGATTCGGTGTCTCCGTGCCCGGGATGGGGCGGCTCTCCAGCGAATCCAGCGCCCGCAGCCAGATGCGCGACACGCCATCGTTTCCGGGCGCAGCGAAGGCCACCCACTTCCCGTCCGGGGACACACTGGGATTTGTGTTCTGCAACTTGAATTGACCGTCTTCCAGAATCTGGAAGCGCAGCGCCTCCACTTTTGGCGTGCCTCGCCCGTAGAGCCACCAACTCGCGGCGGCCCCCGCCAGCAGTACCACGGCAACCACGGGCCACAGCCAGCCTGGTCGAGCAACCGCGGGCATCATGGCCACGGACACAGGGCCGGAGATCACCGCGCTGTCTTCGGCCAGCCGCATGGCGTCGCCGATGTGTTTCAACCGCTGGTTCGGATCTTTTGCAAGACAGCTCCGCAGCACGCGTTGAAACTGTACGGGCACCTTGTCCCACGGTGGCTCTTCCTTGATCACCGATGCCAGCACTTCCGTCGTCGATACGCCGCGATGCAGGCGCTGGCCCGTCACCATCTCATACACCACCGCGCCGAAGGCATACACATCGGCGCGCTTGTCGGTGGGCTTGCCCATGGCCTGCTCGGGCGCCATATACGCCGCAGTCCCGAGGATGACACCAGCCTCGGTTTCCGCCATCGTGAGGGTCGGCGAATCCTGGTTGGCGGCTACGGGCGCGACTCCGGCCGTGTCTCCGATTTTGGCCAGGCCAAAGTCCAGCACCTTCACAAGTCCATCGGGCCGGATCATCACATTGCCGGGCTTCAAGTCGCGATGCACGATGTCCTGGTCGTGCGCGACGTCCAACGCCTCCGCGATTTGTTGGGCGATCCGCACGGCCTCATTCGCGGGCATCGGACTCGTCTTCAGGCGTTTCGCCAGTGTTTCGCCTTCCACCAGTTCCATTACCAGGTAGTCGGGACCGATGTCGTACAGCGTGCAAATATTGGGATGGTTCAGTTGCGCGATGGCGCGGGCCTCGCGCTCAAACCGCTGACTGAAGCGGCCGGAGGAGACTTTGATCGCCACATCCCGATGCAGCCGCGTGTCACGGGCTCGATAGACTTTGCCCATACCTCCGGCTCCCAGGAGGCCGAGGATGTCGTAGGGTCCGAGTTTGTCGCCCGCACTAAGGGACATGGATTTTACCCATTCTACTCGATCAGCACGCGTTCAGTATTGGAAGTGGGCGGATGAGCTAAATGGACATGCGCCATTCGGAGGGCCGCTCCAGTGGCGATGGTTCTGATAGAATTCGACGGGATAGCGAGAAGAATGAGGAGAATGAAATGAAACGCTTGCTTTTTGCAGTGAGTCTTGCGGCGGCCTTGGCAGTTGTGGCGTTCCAAGCGCCCGGACAGAACCCCGCTACACAGGGCAAGGCTCCAGCGCCTTCGGCAGACCCTTATGCGAATAATCCGGATGCCGGGAAACAGCGGTTTCCGTTGGCGGCTCCGGCCGGCAAAGACAGCGGCGCGATCACGACGGCGCTTCCTAACGGCGTTAACCAGGGACCGATCGACCCGGCCGCGTGGAAGTTCGGGCCGCAATTCCGCCCACCTGCCAACGCCAAAATCTGGAATCCCGTGAAGTTGAAGCTGATGCAAGGCGAAAAGGTGACGGGAGGTACGTTATTCAATTCCACCGATCCCGCGGTGTATTGCGCCTTTGCCAATGCCGGCTACGACTTCGTCTGGATGGAGATGCAACACGATCAGCGGGACTGGGCCGAAGTGGCTCGCATGTGGCGGACGTGCCCGCACGCGAAGGCGGTTCCGGGCGTGCGCGTTGCATTCGCCAATGAACGGGAGATCCAGCGTGCGACGGACGCCGGGGCCTTAGTGGTTGTGGTACCCACGGTGGATACCGTGGAAGAGGCGATTGAAGCGCGCAATTGGACGTTCTTCCCGCCCTTGGGCCGGCGCAGCAATGGAGGCGGGCAGGCTTTTGATGCGTCGGTGTGGGGCGGCGTCCCGGGTGGCTATCGGGCCACCGCCAATGACAACATCGTGTTGATCCTGATGATCGAGACGCTGGAAGGCATCAAGAACGCGGCTGAGATCGCGAAGGTACCGGGCGTCACGGCGCTGTTTGCAGCCAGTGGAGATCTCGGCAACTTCTCAGGGTTTGCCCAAGGCTCGCCGGACTATGAGCGCTTGATCAACGTGGTGCACGACGCCGCCCTGGGCGCAGGGAAGAGACTGTGCGGACCTTTTGCCTGGCGCGACCGGCCGGATTTCACGTGCTTCCAGAACGGCAGTGAGACGGCCGCCATCTCACGCGGGGTGGCTGCGGAATTAGGGACTCTGGCAAACACCCAGGGTAAAGTTGAGGTTGGTCCGCTGGCTCCCGCAAAGCAGTAGCCGCGGGGAAGTTCTATTACGCGCCAGATGGGCATGGTACGTTACCGGAAGGCGATGGAAGCATGATGATTGCCTCACCTAGTTGGCTTCTGGCGATGAACATCGGAGCCTGACGACTTGGGACAGCAAGGTGTTGCCCCTTGCCATCATCGGCGAGGGTTGGAGCCAAAAGCTTATCATTCAAAGCGTGGACACAACGCGCGCTATTGGCACCGTGAAGTTCTTACACCAAGGACGGCCACGTTCTTCGCAAAAGCTGGAGTTAGGATAGGCAGCTGCACAGTCCATCGAGATCTGTTTGCGCGCGAAAGGGTGGCTGGTAACTGAACCACTGGAAGTAACGCGAGACGTTGACCTGCCAGGCCGTTATTCAAGGCTCGAACGCGGAGTTCACCTTGGCTAAGCACGGCTACGCGGCCAGCCGCAGCGGTTGTTCAGTGAAAGAAACGCCGCCTACCCGGGTAATGATAGCATCGGCAACTCACTCAACATGGAATGGTTTGCCCGTCGTTCATAATGGACTTAAGCGTGGATTGGGTGCGCTAAGTACCATGTGGATCGCGGGGCGTTGCATTTTTGGTCTGATTGCATTGACGGCCCTCGCGTCAGGCCAAGACTCCACGCGTGTTGCGGCGCTGACATCCGTTAGAGCAACCCATGGACCCGGGCAAGCGCGGGTGGTTCTGCAGTTAGACGGCCCGGTGCGTTATGAATCTCATGTTTTGACGAATCCAGATCGATTTTACGTGGATCTGTCCAACTCTTACGCGTTCTCGACCGCAGTGGACATCCGCGTGGACGAGCCTCGATCCATAGTCCGGCAGGTGCGACTGGGTGCGCCGGTGGTGCGCGTCACGCGCGTCGTACTGGATTTGGTGCAGTCCGCCAGTGCTTCGGTCTCGTTCCAACCGGAATCGAATCAACTCGTCATCATCCTGCGGACGCCGAACGTGCCACCACCTCCGGTTGTCTCCAGCACCGTCAGACCGCCGCGGCCCGCCACGATTCCCATCCCTCGGCCTGCGACGGCACCGACGGCGGTGGAAGTGGCTGAACTTCCGGTACGGAACATCGATGCCAGTGTGTTGGCACAGATCAATGAGCTGCCTACCTTCGCGCCAATGGCCTTCCCTGTTCCCACGCTGGTTGTGAACCCGCCGATCCCTACCGCTCCCGTGACTCTTGCGCCTTTGAGCGCAGGCACAACCGAGCCGGGATCCCGGTCTGTCACCATTACACGCGCGGCTCACCCGCCCCGGTTGGATGAGTTTCTGGCGACGGCAAACCCGGAAGGCTACACGCGCATCTCCGATTTTCGGCAGCGCGAACCAGGGGACGGCGTTCCAGTCTCGAAGGGAACAACCGCGTACCTTTCCTACGATGACAAGAACCTCTACGTGGTCTTCGTTTGCCTGGATGAGCCCGGCAAGGTGCGGGGCCGCATGTCCAAACGCGAGGACATCGGGGAAGACGATTCCGTCACCGTCTATCTGGACACTTACCACGATACTCAGCGGGCCAACTACTTTACCGTCAACCCTCTGGGGATTCAAGGAGACGGGATCATAGTGGGGGGCAAAACCGATAGCCGCTTCGACACTCTGTGGTATTCGGACGGTCGGATCACCGAGGAGGGCTATGTCGCCTCCATGACGATTCCATTCAAGAGTCTTCGATTTCTAAATGAGGAGTCCCAAACTTGGGGCATTGCCTTGGGCCGTAGCATCACACGAGCCAACGAACGTGCCTTCTGGCCGTACATTACCCGGCGTCAAACCAGCTTTCTTCGACAGCTGGGGAATGTAACGGGCTTGTCATCGATATCACCAGGCCGCAATATTCAGCTCATCCCGTATGGAGCCTTCAGCAATTCCAAACTTGCCACTGGAATCCCCAGCCAGTACCAACGGGAGCATGAATTCCGCGGGGGGATGGATACCAAGATCGTCATTCGCGATTCCTTGAGCCTGGATTTCACGGTAAATCCGGATTTCAGCCAAGTGGAGTCCGACGATCCGCAGGTCACCGCCAACCGGCGATTCGAGGTCTTTTTCCCCGAAAAACGCCCGTTCTTTATCGAGAACATCAATTATTTCGAAACTCCACTCAACCTGCTGTTCACGCGACGCGTGATGGACCCGCAATTCGGCGCGCGACTTACCGGCAAGTTAGGCTCTTGGAACATTGGTGCGCTGGCGATAGACGATCGTGCGCCGGGAAACCTCGCGGCGGCCGGCAGCCCATTGTCGGGTAAACGAGCCTTCACAGGGGCTGCGCGCATTCAGCGAGTATTCCGGCAGGATTCAAACTTTGGAATCCTCGCCACCGAACACCAATTTGGAGCTACACATAACCGCCTGCAATCGGTGGACCTGCGTCTGCGGCTGACTCCCACTCTGTATTTCTCCGGGCAAGCAGCCCGAAGCAGCGATCGCAGCCTGATTGGATCCAATCTCGTCAATAGTTCGGGTAACGCGTATTTTGCCGACCTTTCCTACGGAAGTCGTAATTTCACGTACGACACCAGCTACCGCGAGTTTGGCGCCGGATTTCGCGCCCCTGTAGGATTCGTCCAGCGAGTGGGTATTCGGAGCCTCAACCAATACGCAGGCTACATTTTCTGGCCTGAGGGTGGCTCGCTGCTGTCGCACGGACCATCGGCCAACGTGACTTGGACCTGGGATCCGGCGGGGCACCTGCTGGACCGTTACGCGAACTTGGATTACCGGATGGATTTCGCGGGCCCAGCTGGTTTCAACGTCAGCCATAACGACAGCTACGAATTCTTCAAAGGCCAGACTTTCCACTATGGGACGAACGTTGCATCCTTCTATGCGAATTGGATAAAAGCGTTCACCTTCTATGGGAGTGTAACTCTGGGGACCGGTGTGAATTATTCAACGCCGGACGGCGTCGCTCCGTTCCTCGGAAATACGCAGAGCACCAATATCGGTTTCGCCTGGCGGCCTACGCAGCGTTTTCGACTGGAACAGTATCACTATTTCAGCCGACTAGCGGCTCCCCCGGGATTGAGCGGGTTGAACATGCCGGGATTAGCTGTGGTCAACAATCAGATCTCTCGTACGAAGCTGAATGTGCAATTCACAAAGGCGCTCTCTATCCGCGGAATTCTCGATTATTACTTTCTATCGCCTAACACGGCGCTGTTCGCATCCGACCGATTCAAGACTCTTACGGGAGACATCCTGATGACCTATCTCCTCAATCCTGGGACGGCCCTCTACGTGGGATACAACAACCGCTATGAGAACCTGGCTATCGATCCCGACACTCCGGCTTCGCTCCGCCGATTTGGTTCGCCCAATTACATGACCGGCAGGCAGATTTTCGTGAAGCTCAGTTATCTGTACCGCTTTTAGACGGGGCAAACCGCTTCCGAAAAGACGGTCCCACCAATAGAAGTGCGAGGGATCCCCACGCGATCATCGCGACGATCCTAAGAACCAGGCGTTCGACGCCCCCATCGAAGCTGAGATGGACTTCGCAAACCCCGGAACACGGGGGCGCGAAGGTCATGAAACCAAGAGCGTCCTGCTGGATGGTCACGGGACCATTCGCCTCAGCGTGCCAACCGGCGTGGAAAGGCATCTGCAGACTAAAGACGAAGCCGGGCGGCAGAGTCCCTTGGATGACTGCCTCATGAGAGCTAATCCATGAGAACGTCGCTTGCGGGCGGCCTTGATTCAGCAATGCCTTGCGATAGAGCTCCATAGGTTCCGTATCCAGGCCATTGGCCGGTCTTCGAGACGCCAGTTCCTGCGGGCGGACAACATGCGCGAGCGAGGACGATGCCAGGGGCACCTCATAAATGACGTCGTCGCGGTCACGCCAGCGTTCCTGGAGGATACCGTCGAACTTTTGAGGATGCAGCCAGTCTCGATAGGTATCTGTAGTATCCGAGCCGGTCACCGCAACGTAGTGGACGCCGAGCACTTCAAACCAGTCAATCGACACCTCTGCCGCGCGACTGCCGGCGCCATCGTCGGTACCGATCTCATAACGGGCCATGGGGATAACCGGCAACAATACGCTTTGGTCGCAGCAGCCGCCCACTTGGGGCGTATCGGTCCAGTAGTTCATCCAAAACGCGGTCGAACCTGCCGCCAGAATCCGGTCGCCGTGGGCATTCTCCTCCATCCAACGGGCGATCTTGTATTCACTACGGTTGGTGATCTGGGCATGTTTGGTGATGCGCCTAACCAGTTCGCGATGGTCATACCACTGCATCCCGCAGACAGCGAGCAGCGCGACTACAAGCACGTTTCTCCAAGTCTTTGTCCAGCGCAGGCCCTGTGGGATTGCCATGGCGATGAGGAGAACGATAGCCAGATCCATAACGATATGGAACCGGCCGGCTTGGGCGATCAGATCGATCCCGTACCATGCGCTCAGCAGGGCTGGGAAGGCGGTCAATAGCGAGAATAATGCGGCGAAACGGAGAGCAAGCGCCGCCCGCGACCAATGCAGCAGGATACAGAGAAGTACCAGCGAGACGCCGAAGGCCACGTAATAAGGAAGCTTTTCGAGACTGAACTGGCCCTCGCTATTCATCCGCTGTACGTTTGAAGCCGCGCGTGTCAACACGGAAGGGGGGATCCATGGAGCGAAGAGTAGCCACGCGGCGATGCTGGCGGCGCCAATCTGAAGCCACGACCGTAGCCAGGATCTCCACGGTAATGCCAGCGCATAAGCGGTCACGGCCATTGCCAAACCGATTGTCGCCGGAATGTTGGTGAGTGGGACGCTGGCCAGAGCGACGGCAGCCGCGACCCAAGACATCAGAGTCCGCCGCTGCAGTGCGCGGTGGAGAAGAAGTATGGCCAGCGGAATAAGCGTCAGTCCCACGATATTGGGTGCATCGGCCCAAACCACCGCGGCAAATACGCGGCGAGGATGACGCCAGCTATCCATATCGATCGCCACCCTGGTGATGAGGATCGCGGAAGGGGATAGGAACGTGTGTAGCAAACCGGCCAGAAAGCTGATCCCAGGGCGATGCGTCAGGCGTAGCGCAAGTGCGTAGAGAGTCACCGGCCCAAGTGAAATGAGAAGCGCGAGGATGAAATGATACGCGCGGGCCTCCGACCACCCTGCCATCGCGGCAGTCAAGGCCACCAAATGATGCAACAAGGGTTGATAGGTGTACTCAAAGGGCATGCCGGTGTTCCAGACCGGCCACCAGCCGAGGTCGGGCCAGCGAGCGCGAATGCCTTTAGCAATCGTGAAAAAGAACGACTGCACAGAACCCCAATGTTCGGAGTATTCGACGAAGAAAAGGCGCCAGCAAATCCACACGTTGAGCGCGAAGAGGGCGGCTGCGCCGAAGCGCGGCAAAGCACGCGGCCAAATCGGCGGCGGCAATTGTCCGGATTGACCTGCGATCACGATGGGCGATCCTTGGAGACAGTCAGAGATTGGAACGCGGCGCGGACTTCCAATGTATCATCTGCGGCGTCCATTCGATGCTGCATACGTCCAACACTGCATACGTCCGACGGGAGGACCGTTCCGCATCAGGTCATTGACCTGTTTTACACTTGTTCTATTCTCCTGTTTCAACTCCACGTGCTCCCGAATAGCGGGATTGAGGCGTTACTCCATGAAACCAGTCGCACCTAAGCGTGCTGCTCCACCGTCGGCAGGACTTTTCCTCCTTCTCAAACCGTACCGTTGGCTTATTGTTCTATTGGTGATCTTAACGATCACTGGTAACGGGCTGAACCTGGTTGTGCCCCAGATCATCTCGAAAGCGATTGACGCGTATAGCCAAGGGACTTTCGTCCTTTCCGCAACGGTCTTACAGTTCTTTGTCATAGCTTCTCTGGTGTTCACGCTGACGTACCTGCAAAGCATCGTCCAGACCTACGCTTCGGAACGGGTGGCGAGAGATTTGCGAACGCGTGTGGCCGCGAAGATATCGGTCCAGTCCTACGCCTTTGTGGAAGAGGTGACCCCGGCCAAGTTGCTGACCAATCTGACCTCCGACATTGATTCCGTAAAGCTGTTCATTTCGCAAGCGATCGCCACGATTATCGCCTCGCTGTTCCTCATTGTCGGCGCGGGCGTCCTGCTGATATTGATCAACTGGCGACTGGCGCTTGGCATCCTGGGCATCGTTCCATTTATCGCGATCACCTTTCAACTGGTTTTGCGGAGGGTGCGTCCACTATTTAAACAGGCCCAGGAAGCGGTGGATTGGCTGAACCGGGTTATCAACGAAAGTATCCTGGGTTCGGCCCTCATCCGGCTACTGAACACGCAACAGCAGGAATACACCAAGTTCCTGGCCGCGAATACCGAGGCGAAAGATATTGGCCTACGAATGTTACGGCTCTTCGCGGGCATGATCCCGATTATTACGATTGCCACCAATCTCGCGTCTGTGATTATTCTTTTTCTGGGTGGACGCTTCGTGATTGCCGGCAGCATGTCGCTGGGGGATTTCACGGCATTCAACTCCTATTTATTCATCTTGATCTTTCCGATCATTCTCATCGGCTTCATGAGTAACGTGATCGCGCAAGCAACCGTTTCCTTCCAGCGTCTGGGTATGATCCTGAACGCTCCGGAGCCAGCCAAGACCGGGGGCTTGGTTCGAGACTTACGCGGGGATATCGCGCTGGTGGATGTTTCCCTGGCATTCGGAGAAAAACTGGCGCTGCGTAACGTCTCATTGGCCGCGAAGGCCGGGACGCGAACCGCGATTATCGGTCCCACAGCCGCGGGGAAGACTCAGCTTCTGCACTTGCTAATCGGCTTGCTGAAGCCTACATCCGGATCCGTTACCTATGACGGGGAGTCCATCGACGCTTACGACAAAGAAGGCCTGCACCAACAGGTGGGCCTGGTCTTTCAAGACAGCGTGATGTTCAATCTGACCTTGCGAGAGAACATTGCATTCAGCCACACCACGGACGAAACGAACCTGCAAAAAGCGATCGCCACCGCGGAGCTTGCGACTTTTGTAACATCGCTGCCGCAGGGATTGGACACGTTGGTCTCAGAGAGGGGGACAAGCTTGTCCGGCGGACAGAAACAGCGCGTGATGCTGGCTCGCGCACTGGCACTGAATCCCAAAGTGCTGCTGCTGGACGATTTCACGGCACGCGTTGATACCGGGACCGAACAGGCTATTCTGAAGAACGTCCGCGACAATTATCCTGGCATCACACTGCTTTCCGTAACCCAGAAGATCGCATCCGTGATGGATTACGATCAGATCATCCTATTGATGGAGGGCGAGGTTCTGGCAACCGGTACGCACCAACAACTCATGGAGTCATCGCCAGAATATGTCCAACTCTTCCATTCCCAGCGGAGCACGAGCCACTATGAAATACACGCTTGATAACAGCAACGCACAGCGACAGCCGGCATCACTCCGCAGTGGGGTGAAGCGGTTTCTGCCCCTGGTAGCGGATGAGAAAAGCAACGTGATCGTTGCCGGCATTGCCATCACCATCAGTTCCTTCGCGGCGCTCTTGGCTCCTTACTTAATCGCGCATACGATCGACACTTACATACGCGTCAAGGATACAAGTGGCCTAACCCGCTTCTCACTCTTGATCATGGGCGTGTATTTCCTGGGCGTGATTGCCAGCTACATCCAAATACGAACTATGGGAGGAGTAGGGCGCAGGATTCTGTTTCAAGTTCGAAATTCGCTATTCCTGAAGTTGCAGGAATTGCCGGTGGTGTTCTTCAACCAGAACAAAGCGGGCGATCTGATCTCGCGGTTGAATAACGATACGGACAAGCTCAACCAGTTCGTCTCACAGGCGCTGATGCAGTTCGTGGGAAGCATCTTCCTAATGACGGGCGCTGCGATCTTCTTGCTCAGCTTGAACATCCGGCTGGGAGCATCAGCGCTTCTGCCGGCCCTGGGAGTGCTGATTTTCAGCCGCATTTCGTCCTCGTGGATCAAGCAAAAGAACATGAGGAGTCTGCAGACCCTGGGCGGAATGAGCTCGGAAGTGCAGGAGAGCCTTAATAACTTCAAGGTGATCGTGGCGTTCAACAGGAGCGACTACTTCCGCTCCAAATTTGCAGCCGCTAATGACAACAACTTCGCCGCCTCCTTGAAGGCGGGATTTGCAAACGGAGTTTTGATGCCGCTTTATGGCTTCTCTGCCCACCTTGCGCAACTGCTGGTGGTGGGCTACGGGATTTACCTCATCGGAACAGGAGAAGTGACGCTGGGGTTGCTGATCGGATTCCTGATTTACGTGAACAACTTCTACGGGCCACTGCGGCAGCTCGCCACTGTCTGGTCGTCGTTCCAACTAGCGCTGGCCGCGATGGACAGAATTTCCGAAGTCATGGCCCTGGAGTCGGATATGCCGGTGATCGCCGCGACGCCGGAGCAATCGGAATCGGTCCTATCATTCCGCAACGTGCACTTTCACTATCCTGGCGGAAGTGAGGTGTTGCGGGATGTGAGCTTCGAACTCGAAAAAGGGAAGGCGTACGCACTCGTAGGCCCAACAGGCGGCGGCAAAACCACCACAGCATTGCTAATGGCGCGGCTCTACGATCCCGCGGAGGGTTCGGTCCTGCTGAACGGCCGGGACATCCGCTCCTACACGCCTCAGGAGCGGGCACAAAAGATCGGATTCATCCCTCAGGAGCCGTTTCTGTTCACCGGAACCGTTAGAGAGAACCTCCTCTACGGCAACGATAAATACAAAGATTCGTCCAGCAAGGATCTAGGCGACGTGCTGGAACAAGCCAATCTGTCGAAACTGCTTTCCCGATTCCCTGAGGGGCTCGACACCCGCGTGGCGACCAGTGGGAACAGCATCAGCCTGGGGCAGAAGCAACTTATCGCCTTCATGCGCGCGACACTACGCGGGCCGGATCTACTGATCCTGGACGAGGCGACGGCCAATATCGATACGGTTACTGAAGAACTATTGCAGGAGATCTTGAACAAGCTGGCTCCGGCGACAACCAAAGTGATCATCGCTCACCGCTTGAATACGATCGATAACGTGGACCAGATCTTTTTTGTCAACTCCGGGGAGATCACACTGGCAGGCTCGATGGAACACGCCGTGGACATGCTGCTGCATGAGAAGAGGGCGAGTTAGTGAACGAAGGCCGTCACTCCGGCAAGCCAAAGCTGTACAGCACATTACCCGCCGATACGGCGACGAACTGTTGGCCGTCCACTGCGTAACTAATCGGCGCGGCCGACATCGAGGCACCCGTCTGCACATGCCATAACAGCACCCCGGACTTGGCGTCCAGTGCGATCAGGTTTCCCTCCGCGGTGGCTGCGAAAACTACGCCGCCGGCCGTCGACAGAACACCAGCGGTAAAGGAAATGCGACTGACGGGGAACTCCCATTTCACGGTACCTGTTTCCGGGTCGATGGCCTTGATCGCGCCGATTTGCGTTCCGCCCAGACCCGCCGCGCCGCCGCCTCGATACTGTTTGCCACCCTCGAAGGCCTCCGGAGTGAGGACGTAGCGCTGCCCGAAGTCGATGGTTTGTGCGTAATACAGACCGGTGTCCGGACTGTACGACGGCGCTTGGAAATTCGTGCCGCCCACCACCGACGGGAACACTTCCGCTCCCTCTCGCGACGCCATGGACGATGGACGCACCTTCGGTCGCCCTTTGCCATCGAAGCCATCGTTCCACGTCTGCTTCACGAACGGGGTCCCTTGCAGGAACTCCCCAGTCACCCGGTCCAGCACATAGAACATGCCGTTGCGATCCGCATGCAGCAGCAGTTTGCGTGGACGCCCGCGCCACTCGCGGTCCACCAGAATCACATCCTCCGTCGAATCCCAATCGTGCGAATCCGACGGCGTGAACTGGTAGTGCCACTTGAGGCGTCCGGTGTTCGGATCCAAGGCGATCACGGAGCACGAGTATAAATCGTCGCCCTCGCGAACTTGCCAATCCCAATCGGGCCCGGGATTGCCGACCGTCCAATACAGGGTGTCGAGCTCGGGATCGTAGCTCCCGGTCAGCCACGTGGCGCCACCGCCATGCTGCCAGCTATCGCCCTTCCACGTTTCATTGCCAGGCTCGCCCGGCCCGGGAATCGTATTAAAGCGCCACAAACGAGCGCCGGTGGCCGGATCGTAAGCGTCAACAAAACCGCGAATGCCGAACTCACCGCCCGCGATGCCCGTGATGATTTTGCCGTTGATCGCCAGAGGAGGTGACGTGAGGCTGTAGCCCAACCTGGTGTCGGCGACCTGCGTTTCCCACAACAATTGCCCGTTGCGCGCGTCCAGGGCGACCAACGCAGCGTCAAGCGTCCCCAGATACACTCGATTCCCCAGCACGGCGACGCCACGGCTAAAGCGATTAATCTCGTTCGGATTCACCACCTTCTGCTGCCGCTGATAGCGCCAGATTTGGAGGCCCGTCCTGGCATCTAACGCGCGCACTTCGCCGGGCATTCCGGAGGTGTACATGATGCCATCCACGACGATGGGTGTGGATTCCAGAGTCGAATTGCCGGTCATCTGCACGGCCCACTTTTGCTGCAGTCCCTTCACATTTCCGGCGGCCACTTGCTTCAGCGCGGAGTAATGCCGTCCTTGATAATCGCCCCAAAAGGTGAGCCAGTTCTGGGGCTCCGCTTTGGCATTCACGATGCGCTGGTACGTCAGCCCACCCGGGATCTCCGCGCGAATTGTTTTGGTCAGATCGCGGCCACGGAGCGTCGTCAGATACGCGACCAAATTCGTTAGCTCCGTCTCCGAAACGCGCGCGGCCGGCATGAACGACTGCGCCGGAGTATCGATTCCCGCCAGATCTCGTTTTTGAAAATGCCGCAGCGTTCCGGACGCGTCCCGCATTAACAACGTGAATGCGTCCTCAGCTGTCCTTACACCCTTGGCGGTGGCGCCGTTCTTCATCCGGACCACAACGGAGCTAACACCTCCCCGCCCTCCCGCGTTCGTATTCGGATCCGTCAACTTCGCGCGTAACGCCGCGGCCGGCAATCGTCCAGCATTCGACAAATCCGGACCGGTGACGCCACCGCGAGCGTTCACCTGGTGGCATCCAGCGCAACCCGCCGATCCGAAGAACAGGGCCTCGCCAGCAGAGGCATCGCCGCCCGTAGAGGCACCTGTTGATATGGGAGCCGTGGGACTCAAGCTACGGATATAGCTGACCAGCTGCCACGCTTCGTCCTGCGAGAGGGTATTAAAACCGGCCATTTGCGTGCCCGGAATTCCGATGCGGATGTTTTGAAATACCTCACTATCCGAGGTACCGTGCGAGAATGCTCGTCCAACCAATGCCGGAGCGCGCCCGCCCTGTGCGTTCTGCCCGTGACACGTTTCACAAGTACTCGCAAATCGCTGCCGGCCCGCCGCGATCGCGCCAGGATTACCCGCCAGTGGGTTTCGCGCGGCGTCCGGAACCGGCCCCTGCGCCATCAACGTCATCGCCAGTAATGCGGCCGCACCAACTAGAAGCTTCTGCATAAGTTATCTTGTGCCTTTAAGCGGAGTCACCGAATCCAAAAAAATCCAGCAAGGAATGGCCGCCGCATATACCGCTGCCGAAATATAGAATGTCAGATTCCAATTGCTGCCGGAGGCCGACAGAACGTATCCAATGACCAGGGGCGCCGCCGCGCCGCCCAGGTTGCCCCAACTATTCATCGCGCCCGAAAGTGTACCCGCGTACTTCCCGCCCATATCCATCGTAGCGGCCCATGAAGGAGGCATCGCCAAATCATTGCAGAAGCTCGCCATGGCGATGAAGACTACCGCAAGCCTTGGATCCTGCATATAGGTGGTGATGATCAGCGACGCACACGCACCAGCGAAGCCAATGCTCGCGACAATCCGCCGGGTCATGTCCAGATTCTTGGTGAACCGCAGCAACCGTTCGGTTAGGAAAACGCTCACCGGATTTCCCAAGCCACCCATAAACAGTGGCAACACTCCAAATGCCGCTGCCTGGGCCACGTTCATTCCCCGTTCTTCGCGCAGATACGTCGGAAGCCACGTGATATTGAAATACCAGCCGTAGGACAAAAAGAAATATTGCCAGCATAGCAACCACACGCGCCCCGATCGCAGCATCACGCCCCAGGGAGCATTCCCATGTCCCGCCGCCCGCGCCGCGCCCGCCCGAAGCAATTCCTTCTCCGCATCGTTCATCTTGGGATGCTCCAGCGGATTATCTCGATACCATCCGTAAAAGGCGGCGGCCCACAAAATGCCTACTACGCCGAAGATCTCGAAGGCGTGCCGCCAGCCGACCCATACGATGATCGGCGACGCCAGCAGCGGAGTGAAGGCTCCGCCCCAGCGCGCGCTCAGCCACAACAATCCCTGCGCCCGCACCTGTTCGCGGGCCGGCAGCCAGATGGTGAACATCTTGGTCAGATTCGGGAAACATCCGGCCTCTCCGGCGCCGAAGAGAAAACGCACCGTGACCATGCTGGTAAAGCCGCGCGCCCATCCGGTAGCCGCGGTGAAAAAGGACCACCACAGTACGATCCGCAGAAGCACCCGCCGTGGACCTAACCAATCCCCTAAAAACCCGCCCGGAATTTCGAAGATCGCGTACGCCAGGGCGAATGCTGTCAGCACCCACCCGGTCTGTACGGAACTGAATCCAAGTTCCTTCGAAAAATAGGGAGCCGCGATGGATATCGCGACACGGTCAATGTAGGTGACCACGGCAAGGGTTACCGTGAATACCAACATCCAATACCGCACGCGCGTAGCGCGCACAACTGAGACTGCGAGGTCGGCCATTGCCTACCGATGTTAGCGCAACTTACCCGCGCTAGAATCGTGGACGCATGATCTCCTCAACTTTCCTCCGTGCATTTACGGGTATTGGCCTTCTGAGCCTGGCGATCGTTCGCGGGCAGCAGGCAAGTTCGGTCCCCGCTGCTCCCAAACTCGAGTTCGTATTCGAACTCACCGCGCAGGTTTCCGATCCCATCAAGACGCCCTCGGCGGAGGGCGAGCGCCGTATTGTTCCGGTCGGCGCGGGCACCTTCACCGGTCCATCTCTGCGCGGCAAGCTCATTCCCGGCGGCGCCGACTATCAGTTGATTCACTCCGATGGCTTCACAGAGATCGAAGCTCACTACGTTCTGGAAACCGAGCAAGGGGAGCGCGTTTCTGTCACCAACAAAGGCATGCGCCATGCACCCGCCGACGTGATCGCCAAGCTCAATGCCGGTCAGCCCGTGGACCAGTCTCAGATTTACTTCCGGACGGTGCCGACCTTCGACACTTCAGCCCCAGGTCTGAAGTGGATGACGCGGGCGCTTTTCATCTGTACAGGGGAGCGTTATCCGGATGGTGTGAAGATACGGTTTTACCGGGTTTACTAGGAATAGCCCTCTTTCACGGCAGTGCGACCCGCCTCCATCTTCATGACTGTGATAGCCTCACCTCATGCCGCGCATTCTCCTCACACTCCTCGCCGCCACTGGCCTCGCCTTTGGCCAGCAGGGCAAACAAGCCCCCCGCGAGCGGACTCTCGACATCTATTGGATCGACGTGGAAGGCGGGGCCGCAACGCTCATTGTCAGCCCTACCGGAGAATCGCTATTGGTCGACGCCGGCTTCCCTGGCAGCGGCGACCGGGACGCGCAACGCATTGCGCAAGCCGCGGTGACGGCGGGCCTCAGCCGCATCGATACTTTGTGGATTACGCACTACCACGTGGATCACATCGGCGGCGTTCCCGCACTGGCCAAGCTCGTGCCTATACGGAATTTTATCGATCATGGTCCGAATGTCGAAGCCGTACCCGGCGGGGCGAAGCAGTTCGATGATTACGTTGCGCTGGCGGGCCGCAATCGCAGCATCGTCAAGCCTGGGGATAAAACCAAGCTCGGCGCTGCGGACATTACGGTCATCGCCTCGGCCGGTAAGGTCCTGGAGAATCGTTTAGAGCGCGGATTCTTCGCCAATTTCTGCGAAGGCGCCGAGTCGAAACCTACCGATACGACGGAAAATTCGCAGAGCGCGGGGTTTCTGCTGACGTTCGGGCGTTTCTCATTCCTCGATTTAGGAGATCTGACGTGGGACCGAGAGATGCAACTCGCCTGCCCCGTCAACAAAATCGGGGAGGTGTCGCTTCTGCAAGCCTCGCATCATGGTTTTTCAAACGGCCAGTCTGGGGCCCCAGCGTTGACCTGGTCGCTGAAACCTCAAGTAGTCGTCGTGAACAACGGCGCGCGCAAAGGGTTCTCCAACGATGGCTACGAGACCATCGCCAAGATTCCCGGCATCGAAGGAATCTGGCAGGGCCATCGCGGCACAGCAAACGACGCAGCACACAACACCGCGGACGAAATGATCGCGAATCCCTCTGGAGTCGCGGCCGACGACAAGGGCTATTGGATCAAGGCGTCCATATCCGCGAACGGCAGCTTCACAATCACTAACGGGCGGAACAACTTCAGTAAGTCGTATACTGCACGATAGTGTCCCGAAAACTTCGCTCCACTCATTGGTTCGGCCTTGCCGACCGCGACGGATTTATCCACCGTTCCTGGATGAAAAATCAAGGCTTTCCGCCAGACGTATTCGATGGCCGCCCCATCATAGGCATCTGCAATACCTGGAGCGAACTCACGCCCTGCAACGCACACCTGCGCCAAGTAGCGGACCGCGTAAAGCGCGGCGTGTGGGAAGCCGGCGGATTCCCACTGGAATTTCCGGTCATGTCTTTGGGCGAAACCAACATCCGGCCCACCGCGATGCTGTTTCGCAATCTCGCCAGCATGGACGTCGAAGAATCCATCCGCGGCAATCCTATTGATGGAGTGGTGCTCTTGTGCGGCTGCGACAAGACCACGCCATCCCTGTTAATGGGAGCCGCCAGTTGCGACGTGCCGGCCATCGTCGTCTCCGGCGGACCCATGCTCAACGGACGTTTCCAAGGTCAGACCATCGGCTCCGGCACCTCCGTTTGGCAGATGAGCGAAGACGTGCGCGCCGGCAAGATGCAGCCGTCCGAATTCTTTGAAGCGGAGCAGTGCCAGTCGCGCTCCGCCGGCCACTGCATGAGCATGGGAACTGCGTCGACCATGGCCTGCATGGTGGAGGCGCTGGGCATGGGACTGCCGCAGAACGCGGCCACCCCCGCGGTGGATTCACGGCGTTACGTGATTGCGCACGAAGCCGGGCGCCGTATTGTCCAAATGGTTCACGACGACGTACGCATTTCGCAGATCCTCACGCGGCAGGCATTTGAGAATGCAATCAAAGTGAACGCGGCTGTGGGCGGCTCCAGCAATTTTGTACTGCACATGCTGGCTATCGCGGGACGCGTTGGAGTAAAGCTCGACCTCGACGACTTCGACCGCATCGGACATAAGCTGCCCTTGCTGGTCGACATCATGCCGTCCGGCCGGTTCCTGATGGAGGATTTCTATTACGCCGGGGGCGTGCCCGCCATCGTACGCGAATTAGGCGATATCATCCACCGGGACGCGCTGACCGTAAATGGGAAAACGATCGGCGAGAATACCGCCGACGCCCCGTGCTGGAATCGCGAAGTGATCCGCGAGATTGGTAATCCTCTTCGGGAACATGCTGGCCTGGCAGTTGTGCGAGGCAATCTAGCTCCCGATGGCGCCGTGGTGAAACCATCCGCCGCAACCCCGCGACTGCTAAAACATCGTGGTAAGGCGGTAGTCTTCGAGAGCATCGAGGACTTCAAAGCGCGCATCGACGATCCGAATCTGGACATCGATGAGAACTCCGTGATGGTAATGAAGGGGGCTGGTCCGAAAGGCTACCCCGGCATGCCTGAGGTCGGCAACATGCCGCTGCCGCCGAAGCTGCTGGCCCGCGGCATTACCGACATTGTACGGGTCTCAGACGCCCGCATGAGCGGCACTGCCTACGGGACCGTGGTGTTACATGTGTCGCCTGAATCCGCGGCCGGCGGCCCACTGGCGCTAGTGCAAAATGGAGACGAAATCGAGTTGGACGCGGAAGCTCGCATCCTTAATCTGTGCATTACGGACGAAGAGATGGCACGCCGCAGAGCCGCCTGGACCCCGCCCGAGCCGGTAGCCACCGGCGGCTACCAGAAGATGTACATCGACCACGTCCTGCAGTCCCACCAAGGGGCTGATTTGGATTTCCTGGTCGGTTGCAGGGGTGCCGGCATCCCCCGCGAAAGCCATTAGTTTTAGTGGCGCTTAGCTCATCGGCGCGTCGACGCCGCCCCACAAATTAGAGGTGTTCAGGTCATCCTTGCCGCAGGCCTTCAAATAGCAGAACAACTGCGTCCGATAAGCGGCATGTCCACTCACGACTAAATTGACCAAATGGTACCCGCGTGTGTTCGTCCGACCGAACATCTCCAACGGTTCAGCGAAGCTTGCCTCCGGCATCTCTCCTACGGCCGACGCATAGAAATCAGATTGCTTCGCGAGATCGGCAACAATAGCATCGAAATCTTTAGCCGCCGCAGCTGCCGTGGCAGTCCCCCAAGCCGCTCCATCAAATGTGCCCGTTTTGATGGCCGGGACCAATCCCGGACCCATGATGCTGAGATAACGCAGCAATTCTATCGTGCTGCGTTGCTTGGGAGTAGGACGGTATTCCAACATGCTCTTGTCGATCTTCGTCGTCAAGTGCAACAGGATACGGACTTCGTTCTGTAACGATGCGATGAGGTCTGCTTTAGAAAGTGCCATTCTCTGGCAAGGTACCACAGCCTCGCTGCCGCTGGCAGCAGGACGGGTTATGCCTTCGGCTTTTCCGCGCCACTGGCGGCTTTGCGAGCCGCAATGGCCGCGCGCAGAACCCGCATTTCAGCGCGTTTGTTGCAGCGTGCCTTCCGGATCCGATGCGCACGGGCAGTATCGCCGCTGTATTTAGACATAGTGAGACTCCAATCTTGTGGGGGAATAGGTGGGTAGAAAACCGAATTCCAAGTTTAGCAGGTATCGACACTTCATGGCAGCGCTCCCTCGCAGCCGAGGCGGCTTGGAATTGCTCCAGTCGAGCAAGTCTTAGTCGTCACGAGTCATCTTTAGGGGCGCCTTGGTGGTTCCCTGCGTCCAGGTGCCCACGATCGTCCGCCGGGGATTGGTGATGTTCTGTATCTTCCCTTCAATGACGACACGTACCACTTTGCCCGATACGTCCTTTGTATCCGCTTCCAGGTGAACAGTCCAGGTGCTGGGGTCCAAGGTAGCCGTCTGCAGCTTCATCACCTCAAGCCCGGGGTTGATCATCCCTGTAATATTAGTGCCGTCAAATTTCAACACAAACGTAGCATCCGTCTGCTTCGCCGGAGAGTCGCCCAATGAGCCGTGCCAGGAGCCCACCAAGGGATGCCCTTCCTGCCCGGAAAGCGCCACCGAAGCTACCAGCATCGTCAAAATCGCTCTCAACTTCATGCGCTCTCCCCTACTTCGCTTGAAACGACTGCGTATCCCGCTCATAATCCTGGCAGAAATATTCCTGAATCTCCCCGCCCGGCGTTCCATCCCAGTTGGTGTACGTCCACGGAACCGTAAACCCGCCCGTCCAAGGACGCGTGTAGGCTTTCTTGTCATCCACCGTGACTTCGTATTTCAAAGTATCGAAATCCGGCCGTGAGAATCGTTCCGTTAAATGCAGGGCGTCCGTATGTGGCAAGCCTCCACGATGGAACCAGAACCTCTCGTTGTAGCCGGTGGATTCCACCACCAGCGTGTCGCCCTCCCAATGCCCGGAAGAGTAACCCAGGTAGGTCGGAACAGAATCCTCATCCATCTTAGGCAACGCCCGTCCATCCAGATAGATCACGCGCCAACTTCGCGGCCCTCCGCCGAACACCACGTACATGCGTTTGGTTTCGGGCTGCTCCAAAAACTCAAATCCATTCGGAGTCTGAAACTGTCGCGGCCCGCCCGGAGGCATACAGCGTACGTGCGGATCGTCCCTCTGGCCTCCGTCGCTACGCCGCACATCGTACAGAGCCTTCGCCCATGGTTGAAACGGAACTTCCTCCAGAAGAGGATTGGCCGGCAGATTATTGCCTCCCCGCCCGACAATCGAGCCACCACCGCCCCAGAAGCCCGTTCCCGCGGGCCCTGGTCCGAAAGTTACACGCCCCTCTTTGTTGCGTGGCGCGGGCAACGATGGCGCTGCGGACTTGGCTTTGCCCTTGCCTTTACCAGGACCAGGCGTCCCGCCGCCACCTTTCGCGGCTCCGGAAGGACCAGGCGTGTCCTGCGCAAGAAGCGCCACGGCAAAGAGCAAGCCAGCGGCCAGTGCGGCCGAACCGAGTGCATTCCACCGTTTCATTCCACTCGGCCTTCGCTCGATCCAGCACCCAGCTTCTGGCCCGTGCTGGCCAGGGTCACCGATCGCGCGTTGCCATGGTACGCGCCATTCTTCGCGCGCGTGCCTTCCACAATCACAAGATCGCCCAGATTCAGCATCGACTTCTTCCAACCGCTGCGTTGCAGCACCGCGGGCGCCGCCATCTCAAACGCCCAATTGTTCACGCGGCCCGTTCCCTCATCCTTCACATCGATGAAGAAGTAAACGTGAGGATTCGCCCAATCCACCTTGCTAATGGCGCCCGTCAACTTCACCACCTTCGTGTTGTCGTATTCCGCCGCGAACGAATGATGCGCCGCCAAACGAGTTCCACCCGTCAGCGCCACTGCGAGTGCGGCCATCCCGAAAACTCCATGCTTCATAAGCCCCCCTAGAATCGGCCTGATCCGTATAAAATGCTATCGCAACCGGCTGGCGAGCGAAAGCCGGTACTCTGAGGTTACCCGCCTATGGCCATCATAAGGAATACGGAGGGTATTGCTGCGTTTGAGGGCCGTGCTAGCCACCATCGACATGGCTCGCATCTTGGTTTGCCAGCTAATCCTGGCGTTCGCCCAAAGTGCGGTTAGCGGCCGCCTGGGGTTTTTTCAAACACCTGTTTCACGTCAAACTCGCCGTTGGGAAGCTTTACGTGCGTATTCACCGTCAGTGTTTTTCCATCCGCGGAGAGCGTCCAGACATCGCGCTGTGTGAGTTTCTGGCCCTGTGCTTCGCGCGAGCTTTCGATCACCAACGTCTCCTTATCCCAGCTAGCGGCGCCGGTATTGGCTCCGTTGACGGAGGGCTTGCCGTCGGTGGAATACTTCAGGTCCGTTGTAACCTCGCCTTGCGCGCCCTTCTGATAGGTGGTCATGGTCAGCACTGTCCCCTGCAACTGGATGGAGCGTTGCATCACTTCCGGCGCCGGGAACTGTCCATACTGGCTCTTCGAGAGGTTCAACATCCAGTTGCCGGAGAAGTTCGGGGCGGCCGCTAGCGGCAGGGCCAGCGTGATGAGTATCAGCAATACACGTTTCATGAGCCGAGCATAACAGGCAACGCTCGCAATTACTGTCAGGTGAACGCCTTAGTTTAGGATGGATGGAACGGAGCAACTCATTGGAACCTGCCTCGCATTTTTTCTATTCAGACCGCTTGAAACTGCAATTCTGGGATTGGGGGAATGAGGGCAAGCCGGTCGTGGTGCTGGTACACGGCTCGCGGGACCACGCGCGCAGCTGGGATTGGGTGGCGCGGGCGTTGCGGGACGACTATCACGTTTACGCCCTCGATCTGCGCGGGCACGGCAACAGTGCGTGGGCTCCAGGGGCGTTGTACAGCGTTGCGGAACACATTCTGGACCTGACCGTGTTCGCGGATGTGATCAAAGCCGCGCCCATGCGCATTGTCAGTCATTCGCTGGGCGCTATCGTGTCGCTGTATTATGCAGGAACGTATCCGCAGAGCGTCTCGCGGTTGGTTGCCATTGAGGGGGTCGGCGTGGGACCGCTGGGATCGCCGCAGCCTCCGGCGTATCAGCGCATGCGGTCATGGATTGAGAAGACTCGCGACCTGGAAAAGCATTCCCAAAGGACTTATCCTACGTTGGCCGACGCGGTGGCTCGCATGCAGGAGGCGAATCCTTTTCTGACCGCGGAGGTGGCTCGACATTTGACGCTACACGGGACGAACTGGAACGCGGAGGGTGAGTTAATTTGGAAATTCGACCATTACACCCGCGTGATTCATCCGTTTGGAGTGGATCTGGCGGCGGCGCGCGAGATCTTATCCAAGATCACGTGCCCCACGCAGCTATTCTGGGGACGGCAAAGCTTCGCCCGCGATCCCGAGAGTGACCCGCAGGCGGACGCGATTCCGGATAAGAGGATCGTTAAGGTGGATCGGGCGGGCCATTGGCTGCACCACGATCAGCTGGACTTGTTTTTGCGGGAAGCGAAAGCGTTTCTAGCTTAAGTGCTATGCACTGACGGTCTCTTCCACGTTCGCGGCGTAGCTGCGGGCTACGTATTCATTGAGGAGCCCGATGAATTCCTCGACGATCTTGTCGCCCCGGAGGGTGCATTTTAGTTTGCCGTCCACGTATACGGGGGCGACGGGCTCCTCGAAGGTGCCGGGCAATGAGATGCCGATGTTGGAGTGTTTGGATTCACCGGGACCATTCACTACGCAGCCCATGACCGCGACCTTCATTTCTTCAACTCCGGTATAGCGAGCCTTCCAGACCGGCATTTGATTGCGCAGGTAGGTCTGGATCTGATCGGCCATGTCCTGGAAGAAGGTACTGGTCGTCCGGCCACAGCCGGGGCAAGCGGTTACTTGCGGAGTGAAGCTGCGCAGTTCCAGGGCTTGCAGGATTTGCTGACAGACGATGACTTCATCGGTGCGATCGCCGTTCGGCAGCGGAGTGAGGGAGGAACGGATCGTATCGCCAATGCCTTCCTGTAAGAGGATGCCGATTCCGGCGGTGGACGCGACGATGCCCTTGGATCCCAGACCCGCTTCGGTCAAACCGAGGTGCAGGGCGTAATCGCATTCCGCCGCCAACATGCGGTATACCCGGATGAGATCCTGCACTCCGCTGACTTTCGCGCTGAGAATAATGCGGTCCTTGGATAGCCCGTGGCGTCCGGCTGCCGCGGCCGATTCGACGGCACTGACGACGATCGCCCGCAGCATGACCGTCTTGGCATCCTCGGGTTCCGCTTTGGCGTTGTTCTCGTCCATCATGCGCGTGAGCAAGGATTGATCGAGCGATCCCCAGTTCACGCCGATGCGCACGGGTCGCTCATACTCGACGGCGGCCTCGATCATCACGCGGAAATTGTCATCGTGTTTCTTGCCGATATTTACGTTACCCGGATTGATGCGGTATTTCGCCAGCGCGCGCGCCATCTTCGGATACTTTTTGAGCAGCAGGTGGCCGTTGTAATGGAAGTCGCCGACGATGGGCACCTTGGAACCGAGCATGCGCACGGTATCGACGATCGCTGGTACTGCGTCCGCGGATTCTTCGTTGTTCACCGTTACGCGTACCAGTTCGCTGCCCGCTTTCGCCAGCGCCATGATCTGATCCACCGTCGACGTGACATCCGCCGTATCGGTGTTCGTCATGGACTGGACCACTACCGGGTGCCCGCCGCCCACCATTACTCCGCCGACATTCACAGCCACCGTGCGGTGGCGCGTTTGAGCGCTCATATAGGCCATTGTATCAACGGGCCCCGTAGTCCTCGCCGGGGGCGCGCCGATGGAGCCGATCCGATCATCGCCAGGCGAAAGACGGCACCACAGCGCGTTCCTGGGGCCATTAACGGCGAGTTGCTGCAACGCATCGAGGTAGGGGGCACTGGTCAATTGTACGGAACGGGCTGCTGCGGTGGATCGAACGCCAGCGGGCTTTTTGCGGTTGACTCTTTACCAGCTGTGCAATAATCCGTGAATGTCCCAAGAAAACGTACAAATCGTAGAAGGCTTCTATCAGGCCATGAGCCGTGGAGATATCGGCGGCGTCCTGGGCGCGTTGGACCCCAAGATTGAATGGAACGAAGCCGAGAATTTTGTGTACGCTGATCATAGTCCATACCTGGGCACCGACGACCTGCTCAACGGTCTATTTATGCGGCTGATGACCGAGTGGGAAGGTTTCAAAGCTCTGCCGGAGAAATTCATCGGGTCAGGCGATACTGTGGCCGTGACAGGTCGCTATCAGGGGACTTTCCGGGCGACCGGCAAGCCAATGAATGCGCAGATGGTGCATGTGTTTACTCTGGCCGAGGGAAAGATTGTGCGCTTTCAGCAGTACACGGACACGGCGCAGTTTCGCGACGTTGTAAGCTAGCGCTATGTCGGAATCGCTTCAAGTCCTGCTCCAGAGGGCGCTTGAGACGAGCGATCCCACGGACATTTCGGCCGTAGGCCATGGTTGGGCCTCCGGCCTGAATACCCGCAATCTTGACCAGCAAGCGGCGCGGTCTCTAGTGGACCTCGGCGCGCCGCTCAGCGTTCACGCAGCAGCGGGACTCGGGCTCACCGACTACCTCGCGCGCATGCTGGCGGCGGATCCGGCGTTGATTGATGCTAAAGGATGCGACGCCTGCACGCCTCTGCATTTCGCACGCGATATCCAGACGGCCAAAGTATTGCTGGAGCACGGTGCGCGCGTGGATGCTCGTGATGAGGACCACGAATCTACCCCGGCCCAGTGGTTGATTGGTGATGCCCCGGAGGTCGCGGGATTCCTGCTGGAACGCGGAGCCACGGCCGACATCTTTCTCGCCGCGGCGCTCGGCGATCTAGCCTTGGCGGAACGGCTAGTGCACGCCGACCCGGGTTGCGTGGCTCACCGTATCGGGAAACTGCCGGAGTTCCCTCCCATCGGAGACAAACACCGCGGCGGCACGATTTATCAGTGGACCTTGGGGTTCAATTCCTACGCGCATCAGATCGCGCTTAAGAGGGGGCACGCGGAGCTATTCGAATTCCTGTACACAAAGAGCGACGACACTATTAAGCTGCTGGTGTCCTGTTTACTGGGCCGGCGCCAGGAAGCGGAATCCATCGCCGCGCGGCGTCCCGAACTGGTAGCTGGGCTGGCCCCCGCCGATCGCGAATTGGTGGCTCGCTATTGTTGGGAGACCAACACAAATTACGAAGCCGTCAAACTGATGCTGGATGTCGGCTTTCCCGTGGCGCATCCGGAGCGGAGCCATGGGTACTCGCCTCTACACAATGCCGCGTGGTCGGGCTCAGCCGACTTGGTAAAACTACTGATCGAACGCGGGCATCCCGTGGACATCGTCGATCCCGTGTTCAATGCAACGCCCCTGGGCTTCATGATGCACGATTGCCTGGTGGAGAAACGGCATCCCGAAGGCGAGTTTGAGCGAGTGACCAAGGCCCTTCTCGATGCGGGTAGTCCCTGGGATGCGCTGGACTATCCAGTGGGCGATGAACGCATCGACGCAGTTTTCCGCGAACGCCTGCTGCGGCGCGTAGACTACGTGGGCTTCCTGGGCGAAGCCGCGGTCTTATTCAGCATGCTGGGCGAGCAACCAACGGAGGAATCGCTGGCGCTGGCGCTCGCGGGCGCGGCGAAGGGCGGGCATCTGGCCATCTGCCGGGGGCTCCTCGACGCGGGAGCGCCCGTCAACCGGCCGGTGGGACCGGATCATGAAACGGCAGTGATGCGTGCCGTGGCGGGTCCGTCGCACGCGGTAGCCGCCCTGCTGATCGAACGGGGCGCGAACCTTGCCATGCGACATCGGAACGGTGCGACAGCGCTGCATTTGGCGATTGGATACAAGGGGAGCATTGAAACGATCCGCTTGCTGCTGGAGTCCGGGGCGGCGGCGTTCCTGGACGACGCCAAGAATGGGCAAGAAATGACTCCGCTGCAGGTGGCGGAGGAAACCGGGCGTGAGGATGTAGCGTCACTGTTGAAGGGGTTCCGAAACCCCGTATAATCGACCATGGCGACTTCCTCGGCTAACCCGCCGTCTTCCGGTCTGGACACCGCATTTTTCGGCCATCCGCGCGGCCTTTCCACATTGTTTTTCACCGAGATGTGGGAACGCTTTAGTTACTACGGCATCCGCGCACTGCTGATCCTTTATATGACGGCATCCGCGGAACAGCACGGGTTGGGCTTGGGCGTGGCCATCGCCGGAGCCATTTATGGGCTCTACACATCCTGTGCGTATATCTTTGCGCTGCCCTCGGGTTGGATCGCGGACCGGTTCCTGGGTCATCAGAACGCAGTAATTTTCGGCGGACTGCTGATCGCCGCTGGTAATTTTGGATTGATGCTGCCGTCCCTGGGCACATTCATCGCATCCCTGCTGGTGATGGCGATCGGGACGTCCTTTCTCAAAACCAGCTGCACCACGGTGGTCGGCTTTTTGTATGCAGAAAAAGACCGGCGGCGCGATTCGGGGTTCACTCTGTATTACGTGGGCATCAATCTTGGCGCCGGGCTCGCCCCATTGATCTGCGGATACGTGGGACAGAATATCGACTTCCGCTATGCCTTCGGACTGGCGGGGCTCTTCATGCTGGTGGGACTCACGCAGTTCAGTTTCACACGCGGTAATCTTGGCACGGCGGGCCGGGGACCGGCCGTCACCGCTACGCCTACCGATAGCAAGGTACTCGGCATCGGTTCGTTCGCGCTCTTCGGCACGTTGGCGGCGTTGTTCTTTCTGCAGGTCTCGATTGAACGCGTGGCCGACGGATTCGCGGCTCTGCTGCTGATCGCTGTGCTGCTCACCTTCGGAGGACTGATCCTATCGAAGGATTTCTCGCCAGTGGAAAAGAAACGCATTTACGTGATCCTGGTGTTGTTTGTTGCGTCCGCCCTCTTCTGGTCGATTTTTGAACAGGCCGGGTCCACCCTGAACCTTTTTGCCGACCGCAGCACCGCCAACTCCCTATTCGGCATGCCGTTCCCGTCCAGTTGGTTCCAGTCGTTGAATCCTATTTATATTTACGCCTTGGGACCGCTGCTGGCGTGGTTGTGGATTAAGCTGGGGGATCGCAATCCCTCCCCCGTTACTAAATTCTCATTCGGCTTGCTGGGAGCCGGAGGAGGATTCCTGCTGATGACGTTGGCCGCGCTGGCCGCTGGGGACGGTGGTAAGGTTAGTCCTCTGTGGCTGGCCGCCGTGTACCTGATTCACACGGTTGCCGAGCTTTGTTTAAGTCCAGTCGGGCTCAGCGCCATTACCAAACTCGCTCCCGCGCGTATCGCCGGGCTCACCATGGGAGTGTGGTTTCTCTCGATTTCCGTGGGCAACTTCTTCGCCGGACGTATGGCGTCCTTCTACGAATCGATGCCGCTGGAGACGCTGGTCGGCTATGCGGGCGCCACGGGCGTGGCGTTCGGTTTGCTGCTACTGTTGATCTCGAAGCCGGTTACTGGCCTGATGGGCGGCGTCAAGTAGTACTATCCGGCGCATTCGAGATAGACTGAAATCGACTGTCCAACAACTAATTGTCCAATACCAATTGATGATCAGATCCATACTTGCGACCGGCGCTACATTTCTGGCTACGACATTGTTCTGGACTGGGTACTGCAGCGGCCAATCCGCTACGAATGCCTTGGCCAGCCTGGAGCAAAGCGCTACCAAGACGCATGCCGATTGGCTGAGGCTGGCGACGGACTTGGAAGTTCGCGTGGCCCGCGTACTGCCGTGCGATCCAGTGGCCTCCGCCACGATCGAAGAGACTACCCGAGCGTCCTCCGCACGCATCGTGGCCCTGACGGCGTATTTGAATGCGGCAACTGAGCAAGCCGTCCGCGACACCGGCGCCGCGCGGCAGATCCAACAAACCCAGCGTGGACTACTGGCCGCCAGCGGGCAGGAACGTTCAGACACGGAGTTGGAGCGCGCCGGGATCGAGAGCCAGATCAATAATCTTGCAGAGAGCGTAAAGAAGAAGCCGTCACTGGGGCCCGCCGAAGACCAGTTGAAGGCCCTGGAAGCGCTGGTGAAGGAACGCGCGGCGACCGTATCTCGCACTGCCGACGCGGAACAAAACGCGCTGGCGCTATATGACCAACTTGTGTTGGCCATGGAGCGGCGCGAAAAAACTCTACGTCAGCAGGTCAGTTTGTTGGAAGAAGAGCGCACCAAGTGGAATGGCTACTACACGGCAAGACTAGCCCGGGCGCGCATCGAATGTTCCGTGACGGGGGGGCGGTAGCGAATGCGGCATATAAGCACGCTGTTGCTGTTCGCCACAGCGCTGACGGCGCAGACTCCCCGCGACGCGTATCGAGCCGCGCATCAAGCATGGAGGCAGGCCGATCCCCTGCTGGAGAATAAGGCGGGTACGCCGGCGCCGGAGTTCCCCGTCGATGTGCAGCGCTCCGCAGACGCCGCCAAGAGTTTCGCTACGGCGCGGACTGCCTTTCTGGCCTCCAATGCGGAACTGTCACCCGCGCAGCAACAATGGGCGGCCGAAACCATCGTACGTCCGCAGCTATTACTAGCTGCCAGCGCCGAGGAACAAAGAATGCTGGCGAATGCCACCCAATTCCTTTCCACCGCGGTGACCAACTTTGCGGCTGTCCGCGATCCCGCCATCCAGCAGGTGCGGCAGGCGATGGAACGCGAACGGGCGGCCATCGCCGCGCTGACGGAGGCGATGTCGGCACGGCGCAAATCTCTAGACGAAGCTACCGGCGCGGACCAGGATGCGGCCAGAGCGCACGATGCAGCCGTGAAGGCGTTGCTGGCGGGTTCCACCGCACGTGCGCAGATCACCGATCAACTGCGCCGGGAAGCAGCGGGCTGGGAGACCTATTACAACCTGCTGCTGGAAGGCGCTACGTTAGGCTCGCGGACATCCTCGACGCCGGCGCGTGCGGGAACCGCCACCGTCGCTGGCAACTTACCGGGTCCAAACCTGCCCGGTCCGAACCTGCCTGCTCCCGCTAAGCCCGCGGCTCAACCAAGGTCGCAGGGAAACCCATCGGCGGCGGCTCGCTTCACGGGCGCGTGGATGTACGCGCCGCGCGGCGCATTTTTTGGAGCTCAGCCGGAGACCATTGACCTCAACGTAAGTGAGGAGAACGGGCGCGTCACGGGCACGTTGCGGGGGCGGTTCGTTGTGCCCGCAGGCAGCGGCGGGGACCCAGCCGTGCAATTCACTTTCTCCGGAGAACTGCAAACAACGCGCAATCAGACCTTCCCTCTACAGACGGCGGACGGCACCGCGGGTACCGTGGAGCTGATTCCGGGCGGAGCCTTCAATTTACTGGAAGTGAATTTCCAGATGGCTGCCAGGACGAACAAGATTCGCACCGCGAACTTTGTGTTGGTGAAGAAATAAGCTAGCGGATTTCCTCGATCGCCACGTTCCGCAAATCCACGCTTCCCTCGGCGCGGACTTGGCCCAGCGGACGGACGTACACCAGAGCCAGAACGCTGAGGTCCGACGAGGCCTTCATCTCGAAGCCGTTTTTTTCAAACGCGATCGTGTGGCCGTCGAACCTCCATTCCAGGCCACTTTCGGGGGGCAAGCCGTCGGTGTGGGATTCCCAACGAATGCGGTAGTGTGCCCCAACGCGCAGAGGAAGAAACTTTCGCAGTAATTCGACCGATTGCGGTTGTTTGCCCGAAAGGCGAATTCGGTGACCGGCGGGGGCATCCAGCACCAGATGGGTCACGCCCTCCGCCGCGACTTCGCGCCACGCGAAACCGTGACCGGGGCGTTGCATATTGGGGTCGCCGATACCTTGCGCCTGCAGGCCCATCTGCTCCCAGACTTCCATAGCGTCCACACCTCGAAGCTTATCGAGAAGGAAGTCGACGGCGGCATTTAGCAGAGCGGCGCTACTGCTGTTGGAACGCGCGAGTTTTAATGCAGCCGGCGTCACCGAATCGACATCGCGCCGATCGAGTATAAATGCCAGATAATCCGCGACGACCGGTTCGCGGTCGGGAATGGCCTTGGCAAGAATTTCGCGGCCATCCGGACTTATGCGCCAGCACAGTTCGAAGGCAGGGCGGCGATCGCCGTAGGACATTTCCAGCGCGTTTCGAATCCACGTCCAGAATTTATCGTTGCGTCCCTGGCGCAGGTAGTAATTCGCGAGGGTCCAGCGCGTTTCGAATTGCCGGTCCACGCTGTAGGCTTCGAGCAGTAAGCGTTCAGCCGCGGCGGAGTCTCCCCGAAGTTCCGCGTTGAGCGCTAACCGGATGCGCGGGGCCGAGGATCTTGGGTTCAAGTCCCCCACGCGCCGCAGTAGTGGCTCAGGGTCGGCCCCTTCGTAATCCAACTGGAGTGCTCGAAACGCCAGGTACGAGGTATTCGTTGGAGCCAGCGCAATGGCCTGTTCCACGCCCTCGGGAGTCTGCAATCGAAACGCGCCATCAGCGCGCGCGAGCCTCACGCTGCCCCATGCAGCGGCGCAGAGTGCAAACAACACGAGAGCAGAAACAATACGTTGCATGTAATACAGACGGTTTACGCGAATAAGTCTTGCCGCGTCGCTATCCCACCTTTATACTAGCTGCTGTGAGCGTCCGATCTGCCATCGTTTTCATCGCGCTAACTTCCTCTGTCGTTTTGGCAAGTACCCCGGCCACGATTGGTGTGGTTACTGCCAGCGGAAGTTTCACTGTGGAAGGCTCCCGTATCTGGGGAAACTCCACTCTGTTCGACGGCGCGAAAGTGGAGACGGCGCAGGCCTCTTCGCAATTGAAACTCAGCAATGGCGCGACGGTGCAGTTGGCGGCCGGATCATCGGCGCGCGTGTGGAAAGATCGCGTAGTCCTGGAACGCGGCATCGGGCAGGTAACTTCAACTGGCGCGTATTGGATGGATGCGGGTGGAATCAAAGTGGAAGGTCCACGCTTCCGCGTGAACTTCACGGAGAACCCTCGCCTGCAAGTGGCGTCCTTCTCAGGCGACGCGCGAGTCACCGGTCCTTCGGGCAACTTGCTGGCGTCGGTACCGGCTGGCCGCAACATGAGTTTCGCGCTGCTGCAGGCCGTGACGCGGACCGGATGCCTGGTCTATAAAACGAACGGCTTCATCCTGCAAGTGGACGATTCCCCCGAAGTGCTGCAGCTAAATGGACAGGGTTTGGCAGCCAATGTCGGTAATCGCGTGCAAGTCACGGGGAACCGCTCGGCGACGGCAGCGACGATTACTCCGGCAACCGCGATCCTGGATGTTAGCGCGATTACGCAACGGTCCACGGGAGGCTGCCTGTCGACTGCGGCGGCTTTGAACGCGCAAACTTCCGTCCCATCCAATGCTCCTGTAGCCGCGGCAGCGGCGGGTGGAGCGGCGGCTGCTGGTGCGGCCACCGCCGGTACAGTAGCTGCTGCAGGTGGGCTTTCCACGGCAGCCACGGTTGGAATTGTCGCAGCAGTCGCTGGCGGGGGCGCGGCTGCGGCCATTGCGGTCACCGGCAGCAAGTCCTCTACCAGCCCGTAACCTGAGCCCCTATAATAGTGTGTGTCTCTCTCCACACAACCCTTCGTCGATAGCAACAAAACCCGCCTGCTGGAAGAACTATTAGCGTTCCTCCGCATCCCCAGCGTCAGCACGAATCCCGAACACACCGCCGATGTGCGCCGCGCGGCGGAGTTCGTCGCGGACAGCATGCGCAAAGCAGGCCTCGAAAATGTCGAGGTCATCCAGACCAAGGGACACCCGTTGGTCTACGCCGACTGGCTGCACGCGGCGGGCAAGCCGACGGTGCTGTGTTACGGACACTATGACGTCCAGCCTCCCGATCCGCTGGAGGAATGGGTCACGCCGCCTTTTGAGCCGACGATTCGCAACGGCAACATCTACGCGCGCGGAGCCACGGACGACAAGGGCCAGGTGTACATGCACATCAAGGCCGTGGAATCGTTATTCGCTACGCATGGCAAGCTGCCCATCAACGTGAAATTTATCATCGAGGGCGAAGAGGAATGCGGCGGCGAAGCGATCTCGGACTTTCTGCCGAAAAACGTCGCGCGCCTGAAGGCCGACGTGGCCTTGGTTTCCGACACGGAGCTTTATGCCGAGGGGCTGCCGACATTATGCGTCGGGCTGCGCGGCTTGGTATACACGGAGATTGAAGCGCGCGGACCGATGCGCGACTTGCACTCCGGCGTGTATGGCGGAGCGGCTCCGAATGCGATCTTCGGGTTGGTGGAACTGCTGGCCAAGCTGAAGGATGCCAACGGACACATCCAAATTCCGGGTATCTATGACGACGTAACGCCGCCGACGCCGGAAGAGAAACACAGTTGGTCTTCCCTGCCCTTCGATGAGGAAGAATACCGCAAGACGGAAGTAGGCTCCACGCAACTCACCGGCGAGCCGGGGTTCAGCG
The DNA here is from genome assembly GCA_039931205.1 of Acidobacteriota bacterium. Lineage (GTDB taxonomy): Bacteria > Acidobacteriota > Terriglobia > Bryobacterales > Bryobacteraceae > Palsa-187. Next base: position 112,069 of record JBDTSJ010000028.1, read on the forward strand.
TGATGGAGCGCACGTGGGCGCGTCCGACGCTGGAAGTGCACGGTATTGTCGGCGGGTACATGTCGCCCGGAGCGAAGACGGTGATCCCGGCGAAGGCTACGGCCAAGGTCAGCATCCGGCTGGTGCCGGATCAGAAGCCGGAGAAGGTGGTCGCGGCGTACAAGAAATTCGTCGCCGACAATACCCCCGCCGGCATCCAAACGGAGGTTCGCATTTTAAGTGCGAGTGCGGCCAATAGTGTAAATCCCGACCATCCGGCAATTGCGATAGCCGCGCGGGCCATGACGGAAGTATGGGGCCGGGAGACGGTGTTTACGCGCGGTGGCGGCTCCATCCCCATCGTGGGCGACTTCTTGAAAACTCTGGGAATCCCCACGATTCTCATGGGTTTCAGCAATCCGGATGACGGATTGCACTCCCCCAACGAAAAATATCCAGTGGCGAATTACTACGCTGGAATTGTAACGATTGCCCACTTCTTTGAAGAATACGGCCGCTAACACGACGGACGTCGACCGGCCGCAGTCAGAGAGCGTCATGCGCTCGGCTGGGATCGTCTCGCTCGCGGTTCTCACCAGCCGCATTTCCGGTTTGGTGCGTGAGCTGGTGCTGGCGCGATTGTTCGGCGCCAGCATGGCGTACGACGCGTACCTGTTGGGATTCCGCATCCCTAATTTGACACGCGATCTGTTTGCTGAAGGAGCTCTTTCCAGCGCCTTCGTTCCGACGTTCACTGAGTACCTGGCGAAACGCAGCAAAGTGGACGCCGCGCACCTGGCGAATCTGGTGGCAACCGCCATCATCATTGTCGTGGGCACGTTGTGCGCCCTGGGCATGATCTTCGCGCCGCAATTGGTGGGGTTGCTGGCTCCCGGGTACGCGGCCGTGCCAGGCAAGTTCGAGCTAGCGGTGGAGATGACGCGCATCATGTTCCCGTTCCTGCTTGTGGTCGCGCTGGCGGCGCAGGCAATGGGCATCCTGAACGCATGCAATAAATTCGGCGTCCCGGCATTGTCGTCGACATTCTTCAACATTGGATCAGTCTGCTTCGGCACGCTGCTGGGTATAGCGCTGGGTCCTACGTTGGGGATTTCGAGAATCGAAGGCATGGCCATAGGCGTGGTCCTCGGCGGCCTGCTGCAACTGATGTATCAAGTTCCCAGCTTACGTAGACTCGGCTTTCGCTTTCACCCCGCGGTCGATTGGTCGGAACCCGGGCTGGTTCGTATTCTGCAATTGATGGGGCCTGCGATTCTGGGCAACGCCGCCGTGCAGATCAACGTGATGGTGACCACCAACTTTGCCTCGCAGATTTGCGATCCCGTGACCGGGTGCAATGGCCCGGTCAGCTGGTTGAGCTACGCGTTCCGCTTCATGCAGCTGCCTTTGGGTTTATTCGGAGTCGCGATCGGTTCCGCAGCGTTGCCGTCCATTTCCAGAAGCGCCGCGGCCGGCAACATGGACGAATTCCGGCAAACAATTTCGCACTCGTTGGGAAATGTATTTTTGCTGACCCTGCCATCGTCCGTCGGTTTGGTAGTACTGGGCGAGTCTATTATCGGAGCCATCTATCAGGGCGGCGCATTCCAAATCTATGACACCCAACAGACAGCGATAGCATTATCGTGTTTTGCGATTGGCTTGAGCGGATATTCGGCGTTGAAGGTACTGGTACCGGCCTTCTATTCACTAGGAGATTCTCGTACGCCGATGTTAGTGAGTATCGCCTCAATCGTGATAAATTTGAGCGTTGCCACGTTCCTGATGCGATTCTTCGGCATGGGTCAAGCGGGCCTTGCGGTAACCACTTCGGTAGTAGCTCTGTTTGGATTTCTTGTACAATTTGTGATGCTTCGCAATCGATTAGGTGGAATTCATGGACGCGCATTGCTGATGCACGTCGGGCGCGTCAGCCTGGCTTCGCTGGCCATGGCGTGCGTCATTTGGTTTTCCAGCACGGGCGTGCGGACGTGGCTTGGAGTTTCTCATCTAGCACGGGTAGCAGACGTAGCCGTCTCAGTACCTCTGGGCGCCGCTGTTTATTACTTCGCGGCGAAAGCTTTGGGTCTTTCCGGAATCGACATGGTGTTGAAGTCTTTCACGGGCCCCATTCAGCGTTACATGCCGAGGTGGCGATGAAGTACGTCTGGCTGCTGCTAGCGGCAAGTTGCTGTTTCGCCCAATCTATACAAAGCCTGTCGGCGCAGATACAGCGAACTCCGACGGCAGCTCTGTACATTGATCGAGGCGCGGCGTACGCGCAGGCGGGCGACTACAAGCAAGCCGTCGCGGACTATGATCGGGCGTTGCAGCGCGATTCCGTAAATACGCGCGCGCTGCGATTGCGGGCTACGGCGCAGGCTAAAATGGGCCGCACCGCCGACGCGATCACCGACTATAGCAGCGCCATATCATTGAGTCCGGCCAGCGCGGCGTTGTATTTGGAACGCGCCACCGCGTACTTAGCGGCAGGCGATCCGCAGCACGCCCTGGCGGATCGGGATGAAGCAGTACGATTGGCTCCCTTATCAGTCGATGCATTGTTAGCGCGCGGCGCCAGTTATCAGCAGCTGGGAAAAGTGCAGGACGCAGAGGCTGATCGTAACAAGGCCATTGAGCTGGCTCCGAATCGCGCGGATGCGTGGACCGCGCGGGCCAGCGGATATTATGCGCAAGGGCAAGTCCAAAAGGCCCAGGAAGACGCATCGACGGCATTGAAGGCGGATTCAACCAACACGGAAGCGCGCGCGTTGCTCGCGAAAATCAATGGAGAGCCGGAACCGGCTGGGCCCGCCGCGGTTCCACTCTCCCCAAAAGCCCCGCCTGCGACCTCTCCCAAGACCTTGGAATCTGCGAAGGCTGTGGCCCCCGTCAAACCTGCGGCCTCCGCGGATCGCACTACGGCCAGTGAATCATACCAGCGCGGGCGAGATCTGGTGAATGCCGGCAAAGCAGCCGAAGGAATTCTTGCCTATGATAAAGCGATTCAACTACAGCCCGGTATGGCGCTGGCTTGGAACGCGCGCGGGTTTGCCTATTATATGACCAAGGACTACCCCAAGGCGATTCGTGATTTGAGCGAGGCCATTCGCCTGGATCCGAACTATTTGAACGCGATCCATAATCGGTCGCTGGCGCGGCGTGCCTCCGGTGATACCGCGGGTTCCGATTCGGATCATGCGCGAGAGCTGCAGATTACGCAGCAGTTGAAGAGCAAGCAATAAGATTCATTCCAACGGTCTAGCGTAGGCCGGCCGTCTTGGCTACCATGCGGCGAATGGACGCATCGGCATTAAGCGCGGGAATGCCGGATAACGGTACCCAGGCCACATCGCGGGATTCCGCGCTGATCACCAACGGCTGTGTTGGATCGGCCTCCAACAAGAACCGTACGTCGTAATGAAAATGCTCCGGTTCATTCTTTCGCTCCGGGATCAAATGGACATCCAGGTCGAAGATGGCGGGGGAGAGCGGCCGGACTTCCATTAGTCCAGATTCCTCGCGCGCCTCGCGCAGCGCGGCAGCCAGCAACGTAGGATCCTCGGGCTCGATGTGCCCGCCCATCTGCAACCACCGATTTAATCGCTTATGCCAGGTCAACAACGCTTGCCCTCGAGGTCCACTACCGGGGCGAGTGTTGACGATCCAACAGGAGGCTGTGATGTGACCGCTGGCCAGAGATCGTTCAAAGCATGTCTCATTCGCGGCGACGAAGTCGTGCATGCGCTGGCGCATCTCCGCTTCGGTAGCATTGAATGGCGTGTAGGCAGTCAGATGGTCAAGGAAGCTGGGGCGGTCCATTATTGCTCGGCCAATCTGCGGAGCAGACGGATCTGCCCGGCGTGGTAAACGTCATGCGCCGCTGCGCCAGTATCAAATTCGTGCGAGTGGAGCATAGCTCGATGCGAATGCGCCGCTGCGCCAGTATCAAATTCGTGCGAGTGGAGCATAGCTCGATGCGACCCTACACGGTCAGCAGTTTTTCAAAGCCCGCTGTATCGATGCGTTGGCCGACATAGAACGTCCCGAAAAGCGCGTACAGGGCGCTGACCTCATCGAAGCGCATTTCGTAGATCAGGCGCTTGAAGACGAGGGGATCGTCGGCGAACAGATCCACGCCCCATTCCCAATCGTCGAAGCCAATGGAGCCGGTGATGATTTGCTTCACCTTGCCGGCGTAGCGTCGTCCCACCATGCCGTGCTCGCCCATCTGGCGCTGGCGCTCCGCCATGGGGAGCTGATACCAGTTCTTGGTCTCGCCACGGCGGCGGTCCATGGGATAAAAACATAGGAACTTAGCGGGCGGAATTTCGGGAAACAGGCGCGAGTGCATCGCCTCGCGCTGACGAGCTAGCGTCTGCTCGATTTCGGCCGTCCACTCCGGGGTGTGGGCTTGGATGCCCTTTTCTGCCAGGGTCGTGTAGGTCTTCATGGTGGATTCGTAAAGGCCCAGCTCGACCACGGATAGGTAAGAGGTGGTTTGTTCGAGGTAATCCCACAGGCGCAGATGGGCCAGCCGTGTTTGTACCTCCAGAAGCGCCTCGAAGCCGGGCCGGAAGTGGACCAACATGATGTCACCCTTGTGACCCAGCAGGGAAAACGCCGCACTGCCATCCGTCTCCATCGACGTCAGAGCCGACGATGCTTCCTTGAGAATCGCGGCCCGGTCCGGAGCGGCCAGTTGGCGCCACGCCGCCCAACGGACTCGGACCATCTGGTGCAGCACGCTGGAACCTTCAATCGTCAGCGGCACCGGGGGTAGGTTTTCAAGATCAGGCATCGTTACTATCTTCGCGCAAGCTGGACCAGTTCGCGCCGCTTCAAGCAGGCAATTGCATCCTGGCACGGCCATGTTGCCGTTCAGCCATGCTAAAATCATAAGTCCATGCACCCAGATGTTCATCTGGTAAACCAACTCCAAACACTCGACCAGAGAATCGCCTTCCTCGAAAAAGAGGTTGCCGAACTCCCCAGACACATCGCCGTAATTGAGAAGGCGCTGGAATCGCACCTTCGAAAGCTGGCCGCCGATAAGGCTGCCTTAACGGCGAACCAGAAGGACCGCAAGAATCTGGAGGCTGAGATCCAGACGCACCAGCAGAAAGTTTCCAAGCTCCGCGAGCAAATGCTGCAGGCCAAAAACAACGAGCAGTATAAGGCCTTCCAGAACGAAATCGATTACGCGGAAAAGGAAGTCCGCAAAGCCGAAGATCGTATTATCGAGCTGATGACGGCCTCCGAACCCCTGGATGTGAACGTCAAGCAAGCTGAGATCTCCCTGAAACAGGAGCAAAAGGTAGTGGAGGCCGAGAAAGCTCGGGCTCGCGAGCGTACCGCAGCCGATCAAGTGGAACTGGAGACCTTACGGGCAGAGCATAAGGAAACTTTCGTGAAGCTGCCGCGTACAACCAGCGCCGCTTATGAGCGTATCCGCAAGAAGTGGAAGGGATCGGTGGCATCGGACGCCTCCGACGGACGTTGTAAAGCCTGCTTTATGGTGCTACGCCCGCAGTTCTTCCAGGACCTCCGCAAGGGCAGCGATCTGATGTTCTGCGAGAGCTGTGGCCGTATTCTCTACTACAACCCCCCGATGAGCATGGTCGACATGACCTGAAGTTGCTGGGCCGGGTGTACAATCGGTCCATGCAACGAACATTCCTCGTCACTATCCTGGCCCTCGTAAGCGCGTTCTGTGCGCTGGCCCAGGCTCCCAAGACGGCACCGGCTCCGAAAGCAGCTCCCGCGGCCAAGGCAACGCCCGCACCCAAGGCCCTATTGGACCTCAACTCCGCCACGGCGGCTCAGTTGTCAGAACTGCCGGGCATCGCGGAGGCCTATTCGAAGAAGATCATCGCTGGGCGTCCGTATAGCGGCAAAGACGATCTGGTGAGCAAGAATATCATTCCCCAGGCGACTTACGACAAGATCAAAGACCTGGTTATCGCTAAACAGAGCACGAAGGCAAAAACAAAGGCCAAATAGTCGCCGGCTCCTACACTTGGTAAGGCGTGCGCTCCAACGATTCGTTTTCCTGGCGCAAGCGGGAACGGCTGCGGCGGTTCCCGGGCCAGTCGAGACGCATGTCGGTGCACACCTCGTCCAACATTTCGGTGGTGCAGGTGCGGCTTTCCGCAGCGAAGGCGTTCAGCAGCAAGTTATCGCACAAGGCGTTGATCACGCGCGGGATTCCCTGAGCCCGCAGGTGGATCTCGGCCAGCAGCTCTTCGGAAAACACTTGCTGGTCGGGCATGCCAGCATGCTCCAGGCGGGATTGAATGTATTCCACCGCATCGCGCAATGTGAACGGCTGCAAATTGCAGCGCAGCACAATGCGTTGTTTCAGCTGACGCAGGTTGGGCGCGTCCAGCTTACGGTCCAATTCTGGCTGCCCCGCGAGGATGATTTGCAACAGCTTGCCATTGCGGTTTTCGAGATTGCCCAGCAGGCGGATCTCTTCCAATACGTCCCATTCCAGGTTGTGTGCTTCGTCTACGATCAGCACTACAGTGCGGCCGTCCTGGGTTTGTTCCACTAAAAGCTGGTTGAGTGCGAACAGCACCTCGGTCTTAGAGGTACGGGCGCATGGCAGGTCCAGATCATAGGCGATCATTTCGAAAAACTGCTCAGAGTTGATGCGCGAGTTGAAGATGAACGCAAATTCTATGAACTGCGCTTCCAGGTAGTCGCGCAGGCATTCCAGCATGGTGGTTTTGCCGGTTCCGACCTCGCCGGACAAGACGATAAAGCCTTTGCGGGCCTGGACGCCGTACACGAGGTTGGCCAACGCCTCCTCGTGCTGTTCGCTGCGATAGAAGAACGCAGGGTCCGGACTTAAATTGAAGGGGCTCTCCGAGAAACCAAAGAAGGCGTTATACATTCGGGGGTTAACCCTCTCCTGTTCTTACATATCGATAGTAACACGCGATTTCAGGAGGGGGAACCCGGCAGGTATTGGGTTCGTTTCGTAACTACGGCAAAATTTCCAACAGGACCCAGCCGGGCAGTTGTGCCGCTTTCCCGGATTGGAAAACGATGCGGCGCGTCTTGGGGAACGGGAGTCCCGTGCGTAACGCGTTTTGATAGAGCGAGATGCGCTTTGCAATGGAGCGATAGCCTTCGTCTGAAGTATCGCCTGCGGCCACCTTGGAGAGGACGCCTCCACCCCAGCCGACAGACAGAACGCACGCGTTGGGGCGCGCCGACGCTTCCCTGACCTGGGCATCCAAGCTTTCAAGAGTTGCGGCTAAAGGGGCCAGGCCGGTCCATTGCGCGTATTGCCTGTGGTGGGCTAGCTGGGCAGCGGCGAAGTGATTCGACGCTTGGAACAATTTTTCGCGATCCCGATCTGAGGTTTCGCGCCAGTTGCCTTCGAAGGCGACGCCGGGCGAGGCCATCTCGGCAAAGGTCGGGGTGGCATCGTCGATACGACGGGCATCGGAGGTTCCTCGCGAAGATTTCCAGCCCAGTTCGAAATTGCCGCCACCTTTGGCGACCAGGGTGGAGGTTCGCAAGAGGTAAACCTTCATGCCGCTATACGTGATGGTTGCCGAATCACCGGCGGCCACTCGCCGCATGATACTTTTGCCTGCGCCGCCTAATACAGCGTCTTCCGCTTTGGTGGCGGGATTCCGGGGCGCGCGCTTGCCTTCGGCTTCATCGGCGTTGATGCGCTTGGCTAAGTCCCTAATGCTGGCCTCGCTCCAGCGGTCGAACACAGCACCGGTACGCAAGGCTCCCTTAATGGCGGTCGCGGGCAGATACGGACCACCGTTAGTGGATTCCGCAAACGTCGGGATAAAAAGGTTCTGCGCGGGCGTCCGCTCCCACACCGGGACAGCGCTCTCATGCTCAAACGGGATGCGGCGGCCGGCGAAGTTCTGGGCAAAGCCACCCCACGATGCGAAGTCGAGTTTATCAGCCCTTTTTAGCTGCGCCAGGTACCCTTCCAGCCGCGGGCCTCTGGAGAGTAGCTTGAAGATGCGGCGCTGATCGAGAACATTAACGTGGTCCTTCCAGACCATGTAGTCGATGGGCGCAAGTTTATTACCGTCGCCCACCAGTGTAGGCGTGAGGCAAGTGACGCGGTATCTCATGCCGTCACCTTCACCGGAATCGGGATGGCCAGGGCGAACCCGGCGCGATACACGGGGTGCGCGAAGCCGTCGGGTGCCACATCGGAGGCTGCTCCGCGCAGATCTGTCGCGGACACCAATACGGAACCTTCCGCGACCATGCGCGTCAGCTTCTTGCCATCGCCCCAACCGGCTTGGCTCTCCACGCGTCCACCGCGCGTAGTCATGACGTAATCGCCCAGGTCCCAATTGATCGTGTCGGCAGACCCCGGATAGAACAACGAGAGTAGCCAATAGGCCGAGGGAGGCTGCGTTTCTGAATCCTTGAACAACAGGCCCGGCATGTTGCCTGCGGTCACGCGCGGCATTTCCGAACGGCCCCAGCCGCGGGAACGCTCGCCGCCAAAACCGGAATCGGCCAGCAATCGGAATGCAGCCACTACGCGATCGGACCAAGCTTGACGTGCGGAGTCATCGGCGAACTGCGCCACAGTCCATAAGCCGCTGTCGGGCGTAAACTCGAGGCAGGCGGTGGAGTGCGGTGCGGCTGCTGTGCCGTCCCGGTCCATGGCGGCGTTGGAACGCACGGCCACGCGGAACGGGCCCTGCACCGCGGGTGTCCGCAAGGGAACCAGGCACTCACTCTCTCCGTCGATGGCCCAGGCATCTTCCAACAACGCTTTGCCTGCCGCCAGGGTCTCCACCACGCTCACCGGCACGAAGCGCGCGCCCTTCCAGCGGACCTTCGACGACGCTTGCGGAGGCCACATATTGCGCGGCGGCACCACAAACAAAGTATCGCCCTGGTAAGGAAAACAGGATCCAAATCGCACCGCTGGTTCGGCAGCACGGGCGGTTGCTTCCAGCCATTCGTCCAGCAGGCCCAACTGCGCCATCGCGCTCGACACAGCGGAATACAGCGCGTCGCTGTGGTACACGCGGTCCACGCGATCACGCACGCCCGAGTCGGGCCCAATGCGCCAAGGTCCGGTCGGCCGGAGCCGGATGAGCAAGCCTGGGGACATTTACTTAACTCAGTTTGTCCGCAAACGACGAATCACCAACCAGGCTTTGCACGGCTGCCAGATCGGCGCCAGCCGCGAGTTCGGCTTCCGCCGCGCCGGAGGAATAGAACGCCTCGCCGCGCCATGTCAGCGTGAGGTTGGCGAAACGCACACGGCCGCTGCCGCGCGATCCACCACCACCCAGGGCGTCATCTTCCAGCAACCGTAGCCCGCCCACCAGCCGGGCCGCGAGAACTTTGTCCTCCTCGCAAAGAATATCGAGGATAAGGCGGACACGGAAGCGCGCTCCCGCGGGGACGCGTTCCAGCGTGCGTGGATTCGCCATCGAGGTAATACGGTCGACCGCGTTTTCACTTTTGACTTCGGTGATTTCGTCGTCCAGGTTCTCGCGCATTTGGGCCGTGATGCTGTCCTGATCGAGAGGAGCATCATAGACGGCCAGACGAGCGGGACTGGCAGAACGCGCTTCGATGGCATCCCCTTCCACGCGCTCCATGCGGCCGGGATTGCGCCCGAACAGCAGGCACACTTCGTCGTCGGGACGGTCGCTCTGGTGGATGCGCACTTCCTGGCCACGGCGCTTGGACAGATATACCAGCTCATTGGGAGCCGTTAAACCCATGGAGCTCTCAAGCAACGAGCGCAAGCGTCCACGCAGCGAGCTGCCGGGAACATAAGGCAAGCCGAAGGCGTCCTTGACCACCGGATTGTCCGCGCCGCCGATTTCGAGCGAGCCTTTGCCGGCTCCAATGTGCAGCCCCGTCTCGCAATGCAGATCACCGGCCAGAATCAATTTGCCGATCAGTTTCAGTTTTGTGTGAGCAGTATGTGCGCTCATAGTTGTAATGTCTCCGGCCCTAAACGTTGTTACTACTCGTTGTAAGCAACGATGGCTTCAAACAAATCCTTGAATCGTTCGTACCCGCGCATTTCGTTCTTACGGGTCACTTGCAATAACAGACGCTCCAAGCCATCCAGGCTGCGCAAGGAATGCCGGGCGATTGTGTAAGCCAGACGCGCGCGCAACATGACGAACTGATGCTGGCGATCGCCTTCCGGAGCCCCCACCGCGCGCCGCACGGCGTTAAACAAACGCCGCAACTGGCTCTTGGTGCCGCTATCCATATCCCGCATGCGCGCCACCACGGCATGCGCTTGATTGTCCAGATACAGGCTGTCGGAGATGAGCTTCTCGATATCAATATCGGCCATCGGCTCAAAAGGCCGTGCGCCGGGGCGTCCGCCTTCACGACGATCTTGCCCTCCACCGGAAGGACGCGGTCCACGGTCGCCGCCGGGGCGGTCACCACCGGGACGCGGGCCTCTTTCGCCTGCGGCTCTCTCCGGACGCGGGCCGCCTTCAGGACGGGGACCGCGATCGCCGCCGCGTCCACCACCAGTGGGACGTGGTCCACGGTCGCCACGCGGTTGCCCTTCCCCGCGGGGTTGCTGTTCGGTACGCGGGGGCCGGTCTTCGCGTTTGGCCGGAGTGCTGCTGGGCGCCGCTGAGAACCCAGCGCCTGCCAGAGCATTCGCCAGCACTGATCCAGCACCAGAGGGCGCGGAGGCTTCATCGGCGGTCGAGGCTTCTACCAGCCGGCTTTCTGCCGGCGAAGCTTCCGCTCGCGCAGCTTCCGCCGGCGGCGCTTCCGGAGGAACCGCAGCTGGGGCTTTCGGTTCGGCCGGCTCTGTCGGCTCAGCCTGTGTATTGTTGTCTTGATTCTCGTCCATCAAAATCCTCCCGTCGGGCGACCGCTCGGCGCTAAGCCTCAGCGGCGGACAACCTCGCCCATTCTAGCGCCACGCGGCCCGCAGGCCGCAATTTAACTGTAATCGCGCTGCGTCCGATCAAATCAGCGATCAGCGCGGCGCGCGCTTTTTGAAAATCCTGCCGTTCCGGCCCTTGCACGCGCGAGGCGTTCAGAATCCGGCGAATGCGCCTATGATATCGCCACGGGCGTTCCCCGCCCATTCGGCGGGCTTGTTTCTTGGACATGCGGGCCTGCGTTTCACGATAGATCCCGCACAAATCGCGCAAGTACTGGGGCGAGCATCCGAACTCGTTGACCATGCGGGAGAGGGAATCTTTCAGCCCCGTGGCCTCGGCGAATTGCTTCCATTCGAGGGTCCGGCCTAAGATCCAGATGCAATCTTTATCCGCTGATTTGGCCGCTTCCAGGCGTTGTCCGGCCTCTTCGAAGACGGCGCCCAGCGAGGCATCCACGGCCGGCGCCAGCGCTAAAGACATGGTGATAGTCTTGCCTTCGGGTCCGGAGAATTCCTTGAGATTCTGTTCAGCAAAGCGATGGAACAGCCGTTCGATCTCCGACGCCAGAGTGATCAGCGCGTCCCAAGCCCCATAGACCGCGAAGTCGTCGCCACCGGAATAGATGACGGTGACTTTCTGCCAGAATTCCGGCATGGAGCACAGCACTTCCAACTCGCCCGCGAAGAACTGCTTGTACATGACGGCAAGTTGAATATGTTCTTCGATCGTCTGTGAGCGTTGCATGCGAATGGCGAAGTTGTCGACATCGCCGCGCAAAACGCCCCAAGTTTGTACACCGCCCGCGCGTTCCGCCAAGGTAGCCGCGGAGGCCGGCTCACTCCCCTGATCACTCGGAGCAGTTTGGCGCGCAAACGGAATCGCGTCCGTCAAAGCCGTCAATGACCAGCTGTGTTTGCCCGCCGAAGTGGTCACGCGGCCAGGATTTTCCGGCGACCAGGAAACGGTTTCCGCATCGCGAAGCTTGAACCCCAGTTCACTGATGAAAAAGTCCTCGGCGGCTGTATCGGGCGCGGGCACCGACGCGTCGAAGCCGGGGGCGCCACGGCGGCGATCCAAACCTTCCGAAAGGCGGCGGCGGACATCGCTCCAATCGCCCAGGTTTTCCGTGCTGCTCCAGATCAGTTTCAGGGCTCCGCCGCTGAGGGCTACGATTTCCGCCGCGGCCCCGGTGAGCAGTGCATCGGCTGGCGCACGGAATTCTTCCGGTAATACCAGCAAAAAACGGCCTCCGCCACTGGATCCCAAGAGGATTTTCGCTAAGCCTAATTCGGCCAGCAGGGCGCGCGGCAGCACTTCGCTCAGCAGGCTGATCCAATGGGAACGGCCGGAAAACACCTGGTCTGCATCGCGCGTAGCGGGCGCTAGCAGACAGTTGTCCACTCCCAGGAGCTTACCTTCAAGAAAAATCTGCATGTGCGGGGTGAAACCAACACTTTAGCATGCCCGGCTAGGGTTGGACGTGAGAAAAAGCCCCTTTGGGAGCCCGTCCCATTTCACCCCTATCTGGATTTCGGCAGGGTTACGGCTCCCAGCGCCCTGGCCGCTCTGGCATGGTCTTCATCTTTGAAATAGATGACGTATCCAAAGTGTCCACTGCCATCGGTCACGCCGCTGGCTGCATAAATTTGAACGTCTGCTTCCAAAAGCATCCTTTGGATATCCGCCAAGGCCCCCAGATGATCGTCGCCCTGGACCAGAAAGGCGTGTTGCGGTCCGCTGACTGCCCACCCCAGCTTTTTGGCGAGCTGCGTGAAGGTATCGCTGCGGTCCGGGAAGATGGTCAGCTCCACATGATTGGGACCGTAAGGGACTGCGCTGAATGCCAGCAGGTTGACCTCTTCCGTCGCCAAACGCGCCAGCAGCTCATAGGCATTGTCCGGAGAATCTTCGATTCTGATCGAGAAGTACTCGGCGTTCCGGACATTCAGCATCTATTTATTCCCTTCGAATCCATTATTTCGGAGCCATGTGATCCGGATAATGATTGCTTTCGCAGATCATCTCCTGGACCTCCTCGCCCTGCGCCAGTTCCCATGTCACGTGCATGTTCCAGGGTTTGGTAAACGTGCCCGGGTCCTCAATGGTAACGTCCTTTTCGAGGTGGCCCAGGTCGCGGCGCCGGTAACGCTGGACGATGTGCAGCATTTCCGTGTGTGGCGTGATGCCCAGCCAGCTGCGGTCGTTAAACCCGGTGGTGTCGACAACCAGGGTGTCACCTTCCCAGCGGCCGATGGAGTGTCCCATCCAGGAGGGAAAAGACTCGGGGGGATGAGGACGACCGTCCAGAAATATTTGGTCGACACCGGGGAGATTGCCTTCCCAAAGCAGCACGATGAGCTGAGGCGTTTGCACGATTTTGTAAATGAACGGACTGTTTAGAATGATGTCGGCGGGCAAGCAGAGATTGGACGGATGTTCCTTGGCGCCGCTGGCGGCTCGCGCTTTAAAGACGGTATCGGCCCAGGGGAGCAGAGAAGCGGCTTCGGAGCTGGTGGCCAGGCCGACCCATACTCCAGAGAGGTCCGGTTTGCCGTCGGCGGTGCGAGGCGTTTGTCCAGAGGGTACGGGGTGTTGAATACGGACGATGGTGGAGAAGTCGTCGCCCGGAGTGCCGAGGTTGCCTCCCCAATCGAAGCGAATGTCGAGATGCGTGGTTTTGCCGGGCGGGACGACAATGCCTTTGCGCTCAAGGCGGCGGAAGGTGAAGCCGAGGGTGGGGATGACCAGATCGTAGGTGCCGGCCGGCAGCCCGGAGAGAGTGTAGCTGCCGTTGGTGGCACTGCGGGTCTGGTAGAGATTTCCAGTGGAGGTCTGCTTAAGCTCGATGCTGGCTGTGGCGACGGGGAAATCGTCTGGATCGGAAAGGCGGCCGGTCAGGGTCCCGCTGGGGTCCTGTGCGGGGAGGGCCAAGCCGAATAGAAACAGGAAAACAATAAGAAGCCGGGGGCTTTTCATTTGGGGTTATTGTACACGACGGCAACGTTAGCCGAGATTCGATGAACGAAATGGGAGGAAGATGATTCGGCGCCTTACGCGCTAAAATCATGGCTTACCATGCAATTCCTACAAGAGAGCCTTATTGAGCTGATTACGCAGACCTCCACGAATTTGCCGCCCGACGTTCGGGAAGCGATGGGGGTGGCTTTGCGCGAGGAGACTGCGGGTACGCAGGCGTCGCAGGCCTTGAACATCATCGCGTCCAATATCGACATGGCAGCATCCGATGAAGGACCGATTTGTCAGGACACGGGGATGCCGACGTTTGATGTCCATACTCCCGTGGGCGTGAATCAGATTGAGATCCGGAAGGCCATCAAGGCCGCAGTGGCGGAAGCCACCAAGCGCGGGAAACTGCGACCTAATTCCGTGGATTCACTGACCGGCCACAACTCGGGGGACAACCTCGGAGTGGAAACTCCGGTCATCCATTTTGAACAGTGGGAGAAGGACGAGATTGAGGTCAAGCTCATCCTCAAGGGTGGCGGCTGCGAGAACAAGAATATCCAGTACTCGCTGCCGATGGAGTTGGAGCATCTTGGCAAGGCCGGCCGGGACATCGAAGGCGTGCGGAAATGCATCCTGCATGCGGTGTGGCAGGCGCAGGGGCAAGGGTGTGCTCCAGGGGCTGTTGGCGTTTGTATTGGGAGCGATCGTGCGCATGGGTATGTGCTGGCGAAGTATCAGCTGTTCCGCACTTTGGATGACGTGAATCCGAATCCCACCCTGGCCGAGTTGGAAGCCCAGATCATGAGCCAGGCCAACACGATTGGCGTGGGGGCGATGGGGTTTGGAGGCAAGAGTTCGCTGATCGGGTGCAAGGTGACGGCGGCGAATCGGCTGCCGGCTAGTTTCTTTGTGAGCGTCGCCTATGATTGCTGGGCGTATCGAAGGCTCGGGATTCGGCTGGACGCCGCTAGCGGAGCGATTACGAAGTGGTTGTACCGGGATCCGGCGCGAGTGGTCGAGAAGATGACCGAGTCGGAAGGCTTCCCGCTGAGCGGGCGCGAGGTGGTGCTACGAGCTCCGATCAGTGAAGAGCAGGTTCGCGCGTTGAAAGTGGGAGACGTAGTCTTGATCTCGGGTGAGATGTATACGGGGCGGGATGCTGTACACGCGCATCTGATGAAGAATGCTCCGCCGGTGGATTTGCATGGGCAGGTTTTGTACCACTGCGGTCCGGTGATGCTGAAGAGCGGCGATACGTGGACGGTAAAGGCGGCGGGGCCAACCACCAGTGCTCGCGAGGAACCGTATCAGGCCGACATCATCAAGAATTACGGAGTGCGGGCGGTGATGGGCAAGGGCGGCATGGGCAAGAAAACGTTAGCCGCGCTTAAGGAATCGGGCGCCGTATACCTGAACGCGATTGGAGGGGCAGCGCAATATTATGCCCGGGCGATCGACGGGGTGCTGGGAGTTCACTTGATGGAGTTCGGCATTCCGGAGGCTATGTGGCACCTGAAGGTGCACGACTTTGTGGCGATCGTTACGATGGATTCTCATGGAAATAGTTTGCACGCTACGGTTGAAGCGGAGACGGGGGAGAAACTGGAATTGCTGCAGGCGTAACCGTTGCCGGCACGGCGGCGAACGTCAGATAGGGCACGAAAGGAGCCACTTCAAAGGGCATCTTTTCTCGCGCGGACAGCAGCGATACGGGCTTGGTTTCGATGAGCGTGATCTGGTCGCTCCACGGGTTCAGCTTGATGCGCGAGCCCAAGGGCAACGCGGCGATCTGATCCAGTTTGCCTTCTTCCAGATCAGGAGCGGCGGCAGTAAATTCCTCCAGGCGCTGCAGCGCTTTTTCGTTGGCGAGTTGATTTCCAAGATTAGCGGCAAGCAGGCGTGGGAGCGCGGCGCTGCGGCTGGCCAACGCTTTCAGGAACAATCCTGCGTTGCCGGTTTTCTGATACGGAGACGCGCGCATGATCTCGATGGTTTTCTGACCGGCTTCGTCCAGTTCACGCGGGGTACGCTCGAAACGGAGGCGGGCGAGAAGCTCGGCGTCGCTCAGCATGGTTTGGTTGTTGAACGCGAACTGCGTGGGCGTCCGGTGGGCTAACGCGATGTGCGATAACTCGGCGGCTAGCACTAGAGCGAGGCTTGTTTCGTCAGGCAGGACATCGATGAGTCCGCGGCTGATCACGATCGTGTGACCGATGGAAAATGTTTCCAACGGCGTGGTCAACAACACGCGGCAACGAGCGTCAACGCTCAGCTTGCCCGTAATAATGAGGTTGTTTACGACGGTGTTGAGGACTTCGTCGACGGGACCGGGCGGGGCTAGCAGGCCACCTTTTTCCAAGCGTGCGAGGACGTTCTCTTCGGCTTGACGTTCCCATGCTCGCTGACTTTCCAGAGGCGAGACGTCGCGCGAGACGGTCTGGTCTTTTACTTCACTCGCATCTTCTATGAGGATCTGCGTTAGTTCATCCAGTTTGTTGACAGGCGCGGCGGCGTAATCCCAGATGCGGGTTTGGGCTTTAAAGCGGGTGGTAACGCCCGCGGTGGTAGTGGGGCGCTCCTCTTCGACGTAGATGTGTGCGGGAATCCACTGGTCGACGGCTGCGTTGGTGCGCCAGCTGTCGAAGTGGAAGTACATTTCCGGAGGCGTGTTTTTGGGGATGGGGGCGGGTAAGTACGTGCCATTGAAGCGCACGATTGCGTGATTGCGCTCTTCCACCCAGATGCGGCCGAGAAAGCGGCCGGGTTCCTGGCGGACGGGGATGACGTCGAAGACCAGGGCCCGGACATCGCCGAGGAACTCGCGGCGGACGTATTCCAGGCGATAGTTTGTTCGGCTGAAACCGTTTAGGTCGAGGATCGACATTTGCGCAAAACCGCGCGGGAGGAAAGTCATGGGTTGGATCTTCGCTTTGGAGCGCAGCGGGCTCAGGCGATTGGTTTTGATGTCGGGTTCGACTGTGGCTCTCTCGATAAGAGGTTCGTAGCCGACAGATTCGGAGACGCGCACGCGTCCCAGGAAGTAGTGATCTTTGCTCGGGAGCGCATCGGGGGCGGCTTCGGCGCTAGGGGATTCCTGAATGTATGTTTCAAACAAAGGAGTGTGCGCGCGGAGGGAATCCACGAAGCGCTGCTCCTGGGTGAAGATCTGGTCCAGCAGGCGATCGACGGCGGGGTCGGGCGCGATGGGTGGCGCGGCCAGGGCTGCGAACGGCAGCGCGGCGAATAGAAGTACAGCGAGTTTCATTTTTGTACCTTCAATTGGCGAGTTGGAATGAGATGTGTACGATGGCGGTTTGATCCACGGGCCGGCCTGCGCGGAGTGCGGGACGGAACGTGATGGCGGCCACGCTACGGCTAGCCGATTCGTCCAGGCCGTAGCCGAGGCTACGAACTACGCGCAGGACTATGGCGGGTCCGGCGCTTGGGAACAGGACCTCTAGAAGTACTTCGCCTTCGATGTGTTGGGCGCGAGCCTCGCCGGTGTAGAGCGGGCGCGGCTTTTGCAGAATTTCGACGGGCGTGGTGGCGGCGGCCGCAGGGGTGGTCGCGGCGCGCGGGGCGGACGGTTGGGCGGTACTTACGTCGCCGAAGGTGCTCTTCTGAATCGCGGCTTGGGGGTTGCTGGCGACGGCCACCGTGCTGTTGCCGAAGCCTGAAGTTCTAGTGCTGGGCGCGGTTCGCGCGGCGGTCGAGGACACTGCGCTGGAGGAGAAAGCTCCAGTGGACGTGCCTAAGGCCGGTGTGGCTGCGGGTGCTGTAGTGGTCGCGGTGCTGAGTTTTCCCACGATGACGGGGAGCTGCGGAAGAATCGCAGTCGGGTGCGCAAGCTCCAAGATAGTGGTTGGGGCTGCTGCGGGGATCTCCAGATCGGCGATCAGGACGCGAGGCTTAGGGGCGGTTGCCCTGGTAAGCGGAGGAGGCTGGAAAACGCGCGGCGCGGTGGTGGGGACAACAAGCTGCGCGGGAGCGTTGGGAGCTGGCAATGGTTTCGAGAGAGGCGTCACGCGCTTCGGTGCGGGACGAAGTATCGGCGCAATCAGTATGGTGCGCTGAGGCTGTGCGGCCAGTGGGGTGGTGGGCGTGCTGAAACGCAGCGTGAGCGCCAGCACGATCGCCGCTGCGTGGAGAGTCGCGCTGGCGGCGATGCGGCTGGGGGAGAATCGTGCGGACGGCTGGACGGAGTAGGCGAACACTTTCGAAATTTCGACCTCAATTAGGAGATCGGAAGAGAAGGGGCGCGCACGGGAGGGGTATTCGGGTGGGGTTATTCTTAGGCTGCTACGAACCGGTGAAGCGCGTAATTACCAGCCACAGGAATCCAATGCACAGCGTGAAAGCACAGAGGAAGATTCCCAATTGCGTCCGCAGATGAGTGGGCGCCAGCGAGCTGTCGTGCGCGGGGCCCAGCGGAAGGGACACATCCGTCCAGAACGCGCGGCGAAAACGGCAGTCGTGGCAACGCCGGATTTCCGCTCCCAGGCCGGCGAGCACGCGGTCCAAGAACGTCCGCCGATGGGAGCGGTGGATACGAGGGGAGCGGCAACGCGGACAAAGCAAGCGGCGCGAAGGTACGGGAGCGGGTTGGGCAGCAGCGGACATGTTGGTCTCCTGGCGATTCTCCTTAGTGGGTTGGGCGAAGTTGGGCCAGAGCCGCGAGACGCGCGCTGTCGGCGGGATCGTGATGTTGCGCGAGAAGGTTCGCGGCTTGTTGAGCGTCGTCGAGACGATGCTCACCGATCAGGAAGTCGAGGTAGGCGCGCAGCAGCGGCTGTGTGTTACCGAGGCGGCGGACGAGTGACGGCGGCGAAGAGTCCCACGCATCGGCCAAGCGTAGGAGCGGCCGGTAGTCGTCAAATGTGAGGGCGGCAGCGCGAGCCGCCCATTGCCAGAAGGGCTTGCTTTGGTTTCCGCGGAAGTAGAAATTGGCGAGCGTCCATGCAGGTTGATGGCGATGGTCGAAAGATGCGGCGGTAAGCAGGGCTCGTTCAGATTGCGCGAGGTCTCCGGTGCGTTCGAGCGCGAGCCCCAGGTCGATCCACAGTGCGGCGGAGCGAGGGTGGATACGGGTGGCTTCCGCAAGCAGTGCTATGTGTTGTTCGGGAAGCAAGTCAGCGAGGCGTTGCAAGTGGCGGACGTTGATGGCGGTGAGTCGCTGCTCGATCAGCAACGCGGACTGTAGGGAAGCGGAAGAATCGTCCGCGGCGAGCGATGCTATGAAAATTTGGGAGGCTGCCAGGCCAGCACCTACCAAGTAGAGCAGTGCGATCGCAAATCGAATCACGGCGAGAAGTGGGGGATTACCGGCTGGCGGAAGGGGTGTCATCCTGTCCCGGAAGCGCGTTCGCTGCGGCCAGTCCACCTACTGCGGCAGCGGCGGCGACGCCGCCGATGACGGCGATCGTCGATATTGCCACGCCTCCAGACGCACCCGCGGCACCGCCTGCGGCAGCTCCACCGGCGGCAGCCCCCCCTGCCCCGGCCGCGGCGGCGATAGCGGCGGGATTACACCCTCGGGCCACGCGTTTGATCTCACGCACGCGGATCAACTGGGAGGCTTCACTAGCCGGAGTAGCAGTGGGGTCCATCGCGCCAGTGACTTCCACGGTGTTGCCGGCTTCGCGGTTGACCCCGTTGCCTGCGATTTCGACCGTGACCTTGGTGACGGAGTCGGTAAGCACGTAATGGCCAGACTTGTTTTCGAGACAACCGCTGACACGCGCTACATTGCTGGGACCTTGCTGCGGCTCAAAGGAAAGAGATACGCCGGGCGCCATATTGGCGATCAGTTGGCCACTGGTATTCAGGATACGGAAGGAGCCGGTGAGCGCGGCAACGCGGATTCGGCGGGGACTATCAATGACCAGTCGTCCGGTCGAGGACCCGCGGTCCGGCTGTATCGTGAGGCCGAGCGCTACCAAACGGAATCCGGTGCCGTCTTCCAGGCTGATGCCGCCCTTTTCAAGCACCATGCGGTCCCCAAAGAGTTTGCCGCGGGAGTCGGCGGCCAGTGAGACGCGCGCTCCGCTCGCCAGCTGTACTGAGGAAGAACCCGCGCCGCTTTCCAGCGTCGATCCTTCAAAAAGCGTGGCGTTACCGCTGACCGTGGAGTTGTCCAGGCGGAATGTGCCCTTCGCCAGCACCGTCCCAATAGCAGGGGCCGCTGCGGATCCGATGCCCAGTTGAAAGCTCATCCCGAGAGCTAAAGTTGCTTGAATGGATCTGAATTTCACGGCGTTCTCCTATGACTAGGTGGGGCAGCTTCGGAAGTTCTCTCGATGGCGCCGACTAGGATAAATACCCAGACTGCTATACCGATTCGAGCGAGGGGGAAATCAACCAGGGCGTGCAGGAATACGGCGGGTATCCCCAGACCCCAAATGGTTTTGATGGCGCGCGGAGTGACCGCGATGGCAAGCACCAGCCAGACCAGAGCGAATCCGAGGCCACCCTCGGCGGTCCACTCCAGCCAGTCGCTGTGCGCGTGATCGATGCGGTATCCGGAATCGAAGTTTGCGAATTCCGGGTAGACCGAGGCAAAAGTGCCCAGACCGAAGCCCTGGGCCGGGCGTTGGGAAATCATGGCGAGCGTCGAGGAATAGATCGGAACGCGGTCGGCTAAGGGGTTAAACAGCGCGAATCGACGGACCAACGTATCGGCGCCAGCGAGTACGCCCAGCCCTACTACTGCGGTCGCAAAAAGAGCGGGTGTGCGAAGTCCGCGCGGGCGGGCCACCAGAAATCCAACTAGGGTTTCCAGCAGCAGGATCGTGGCTCCAGCTCGCGACGCGGAAACCAAGCCGGCGGCCAGGATGGTTGCGGCCATGCTCCAGTGCAGGACTTCGCGACGGGAGAAAGCCAGCCACAGCGCTATGGGTAGGATCAGTTCCAGGAATTGCGCGAAGTTGTTGCGGCTGAGGAAGGGTCCCCAGGTGTCAGGGTAAGGAGACGGGAATAACCATAACACTTGGTTTGGCGAGGTGTGATACGCCAGGACGCCAACAATACTGATGACGAACCCGAACCAGGCCGTGGCTTCCAGAAACTGTTCCCGGACAAGCCCACCGCGAAGGCACAGATACGCGCTAAGGGCGGCGGCTCCGAAGGCAGCGAAGCGTAATGCGGCCTGCAACGTGGCATAGCTGTAGGAACTGGCGTTGAACGCTAATTGCGCTATTCCCCACAGGGAGAGCGCGGCGATGGCGGTCAGGAACGTCCATGGGGGTTTGGAAGGGTGCTTGATCAATAGCCATGCGGCCAGCAGGAATATCGCGCATTCAAAGACCCAGTCGGCGAGACCTGCTTCGGCGGCAGGATCGACGGCGGCAATGGTCAGTGTGGCTGCGCAGGCTAGTGCGAACAGCAGCCACGGCGCGGTACGGAAGTTAGGATAAGTCCTATACCCAAACGCGTTGTATGGTTTAAGTCCTAGCCTTATGCTCATCGTATGAAACAACTACTCCCCACGATGATTGTCCTTAGTGGTTTTCTGATGCCCATCGTCGCGCGCGCGGAGAATGTGTTTGCCGCGGTCACGGCCCAACCGCCAGCCGGCAGGAGTGTGTACTCCGCGGAGTCAAACACGCGGGCGATGCGGGCGTGGAAGAGAAGTTTAGTCCCGGTTGTAGCGACGCAAGGGTTGGACATTGCGAGTTCCTACGGGATGCGAGAGTTGAATCCGATGTTGGCGGGCCGGGATGGACGATTTGGGGGCAAGGCGGCGTCGATCAAGATTGGGAGTACGGCGGCGGCGATCGGGATTGAGTATTTGCTGGTGAAGAAGTGGCCGGGGGCGGCGCGCATGTTTGCGAAATTGAATTGGGGGAGTTCAGCTGTCACCGGAGCGCTGGCGGCGCATAATTACGCGATTAAGTAAAACTTAGGCGACTACGGACTTGGCTCGCTGGCGGGGGCGAAGGGCTTTCTTTAGGATGACGCTGCTGGGGTTGTAGTCCGGGATTAAATCCTTGAAACACATGACTACTCCGGCGGCGTCGCGCAGCCGGACGGAATCCTTTAGTTGATCCAGAGAGCATTCGAAAGCGGCCCGGCTAGGCGGGGGGCCGTTGAAGACGCGGATTTGGGTGTGGGGCGTGGGAACCGTATTTTCTTCGTAGTCGATCAGTTCTTCGCACATTTTCTCTCCCGGACGCACACCTGAGAAGGTGATGCGGATGTCGACGTCGGGGCGCAGTCCACTGAGCAGAATCATTTTGCGCGCCAGGTCGAGGATGCGGACGGGCTCGCCCATTTCCAGGACGAAGATTTCGCCGCCCGCGCCCATGGCTCCGGCTTCGAGCACAAGTTGGGCGGCCTCGGGGATGGTCATGAAGAACCGGCGCATCTCCGGATGGGTGACCGTGAGTGGTCCGCCGCTGGCGATCTGTTGGCGAAAACGCGGAATCACGCTGCCGCTGGAGCCGAGCACATTCCCGAAGCGAACGGCAACGATTTTCGTGAGCGGCCGTTTTCCGGCTTCGGCCAAACACACCAGTTCGGCCAGACGTTTGGTGGCTCCCATGACATTGGCGGGGCGGACAGCTTTGTCGGAGCTGATCAGCACAAGATTCTCCGCTCCCCAGGACGCGGCGGCGCGAGCGACGTTGCGGGTTCCGAAGACATTGTTCTTTACGGCTTCGAAGAGGTGCGCTTCCATCAGTGGCACATGTTTGTAGGCAGCCGCGTGATACACGCTGCGCGGGCGGTGCTGGGCGAACACTTCCTCTACCCGCTGCTGATTCTGGATACTACCTATTTCCGCCACGAAGACCAGTTGCGGGAAGTGCACGCGCAGTTCCTGTTCCATCTCATACAGGGCGGATTCGGCGTGGTCGAAGCCAACCAATACCGTGGGAGAGTAGCGCGCGATCTGGCGGCACAGTTCGCTGCCAATGGACCCGGCGGCTCCGGTGACAAGCACCACTTGTCCAGTCAGACGTCGACTGACTTCGGCGTCGTCCAAACGCGCAGGTTGCCGGCCCAGCAGATCCTCGATGCGCACTTCGCGAATTTGATCCACCAACACTTTGTCATCGATAATTTCCGCCAGAGCGGGGATGCGTTTGGCGGGGATGTGCGCCGCGTGGCACTGTTCCAGAATTTCTGTCAGGTCTTGGCCGGAGGCAGTGGGCAGCGCGATGAGGATCTCCTCGGCGTGCAGCTTGGAAGCGATGCTGGGCAATTCCGCCCGGCCACCAAAGATGCGGACACCGTGGATGCGCATGTCGCGCTTCGCGGGATTGTCGTCGAGGAAACCGGCGACGTGATAGCACAAGGCGAGTTGCGCGCGCAATTCCGCCAGTACGCGGACCCCGGCTCGGCCCGCTCCATAGATCAGCACGCGGCGGGTTCCGGGCGAAACGCTGCGTGTGCGCGAATCGAATAACATCCGGACTACGGCGCGGGTGCTTACCTCCAGCATGAGGCACGTGAGCAGGTCCAGGACGTAAATGGATCGAGGGAAGGCGGGTCCGATTGTCAGGCGTAACAGCGGAGTGAGTAATACAAACGCCGTAAGATTGGCGGCGGCGATGCGGAGCAGGTCATCAAAGCCGATGTAGCGCCAAGCCAGGTGGCGGAGGCCGAAGGCCCGGAAGGTCAGGAATTTCACTGCTACGGCAAGCGGCAGTGCATGCTGCAGCATGGGAATATACGCGGGAGGCACGGCGAACTCGAAGCGCAGCAGGAAACTTGTTGCCAATGCCACGCAGGCTATTGCCGCCCCTACGGCTTCGGTTAGGAAGCGGCGTTGGCGCAGGAGGAATGAGCCGCGGATGAACGCGGAGGAGTGCAGATTAGGCATGTGCGGCTTGGGTTGGATATTTTTGGACTACTTCGTCGGCTCCTGGGGGCGGCCAGGGTAGCAGAGGGTGTTGCCGGCTGGCGGCGCGGAGCAGGATGGGATCGGCGTGCCAGGATTCTAAGATGTGGGCGACTCCGGCTAAAGCTCTCGGCCGGGAGATTGCGGAAAAAAGCGTTAGCGCCAGGATGCGAACATCTACGGATAGGGTGTGCTGGTCGATGTAGAGCAGACCCAGCCGGCTCTTCCACGGGCGGATGATCTGGTTATACAGCAGGTCCGGGTCGGCGGAGTCGGCCAGGATTTCGCCTTCGTCGGCGAAGACTATGGAGGCTAGATCGGTGATGCCCGGCCGCGCCGTGAGCAGGCGGCGTTCCTCTGACGTGTACATGCGCGCGTCGGTCGACACTTGAGGCCGCGGACCAACCAGACTCATGTCTCCCACAACAACGTTCCACAGCTGTGGGAACTCGTCGAGTTTGAAGCGCCGAAGGAAAGCTCCCGTACTGGTGATCCGCTGGTCGGTGGAGGCGGTGGAGGAGACTCCTGTTTTCCAGGCGCCGGGAACCATACTGCGGAATTTGAGCATGCGAAATTCGCCCCCGTTGCGGGCCACGCGCGTGCCGAAGAAAAACGGGGAACGGCGGTCTTCCGCGAAAATCACGCATGCGATGAGTAACAAGGCTGGTGCAAGAATGACGAGGCCGGCGAAAGCCACAAGAAAGTCGAAGCTCCGTTTGGCGTTCACGCGGCAGCCCCTTGCCTGGCCCGCTTGTGATTCATGGTTCGCGCAACGGCCGCCACGATATCTTGCGCAGTCGGATAGTAGGCTTGTTCCTCCGTGCGGCTAGTGGGAGCGGGAGTGTCGGGCAGCGTTACGCGCTCCACCGGAGCAATCAGATCATGGAAGGCTTCCGCGGCGATCGTGGCCGAGAGTTCAGCCGAGGCGCCGGCAGTCCGCCATGCGGAATCGGCTATTACCGCACGCCCGGTTTTTCGGACACTGTCGAGCACGCATTCCTGATCCCAGGGTTTCAGCGAGCGCAGGTCGATGACTTCGGCATCCACACCGTCAGCGGCCAGCAGTCGCGCGGCTTCGATGGCCAGGTGCGCCATGTGCGAGATGCCGACGATGCTGACGTCGCTCCCACGGCGGCGAACCACCGCTTTCCCGATCGGAGTCATGTAGAGTTCCTCGGGTACATCCTCGGTTTGGTCGTACAGCCAACGGTCGTCAATGTACAGAACAGGATTGGGATCGGCCACGGCGGCGGCCAGCAAACCCTTGGCGTCGGCCGCGGCAGATGGCATCACCACTTTGAGCCCGGGGATATGCATGAACAATGAGTGCAGGGCTTGCGAATGTTGTGCTCCCTGTTCCCCGCCACGATTGATGACGGCGCGAATGACGATGGGCACGCTGACGCGCCCGGCAAACAAATAGGACCAATTCGCGGCTTGATTGATGATGGGGTCGGCGGCCAGCAGCATGAAATCCATGCGTGGGTGAAATACGATGGGCCGCATGCCGGCCAGGGCAGCCCCAATGCACATGCCAGTGACGGCGTTTTCAGACACCGGGGAGTCGAGGATACGGTCGCGGCCGAAATCGCGATCCAGATTGTCAAGGCTGCCGCCGGCGTACCAAGGGCTCCACAAACCCTGACCCGCAAGGAAGACGCGGGGATCGCGGGCCAGCAACTGCGCGTGGGCTTCGCGGATCGCTTGCCCGTAGCTTAGTGGTCGCATGGGAACTCCCGCAGTGAGGGAAGCCTGTTGCCGAAAACATGCTCTAGCCGGCGGCCGGCAGGCGGGAAAGGAGCCTGACGAGCCTGCTCCAGAGCGTTCAGAATCTCGGTGTCGATGGCCGCGATGTGAGGGGCGAAGTTCACGTCATGCAAGCGGGCTTTCAGGTTCCCAATGGGATCCCTCTCCAGCCATTCCGTCAGTTCACCGCGGCGGTGGACGCCGACGTCGATATCCGTGCTGGCGCCCACATGACCGCGCCAACGAAATGTCCGGCACTCCAGCAGCGTCGGCCCCAAACCGGAGCGCGCACGCCCCACCGCGAAACGGGCCGCGCTGTATACCGACTCAACATCGTTACCATCGACGCGCACACCCGGGACGGAATGGAACGTTCCGGCTTGGTCCAGGTTATCGGCGATACGGCGCTCCTCCCAATGCAGATGACTGGAGTAGAGATTGTTTTCGCAGACGAATACCAGCGGCAGGCGATAGAGCGCGGCAAGATTCAGGGTTTCGTGGACGTGGCCTTCTTCCAGCGTGCCGTCACCGAAGAACGCGACCGCGACGCGTCCATCGCCACGTAGCTTGGACGCGAGCGCTGCGCCGGCGGCCAGCGGAACAGTACCGGCCACGATAGGCACGGTGCCTAAAATGCCGACATCTTCAGCCAGCAGATGCATCGAGCCGCCACGGCCTCCCGAGCACCCGGTCTCTTTTCCCAGCACTTCCGCGAACAGCCCGGTCAGCGACCCACCCTTGGCGAGGTAATGGCCGTGCGAGCGATGGCCTCCCCAGAGGGTGTCTTCGCGTGTGAGCGCGGCACAGACTCCGGAGGCGATGGCTTCCTGCCCGATATAGAGGTGGCAGGGGCAGCGTGCCTCGCCGCTCTCGACAAGTAGGGCGATGGTTTCTTCCGCCCGTCGAATGCGCTGCATCTCCCACCAGCGGGCCAGCAGCCACTCCGGACTTTGCGGCGGGATAGGAACTAGAGCCGGGCTAGCGGCGGTAGAACTGGTGGATGGCATCACACACCTCCTGGGCTTGGTCGTCGGTGAGCGAAAGATTCATGGGCAACAGCAGCAGCCGTTTGAAGAGACCGTCGGTGAATGGCAACTGCTGGGGGAATCCGAGCGCAGGCCATTGATGGACGGCTTTGCCTCCCCACGGCACGAGGGTGCGGATGCCGCGCGATGTAAGATACTCGCGCAGACCGTCGCGCCGATCCGCTTCGATTTCATAATTCTGAAAAACATCGAAGTGCAAAGGATCGCTGCCCGGCGCGGGCGGCAGCGTAACCTCGTCCAGATCTCCGAGACGAGATTGGTACACGTCCGCAAGCGCGCGGCGGCGCACGATCGCCAGGGGATAGGAGTTCAGGCGGTAGTCTAAGATCGCCGCTTGCAGGTTATCCAGCCGCGAGTTCAAACCCCAGGAGATGATTTCGCCATCGGCCCGCCGGCCGTGGTCGTGAAGCTGCAGCATGCGGTCATGAATGGCGTCATCGTTGGTTACTACGCATCCTCCGTCGCCCAGGCAACCGAGTAGCTTGGCCGGAAAGAAACTGATGGCTGCGGACGCTCCAAACCTGGCCGCCGGCCGGTCGTCGAACCGCGAACCGAGGGCTTGCGCGGCGTCTTCGACCAGCAACAAATCATGGCGGCGGGCGATTGCTCCCAGGGCATGCATATCCGCGGTGCGCCCGTTCAGTTGCGTAGGCAGGATGGCGCGTGTTCGGGTGGTGATGGCTGCTTCCACCGAGGCGGGATCGATCAAATGATCGGGACCGCACTCCACCGGGATGGGTGTCGCTCCGGCGAAGTGGATGGCGGACGCCGTCGCCACCATGGTGTGGGAACAGAAAATGACTTCGTCTCCGTGTTGGACGCCGGACGCACGCAATGCAATCAGCAGGCCGTCGGTGGCGTTGGCGACGCCGATGACATGTTTCGCGCCTAGATATGCTGCCAGGTTGCGCTCGAACCGCTCGCCATCCTGCTGGGCGATGAAAGCTCCTCTGCGACCGACGTCGCAGAAGATTGCCACCAGTTCCTCTTCCTCCGCGGTAAACAAGTGCGGATAGTCGAAGAATGGAATAACACGGGTTTGTACAGGAGTCATGAGTTGGTTTCTTGAACTGGCACCAGCGAGACACGCCGCAGCCTGTGCACGGCCAGCCGTAACGCACCCCATAGGCTTCCTGCCCCGTAGGCAAAGTGCAGTCCAGCAAAGGTGATGGGCAAAAGCACAGCCAGCTTCAGACTGCGATGCTGGACCGCCAGGCGGCCTGAGAACGCGAGGTTGAGAACCGCGTAGGGACCAAGTGGTAGCACAGGCAACCACCAGATACGCCAGAGCAGCGCCCCCGCGAGGCTGACGGTTAGCTTGGCGACAAACGCCAGGGGAATCAGGTGCCGCCAGCGAACGGGGAGCCGGGACAGATAGATAGCCGGGACCACGGACCAGATGCCGTTAAGCCAGTTGTGACTTAGATAGGGCAGAAAATCGACCTTCGCGAAATACGTCGTGTCCGCCCCGGGAACCAGCCACAGCGTTC
This sequence comes from Acidobacteriota bacterium, assembly GCA_039931205.1. Classification (GTDB taxonomy): domain Bacteria; phylum Acidobacteriota; class Terriglobia; order Bryobacterales; family Bryobacteraceae; genus Palsa-187. Next base: position 140,021 of record JBDTSJ010000028.1, read on the forward strand.
CTCCTGCCCGCGCGATGCGGGCGCTTAGTTCGATGTCCTGGCTGCGGATCAAGCGTTCGTGGAAAAGCCCCACGCGATCGAAGACTTCTCGGCGCCAGCAGCAGTTGAACACGGTATCGACGGATTGCGGCTCGGCGATCGCTCCGCTGGTGCGGAATCCGGAGTTGCCCACACCAAAGCGATGGCTCAGGACGATGGAGATGCACTTCGAGAACATGCTGTGCGCCTCAGGTAGAGTGAACATCCGTCCGCCTGCCCCCCAGGCGTCCGGATGTGCAGCGAGGAAGTCGATTAATACGGCGATGTAATTCGGCCCAATAACAGAGTGGGCATCCACTCTGAGGATGTATTGGCCGCGCGCCGCGCGTATACAAAGATTGAGGGCGGCCGGCGTAATGAGAGAAAGGTTATCGAGGATCACCACGCGCGCGTCCTTCGCGGCAAATCCTTCCAGTACGGCGCGGCTGCCATCCTCACTCAAGCCATCGGCCACCAGAACCTCCATGCTGTCCGCGGGGTAGCTCGAGGCCAGTATGGAATCCAGGCAGCGAGCCAGGGATCGGACTTCGTTGCGGCACGGCAGAATGACGGAAATGAATGGTTTCATGCGGCGTCCCCGCGTAAGGCCCAGCCGTGTTCCGGATCCCAAGCCAGTTGCGACTTGCGCGCGCGCTTGGGCCGGCACGCAAAAATCAGCGCACCCACTGGGATGAGCGCGCCTTCGATAATCAGCCCTTTGTAGCCTTCGGGTCCTGCGCGCAACATCGGCGGCAGACAAGCAGCAAAGAGCCACGGAGCCACAATCGCGAACAGGCGAAACGCCAGCCCCGTGGTATGCCGGATACGCCGGCGGGCATTGATGCAGAACCCCCACGCCAGGCCCATGACAACGGCGCCCAGGACCACGCCTACGGAGCCGAAGTTGAGATACCATCCCGTGGCGTGATGCAGAGAATAGCCTTGGTTCTGGACGGCCCCCACACTTTCGCTGTAGTAGAGATAAATATCCCGGGGGCGATCCGGCCACAGGATCCGTGGAATCACCGAGCACAGCAGTGAATACAAGCTGTAGCCAAACTTCGGCTCCACGTTCTTCGACAACACCCCATACATGGAGAAGTGCGCCGCATAGGCCTCGTTGCTGGAAGTGACAAAGCGTCCCACTTCAGTGGCGTCTTCCAGATGCAGGCTGACAGCCTCGCCCAAGTCGGCCAGTGCGAACGACCGGAAGTAGTCGATGGTGTACAGGAACCACATCCCCACCAGCAGCGTCAGCCCCACCTTCATCCATTGCGGGTGCCGCACCGATCCGACATAAGTTAGTACGCCGGCCACCAGTGCCGCCAGCACTTCATTCTTATTTCCCAACAGGAACGTGAAACCGCACATACCTCCCAAGACCAATGCGTAACCCAGCAGCGTGTAGCGGCGGCGCACGTTGATGAAATAGCGGCTGCTGTCGCCTGTGGCGAGAGCCGCCAGCCCGATGGCCGCCGGCAGCAGCGCGGCACGATTCAGCACTTGATGCAGCGTGAACCACTCGCTGGGATTGCGGCGCGTGTACCAATAGGCGGACGTGTGCAGGGTCCAGGCGGAACTCAGTTCATCGCGGATCAGGAAGAAACTGAGCAAGCCGGCGGCCAGGGTCAGACCTAGAATCGGTCCATGCCACAATAGCAGGCGCGGCGCTGCGGGAGCTTCGCGGGACGGAATCAGCAAAAGCAAAGTGATCTGCAGAACGATGATGAAGGCGGAGTACAAGCCCAGCGCCAACATGTAATCGCTGTCCAGCGCGATGGGGAACATCTTGGTTTCCAGATACTGGTAATTCTTGCCGCTGGAACCTCCGCTTTTGTCGATGACAATGTACCAGGCTCCGAATAGGGACCAATAATACAGCGCGGCGGTCCCGATGACCGTACCGAGGTCGCGCGACTTGCGGTAGAGAATCACCGCGAGCAGGGCAATTACGGTCGTGACCGCTGTGAGAAAAGCGTAGTATTCCATGAGGATCTTTTTTGAGCTTGACGCTGGGTCACGATTTCGCGATACAGGCGGGCGAGTTCGGCGGCGATCGTATCGGACGAGAACTCCACGCAGCGCAGACGGCCTTCGGAAGGTTCATCGCGCAAGACGGTCTCGACCAAAGCACGCGCCAATTCGTGGGGATAGCGGCCGGCAATACGAGTTCCCGCTACGCCCCGCAGCCGCTCGGCTACGTCGCCCACCGCGACGCTGACGATAGGCAGGTTGCAGGCCAGAGCCTCCTGCACCACGGTGGGCGAGCCTTCGGCGTCGCTGGTTACCAGCAGGCAGTTAGCCGCATTCATCACCAGCGGCATGCGGTCCGGCGGCAGGCCCCCCGTGAGGACTTCGAGACGCAAGCCCGGTATTTCCCGGCGCGCTTCAGAGAAGGCCGCCTGGGCCAGATCCAGGCGTTTGTTCAGAGCATCATGACCGGCGTTGAATAAGATCACTGGCTCGCTGGGCGGCCACCCAAGCTGTCGCCGGGCCAGACCGCGCGCCAGCGGACGGAAGAGATCGATGTCCACACCGCTGGGTAGGACGGTGGTCACCGCGTGACGCCACCACAATCGCTTCCGCAGATCGTGACTTACGCACACCAGGCGAGCGGCCCCTAGTGCTGCCCATTGCGACAACATGCGACCCAGGCAGGCGCGCAGCCCATCCGCTGTTGGCACACGATTGAGATCGCTGCCACGGAAGGTGATCACCACCGGCGTCCGTCCGGCCGCGATCATTGTGAAAGCAGCGGTCACGGTGCCGAAGTGGGCATGAACCAGGGCAGGCCGGAATCGCCGCAGGCAGCGGCCGAAGCGAGCCGCCTCCTCCATCAGGACGCGCGGCGAGGTGCGGGAACGTAGGTGAAAGCACTCCACGCTGACGTCCATGCCCGCCAAGGCATTCGCTTGCCGCCGCGCAAAGACCATGGAACTCCCCTCGGACTCACCAGGAATGACGAATAAGACGCGCAGCTTTTCGGACGTCGCGTTCATCGGAAAGAGGCCTCCCGGAGAGACGGAAACGTTTGGAACAGACCCAGGCGGGCCAGTTTTCCCCACCCGAGCAAATTACGAGGAGAATGGCGCAGCAGTTCGACATAGGATCGGCCGGCCTGGCGGTAATGGCCAGCCAGCATGAGGTGATCGGCTTGTTTGAGAAGCGCGCGCGAAAGATCGCGGGCGTTGCCGGCCTCACGAACGGCTGCCGCTAACGCAGCGCTGGGCTGCATCGACCCTCCGTGTTCGCGGGTCTCGGCCAGCATGCGGATGGCGTCGTGCGCGGTCATCTGGTCGGCTGCCCGGCGGGCGGAGACAGAACCCGCCGTGTAGCGATAGTGATACAACGGTTCGCCAAGATTCGCGACCGGATGTCGCTCCGCCAGGCGCCAAAAGAAGTCGTAGTCCTGAGAACAGCGAAATACCTCGCAATAGCCGCCTACGTCTAACGCAGCGGATTTCCGGAAAAACACCGAGCCATGCACGAATGGATTGCTTGCCGCGAAAGCTGCCAGAATCGCGGAGTGAGTTTGCGGTAGACGGGTGCACCACAGCGACGAACCGTTCTGCTGGTGGGTCCACACATTGGAACCGCACAGGGCGTCGGTCGGATGCAGCATCAAATGCGTCCACTGGCGCTCCAGGCGGTGCGGGGCGCTCCAATCGTCGGCGTCTTGCCGGGCGATGAAGGCGCCTTGCGCCAGAGCCATCCCGCGATTCAGAGACCCGGTCAATCCACGATGCGGTTCCCATGCCACCACAATGCGCGCGTCTTTCTTGGATCTCCATGCCAGGTGGTCGCGCACATCCGTGTCGGAAGAGCCGTCGTCCACAATGAGGAATTCGAAATCCCGAAACGTCTGCCCCAGAATCGAATCGATGGCCGCATCCAGCATGCCCAGGGGCGAGTTATAGACGGCCATCAGGACCGTGACTGGCTTTACCATACTGGCTTTACCATACTGGCTTTACCACGTGGCTCCCCAGTGTTTGGCCCACAGGGCCAGCGTGAGCACCGCCCACTGGCGCTGCCCGGAGAGCCCGCGCTGCAAGCGCGGCTCGAGCAAAGGACAAGGCAGCGCGTGGGCGACAAGCTTTCGCAAAGGCCCACTCAGCCATTGCGCGATGGGAGCGCCGAAACCATGTTTGGGGCGCGCAAGGATCTCCGGTGGCAGGTATGGCGCGTAAGCCTGACGCAGCAGAACTTTCTTTTCACGGCCTCGCACCAAATCGTGGTCGTCGAGATTCTGCGCCCATTCGATTACGCGATGGTCGAGCAACGGCGCCCGGCCTTCGATGGAGTGCGCCGCCAGCGCAGTATCCATCTTGTAAGTCAGTCCGTTGGCGAGCGCGAGATGCCGGTCACTCCACAAGGCCCGCTTGAGAGGACTGGCACCGGCGCTCGCCGCAAACGGATGCCTGGTCAGAAAGCGCTCCAGCGCCGGCTGGGGCCGGCCATTCCCATCTAGCAGGATTTCCCGCTCGGCCGTCCGAAAGCTCGTTTTGGACTCTACGTAGACCGAGGCACATCCGTCGCGCAAGCCCACAGCCGCGGCCATTGCCTTCACCGTCTGCTTAGCTGCAATAAACTCGTAGTGCCGGTAGCCCCCGAACGCTTCATCCCCACCATCGCCCTCCAGGATGACTTTGTAGCGTGCGCCCACGGCTTGCGCCAGAGCCAGCGACGCGATCGAAGAACTATCCGCAAACGGCTCATCATAGTGGGCAACGGCCTGGGCTACGGCAGCCGCCAACCCGTATTCCAGTTTTGTGCCCTCGGCATGCACGATCTCGTGACGCAATCCGAAGTGTCGGGCGACGCGGCGAGCGTAGGGCAAGTCAGTCTGGTCCCCTTCGAAGACCACGGTGAACGCGGTGGGCGCAGCACCTTGCCGGCCCAGTTCCGCGGCCAGGATCGAGGAATCGATGCCCCCACTGAGCGCCAAGGCGATGGGAACATCGGAGCGCAGGCGCAAACGGACAGCATCGCCGATGAGCCCGCGCAGTTGCTGCGAACGTTGTTCTGGTGGAACCAACGCGGTGGAAACTTTTTCAGGAAACCACCAGCGCCGGATCGCGATCGAGCCTTCGTGCAGGCGCAGCCAGTGCCCGGCCTCCAGCTTATGCAGATTGCGGAAGATGCTCAGCGGCGCGGGCACGTATCCCAGTGCCAGATAGAGATCCAGCGCCGCCCGGTCAATGCGGGAATCGTGCAGAGGCGCCAGAGCTTTCAGTTCGCTGGCGAACGCCAAGGTGCGGCCATTCCAGAAATACACCAACGGTTTCTCGCCAATGCGGTCCCGCGCGAGGGTCAGAGCGTGCTCGTGGCGATCCCACAGGGCTACGGCGAACATGCCGATGGAGCGTCCCAGGGCAGTCTCCAGTCCCCAGCGCGCCACGGCTTCGAGCAACACTTCGGTGTCGGTTGCCGACCGCCAGGGGATGTCCGGAAGCTGTTCCCGCAGTTCCCGATAATTGAAGATTTCTCCATTTAGAACCATCGTCCAGCGGCCGTCACGCGAGGTCATGGGCTGTGCGCCTCGCGGCGATAAGTCCAGGATGGCTAGACGCCGGTGGCCCAGGGCCGCTCCAGCAGCCAGAGCTTCCACAGCGAAACCGTCCGGGCCGCGATGTGCCTGCGCCGTCGCGATCCGCGCGGTGAGTGCCACAGCGTCAGGATGACCGATAACTCCAGCGATTCCACACATGTTTGTAAGTTCTAGATGGGTGTGAGTTCTAAAGAGGACTGACACTTTGCCGCGCGTCTTCAAAAGCAGACACGTGACGGGCGCACCAGCGGCAAATAAGCGTGTCACCCCAACGGAGGAAAGGGCCAGGCAGACGAAGCCCGGTGCCTTCCAGCAATTGCCGCCATACGGCGCAAGCGGCCTCGGCGTGAAACGTGGACAGGCGGGCTCGTAAGGTCAGCAGCAAATGGGAGCGAACGTTGGCGCGCCAGATCGCTCTCCACAACACGCGGGAAACAGGTCGCCGGGGAAGCAGGCGAGTGATAGCGGCTTCGACAATTTCAAAAATCTCGCGCTGCATGCGCGCGCTCCCCAAGCGGTTACTCCAGTTCCCAGGATGGCGGCGATTGAGCACTCCGTGCCGCGCCAGCATCGCGACGGGAAATCTTTCCACGGCGCGGACAAACCAGTCGGTGTCCGCCAGCGCGTAGGCCGCATCGAAGGGCCCGACGGCGTTCCACACACTGCGCCGCATCACGATGGTGGAAGGATGAAATGGCCAATCGTAATAGCGTGTCAGGTAGCGCAGCAAACTACCGCGATCCAGGACAGCTGTCGCAGCGAAGCGTAGAGGCCGCGGGATGGTTTCGACGCCTGCCGGCGTTTCGACCGCGTCGATGAACCCGGAGTGGACCATGCCGATTTGGGGATGCGCTTCGAGGAACGCAATCGAGGCGTCCAGGTGCCCGGGCAAATAACGGTCGTCGTCGGAACACCACGCAATGTAATCACCGGTTGTCTGGCGAATGGCAAAATTCCAGTTCTCCACGCCACCAGTGTTCTTTTCCTGACGAAAGATGCGCACCCGGGGATTTTGGGCCAAAGCTGTCAGCGCGGACCAAGTGTGGTCGCTGGAGGCGTCGTCAGCCACGCAGATTTCCGTTGCGAACAGCTCTTGCGTCAAGGCGGCCTGAACGCTCTCGCGCACCATCGAGGCGCGGTTGTAGGTGGCAATGGCCACGGAAACTCTTGCACTCATGCGGGACTCCAAAAGGCAACGGATGTGGCGGCTATCAGCGCCAGTCCGCCCAGCCAAACTACGGCGGTGCGCGGACGTGGGCGGAATTCGCCGCGGCTCCACAAATAGGACCCGCAAAAGATCAAGTGAACAGCATACAGCGCCACGAACCCAATCGACGCGGCCTCGGCGGCGGTGAACCAGCGCGCCAAGCCGGACGACACGATCAGGAAGCCTGCGTAGGCGCTCAGATCGGCGGCCAGGAATGCTCGCATGTTGCCAGCGGCGAGCAGGGGAATCGAGAAGATCCAGGATGCGATCTTAAGGTAATCGCCCACCAGCGTCCAGCGCAGGTACCGCTCGCCTCCCGCGAAAGCCGGAGAATACAACAGCGATAGCACTGTGGACTTCCCTAGGATCAGGATCACAATCAGTACGGCCCCTGACAAAGATGCAACCGTCAGCACTCGTGCGATTTGGACGGAGCGCTCGCGGGGATCTGACGTACGCGCGAGCAGAGGCAGGTAGTAGGTCTGCAACGAAGCCAGCACCAGGCCCGCCTGATTCATACTGACGGCCCACGCGGCGTCAAATTCTCCGCCGGCATGTAAACCTTGCGTGTTCAGTATCCGGGCACGCACCGTGAGCACAGCCCACGAGGAGAACAGCCCGCTCGCGAACATCGACCCGGAGATGGCGAAGAATTTTCGCGCGGCTGGTAAATGCAACCAGCTGCCCTCGCCGTGGAAGCACGTCCGTAGTGCCGCGCCGTAGCTCCGCAACGCAAAACCCGCTGCGACGATGGCGGCGAGGGATGTGCCCGCTAGCAACAATACGAACGCGGACGTATTTCCATGCGCCACGTTGCGCGCCACCGGGTAGGCTAGAAGAGCCATCGCGGCGGGCGCGGCGAGTTGCACCCACGCGAGCGCCCCAATAGCTCCAAAGGCATTGAGCAGCGCTGCCAGGAACACAAACACAACCGCGGGCAATACGGCCAATACCACCCAGCCGGCCAAGCGGGCTTGCTCGGCGGGCAGCCCGGAGCGCTCGGCCGCCCAAGCAGGAGCGGCCAGCAAAACGCCACATACGATGGCGCTAGCGGCCAGCATCAGACACGCGGCCGTGCGCAGAAACTCGCGGCGGGCTCGACCTTCCGTGGAACTCGTCCCTTGCACCAGAGCCGTCTGTCCGGTCAACGTACCGGCGGTCACCGCGGTCTGCCGGACTTGCTGCAGCGTTGCAAACAACGCCATATGAGAAGGTCCCAATTCGACGGCCAGAATCTTCGTCGCCAGCAGACTCAACAATCCGCTGGCCAGCGATGCGCCCCCCGTCTTGGTCATCGCGCCGACCACGCTGGACCAAGTGCCCGCCGGGGGACTGGCCGCTTTCACTGGAGTCGCTAGCGCTGCCACGCGAGTGTCCTCGAAATAGGGTGCAGGCCCGACTGTTCAGTTTCCCAGTCGCGATAGCGAGACGTAATCCGGGCGACGATTCCCTGGCGTTCCAGTTCCTCTTCCAGCATCCGGAAACCCGTTTCGCCGGTAAAATGGACGCTGTCGGAATATACCGTGCCGGGCGTCTCACGGAAAGTGTGGGTCAAGTCGTAAACCGGCGCATGGTTCTTCTCCGACCACGCCGTCAACGCCGTGCGGGTCTGTTCGAAAAGTCCCGCTGCGTAGCCTGAAGCCACCTCGGCATCATCCGAACGGCGCCCGGTCCAGCCGCTTCGCTCAGCAACGCTCATCGGTTTGGCGTAATGCAGCGTAGGCTGTAACAACAGCGCGTACAGCCCCTGTTGGGCTTCTGTAAGGGTCCGAATTACGTCGCTTACGTATAAGTAGGATTCGATGATGGAAGCAGGTGCGACGTCCGGCCCCAGCGCGGCAAATGTGCGCACCGGCATCGGCAAACGCTGCGCAACGCGATCCGCAACACGCTTTACAGCGAAGTGCTCGAACCAACCATGATGACCGTCGAAACGAGCCTTCATCTCCCGGTCCTGGTAGGGCAAGTTGGCGTCGCCGTCCTCCCCCAAGGGTCGCGGATGCAGCAGGTCATTGGCCCCGTCAAACGACAACACAACTTGCGGCTTTAAGGGCAAACCGTACTGCACAAAAATAGCCAGTTCCTGGGCCGACGCCACGCCTCCCTGACACAGATTGATCACCGCGGCGTTGGCCAGGCCAGCGGCGTGCAGCGCCTCTTCTAAACGCTGTGGCAAGGGTTTTCCCGGATTCGTACCCACCCCCAGGCACACCGAGCCTCCCAGGAACTCGACCAGGAATTTGCCCCGGTAGCTTTCCAGCTCCGCCGCCCGAAAGCCGTCGCGGTTGAGCGTCCAAGGAGCACGTATCATGCGTTGCATGCGGTAGGGAGCGTAATCCAAGCCAACGTCTTCCTGAGCGGGACGCAGCGCTTCGGCCAAGCGCGCACAGCCTTCCGCCAAGCCCAACAGCAGCGCGATGTTCAGAGTGATCGAGGCGGCTCGCGTCATGCGTCTTAGGCCACGCGGGCGCGCGCGGCGCGGCTGTAATAGCCCCGGTACCAATCCGCGAAACGAGCCACTCCTTCTTCCACCGGCACCACCGGACGGAATCCGGTGTAATCGCAAAAGTCTTCCCCATCGGCGTGCGTGGCCACAACATCACCGGCTTGCAAAGGCATGAAACGCCGGCGGGCGCGTTTGCCCAGCGCGCGTTCCAGCGCGTGTACGAAGCCCATCAGCGCCACCGGCTTGGCGTTGCCGATGTTGTAGATTTTGTGCCCCTCCTCTGGCCGGTCGATAACACGGACTAAGCCTTCGACAATGTCGTCGATATAAGTAAAGTCGCGGAACATACGGCCATAGTTGTAGATATCGATACGCGCGCCGCGCTCGATGGCTTCGGCAAAACGAAACGGCGCCATGTCGGGACGGCCCCATGGCCCATATACCGTGAAGAAACGCAGCCCCGTGGCCGCAAAACCGTACAGGTGCGTGTAGCAGTGGGCCATCAATTCATTGGCCCGCTTGGTGGCGGCATATAGGGAAACGGGCGTCTCCACGGGATCGCCTACCGCGAAGGGCGTCTTCGTATTGCCGCCGTACACCGAGCTCGACGACGCGTAGATCAGGCGCGGAATGCGCAAGCGCCGGCAGCCTTCAAGGACGTTCAAAAAGCCGGTAATATTGGCCTCCGTGTAGGCGTGCGGATTCTCCAGCGAATAGCGCACACCGGCCTGCGCCGCCAAGTGCAGCACCGCATCGTAAGAATCGCGCGCCGGCGACGCCGCGGAAAAGATATGTTCCGCGGACGATCGATGCGCCAGATCCGCCTCGATGAACTGAAACCGAGGATGCGCCGTCAAGCGAGCCAGGCGGGCGCGCTTCAGCGCCGGATCATAGTAAGCGTTCAAATTGTCGACGCCCGTTACGCGCCGCCCCTGGCCCAGTAAACGTTGGGCGGCGTGATACCCGATGAAGCCGGCCGCTCCAGTGACCAGAATACTCACGCGCGCTTCTCCACCCACCAGTTGCCCAAGGCGAGATATTCGAGACCGCTGCGCGTCAACACGCCGACCGCATCGGCGGCGCTGTACACAATCGGTTCCCCGTGCAGATTGAAAGACGTGTTCAGCAGGATCCCTTCGCCGGTCATGGCTTCGTATTCTTCGAGCAGCCGGTGATACAAGGGGTTGTGTTCCGCAAACACTTCGTGCGGCCGCGTCGTTGCATCGTATGGATGCTGGGCGGCGGCAAATACGGAAGCTTTTTCCGGACGCGCGCGAAACGCAAACATCATGTACGGCGAGGCCACGGATTTAGGTTTGTCGTAATACAGCGAAGCGCGTTCCGCCAGTACCGACGGGGCGAAGGGCATCCAGAAATCGCGGCATTTGATGGCTTCGTTGATGAAGCGGACCACAGGGGTGGAATCCGCGCGCGCCAGTATCGACCGGTTGCCCAGAGCCCGCGCGCCGAATTCCATCGCACCTTTGGCCCGCGCGACAACTTTGCCTTCGGCTACTTTTTGGGCGGTCACTCGCTCGATATCGTGCTCCCAGTGAAAGTGCAGCCGGGCGCCCGCTCGTACTGCCACTTCCAGCGCCAACCGCGAATCGTCGTCGCTAATCGGATCGCCGAAGTACATCCCGCCCAGCGGCTGAACACAGTCGCCTAATCGAGCCGCCTCCCAACAAGCCGCGCCAATGGCGTTGGATTCATCCCCGCAGGAAGGGAAAACGTACATCTCCTCCACTTCGTCCAGTTCCAACACCGCCAGGTTGGCCTTCACGTTCATGAAGACGCCCCCGGAACAAGCTACGCGGCGAATTCCAGTTTCGCGGATGGCGTGGCGCACCCATGCCGTCAGCATGCTTTCGAGAAATAACTGGACTCCCGCCGCTACGTGGTCGAAACGTTGCCCCGCCAACAGGCGTTCCAGGAATCCATAGGCCGCGTACATGGAAGGAACACCACGCTTGCGCCGCCACACCAGGGCGTCCGCGGTGAACTCGAACAAATCGCCCAACAAGCCAGCCACGTACGCCGCACCACGGGAACTGCTGGCGTAGGGAGCCAGCCCCATCACCTTATATTCATGTTCCAGCGGGACCATTCCTAAGTAGCGCGTCACCAGTGCGTACAACCGTCCGATGGAATCGTGTTCACTGATATGCGCGACGCGCGAGAGCGTAGCTCCTTCGCCAATGCTCACGGTGGCGCACAGGCGGTCCCCTGAGCCGTCGCAGGTCAGCACTAACGTACGCTCCGGCCAACTCCTGAGGCTGGGCCGCCACGGCGCCGTGTAATAGGCCGCCGCCGCGTGGGCGCGATGATGCTCCACGCTGGCCAATTGCTCTTCGGCGAGCCCCAACTGCAGCAAACGGTCCGTGCGTTGCGCCGCCTTATGGCTTTGGTAGACCCGGTCGACGAACGTATTCTTGAACGATTGCTTCAAGCGCCCTAACCACCCGCTGGAGTGCTGATAATCGGCCAGCACCGTCTCCCGGTCCCATTGGCCGTAGTTCATGTAATGCCCGTTCAAGGCAACCCGCGGAGAGCCGCCCGTGGAAGACGCCATGCCCAGCGCCTGCGCCAACGCCAATTCTGGAGCATCCCCCTGATTCTTGACGCGGGTGAGCCGTTCTTCCTGCAGCGCGAATTGGAGCCTGCCGTTCTCGACAAGGGCAACCGCCGCGTTGTGTCCGTCATGCACTCCCACCACCACACGTGAGGGCGCCAACGCCGATCTCTGTCCGCCAGCGGAGGCGAGCGCTACCGCCTGCCCCGCGCTCATACGCCAACCCCATGCTGCTTTGACTTGCTGGGTTCGTCTTCCTTGGCGTGATAGTAGGAGCGATAGTAGCCGTAGTAGTAATAACTATCACTGAGCTCCTTATGAACTTCATTCAGCACCAGGCCGACCACTTTCGCGCGCAGGCGATTCAAGGTTGCCAGCACCATCGCCACCGCCTTGCGGCTGGTCTGTCCCGCGCGCGCGACTACAATGACTCCGTCCACAGCCGTAGCCATCTGCAGCGGCTCCGCGAAGCCCAGTAAAGGAGGTCCATCCAGAACCACCAGGTCGTACTCCCCTGCCGCAGCTTCGAGTAACTCCACCATGCCTCGCCCCACCAGATCGCCCGCCCGCCGCGACGGGGGACCCGCCGGCAACACGTCCAGGCCCGGCACGCTATCCACCTTTAACAACGCATCGCGCCATGGCATTTCGCCCAACAGCACATTAGAAAGCCCCACCGAGCTCGGCAAATTGAAATTGCGGTGGACACTGGGACGCCGCAGGTCGCCGTCGATCAGCAGTGTGCGGAGCCCTTGTTCGGCATGTGCCGCCGCCAAGTGCGCCGCTGTAGTAGTCTTGCCTTCGCCCGGGGCGGCGCTGGTGACCAGCAAGGACCGGTAGCGGCGATCGAAGCTGGAAAGCAATATGGAGTTGCGCAATGTGCGCACACTTTCGTTGAAACCGCTGGAATCCTGCTCCGCCGTCACGGCTGCTCCGTTACGGGTCGCCCCTAATTGGCGGTAACCATTGCGCCCTTTCATCAAAGGCAAGCTGCCGATCACTTCGGTGCGCAGCGTGCGTGACACTTGCTCGGGATCGCGAATGGTTTTGTCGAGAACATCCGCCAGCACCGCCCCGCCAATCCCGACTAGCGAGGAAAACAAGAATGCCAGCAGAGCGTTCAGGGGAATATTCGGGAACACCGCCTTCAAGGGAGGGCGCGCCGGATCGGCGATACGAATCGCGCTGCTCTGGAATCCCGCGTTGATACTGGCCTCTTTGATCTTGCGAACCAGTTCGTCATAGAGAGTCTTGTCGGCGTCCGCTTCCCGTTTCAGCGAGTGATATTCGAAACTGCGGGCGTTCATGCCATCGAATTCCGTTTTCGCCGCCGCTACCGCCTCGCCCGCCATCACCTCCCGCCGCTCGCTTTCCCGAAACTCGATTTGAACGCGCTGCATGATGTCAGCCTGGGCTTTGCCGTAACTCTCTTGGATTTGATCGAAGGTTGCCTGCGCCCGCCGATACTCGGGATGATTGGTGCCGTAGAACGCCTTGATCTCCGCCAGATGCTCTCCGGCCTCATTCATGCGTTCTCCCAATTTGCGCAGCCCTTCGCCTTGCGCGGATGCCAGCAAAGCCTCCAGCTTGCCATCGCGCACGGACTCGTCCGCCGCCTGCCGCCTCAGTCTGTCACTTTGCGACGTGGTGTAGTCGGTGTTCAACTGCAGCAGCCGCGAGGCCAGGATATTGGTCTTTTCTTCCGGATTGATCACACTGAGATCGCGCTCAAAACCCGTTAGCGCCATGCCGGAGCTCTCCATCTTGACTTTTAGTTCTTCCAGCTGCTTCTCCATGAATGTCGCCACACTGGCCGAACTGCGCATGCGGATGTTATAGGTGTGCTCCAGATACGACTGCGCGATGGCATTCGAGGCGTCGGCGGCCAGTTGCGCGTCCTCCGACCGGTAGCTGATCAGCATCAGGTAGGTGCTCGCGGGCCGGGTCACTTTCAGCTGCTTCAGCTTGACCGGCGAAGCCTGGCCTTTGGCGGAGCCCGCGGCCGATTGCCCCTCGATCCGGCGCAGCTCAAAGCGTTGGTCCACCGGACGCAGCACTGAATCGGACTCCACCAGCTTCATCTGCGTGGCCAGAAACTGCTCGGCGTCGCTGAAAGCGCTGCGTGCGGAATCTTGCCCCACCACATCGGCAGGAGTTTGGCGGTCGATGTCGATGATCGTGGTGGCCTCGTAAATCGGCGTCAGCCGCGCCGAAATGATCAAGGTGGCGATCACTACGGCGGCGCTGAACCCCACAATCCGCCAGCGGTATCTCTTCAGGATCCACAGGTATTGCGAAAGCGGGATGCGTGCCTCTTCAGGCTCCTGGTCGTTTCCCTGGAACGGTGGAAGCTGAGAATAATAAGCGCGCCCGGTTTCAATTACGGGGCGACGGATTTCGGGATCAAGTGGAGTCATTGAGTTTCGCAGCCTAGCGGCCTACCGACAAAACCAGCGCGCCCGAGGCCGTACCCGCCCCGAAGGAAACGATCCGGTCGATCACCGATGCTGTCAGCCGGCCCCGGCGGTTGTCCGGTATATAGAAGATGTCGCCCGCCAGCAACTCTACATCGGGCGTCTTGCGATCCATTAACTTGCGCAATTCAATCTCGATCTCCTGCTTCGCGCCGCCATCGGCGCCCGGACGATAGATGTAAGCCTGCTTGGTCGCGAAGCGGGAGAGACCCTCCACCATCGCCAACGCTTTTAGGATGCTCATCCCGCCCGCATCGCTCAAAGGGAACGAACCCGGCTTCATCACGTTGCCGACAATAAAGACCCGCCCGGCTTCGGGAACCCGAACCTCTTCCCCGCCCTCTAGCGCGAGATTCGCCTCCGGCTCGGCATTGTCCAGCAAACTCTTGACATCGATTCTCGTAGTGAGTGGCACGCCCCCCACCGAGGTAGCCGCCCGCGTAATCAGGATGGTGTGCCCCGCCTCCGGCGCCAGCCCTTCGGCCCGCGTCAAAGCGTCCAGCAAGGTGGTCCGGCCGCTCGCCTGGAACGTCAAAGGCCTCCGCACGGAGCCCACCACGCTAATGGGCCGGCTGGCGAATTCCGCGATCGTCACGGTCACCACCGGGTCTACTAAGATATGCTCGGACTCCAACGCCCGGGCCAGCAGCGTTTCGATCTCCATCGGCATCAGCCCCCGCACGCCAACGGTTTGTTTCAGCATCGGCAAGCGGATCACCCCATCGGGAGTCACACGCACCGTCCGGCTCAGCTCCGGCGCCCCATAAACCGCGACGGCCAACAGGTCACTAGCTCCCACAGCTTGGGCGGGAAGATTCCCGCCTTGCTCGGAAGGCGTGACCAGCTTCGTCTGTGCCACCGCCAGCGCAGCCCCGATCAAAGCGGATAAAACCGTCTTCCACATATTCATATTTCCTTAGGCCGCCGTACCGCGTAGAACCTGCCGGATCGGCACAACACTATCCGGATCCACTTCAGCCGCCACCGACCGCTGTAACAATTCCACGCTTACGACAAACCGTGCGCGATCGTTTTCCCGAAGCAGCGTGCCTTCCAGTCCTCGCAGAGGACCGCGTTCCACCCGCACCCGGTCCCCCGGTTTCAAATACGGCCACGGGGTCAGCGGCACCTTGGAAGCCACCATCTGGCGGATACTCTCGATCTCGCTATCCTCTATAGGCGCCGCCAAACCGTTGAACTTCACGATCCGCACCACCCCCGGCGTGTCTTCTACGCGCACGCGGTCCTCCAAACCAAACCGGCAGAATACGTATCCACCGAACAACGGCATTTCGATTTCCTTGGCCCGATCTGACCACTGGCGCGTAACTCGATACGCGGGCACCAGCGCCTCCCAGGCGCGAAATTCCAGCGCCCTCTGCGTCTGCCGTTCATTCTGATGACGCACTTGCAGCGCAAACCACGGCAGCCCGGCCGCGGTATCCGGCATAACTAGCAAATCCTCCGCCACCGGGGCGACTGGACATAGCTCACGCACTGTGGGTCCCATTTCTAGATTCTTTCTGTGCAACCACTCGGGATTTCCCGGAGCACTTGTACAAGATTTTGTGTTCGGAAGAGGGTATTCGTCTCAAGCCCGTTTGTACGGTGAAGCGGTGAGGGAGTTATCTGAGCCGGCTTATTCCCCGGCCTACAACTAGCGCCAGAACTGGAACCACTTGCCGCCCTGCCTGGCCCCTGACTCTTTCACCGCCACCATCGAGGCTCCCGTAAGCGCAGCTTGCGGGTTCGTCAGGCACAACAACGTCGCGAATCTTTCGGAATAGTTAACTTTCAGCCACTCGAACGCCGCATCCATGCGCGGCGGCCGATGTTCGCAATCGTGCGCGTCGCTGGCGATCACGTGCACTAGTCCGCTGTCCAACAACGATTTCGAGAATGCCTCGGCACGCTTTCCGAACCGGCCCGTCAGACTCTGCGCCGTCACTTGCACCCGGACACCGGCCGCCACCCATTGCTCGATCTGGTCCAACCGTTGGCGCAGTAGGCTATTCCGTTCGGGATGGGTGATCACTGGAATCATGCCGGCGTCCAGCAAGCGGTTGAAAATGTCAGCAGTATTGTGAAAAATCAGCAGATCTGAGAATTCCACCATCAAGTAATTCTTATGATCGATGGTGTATTTGCCAGGATTCTGAATGGCGTCCTGGATGTTGTCGAAGCTGAGATGGAAATCGCAGCCCGTGTGCAAGCGCAGCACTTCGCCTGAGGCTGCCGAGATCTGCGCTAACCGCTCGCTGTTCAAGTCCGGATCGAAGCGGTACTCGGGATTGGCATGCGGCGTCGCCACCAGGTCGGTGGTGCCGTGCTCGGCAGCCATGCGGACCATGGCCACGGAATCCTCCAGCGTTCGCGCACCGTCGTCCAGCCCGAACAGCACGTGGCTGTGAATGTCGATCAAACTGCAATTTTAGCAGGCTAGTTGGACAACGCCGCCGCACCGGTTCGCAGAATCAGGATCAACGCCCACGGAAACAGAATCATTCCGAAGGCCTTGCCGGTGCTCATCTTGCGCGGGGACGCCGCGGAGAGGCCCATCGCGATCAACAGCATGACCCAAAAGCTAAACATGTCAAACGCTCCGGCCAGGGTCTTGATCCACAGCGGGGTCGATTGCGCTAGGAAGGCTCCGGCGTTGAACATCAAAGGATTCTGCAGATCGAACTCGTCAGGCGGTTTGGAGTACATCACAATCACGCTGAGGCCGGCCATCAATAAATTTGGCAAGCTGCCGTACGACACGGCTGCGAGGGTCCGCCGGAAGCCAATCTCGGCCCCCAGAATGGTATCGGCCATCAACTTCAACACGGCGGAGATGATCATCAGTGCTAGGAACGGTCCGATGATTCCATAGCAAATGGAAATCACGGCGCCGTATTCGTCCAGTGCCCGAAAAACAGTCTGGAGCTGCGGCGCGGATGTGTTCGACGAAGGATTGCGCTCCATCAGCTGCCGGATATAGGACCCCCAGCCGATTCTCTCCGAAAACGCATACAGGTAGCCGGCCGTGCCGGCCATCGTCAACAGCAGTGGCGGGAACCAGCGTGGATGGCGAGCGATGTCCTTGAAAGTTGTCCCGGGCGAGAAAAACACTCCGGCCCAGCGGGCGAATTCATTCATCGGCTGCGGTTCGGCGGGCACGACAAATTCAGGCGCGTTGAAATCTGGAATTGGATTCATATTTGTTTTTACTAGGCTAGCGCTGCGCGGCAATAAGCCAGGCATTTTTTGACTTCGGTAACCGAATCGCTGGCCCCTTTGTATTCGTACTCAATCAGCGCGCGCATCGGATACTTCTCGCGTTTCAGCAATTGCAGAACCCCTTTGATCGGAGTATCGCCTTCCCCCCATACCGTGTTCGGACCTTGATCCCGTTTGCGATCCTTCAGATGCAGAACCAGCACCTTGCCGTGATTCGCCTTCAGGTATTCCACCGGATCATAATTGGCGGCCGTAAAATGCCCGATATCCAGGTTAATCGCAAAGTACTTAGACATCGCCAGCGCCGCGGCAAACGCTTCCGGCTTAGCGAATTGGTTCGGATCTTTCACGTCGGAATGCCCGTGAAACGCTACCGTTAGCTTGTGTTTGTCTGCGAACGGAGCCACTCTCTTGGCCGAAGATACGGTGGACGAAGCGGTAATCACCCCGACGCCCAGCGCCTTAGCCATCTCAAAACCGCGATCGATTTCGTCGTCGGTAAAGCTATCGTTAAAGCTCAGGTTGTAAGCGTAGAGATGGACGCCGGCGGCGTCAAATTTTCGGCGCACCGCACGCAACTCATCCAACGAGACGGACAAACGCCATTTCCGGAGTTCGTCCCGCTGCAGGCGTGGCTCCACGTGGGGCGAAAACAGTTCGCATTCTCCCAGTCCGGTAGCCACAAACGCCTGAATCATTTCGTCCAGTGGCTTTTCGCGAAAACTGTAGGATTGGGCGCCCAATAGGACCCCGGCGATCGTCGAATTGATTTTTTTCTGCCCTTGCAGATGCGGGGCGAACGCGATAGCTACAGGGGCTGCTAGTGCAAGTTTCGTGAATTCACGGCGTGTGTGCATCAAGAGAAGAGTACTCCACGGCCAAGCTTGACACAAGCGGGTGGGTTCCACCCAACACGAGCGGAGCGGCCTGCCCGGACCGCCCCGCAGGGTTGTTAGAACGTCAGGCGCGCGACGATCGTTCCCTGCCGCTGATTCTGCACATTGGTGGGGACCACGGAACCAAACCCGCCCGTAATGATCCCATTGGTCCGCGCGATGGGCGTCAGCGCGGATCCACCGGAAGTCGGCTGCGGAAGGCGGACACGATTGAAGACGTTGCTGAATTCGGCGCGCACATTCACTTGAATACCTTCGTGGATTCGGAAGGTGCGGCCCACGTTTAGATTCTCCGTGGGATAGCGGTAGCCGCGGAACTGGCGGATGACCTGTTGCTGTTGACCCCAGGTAACGTCTGGGATATTGGCCCAGGCACTCGGGTTCAGCACTTGCGTGGTGCGAGGATCATAGC
This sequence comes from Acidobacteriota bacterium, assembly GCA_039931205.1. Taxonomy (GTDB): domain Bacteria; phylum Acidobacteriota; class Terriglobia; order Bryobacterales; family Bryobacteraceae; genus Palsa-187. The sequence goes on from JBDTSJ010000028.1 coordinate 158,819, forward strand.
AGTGGCAGTTCAGGTCCAGCTCGTCAGTGCGGGCCTTACCGTCCAGATCCACCCAGTTGGTGGTAAAAAGCGATTGCCCCGCAACCCACTGCGCCGGTCCGGGACCACGGTTGAGCCACCGGCTGATTGCGTTTTGGCCGAGCGATACCGGCCGCCCCAGCGCCGGAGGGCTCTGGTACTGCAGAAACCAGCCCATGGTCCAGTCCGCCAGGAGAGTGGAGACGATTCGATTAGAAGTGACCTTGGGCGTGACGTATTGCGCCGAGATGCGGAGTTGGTGCGGCAGATCGTTGGCCGAAATATTCTTACCCAAAGACCGGTTATAGATGTCCGGCGAGCTTGTCAGCTCCAGGTTCTTCGAGTATGTGTAGTTGGCATTCACCGAAAGTCCTTGCCACAGACGCTGTGTAACGGTGAGTTGCAGGGAGTCATACCAGGTCTTGCCCAACGGCGCGTTGGCCGGGGTGATGTTGCCGGTGTATTGCGGGAACGGGAGGATCGACTGCTGCACGGTCTGGGTTCCGGGGAAGCCGTTGTAAGGCGTGTTGACGCCGCGCCCCGCCAGCGTAGTCCTCTGAGCCGTAGTCAAATTGCGTAGCTGGGTCCCCAGCAGCGATGCATCGGTCGTGTTGCCGATGACGAAGCCGTACTTGGCCAGCAGACTCTGGGAAATCGAGTTGTTCGGAGCCAGCAAGCTGTTCGCCCACCACACGCCGCGGTTGGCTACGTAGGATGCTTCGACTACCAGGTTGCGGTTGATCTCGCGCTGCAATCCGATCGACCATTGATACTGCCTCGCCGGACGCCCCACGTTTGGATCGATGAATCCGGGGGGCGCACTGACGGTATTGGGGAGCGCCGGCAAAGCGGCGGCGCTCAGGTTCGGAAATTGCGGGTTAAAGCTGGCGGGGACACCATCCTGCAGAGTGAAATTCTGGGCCTGGCCGAAGGCTGGATTATCCGCCAACTGGTAGGACAGAGGGCTGCTGGCGGCGACAGTGGTCGTGTTGTAAACGATGCCGAAGCCAGCGCGCAGTACCGTACGGTTATTGATCTGGTATGCGATGCTGGCCCGCGGTCCAAGGGAATACGGATAGTTGGCGGCCAAGCGGCAGCCACAAGTCGCTTCGTAAATCACTCCACCGGGATGCCCGCCTGCATTGACGTTGGCTAGATTCGCGCCGAAGCTGGCGATGCGCCCGTAGGTGTCGCGGACGTAGCCGCCCCAGTCATAGCGAATCCCGTAGTCCAGGGTCAGCTTGCGCGTGACTTTCCAGGTGTCCTGAATAAACGTGGCCCATTGCTGCCGTCCTTGCCGGTAAGCCGCCGGAGCGCCAATGCCGAAACTGGTGGACCGGCCCAATAGGAAGCTGGCGTACGAGAAGCCGGTGCTGCCACGGGTGATCGCCACGTCTTCGAGTGCGGGCTGGTTGGTGGCCGAAGCCGTGAACCCGAACACTCCGCCCACGTGCCAGGGAGGCTGAGCGTAACTCAGTTCCGGATTGCCATCAATGCGCCACTCGCCGCCGATCTTAAAGGTGTGGTTATCGCGGACCCACGTCAAGCTGGTGTTGGCTTGCGGCTTCTGCCGCATCTGCTGGGTCTGGAACAGGGCCCCCATGGAATTCATGCCGCCCACCGCCGCGCTGACTCCGTCGAACGTCATGCGGGGGAAGCTGCGGTTCACCCTAATGCCCTTCAGACCGATCGCCGTCAGCGGATTGAAGTCCAGAATCGGAGTCCAGTCCCACAGCTTGTTCTGCTGGAATCCCGCGCCCAGATGCAGCAGCAGGGTGGGAGTCAAAGTGTGATCGTAGTTGGCCCGCATGGTGTAGGAACGGTCGAAGTTGGCGATCACCGTCGTAATCTCATCCTTGAATCCTTCCGGCACGCCCGGAGAACCCACCGCGGGGTATTGGTCCGCGGTATGAGTGGCCGACCAGTAGAAGGACAAATGGCCCTTCGTGGAAATGTTCTGATCCAGTTTGAGCGACGGAATCTCCGTACTGCGGCGGCTGCGGAAACCTTTATTAAAATTTAGACCGGCGCGGGTCGCGTTCGGACCTACCGGCAACTCGATGTATTTGCTCTGGATCGTAGTCGCCACCGAATCCAGCTTCGTCAGTGGAATCGCGTTGAGCGGGTACGGATTGCGAGTCAGAATGTTACTGCCGGTCTGACCTTGGGTGGAACACGTCGGCGTGAAAGTGGAAACAGCGCAGGTTACGGGCACTTGCGAGGTGGGATCGAAGATGGTGCCGGAGTTGATGATGCGCCCCAGGGGATCGATGTAGTTCTGATTCCCGGCGATTAAGAGCGGCAGAGGCGCAGTGCCGGAACCGGAGCGCGCAGGAAGCAGCCCGAAGTCGCCGTTGCGATACTCGGCTGTCGGTACGGTCGCAATGGACGTCTGGATGAAGCGCTTTTCGTAGAACTGCTCCCAGTTGAAGAAAAAGAACGTCTTGTTGGAACCGTTGTAAATTTTTGGAATCCGGATCGGACCGCCCATGGCAATGCCATAGTCGTGGCGGCGGGCCTTGTCCAGCAGCGCAGTATAGGGCTGGCTGGCGTTCAATTTCTCATTGACGAAATACTCGTACAGGCTGCCGTGATAGGCGTTACCTCCCGATTTCATGCTGGCGTTGAAGAGGCCGCCGCCCACCGCTCCGTATTCCGCCGCGAAGTTGCTCGTCTGCACGGCCACTTCCTGAATGGCCTCGGCGCTCGGCTGCACTTCCATGGTGAACACATTCAAGGTTCCGCTGTTGCCAGCTTCCATCCCTTCCACGCGATACGAGGCGGTATTGGCCTGCGCGCCGTTGACGATCAAATTGGGAGTCCCGCCAAAAAAACCGCCCACACTGTACTGGGCGCCCGGCACCAGCAGCGCCATGGCCCACGGATTCCGGATGCCGGCGGCGGATGCCTGGTTAGGACCCACGCCCAGCAGCGGTAGCCGGTTCAACTGCAGGTCCGTCACGGCAGTTCCCACTTCGCCGCTTTCGGTCTTGAGCAATGTCGCCTCGGCGGTCACAGTAACGGATTCGGTACTGGAGCCGACCTCCATCGCGACGTCGATACGCAGCACCTGGGTTGGCGAAACGACCAAGCCAGGACGGTTGTAGCGTTTGAAGCCGCTCACGTTAATCGTCAGGTCATACGTGCCCGCCGGCAATTGCCCCAGCGTGAAATTACCGGTCGCAGTGGAGCTGCTGTTGGTAATCTGGCCGGTACCCGCATTGCGCGCCTCAATCTCGGCGTTGGCCAATACCGCTCCCGAGGGATCGACAACGGTTCCTGTTATGGTGGCTCGATCTGACTGCGCGAATGCAGCCACAGCACACACAAATAGAACGGCTAACCTCACAGCTCGCATAACGCCCCCTTTTCTCACCCAGAAAAGAATAATTATGGCTGCGCTAGAAGTATTGACGCTCCACGCGCGACTAACCGGGATGAATTATATAGGGGTATACAGGAATACGTCAAGACAAATGTTGATCAAAAATGCGCTGGAGCGCGCGCGCTTAATGCAGAATCTTTTCGACCGTCCAGCCATTGCGCAGCTTGAAGAGGAACCGCGGATTCGTGGTCTGGCTGAACACTCCATGCCGCACGCCCATCAAAGGCAGCGGCGAGGTGAAGCACGGGTGATTGATCTTCACACCCATAATCGCTTCGATCTCTTTGGTCTGCGGATCTATGTCTATCAGCTCCGCGACCGACTTCACTTCTACGTCGAAGGTCCCCTTCACTTGCACATAGGGGTTGCGAAAGGCGGGATCTCCCATGCGAATGTCGTCGCTGAATTGCAGCTTGCGGGCTGCGGCGCTCAGCCGCCCGATGGCGCCCGAAGATCCCACCTGGTCCACTGTCCACAGTTCTTTCATCTCGCCGCAGGTGATCTGTTCCGGGGTGATTACTACCTGCTCGCCATCCAGCTCCATGGGCTTAGACTGCAAGACTCCGTGCGCCTGAGAACCATCGAACGGTCCTGCCTCGCACGCGCTCAGCAACAGGGCAAGGGGCACTAACGCGAATTGAATCCACAGCTTCATCAAGCTTCTTATCGTCTGAAACCCGCCCCGGCTACAGGCTGTCCCTGCGCGGCGATCCCCCTCCAGCAGCCCCCAATCCGTTGCAATCCACTAAACCCCATGCGACAATGGCAAAGTTTTTGATGCAGGGCTGGGCTTTCCAGATGGGGTTTGGCGGAGCCAAGCGAAACAAAAGAGGAGATTTAAGTGAGAGAAAAGGGTGTTGTGAAATGGTTTAACGCCGCCAAGGGCTATGGTTTTATCCAACGGTCCAGCGGCGAGGATGTATTTGTCCACTTCTCGGCAATTCAAGCTGCCGGCTACCGGACGCTGGAAGAAGGGGCCGAAGTGGAATTCGAGGTGAAAACGGGCCCCAAGGGATTACAGGCCGAAAACGTCGATCGCCCATAAGGCGATTACTAGAGTCACGCAGCGATGGGGGTGGTTGATTTACTTCTCCCGCCCCAGCCCCAGCGCCCGAATGCGCTTGTGCAGATTCGTCCTCTCCATCCCCAATACCCGGGCCGCGCTGGACACGTTCCACTTAGCTTCGTCCAGCGCCTTGAGAATATGCTCGCGCTCGGCGGAATCCCTCGCCTCGCGTAAATTGCCCTTGGCCGCTGATCCCCGCGCGATCCGGATCTCCACCGGCACGGCCTCTTCTTCGATCACATCTCCGCGCGTTAGAATCGCCATGCGCTCCACCGTGTTCCGTAGTTCGCGAATGTTGCCCGGCCAGCCGTAATCCTCCAGCACCGCCAGCGTCTCGTCACCCCACATCTTCGCGCGGAAATTATTGCGCGCGCAAAACTCGCCTAGAAAATAGTCCGCCAGCTCCGCGATATCCTCGCGGCGTTCGCGCAGGCTCGGTACTCGCACTGGAACTACGCACAGGCGGTAATACAAGTCCTCGCGAAACTTCTGCTGCGCCACCATCTCCGTCAGATCCCGATTCGTCGCCGCCAGCACCCGGACCTGTACCTTAATGGACTGCTCCCCTCCCACGCGGTGAAATTCGCCTTCCTGTAACACCCGCAGCAGCTTCGCCTGTGACGACGCATGCAAATCGCCGACTTCGTCCAGGAACAACGTCCCGCCATCCGCCAGCTCAAACTTCCCGCGCCTGGCGGACGTAGCCCCCGTGAACGCGCCCTTCTCGTGGCCAAACAATTCGCTCTCGATCAATTCCGTCGGAATCGCCGCGCAATTTACCTTGATAAACGGACCCGCCGCAAAAGGACTCTCGCCATGGATGTGCGCCGCCAGCAATTCCTTCCCCGTTCCCGACTCCCCCGTCAGCAATACCCGAGCATCGCTCCTGGCCGCCAGCGTAGCCTGCTCCACCACGCGCTCGAACGCCGTACTGGCGCCGATCATGCGCGCCCCGCCGACCATTTCCTTCAGCCGTCGATTCTCCTCGCGCAGCTTGGTCTGCTCCAACGCATGTTTCAGCGCCAGTAACACACGCTCACGCCCCAATGGCTTTTCCAGAAAATCGAAAGCTCCCGCGCGCGTAGCCTCCACCGCATCGGCAATCGTGCCATGCCCCGATATCATCACCACCGGAGCCTCCACGTCGTTGGCCCGAAACCAGCGCACCAAATCGATACCCGTTCCATCCGGCAACTTTACGTCCACCAGGTACGCGTCCGCCCGATACGGCAGCGCACGTGCCTCGGCGATGCAGGACGCGAGGCTTACGCTATAGCCCTCGCGTTCCAGAATCAGCCGCAGGCTGCGTCCGATGTTCTCTTCGTCGTCGACAACAACGATTCGCTTACTGGCCATCTGGCGGCACCTTGGTTAACAGCAGCCGGAATCCGGCTCCTCCTAATTCCCCGTCAAAGGCTTGGATGTCCCCGCCGCACAGCACCGCGCTTCTCCTGGCGATAGAAAGTCCCAGACCCATGCCGCCTTTCTTGAACGAAATCGTTGGCTCAAACAGGCTCGACTTCGCCTGCATGCTCAACCCCGGACCCGAATCATGCACTTCGATACTCAACCGCTCACCGTCCACCGCTGTACGAGCCATGACCACTCCGCCCGGTCGCGCCGCCTCCGCAGCATTCTCCAGCAAATTCGTCAACACGCCCTTCACCAGATCGGGATCCGCCGACGCCCGCGGCCGATGCGGCGCCAAACTCACCTGGTAAATCACCTCTGGATGCGCGTTCTTCAGGAACGTGATTCGCTCTTCGATCAGCGCGTTAATATCGATATCCCCCGGCATCACCGGAGGCTCGGCCGCAAAGTCGGAAAATGCCCGTACCCGCTTCTCCAGCGTGTTCACTTCATCCGCCACGATCTGTGCGGCTTGCTCCAGGAAGGGACCATCGCTCGCACCTTTACGGCTAACGATTTCTTCCATGGTCAGCCGAATAGGCGTGAGCGAATTCTTTACTTCGTGTGCCATCTTGCGTGCCAGCGCTTGCCAGCTGGCGACGCGCGTCACCTGAATCAAATGCTCGCGAGCTTGCTGCATCTGACTAGCCATATTGTTGAACGCGCCCATGGCCTCGCCAATTTCGTCCGAGCCGTCGCCGTCCACGCGAGCGCTCAAGTCGCCCGCCGCCACTTTCCCCAACCCTTGCGTCAACTGTCGGATCGGACTGCTGATGCGAGCGGCCAGGTAAATCAATCCCGTCAACGCCACAACCCATAGCGAGGCCGCTACAACGAATAGCGTTCCGCTGAACCCGCTTCGTAAATCCCTCTTTACTGGGACATCCAACGCCCGTCGAGCCTCGGCGATCTGCTGCTCCAGTTGCCGCATCGGAACGTGCAGCGGACGCGAATAGTCCAGGATCTGGCCGCCCTTGCGAACGTAATAATGCAGTTCGTCTCCCTGCGTCCCCTCGCGCTCGAACTTCTCCGTCGCATCCGCTTCCAGTACGCCGGGGCCGCTGTCTTGGACGCCAGCCGCCCCTCCTCCGCATCCCGCCGCAAGGTTTCACGAGCCTGCTGATACAGCTCGCGGCCCGTGACTTCGAGCGACTGAGTGACGTCCCTCAGTTCGTTAAGAGGCGCCAGGTCCTGGCTGAGATCGAGAAGACGCGAACTGGTCCACAGCGTTAACCCCAGCGGCAGCGCCGTCGCCAGGATAAAGACCGCGATCAAGCGGGTGCGCAGTCTCATGGAAAAAGGTCCACTCCCTCACACTCGTGGCTCTGAGCCGCGCGCGCAAGCAAGCGGTCTAGCCCCCTCGCCGTAACTGCTCCAGCGTTACGGGCGCGGACTCTGCAATCCAGGGCTGCTGTGTCCCCCGCGGAGGCCTGCTGAAACGCTCGATCAAACTCGTCAGACTGATCCCTGCATCGGTGATATTGCCGCGCCCGAACAAGCGAGTCTCGCTCTCGTCTTCGGCTCGCACTTCCAGACGAACCCACAACGGTTGAGTGGCCACCACGCCGTTCAGATCCACCACCGCCATCTCCTGCACACACCATGTTTCCACCTGCGCGGCCGTCATGTGGCCAGCCGTCTTGCGGTTGGGAGTGGTTTTCGTAACCGAAAACTTCTCCTCCCACAAATCGTAACTGATCACAAACCGCGCGGGGTATTGGCGGACCACGTTCGTACGCGCACCCGTCGCCAGCGTAAGGTTGAATTCGTATGCCACCGACTCAGCATTATGCAGGCGTTTCAGCGGACCATCCGTAACATAGTGCAGGCGCGGAGCCGAGAACTCCAGGCGATTGCCCTGGACGCGCAGAATCAACTCCTCGGCAAACATTGCCGTAGCGATGCCGCTTACAAAAGCGAGGACGATCCACCACAGGCGTACCGTTTTGGTCACTGGCATCTGCGTCTTGTTTTTAGAAATTCATGCCTACATAAACAACTGGATTCGCGTGGCCCGTTTTGATCGGAAACGCCACCGCGAACGTGAATCCTTCGCTATCGCTCCTCAAGCCAACACCCAATGATTGCTTCTGTTCCGGATCCTTGTAAACGGTCCACGCCGAGCCTGTATCATAGAAAATCAGAAATGCGTGATAACTGTAATCAATGGATCCGTGCGCCACGCGCGTGGAACCCAACGGATTCACGTCGAATTTATTCCATCCCCGCAACGTTTCCGCGTTGCCCAGCGCGAACCGCTCAAACAGAGGAGCGTTCCCGGAAATCTTGCCGCCTACGAAGGAAACCTTAACCTCCTGATGGCCGTGTTTGACTTTGTATTCCGCTTCCGCCAAATGCCGCGCGAAAATTACGTCGCTTTCCAACACCCCCGTGGCCGCCCGCAATCCATAGGAGGCGCTAAACTCCTGCTCATATGGATCTCCTGCCAAGCCCCAACGCTGGCGGTAGCGCAGAGTAGATACCGCCGCGTTGGAAGACTCGGTTCGCGCCCTAGGACCCAGGGCAACCGGGTTTGGTAGGAAGGTCTGGTAGCGCGCGAAGTCGACACCGAAGCTCAATTCGAGCGGTTCGGCGAGCCGAAGGGTAGCCTCCGGCACAAAATGTTGCCGCGTCCGGTAAAGTTCCCCCGGCAACGCAGCCTCCAGCGTGGTGCGATTCCACTGCTGGTGGTAACTCAGAAATCGGAATCTCAAACCTAAGCGGTCCGTACCCACGTTATGGCGCTCAAAGCCAGCCTGGATTCCCGCATAACGTTCCATCAGCCGATCGCCGTCGCTCACCATTCCAAAACTCAGTTTGTTGCCGTTGAACCGGACCGATGCTCCGCCCTCGCCCGTCCAGCCTTGTTTGGAATGATAAAGAAACCGCTCCACATCCAGATCGAAACCTTGCTCCTTTTCGCCGGCTTCAAAGGTCACCACGACGCGCTCCGGCATGCGGCCCTTGGATACTCGCACGTGAACAGCGGGTACGTTCAAGTCTTCTTTGATCCGCGTGGCCAGGCTTTCCAGCAGCGATTGGTCCAGGTTTTGCCCTACAACGTTGTCGATCTCGTTCTGCAAGGGTTTCTGGACCTGCCGGAAAGACCAACCCGCACGGTGCACTGAGACACGCTCCACTGTATAGCGCGCATTCACGTTCGGCGAGGCGGCATCCGCCTCCGTCCCGGCGTCCTGTGCAGAGGCGACGGGGGGGAACGTCGCGAAAGCTAGCAAACCCGTTAGGATCAACTTTTTCATACGTGAAATCCTTAGACGCACGCCGCACTCCAAACGGTTGCATGTTTATTTGTAATCACTTAGCTTCGCAAGCCCTGTGCCGCGACTTCACAGGTCCGCGCACACATCCAAGCGTGATACTGTGAGACTGTGAAGAACATCACAGTTTCTGTTCCAGACGAGGTCTACCATGCGGCCCGTGTCAAAGCTGCGGAGATGAGAACCTCAGTCAGCGCCATCGTACGAGTGGAACTTGAAAAACTTGCCTCCAGCAAGCCCCCGCGAAACGAGGCTATGGCGAAGTTTTTCGAGGAATACGACCGTGCCCACAAGCACGGTCCAGGCTTCAGCGCCTCCAGCCGCCTGACCCGTGAAGAACTGTATGATACGGCACGCAGAGGGGCGGGCGACGACGATGGTGTTCGCTGATACCAACATTCTGCTCTACAGCATCTCAGTGAATCCGCTCGAAACGGCAAAGCGAGAGATCGCCCGCCAGATTCTGACTAGCCGCCATAGCGCGATATCAGTTCAAGTGCTCCAGGAATTCTATTGGCAAGCGACACGCGGAAAAGAACGGCCTACACTGACGGCCTGGGAAGCGCGCCAAGCAATAGAGAGGTTCTGCGAAATGAATTTGCAAGATATGACGGCGAGATTGTTCCGCTCGGCCCTCGCCACAACGGAGCGGTATCAGATCGCGTACTGGGACGCGGCCATCATTGAAGCAGCTAGAGCGCTTGGTTGCCACACCGTCCTCAGCGAAGACCTGCAACAGGGCCAGGATTACGGCGGCGTACGCGTGGAGAATCCGTTTCTCTAACCTAGGAACTCTTGCGTAGTTCCGCCGCCGAGGCCGCCGCTCGCTCGAAGACCTTTTCCATCGCCGGGCTGCGGAGCTGCGCCCGTAGCGCTTCGAGCCTGGTGATAAACGACCCCAGCGCCGCATCAATCGCGGGACCATTGGTAGCCAGAATATCGGCCCAAATATCGTAGGCGCTGAACGCCAGCCGTGTCATGTCCTTCGCGCCCGGCCCCGCGACGCTGGCGGCCTTGGGGTCCTCGCCTATCACCGAAGCCAGCGCGGTCGCCAGCATTTGCGGCAAGTGCGAAACCAGTGCGATCAGCCGGTCATGTTCCTGCGGATCCAGAAACACCAGCCGCGCCCCGATCAGTTCCAACCATTTCTCCAACTCCGGCGCACGCCCGGTCAATACATAGGGACGGCCGCTGAACAAACCGGCTTCCGCTTCCTCCACACCGCGGGATTCCTTGCCTGCCATGGGATGCCCGCCTATAAATGTGCCCCGCCGCACCTTGTCCGCCGCACGCGCGCAGATTTCGCGTTTGGTGCTGCCCGCGTCGGTAATGATCGTTCCCGGCCTGACGTGGGCATCCACTTCGCCTAACAAATCCAGAATCCGTTGAATGGTAGTCGAAATATATAAAAGATCTGCTTGCGCGGCCGCCTGCTCCATCGGCAGCCCCTCATCCACCACGCCGCGCGCGATGGCTTTTTGAATCGTGCCCGAAGAGCTCACGCCTACGATGCGCCCCGCAAATCCCGCTTGCCGGATGGCCAAGGCGAAGGACCCGCCGATTAATCCAACGCCCGCGATAACAACTGTGTTCACTGCTCGCCTAGCGCTTGCGACTTATCCGGTTGCTCGCGCTGCATGCCCTGCAAAGTGCGCATTTCCAGCATGATCTGCTCATAGATCCGCTTCAAAGCCTCATCCGGCATCGGACCATGATTATGCACGGTCACGTTGCGGAACACGCTCTCTTCGCGACGCGGCTCCTGCACCGGCGTACCCAGCACCGTCTTCGCGCGGCCAATATCCTGCGCCATCTTGGTGCGCTCATTCAGCAGGTCCACTATCTTGCGGTCCAGCGAATCAATCTTCCCTCGGCTATCCGACAATTCGCGTTGTGCTTCCTCGGGTGTCATTTTTTCATTCCCCCAGCCAGGGCCCGGACCATCGGCTCCAACCCGCCCAGGTCCTTCTCAATTTGTCGCACGATCGCGCTGCCCACCACCACCCCGTCCGCCATGCGAGCCACTACGCCTGCCTGTTCCGGCGTCGAAATGCCGAATCCCGCCGCCAGCGGCAGCTTCGTCACCGCGCGCATTCTCTCGATCAACGGCTGCAATTGGTCCGACAATGCCACGCGTTCGCCGGTCACTCCGGTCCTCGAAACAAGATACACGAATCCAGTGGAGTATTCCGCCACTAGCTTCAAACGCCGTTCGGTGGATGTGGGCGCGGCCAGAAACACAGTGTCCAGCCCCGCGGCGCGCAGCGGCTTCATGAAGGGCCCAGCCTCTTCCACGCTCAGATCCGTCAACAAACACCCGTCCACGCCGGCCGCCTTCGCATCGCGCGCCAGAGCCTCGAACCCGTAATGAATCGCGGGATTCAAATACGTGAACAGCAGCAAGGGGACCTCGGACGTCTCGCGAATCTTGCGGGCAATCTCCAGCACCTTGGCCAGCGTCGTGCCGGCATCCAGCGCCCGGGCGGAAGCCCTCTGGATCACCGGACCGTCCGCCACTGGATCGGAAAATGGCACGCCCAACTCAATAAGGTCCGCACCGGCGCGCACCAGCGTGGCGGCGATTTCCGGCGTCGCCTCCGGCGAAGGATCACCCGCCGTCAGATACGCAATCAGCGCCGAGCGGCCTTCCTTCGCTGTCCGTTCAAACAGTGCTTGGATTCGAGTCATTTCGCAGGTGGTGTGTCCAGCTCCGGCAGGTTCTCGCGGTAAATATCGGTGTCTTTGTCGCCGCGTCCCGACAGATTCACAATGTAAATCTTGCCTGGCTCCGATGGCGCGCAGCGGATCGCTTCGGCCACCGCATGCGCGGATTCCAGCGCCGGAATAATGCCTTCCGTGCGAGCCAATCGCTGTGCCGCGATCAAGGCATCGGCATCGCTACAGGACGTGTACTCTGCCCGCTTCTGATCGTGCAGCAGCGCGTGCTCCGGACCTATCAGCACATAGTCCAGCCCCGCCGATATCGAATGGGTCAGAGCGGCCTGGCCGTCCGAGTCCTGCAACATATACGTGAAGGCGCCGTGCAGCACTCCCGGCGACCCGCCCTCAAACCGAGCCGCGTGCTCGCCCAACCGTAGACTCCGCCCACCCGCCTCGACGCCAATCAGCTTCACGGCAGAGTCTTGCAGAAACGCGTGAAAGATTCCGATTGCGTTCGATCCACCGCCCACACACGCGAAAATCGAATCCGGCAGCTTGCCTTCACGATCCAGAATATCCTTGCGCGCCTCAATCCCAATCACCCGGTGAAAATCGCGAACCATCATCGGATAAGGATGCGCCCCCAGCGCCGACCCCAGGATGTAATGCGTGGAATGAACATTCGTCACCCAGTCGCGCATCGCCTCGCTGATCGCATCCTTCAAGGTCCGGCTGCCCGTCAATACAGGCACGACAGTGGCGCCCAGCAAGCGCATTCGGAATACGTTCAGCTTCTGCCGCCGCATGTCCTCTTCGCCCATATAGACGATGCACTCGAGCCCGAACAGCGCGCATGCGGTGGCCGTCGCAACCCCGTGCTGCCCCGCCCCTGTCTCCGCGATGATCCGCTTCTTACCCATGCGCCGCGCGAGCAACGCCTGCCCGAGGGAGTTGTTGATCTTGTGCGCGCCCGTGTGTAACAGGTCTTCCCGCTTCAGGTAAATCTTCGCGCCACCGAGTATTTCGCTCAACCTCTTCGCGTAGTACAGCGGCGTGGGACGCCCCGCATAATAATGCAGCAGATCCGCCAGCTCGGCTTGAAACGCGGGATCCGCGCTGGCCTCGCGATACGCGATCTCCAGTTCCTCCAGCGGAGCCATCAATACTTCCGGCACAAAGCGTCCGCCGTACGGCCCGAAATGCCCCGTTGAATCCGGTTGCGCGATCACACTGCCTCCTGCGCGGCTTTCACGAACCGCCGTATCTTATCGTGATCCTTGATTCCCGGAGCCGACTCTAAACCCGAACTGGCGTCCACGCCCCAGGGCCGCGCCACACGAATCGCCTCGGCAACGTTCGACGGATTCAGTCCGCCTGCAACAATCACTTTTTCCGCCACGTCGCGAGCATCGCGCCAATCGAACCCGATGCCATTCGCTGGACCGTCCAACAAAACCGCCTCGGCCCCGCGCGTAGTTGTCGGATCAATTCCATCTTTCACTCGAATGGCCCGCCACACGCGAACCGCACCGGGAGTCTCGCCGCCGTAAATCTGGACGACATCTAAGCGGGCGGTTTTCACCACCTGTTCCACGACGTCAGCCGGTTCATTCACAAAGATGCCCACCTTCAGCACATCCAGGCCGTCCCCCAGCACAGCGGCCGCCTCGGGAGCCACAACCCTCGGGCTCGACGGCACAAAGATGAATCCAATCGCCGACGCGCCTGCTGCTACTGCCGCTTCCGCGTCTTCCCGGCGCGTGATGCCGCATACCTTGACCATCATGCGAGTAACGCCTTCAGCGCCGCCGCGGGATCGGGCGATTTCATCAGATGCTCACCCACCAGGAACGCATGGAACCCGGCGCCCTCTAACCGCGCAACGTCCTCCCGCGAATGTATTCCGCTCTCCGCCACTTTCACCACGCTCCCAGGTATCTTCTCCGACAAACGCAACGAAGTTTCCAATGTCACCTCGAAGGTATGCAGATTGCGATTGTTCACGCCGATCATATCCGCGCCCGATTCCAATGCGGCATCTAATTCCGCAGCGTCGTGAACTTCCACCAGCGCCGCCATGCCGAATGTAGCCGCCATTTCTCGCAGTCGCCGCAGCTCCGCCGTGTCCAGGATCGCAGCGATCAGCAATATTGCATCCGCGCCGTGGGCCGCCGCCTCCACCACATGCAGATCGTCGATCGTGAAATCCTTCCGCAATACCGGTAGCGCTACCGCCGCGCGCGCCGACTTCAAATCGTCCAGGCTGCCCTGAAAGTAATCCCGGTCGGTCAACACACTGAGGCACGCCGCGCCTCCATCCCGATAGACACCGGCAATCACTGCAGGCTCATAATGCTCGACGAACACACCCATACTCGGCGAGGCCTTCTTGATTTCCGCAATCACCGCGGGCTTCTGCGCCAGCAACGCGGCGCGGAAGTCGCGAGACCCATTTCCAGCCCGGGTCCGCTCCGCCGCCTGCCTCTCCAATGGCCCCCGGATGCCGCGAAGTTGAGCAAGCTCCGCCCGCTTCGTTTCCGTAATTCGAGCCAAAATGTCGGGGACGGCGTGCACCATGAAGGGGATTCTTCATGGTAACATCGCATCCATTCTTTGAGCACGCAGCTTTCTGCTATACTTCTATTTCATGTTTGTCGCGCGACTCCATCGGCATCATCATCACCATGGCCATTCCGGCCACGGTTCCCGACGGGCTCACGCGTAATTCCATACACGCAATTGTGAGAAATGCTCCAGCCCGCCGGACCCCCGGTGGGTTTTTTGTTGTTAGCCGCTCCGAAGTAAGGAAATTATGCAACTCGACTTTAAGAAACTTGACGGACTCCTCCCCGCTGTCATCCAGGATTGGAAAACCGGCGAAATATTGATGGTAGGCTTCATGAACGAGGAAGCTTTCCAGCAGACCCTCGATACCGGCAATGCGGTCTTCTACAGCCGCTCCCGCAATAAGCTATGGCTGAAGGGGGAAACCTCCGGCCATACCCTCGTGGTCAAAGAAATCTCCACCGATTGCGACCTCGATACCGTGCTCGTGAAAGTCGAAGCCCTGGGACCCGGCGTGTGCCACGAAGGCTACCGCAGCTGTTTCTTCCGTCAATGGAAAGATGGCCAGTGGGAAACCGTAGGCGAGCGCGCCTTCGATCCAAAAGCAGTATACGGAAACTAATCCACCATGAAACTCAAACTCGGCATCCCTAAAGGCAGCCTCGAAAACGCGACCGTCGATCTGTTCCGTCGCGCCGGCTTTCAGATCTCCGTCAGCAGCCGTTCCTATTTCCCGTCCATCGACGATCCGGAAATCGAATGCATGCTCATCCGCGCGCAAGAGATGGCCCGCTACGTCGAAGACGGAGTGCTCGACGCCGGCCTCACTGGCCGCGACTGGGTGGAAGAGAATGACGCCAACGTCCACGCCGTTGCCGATCTCATTTATTCGAAAGCCAGCTTCGGCAAGGTGCGCTGGGTTCTCGCCGTACCCGAAGATTCCCCCGTGCAGTCCGTGAAGGACTTGGAAGGCAAAATCATCGCCACCGAACTCGTCGGCGCCACCAAGAAATACCTCAAGGCAAATGGCGTCACTGCCAAAGTCGAATTCAGTTGGGGAGCCACCGAAGTCAAGCCGCCCGTGCTGGCCGACGCCATCGTCGAAGTCACCGAAACCGGCTCCTCTCTGCGAGCCAACAAACTCCGCATCGTGGAAACCTTGATGGAATCGAACACCCAGCTCATCGCCAACGTCGATTCATGGAAAGACGCCGCCAAGCGCCGCAAGCTGGAAGACATCAAGATGTTGCTCGACGGCGCCATCGCCGCGCTCGGCAAGGTCGGCCTGATGCTGAACGTGGAGAAAAGCAATCTCGCCGCCGTCCTCGCCGTCCTGCCCGCGCTCAAGAAGCCGACCATTTCACACTTAAGCGACGAAGACTGGCTGGCCCTCAACACCATCCTGGATGAGACCACGGTGCGCACGATCATCCCTCGCCTGAAAGAAGCCGGCGCTCAGGGCATTGTCGAATACCCGTTGAACAAAATCATTCTATGAATGATTTAGCTAGCGAAATCATAGAACAATGATCCGGACACTCGCATACAAAGACGCAGGCTCACTGGTCACCCTCAAAGCTCACACGCTTGGCGAGGCCGAACGCATTGTCGCGCCCATCCTCGAAGCGGTCCGCACTCGCGGCGATGCGGCGCTCCTGGAATACGCCCGAAAATTCGACAAGTTCGAAGGCGACAGCGTCCGCATCCCCGTGGCCGGCGCCCTCAATCCCCAGTTCCTCAAGGCTGTCGAGACCGCCGCCGCCAACATCCGAGAATACGCCCAACTACAGCTCCCGGTCGAAAAGATGGTCGAATATCCCGACGGCCGCCGCCTCGGCCAAATCGTCCGCCCTCTCGATTCCATGGGAGCCTACACCCCCGCCGGCCGCTATCCCCTGCCCTCCACGCTGCTGATGAACGTAATCCCCGCGCAAGTCGCCGGCGTCGCCACCACCTGCGTCGCGTGCCCGCACCCCAGCCCCGAAATCCTGGGGATCGCGCAATGGCTCGGCGTTACGCACTTCTTTCAGATGGGCGGAGCACAAGCCATCGCCGCGCTGGCCTACGGAACCGAAACAGTCCCACGCGTGCAACGCATTGTCGGACCCGGCAACATCTACGTTGCCGCCGCCAAAAAGCTCATCGCTGGAGAAACGGGAATCGACTTTGTCGCCGGGCCCACCGAGATCGTAATCATAGCCATCGAAGGAAATCCGAGATGGATTGCATCCGATATGCTCGCGCAAGCCGAGCACGACGTCGACGCCTCCGCCATCCTGCTGACCACCTCGCGCAGCCTCGCTGCCGAAGTCACTGCCGAGTTGGAACGCCAACTGTCCACCTTGCCAACGGCCGCGGTGGCCCGTCCGTCCATAGACAACAACGGAGCGATTGTAATTCTTGACTCCATCGATCAAGCCATCGAATTCTCCAACGCACTCGCGCCGGAACACCTCGCACTGCACGATGCGGCGCTGCTCGCAAGGATTCATAATGCCGGGTCGGTATTCCTTGGGCCAGCCAGCCCGGAAGCGGCGGGTGACTATGCTTCAGGACCCAACCACGTCCTGCCCACTTCAGGCCAAGCCCGCTTACGTGGCGGACTCTCCGCCGCCGATTTCGTCAAAGTGATCTCGGTGCAGGAACTGACGCGCGGCGCTCTCGCACAACTCACGCCCGCAATCACAACGCTGGCCCGCGCTGAAGGACTTGAGGCACACGCTCGGAGCGTCGAAGCCCGGCAGACAGACGCGCGGGAAATCGAAGCCCGGCGGGATATCAAAGCGAGACAAGATGCTTGAGCCCCGCGCAGCCGTCCGCCAAATGGCGCCCTACTCTCCACCCACCGGCGGGCGCGAAGGAAAACTGCGCCTCGACTTTAACGAGAACACCGTCGGCTGCTCCCCCAGGGTTATCGAAACTCTGCAGAAGTATCTAACGGCGGACCACCTCTCCATTTACCCTGAATACCTCGAGGCCATGCACGACCTGGCCAAGTTTTTCGGCGTCGCCAAAGACGAATTCGCCATGACCAACGGCACGGACGAGGCGATTCAAGTCCTGGTCAATACTTACGTCGACGACGGCGACGACGTGCTGTTGCTGCGTCCGTCGTATGCAATGTACCGCTTCTACTCTGAAGTCGCCGGAGCCTCCGTTCGCGAGCTGGATTACATTCCGGGCACCCTCGCATTTCCTATCGACAACCTGCTCGAAGCGCTGCGCCCGGAAACACGCGCGGTACTGATCGCGAATCCCAATAATCCTACTGGTACGGGCGTCGATCTCGACAATATCCGCCTGATCCTCGAAACCGTTCCGGACGCCGCCGTCCTCATCGACGAGGCCTATTTCGAATTCTCCGGTGTTACCGCCCTCCCCTGGATTCGCAAGTTTCCGAATCTCTTCGTCAGCCGGACATTCTCCAAGACCTACGGCATGGCCGCCATGCGCTGCGGCTGCATTTTTTCGCACAAAGAGAATATTCAGTGGCTGCGGAAAGCGCAATCGCCCTACAGCGTGAACATGCTGGCCGCCGTCGCCGCGCGCGCCGCAGTGGAGGATCGTGAGTACGTCGCGCGCTACGTCGGAGAAGTCCTCGCTGCTCGTGAGCTTGCCTACGTGGGGCTGGAACGGCTCGGCATTCCCTACATTCCCAGCCAGGCTAATTTCGTTCTCTTCCAGGCCGGAGACCGATCCATTCCCATCCGCGACGCTCTGCGCGAACGCGGCGTCCTCATCCGCGACCGCAGCTATGAGATCCCAGGCTGTGTACGCGTCACCATCGGCACCCGCCAACAAGTCCAGCGCTTCCTCGACGAATTGGAGAAGCTATGGACCAGATAGTCGTGTTCGACATGGATGGCGTCCTGGCCGAAGTGACAGAGTCTTATCGGCAAGCCATCGTAGAGACCGTGGAGCACTTCACCGGCCAGCGTATCGAGCGGGATTCCATCCAGGCTTACAAGAACGCGGGCGGGTGGAACAATGACTGGGCTCTTTCGCAAAAGATCGCCGCGGACCTGGGCGTCGAAGTGCCCTACCAGACGGTTGTCGATTACTTCAACGAAATCTTCATCGGTCCCAACCATGGCGATGGACTCATCCAGCGCGAAACATGGTTCCCGCAGCCCGGAATGCTGGAGCGGCTGAGTAAACGCTTCGGAATCGCCTTGTTCACAGGACGTCTGCAGTATGAGGCTGACATCACGCTGCGCCGCTTCGCCCCGGACATTAAATTCGATCCGATGCTGTGCGCCGAACATGTTACCAACAGCAAACCCGCGCCCGACGGTCTACTCGATATTCAGCGCGCTAGGCCCGGAGCCAAACTCTGGTACATCGGAGACACCGTGGACGATGCTCGCTCGGCGCGCGCCGCGGGTGTCGCGTTCATCGGCATAGTCTCCCAGCACCATTCCACGCGCGCTGAAATCCTGCGTCTGTTCGCCGCGGAAAAGGCCGTCGCCGTCGTCGAAAACGTCAACGAAATTGAAGGAGTCTTATGAGAACCGCGACTATCCAGCGCGACACCAAGGAAACGCAGATTCGCGGCAAGCTCAAGATTGAAGGCCAAGGCGTCTACGAAATCTCCACCGGCATCCGCTTTTTCGATCACATGCTGGAGCTCTTCACCAAACACGGCGGCTTCGATCTAAAGCTACTCGCCCAAGGGGACCTCGACGTAGACCAGCACCACACCGTTGAAGACGTCGGCATCGTTTTGGGCCAACTGTTCGCGAAGGCGTTGGGCAATCGCCGCGGCATCAACCGTGCCGGCTACTTCGTGCTTCCGATGGACGAAACGCTCGCCGTCGTCGCCGTGGATCTGGGAGGCCGTCCCGCTTTGGTCTACAAGGATCTGGTGAAGACGCGTCTGGTGGGCGATCTGCAAACGGAATTGGTGCACGACTTTTTCGATGGCTTCGTGAATCACGTGGGAGCGAACGTGCACGTAAAGATTCTCTACGGCCGTTCCAACCATCACAAGATCGAAGCCATCTTTAAGTGCTTCGCCCGCGCCATGCGTTACGCCACTTCCACCGATGAGCGCCTGAAGGAACAACTGCCGTCCACCAAGGGGCTACTGTGACCTCGGTCTTCGACTACGGAGCAGGCAACCTGCAATCCGTCCAGAACACGCTTGGAGCAATCGGCGCACCGTACGAACTCGTCCGCGACGCTTCGTCCATTGAACGCGCTCACAAGATCATTCTTCCGGGTGTAGGGCATTTCGGGCAGATCATGCGCGCCTTAGATACGCTGGGCGTTCGCGAGGCTCTGATCGACCGCATCCGCGCCGGCATTCCATTTCTGGGAATCTGCCTGGGGTTACAAGCCCTCTTCGGCGCCAGTGAAGAGGCTCCGGAAGAACGCGGCCTGGGCATCTATCCGGGCACCGTGCGCCGCTTTCAAGGCGACGTCCGCATTCCTCATATGGGCTGGAATTCCCTACAACCACGCGGTGAGAACCGGCTTCTGGCAGGAACCGGCAAGGATCCCTACGTGTACTTTGCCAACAGCTACTACTGCCCTCTGATCGCCGAGACCGCAGCCAC
Source organism: Acidobacteriota bacterium (assembly GCA_039931205.1). GTDB lineage: Bacteria > Acidobacteriota > Terriglobia > Bryobacterales > Bryobacteraceae > Palsa-187. The sequence goes on from JBDTSJ010000028.1 coordinate 178,760, forward strand.
GTGTGAGTACACCCTGCCGTTCACCGCGGTGCTGGAACGCTACAACGTTTGCGGCGTGCAATTCCATCCCGAAAAATCCGGAGCCATCGGCCTGAAGATCGTACGCAACTTCATCGAGAACGTATGTTAGCCAAGCGCATCATTCCTTGCCTGGATGTCACGGCTGGCCGGGTTGTCAAAGGAATAAACTTCGTCAACTTGCGCGATGCGGGCGACCCCGTCGAACTCGCCGCGCGCTATAACGAACAGGGTGCGGATGAACTCGTATTCCTGGACATCACCGCCTCCAGCGACGACCGCGAGACCATGGTCGACGTCGTTCGCCGCACCGCCGCCGAAGTTTTCATCCCGCTGACAGTCGGAGGAGGGATTCGCAGCATCGACGATGCTCGCCGTATTCTGCATGCGGGAGCCGACAAAGTCAGCGTCAATACGGCTGCCGTCCGCCGCCCGGAGCTAATTACGGAATTGAGCGAGGAGTTTGGCGCGCAGGCCGTCGTGCTTGCCATCGACGCACGCAAGCGACCCGGCGGAGGCTGGAATGTCTTCACCCGAGGCGGCCGGCACGACGAAGGGATGGACGCCGTTCAATGGGCCGCACGCGGCGACGAACTGGGCGCTGGAGAGATCCTGCTTACTTCCATGGACACGGATGGCGTCCAAACAGGTTTCGACTGCCCGCTCACAAGGGCCGTCCGTGAAGCCACCCACATCCCCGTGATCGCCTCAGGCGGAGCGGGCAGTCTGGAAGACTTCTTCGAAGTTCTCGACGACTCGGGCGCAGGCGCGGATGCCGCGTTGGCCGCGTCCATCTTCCATTTCGGCGCCTATACTGTCAGCGATCTCAAGAAATTCCTGGCCACCAAGAAAGTCCCCGTTCGCACATGATCATCCCTTGCATCGATCTGATGGATCGCAAAGTAGTCCAACTGGTTCAGGGTCGCGATAAGGCTCTGGAAGGCGACGCGCCTCTGGAAATGTTGCACAAATTCGCCGCGTTTCCCGAGATTCAAGTCATCGATCTCGACGCCGCGATGGGCAAGGGGGAGAATTCCGATTTGGTTGAGCTGCTCGCCTCGCGCGCCAAGTGCCGTATCGGCGGAGGCGTCCGTACTCCCGAGCGCGCCCTGCGCTTGATCGAACAAGGCGCACATCGCGTAATCGTTGGCACGGCCGCGTTCACGCCCGTCATGAAAGATATAGCCGCCGCTGTTGGGCCGGAGCGAATCCTGATCGCGCTCGATTCCAAACACGGCAAGATCGTGGTCAAAGGTTGGCAGGAAGCTACCGACCTTACGGCGGAAGAAATCGTCGGCAGCCTGGAGCGGTACTGCGGCGGCTTCCTGTGTACCTATGTCGACAAAGAAGGTATGCTGCAAGGCACCGACTTGGATTGGTTCCGCCGCCTGCGCGCCGCGACCAAACTTGAGTTAACCGCTGCCGGAGGTATTACGACGCTCGACGATGTTCGCGCGTTGACCGCGATGAACGTAAACTCCGCGCTGGGCATGGCCATCTACACCGGCCGCCTGGACCTCGCCGATTTAGCGCGCATGCAGTAGCGTTACACTTTGGAAATGCGTCGGACAATTGTTGCTTTCCTCAGCCTAACCTTGCTCGGAAACGTCGCTTATGCGGCGCCCAAGAAGCCCACTGGCGCGAACCAGCCCGTGGCGTATGGCTCGAATCCCAAGGCCGGCAAGACCTTCACCCACGATGGGGTGCAACTTTACTACGAAGTCTACGGCACGGGCGAACCCGTCCTGCTGATCCACGGCAACGGCGCCAGCATCGCCGCCATGAAGTTCCAGATCGAGTACTTCCGCAAGCGCTACAAGGTCATCGCGATGGACAGCCGGGACCATGGCAAATCCGGCAGCAGCCCCGATCCCATTACCTATGAAAAGATGACCGACGACCTCGCTGCTCTGCTGGACCACCTGCAAACCGGCCCGGTCAATGTCATTGGCTGGAGCGATGGCGGCATTGAAGCGCTGCTGCTCGGCATCCGCCACCCGGCGCAAGTGAAGAAACTGGCGAGTATGGCGGCCAACCTGGTTCCCAACGGTCTGCATCCGGATACCCTCAAGTTCATTCATGCGACGCTCGACGCCATGCCCCCCGCCGCCCAGCAGACGGCCGAGCAGAAGCGGGAAGTCAAGGTCACGACCATGATGCTCTCGGAGCCCCAGATCCCGCTCGGCGCACTGGAAGCCATTACCGCGCCTACACTCGTATTAGCCGGTGATCACGACGCCATCCTCGATGAGCACACGCTGGACATTTATCATCACTTGCCCAACAGCCAGCTGTGCATCTTTCCAGATGCCACGCACGGGATTCCGGTCGATAATCCGGCTCTGTTCAACTCCACCGTCGACCGCTTTTTTCGCACGCGCTTTGTGAAAAAGGACCGCATTCAGGACTTGCTGAAAACGCTGGAAACTCTGAAGGCTCCCGAAAAACACTAACCGGCCAATTCCTCCGGCGCATCGATCCAGTAATCCGGCTCCCACTTGGCCATTTGCGCCAGGTCCCCATATCCCCAGCGAACCGCGCAGATGCGCACGCCCGCGCGCCGGCCGGCCTCCATGTCCTGCGGTGAATCGCCGACAAATAAGCACTCTTCCGGACGTGCTCCCACGCCAGCAATCGAAGCGCGAATGACGTCAGGTTCGGGCTTGGCGGGAAAGCCATCCGTGCCTTGGACGTGGTGGAAGTGCGGCAGTAATCCAAATTGTTCCAGAATCGCCCGCGTACTCTTCGTGCCCTTGGTAGTGGCGGTGGATTTGCGGCCGCCCAAGCGGCCCAGCATGTCGGCAACACCCGGATAGACGGAGGTTCCGGTATGCCCGCGTTGCGTATAGCTGGTGCGATAGTGCTCCACCATCGGATTCATGCGGTCCGGCGTAAAGCCCAAATCGCCGAACAGGTCGATGAGGTGCCGGCCGATGTAGCCCCGCAAAAATTCGTCGGAGAGATCTCCTGAATAGCCGTGGGCGGACAGGACTTCGCGCTGCGCGCCGCAAATGTCGGACGCGGAGTCCATCAACGTCCCGTCTACGTCGAACAGGTAAACCGGGAAGTTTGGGACCGGCATTATGCCGGTTGCGGGCCGCCCTCAGGCAGCATCGGCGGAATGCGCGATCCGGATTCCGGCTTGATCACCTGCGGAGAACCGTCACTGGGAGGCGTCCGCGGCGTAGGCGGATGGTAGGCGGCCAGCGGAATGCCGTCGATCAGTTGACGAACTTCCGCGCCGTCCAGAACTTCGCGTTCCAGCAGTGCCAGGGCGATTCGCGTCATGGCTTCCTGATGTTCATCGATGATTTTCTTGGCCCGGTCGTAGCCTTGGGAGACCAGCTTGCGGACCTGCTCATCAATGCGGATCGCGGTGGATTCGCTATAGTCGCGATGCTGGGCGATTTCGCGGCCCAGGAAGATCTGCTCTTCACGCTTGCCAAAGCTCATCGGACCCAGTTCGCTCATGCCCCACTCACAGACCATCTTGCGAGCCATATCCGTCGCGCGCTCAATGTCGTTACCCGCGCCGGTGGTGATCTGGTGCATGAAGATTTCCTCGGCGATACGGCCGCCCATCAGGATGGCCAACTGCGCCTCGAGGTAATCCTTGTTGTAACAGTGCTTGTCATCCAGAGGCAGCTGCATGGTCAAGCCCAGGGCCATGCCTCGAGGAATGATCGTGACCTTGTGCAGAGGATCGGCATCCGGAGTCAGCACCGCGACAATGGCGTGACCGGCTTCATGATACGCGGTGTTCTTCTTTTCCTCTTCACTGATGATCATGCTCTTGCGTTCCACGCCCATCATGACTTTGTCTTTCGCGAGTTCAAAGTCATACTGCGTGATTACTTTGCGATTCTGGCGCGCCGCAATGAGGGCGGCTTCGTTCACCAGGTTGGCCAGGTCGGCTCCGGCGAAACCGGGTGTGCCACGCGCCACAACGCTCAAGTCTACGTCGTCCGCCAGCGGCGTCTTCTTGGTATGAACGCGCAGAATCTGTTCGCGGCCCTTGACGTCGGGACGGCTGACCACCACGCGGCGGTCGAAACGGCCGGGACGCAGTAGGGCCGGATCCAAAACGTCCGGGCGGTTGGTGGCGGCTACTAAGATGACCCCTTCGTTGGATTCAAAGCCGTCCATCTCCACCAGCAATTGGTTTAGGGTTTGTTCCCGTTCATCGTGCCCGCCGCCCAAGCCCGCTCCACGATGGCGGCCCACGGCGTCGATTTCGTCGATGAAGATGATACAGGGGGCATTCTTCTTGCCCTGCTCAAACAAGTCACGTACGCGGCTGGCGCCGACGCCGACGAACATTTCCACAAAGTCGGAACCCGAGATTGAGAAGAAGGGAACGTTGGCTTCGCCTGCAATCGCACGGGCCAGCAAGGTTTTGCCGGTGCCCGGCGCGCCCATGAGCAACACGCCTTTAGGGATGCGGCCACCCAGCTTCTGGAACTTCTGGGGCTCCCGCAAAAATTCGATGATTTCCTGCAGTTCTTCCTTGGCTTCTTCCACGCCCGCCACGTCTTTGAACGTGACCTTCTTCTGTTGCGAGGTGTGCAACCGCGCGCGGCTCTTGCCGAAACTCAGCGCTTTGTTGCCGCCGCTCTGCATCTGACGAATCATGAAGAACCAGAAACCCACAACCAGGGCGATGGGAATAAGCCCGCTCAGGAAGTTGGCCCAGATGTTACCAGTGTCTTTCTCCACGGTCACTTTGACGCCGTGCGCGATCATCAGATCGGTGAACTTGTCGTAGGCCGGCGGCACGACGCTGTTGAAGGTATCGCCGTTGCGATACTTGCCGGTGATATCGCCGGTACCCTGCGTCAGTGTGGCCGTATCGACACCGCCGTCTTCCACCTTCTTATACAGCTCAGAGAACTGGGGCGTTTCGCCGGCCTTTCCGGTCTGGTGGAATAGAGCCCAACCCAGCACGAACAGGCAGACGACAACAAGCCACATTACGGCGGTTCTAATGTTTGAATTCATGACCTCTCTCGATCCCCGAAACTCACGCTCACTACTACAGACGTCGATTCCAGGCTGGACGATTCATGGTGCAGTGGAAATGGCTGTATTTCTTTCTTCCACCCAGATCCTGAAATAAATCCCCGCCCGGCGAGCCACGGAATGTTCCGCGGAAACCCCAAACCCCTTGGCCCAGAGAATTTTGTCTCTAACTGTAAGAATCGGCCAGGAAACTCGCCTCCAAGAGGGCACCCGAGCTTTCTGGAACAAATCTTTCAATTTCTGCTCCCGCGCCGATCCCGCGGGCCGGTACCGGTCACCGGGTTGCCACGCCCTAAGCTTCAGCGTGTCCCCTTCCGCTAACACCCCCAGCGTAACACAGGCCTCCCGCTGCTGCGGTGATTCGGCTAGGTCCAATCGAATCAGCATGTTGTCGAAATCCCAGGAATACTCACCGGGGACCTTCACGGCGATTGGTTCGGGCCGCAGATGTGGCGAATATAACGAAACGAACCCAAAGGAGCGCACCGCGTCGAGGCCTGGCAAAGCGCATCGACCCTCCCCGGCGGGCGTGGCGGCGAGTTCCAGGACTTTCTCGACATGGCCGAACTCCACCCCTTTAAGGTCGCCTTTTGCCAGGACGACGGCGTGACGAACCAGCCGGCGTGCCACGGCAAGCGGTAGGGCTGCCACCTGTTCGGCTCTGAATTCAACGCGCCCGGGGCTGGTGACCAACAGTTGGCCGGCTTGTGCGGCGATCTCACCAGCCCACCAGAGTTCCTCCTGGTAGGCCAAGTCCGCGAACTGGGCCAATCCAGCGCGGATGTTGGGATTCCACTCCGCCGCCAACTGCGGGAGCAACCGATGTCGAATGCGGTTGCGGGCAAACCTGTCGGATTGGTTGGACGCGTCCTCACGCCAGGCGATACCGCGATCCCTCAGAAACGCGATCACTTGCTCGCGCGAAACTTCCAACAGGGGGCGGATGAGGCCTTCGGCCGTCAGTGGCAGGATTCCGGCGAGCCCTGCCGAGCCGGAACCGCGCAGCATGCGAAACAGAACCGTTTCGGCCTGGTCATCCCGCGTGTGTCCCAACGCCACGCGGTCGCCCGCGCCGCCCTGGATCAAGTCCCGAAAGAAAGCCCGCCTGGCGCGGCGTAGGCTTTGTTCCAGATTTCCGCTGGTCTGGGGACCGGACTGGGGGTAAAACGCCAGCCCCAACTCCGCAGCGATTTGGGCCACGAAGCGCTGGTCTTCCTCCGATTCCCCAGCTCGTAATTTGTGATTGAAATGGGCCACCCCCGCAAGTTCGAATCCAACTTGGGGGGCCAGTTCGCGGAGGACATGCAGCAGGCACACGGAATCCGGGCCACCCGACACCGCCGCGATCACGCGCTGGCCGGGGGCTAGTAAGTTGTGGCGAGCCACGGTGGTGAGGACTTGTGCGAGCACCTACCCGATTTTACGTCCACGGCGCGGATGGCAAATGACTCAATAGTCCGAAGACGTCCGTGCTATAACGAGAGATCCATCCCATGCAGGGTCCTTTTACAGTTAGCCTCGATGTCGGCAGTTCCTCCGTCCGCGTCCTGCTCTTTGACGAAGGGGCGCGCCAGATGGAGGGCTATGGGGCGCAGGTTCCGTATCGCCTCCACACTACGCCGGATGGCGGGGCGGAGGTGGACGCCGATGAGTTGGCGGATCTGGTGCTGGATTGCCTCGACACCCTGCACAACCAGGTGCACACCGCAGGTTTCAAGATCGCGGCCATCGCGGGAAGTGCTTTCTGGCACAGTTTTCTGGGCGTCGACGCGGCGGGTAAACCTACGTTGCCAATCCTGCATCTGCTCGACACGCGCTGTGTCGACTACGTGAGCCGCGTGCCCGACGCGCATGCTCGTACAGGATGCATGCCGCATTCCAGCTATTGGCCGGCGAAGCTACTCTGGCTGGCCGAAAACCGCAAGGCGGAAATGCAGGCGACGCAACGTTGGCTTAGCTTTCCGGAATACCTGTTCGAGAAATTGTTCGGTCGCGCGCGGGCGTCCACGTCCATGATTTCGGCCACTGGTTTGTGGAATCAGAATGCCGGCGACTACGACGCGGAGATGTTGGCCGCGCTGCCGATCCGGCGCGATCAGTTGCCGGACCCTGCATCCTTCGATCAACCGGAGACCGAGTTGCTGCCGGCATTCGCGCGCGACTGGCCGGCCTTTGCCGGGGCACAATGGTTCCCTGCCCTGGGCGACGGAGCTTGCAACAACCTGGGCAGCGGCTGCATTGATCGCAACCGCGCGTCCCTGATGGTAGGCACCACGGGAGCAATGCGCATCGTAGTGGAGACACCCTCCATCGAAGTCCCACGAGGGTTGTGGTGCTATCGGGTGGACCGCAAGCGCTTCGTCATCGGGGGCGCATTATCGAACGGCGGCGAAGTATTCGCCTGGGCCAAGCGCACCTTACAAGTTCCGAAGGATCAAGAGGCGCGCCTGGAGGCGGCGATTCCCGGCAGTCATCTATTAACAGTGCTCCCGTTCTTTTCCGGAGAACGCACCCCGTACTGGCGCGCCGATCTGAGAGCCGCCATCACGGGCTTGAGCTTCTCGACTGAGCCGATTGACATTTTGCGTGCTGGGTTGGAAGCGGTGGCGTTGGGGTTCGAGGAAATCTACCGGCTGCTGGCGGGACAACTCGGCGGGAATTCCGAAGTGATCGCCTCGGGCGGTGCATTGCTAAAATCCCCTGGCTGGACTCAGATGATGGCGGATGCCCTGGGACGTCCGTTGACCGCGTGCACGGAGCCCGAGACATCCTGCCGCGGAGCCGCGCTGTGGGCGATGGAACAAATCGGCGTCATCCCCAACCTGGCGGCTCTGCCCGCATCCACAGGTGCGGTTTTCGCACCACGTCCGGAGTATCGCGCCGCATACGAGAAACTCCGCTCAGAACAAGACGCGCTGTATGCGAAGCTATACGGGTCGCGATAATTTACATGAACCTCACTCAAGATTTGCACCAGCGCTTCGCGCGCACTCGCCTGCTGCTGATGGACGTCGACGGCGTTCTCACCGACGGCCACTTGATCAACGTCCCGGGGCCGGATGGACAGATGGTGGAAACTAAGGCGTTCGATTCGCAGGACGGCATCGCGCTGCAATGGCTGGCGTGGAATAACGTCGAGGCGGGCGTCATCAGCGGACGTGTGTCCCCGGCGACCGCCGAACGGGCTCGCCAAACAAAAATGAGGTACGTCTATCAAGGACACATTGAAAAGATTCCGATCCTGGAAGAAATCGCTGAGAAAAGCGGGATCGCGCTTAGCGACATGACTTACGTCGGCGATGACCTGACGGATATCGTGGTCATGCGGCGCGTGGGTCTGGGGATTGCGACCGCAAATGCACGTCCAGAAGTGAAGCGGGCGGCGCATTACATCACCACCGCGGCGGGCGGCTCCGGTGCGATTCGCGAGGTGGCGGAGCTCATCTTGCAATCTCAGGGGCACTGGGCGGCTATTCTGAAGAAATACGAGGTGGAATAGTGGCAGCCGAAACGGAAAAGAAATCTTCGCGCAATGTCGGGATCGAGGTCCACACGGATAACGGACCGGGCGTTCTGCATCAACTCGCGCGTGCGATCGCGAATCATAATGGCGACATCATCAGCGTGATGATTGTGCAGGAGAAAGATGACAGCGAGTACGTCTATTTCGAAATCGACGTCCCGGGCGATCCGGAGAAGATCATCGAGGAACTGAAGACGCTGGCGCCGGTGCGCGATGCGTGCATCGTCGAAAGCCTGGAGAAGATTTACGGCAAACGCATCATCATCATTGGCGGCGGCGCGCAGGTGGGACAAGTGGCGCTGGGCGCGATTAGCGAAGCGGACCGGCACAACATCCGCGGCGAGCATATCTCGGTGGATACCATCCCGCTGGTGGGCGAAGAGAATCTTGCATCCGCTGTGCGCGCCGTGGCACGTCTGCCTCGTGTGCGCGCGGTGGTGCTGGCCGGAGCTCTGATGGGCGGGGACATCACCGAGGCGGTAAAGGAAGTGCGGGAGATGGGATTGCTGGTGGTCAGCCTGAACATGGCGGGCAGCGTTCCGGATGCAGCGGACCTGGTGGTTACCGATCCGGTGCAGGCGGGCGTCATGACCGTGATGGCAGTGGCCGAGACGGCGAAGTTTAGTGTGAAGAAACTGAAGTCCCGGGTGTTCTAAATGACACCGGACGAATTTCGGACGGCAGGCCATGAGGTTGTCGACTGGATCGCGGATTATCTACGCGACGTGGGCACGCTGCCGGTTACTCCGAACGTCGCGCCGGGAGCTCTTATCGACCAATTGCCCTTATCGGCTCCCGAACGGGGTGAGCCGATGGAGGCCATCCTCAAGGATTTTCGCGAGCTGATCGTCCCCGGCATCACACATTGGAATCATCCGCGTTTTCTGGCGTATTTTTCCATCTCCGCGTCGGGGCCAGGAATTCTCGGCGAGATGCTGGCGGCGGCGCTGAACGTGAATCACATGATGTGGAACACGTCGCCGGCGGCTACGGAGCTGGAGCAAGTCACTTTGGGTTGGTTGCGGCAATGGCTGGGATTGCCGCCGGAATTCTTCGGCATCATTCACGACACCGCGTCTACGGGAACGTTGCACGCGATCCTGGCCGCGCGCGAACTGGCGGTGCCTCGTTTGCGGCATACCGGGCGCTTTCCCAAGCTGACGTTGTACGCTTCCGAGCACGCGCATTCCTCCGTGGACAAGAGCGCGATGGCGTTAGGTACTGGAATCGATAACATCCGGCACGTTCCCACGGATGAACAATTTCGCATGCGACCCGCGGCGCTTACGGGAATGATCGAAGCGGATCTGGAAGCGGGCAAGAAACCATTTTGTATCGTCGCCACCATTGGCACCACGTCGGCTGCCAGCGTGGATCCGCTGCCGGAGATCGTAACCATCGCGCGACGCCACCACCTGTGGCTGCACGTGGACGCGGCCTATGCGGGCAGCGCCGCAATCCTGGAAGAGCATCGCCACATTTTGAATGGCGCCGCGGACGCCGATTCGTTGGTGGTGAATCCGCACAAGTGGCTGTTCACTCCGGTGGACCTCAGCGCGCTCTATACGCGCCGTCCTGACGTGATGCGCCGCGCGGTTTCGCTGGCCGACACGCCGCCGTACCTGGCTGGCTCCACGCAAAAGGGCGCGGTGAATCTTTCGGACTACAGCCTGGCGCTGGGCCGCCGCTTCCGCTCGCTGAAATTGTGGTTCGTACTGCGATCTTTCGGGCGGGAGGGGATCGCCGAAGTGCTGCGCCGCCACATGCGAATCGCGCAGGAACTGGCGGGAGAGATCGAACGCGATCCGCGTTTTGAACTCGCCGCGCCAGCGTTGTTTTCCCTCATATGCTTCCGTTATCGTGGCTCCGACGACGAAAATCGCGCCTTGCTCGGCCACATCAACGCATCGGGGAAAGCGCTGCTGTCGTCGACCACCTTACATGGACGTATGGTTTTGCGGATGGCGATCGGAAATTTGGCCACCACGGAAGAAGATGTTCACGCCGTGTGGGACTTGATTCGCGCGTCGGTCTAGACGGCGACGGCTTCCACCTGGGCCCCCGCCAAGTGTTTCTCAATGGTCGCGATCAGCTGAGCCGATTGCAGAGGCTTGGATAAATACGCGTCCATGCCCGCCTTGAGACAGCGCTCGCGATCTCCGGACATGGCGTGCGCGGTCATGGCGATGACCGGCAGCTTATCCCAGCGGCGATCCTTGCGAATGGCGCGGGTAGCCTCCAAGCCGTCCAGCACCGGCATCTGCACGTCCATCAATACCGCGTGGTAGACAGACTCAGGCTTCTTCAGAACCTCAAGAGCTTCCTGCCCGTTGTTGGCGAGGTCAATGCAATAACCCGTCTTGCGCAACATGGCCAGCACTACCTTCTGGTTTACCGGGTTGTCCTCCACTAACAGCAAGCGAACCTCGCTGCGCGGCGCGGCTACGGCCCGGATCCGTTGGGGTTGGATCACGGGCACAGGAGTTTCGGCGATGACCACCTCAAACGGGATCTCCACTGTAAATGTGCTGCCCTGGCCTTCTTCGCTGACCACACGGATGGAGCCGCCATGCAGTTCCACCAAGCGGCGCGTGATCGCCAATCCGAGTCCCGTGCCGCCATACTTGCGGGTGGTGCTGGAATCAGCTTGCGTGAATTTTTCAAAGATCAGGGATAATTTGTCGGCCGGGATACCCGTGCCCGTGTCGGACACCGCGATCGATACCACGGCCAGCCCATCGGCTGCGCGCACCGCTTCCTGACGAACACACACCCCGCCCGACGCGGTGAACTTGATCGCATTCGAAACCAGGTTGTTGACGATCTGGCGCAAGCGCGTAGGATCGCCCGCTACTGTCAACGATGCGCCGGATCCGCAGATGAACTTCAGATCCACGCCTTTTTGTAGTGCCTTAGCGGTCTGCGGGCGCAAGCATTCCTCAATGACGTTGCGGACTTTGAAGGGGACATGTTCCAAGTGCATGTGGCCCGCTTCGATCTTGGACAGATCCAGGATGTCGTTGAGCAGTTCCAGCAGCGAATAGGAACAGCGTTGGGCGATTTCGATGCTCTCCCGCTCTTCGCCCTCGAGCGGGCCGTCCAAGACGAGGTCCAGCATCCCCAGTAGCCCGTTCATGGGCGTGCGGAGCTCGTGCGACATGTTGGCCAGGAATTCGCTCTTGGCCCGGCTGGCGACCATGGCGCCCTGCATCGCTTTTTCGAGTTGCGCGGTGCGGGACTGAATGCGCTCTTCCAAAAGTTCCTGGTGCTGGCGAATTTGTTCCTGCGAGGCAGCAAGCGCGGCAATCATTCGATTGAAGCTCTGTCCCAGGGACTCGATTTCATCGCCTGTGTGGCTGACCTGAATGGGCTCGAGCTTACCTTCGCCCACGGAGGTGATGCCCTTCTCAAGAAGTGTGAGCGGCCGCGCTAACAGACCCAAGGAAAACCGGGAGATGACGAAGGCCACGCCGCCGACTGCCACCAGCAGGACCAACACCTTGTCCCAAACCAACCTGCCCTGAACCAGGTCCCAGCCCAGGTCAATCAGCACTACCCAGCCAAGTACCGCGGAGGTGAAGAACGAAAATCGCGACGCCAGCGATCGGAACCGCTGCGGGCGAAGCTTCTCCTCAATCTCCATGCTCACAACATCTAGTGTGAAGCCCTAGGTGCAACTCAGCCATTAGTTGGACACCTTAGACATTCGAATTTTTCTCTATAGCCACCCAGTACTTGCGGTTCTGCACCTGGAACTCGCGTGCCTTCAATACTAAGGGACTGCTATTCTGGGTCGGATGACCTCCCGCTTGGCCACTTCGCTATGCGGTATACCCCTTAAGAACCCGGTACTCGCAGCCTCGGGTACCTACGCGTACGGAGTCGAGTTCAGGGATTTAGTGGATCTGTCGGCTCTGGGCGGCATTGTGGTTAAGGGATTGTCCCGCGAGCCTATCGACGGCAACCCTCCCCCGCGCGTCTGGGAAACACAGGCGGGCATGATCAATTCCATCGGCCTGCAGAATATCGGGGTGAGAGCGTTCGTCCGCGATAAGCTTCCGGAGTTGCGTTCAGCCGGTACCGCCATTTTCGCGAACGTGTTCGGATACGCCATTGAGGACTATGTGGAAGTTGCCCGCGTACTGGAAGACGCGGAGGGCTTGGCGGGCTACGAGCTCAACGTTTCTTGCCCGAATACGAAACATGGCGGCATCTTCTTTTCGAGCGACCCTGTACTTTTGGCGGAACTAATTGGCGAGGTGCGCAAGGTCGCCAAACGACCGTTGATCGTCAAGCTTTCGCCCAACGTGGACCGCATCCAACCCATCGCGTTGGCGGCTGCGGAAGCGGGGGCGGACGCGATCTCACTGGTGAATACATTTATCTCTTTGGCCATCGATGCTCATACTCGCAAGCCGCGCCTGGGGGCGGGCTTCGGCGGGCTTTCCGGACCAGCGATCAAGCCGATCGCGTTGCGCCTGGTCTACGAAGCCGCAAAAGCCGTCCGAATTCCGGTGGTGGGTTTGGGCGGTATCGCGAATGGCACGGACGCGGCGGAATTCATGATCGCGGGAGCCACCGCCGTAGAAGTGGGCACTGCCAATTTCTGGGACCCGGCATCGCCACTGCGTATCGCCCGGGAGCTGGACGCATTTTTGGAGAAGGAAGGCGTGGCGCGCGCCTCCGATTTGGTGGGGACACTTAAGTTATGAAGAAGATCATTTCCACAGAACATGCTCCCCAGGCCATTGGTCCGTATTCGCAGGCAGCGGTTTCGAACGGCTTCGCGTTCTTAAGCGGGCAGATCGCGCTGGACGCGTCGACCGGCCAGACGGTGGCGGGCGGCATCGCCGAACAGACGGCGCAGGTGTTGGAGAACTTGAAGGCCGTGCTGGAAGCGAGCGGCTCGTCGCTAGCGCAAGTCGTGAAGACGACGGTCTATCTGAAGGACATGGGCGAGTTCGCGGCTATGAACGATGTTTACGCACGCTACTTCACGGAGAATCCCCCCGCTAGGGCGACCGTCGAAGCCGCGCGGCTACCGCGTGATGTACGGGTCGAAATCGACTGCATCGCGTCTGTTGGTTAATCGAGATCCACGCCTCTATCGCAGGTCGCACCTATGATCGCCACGATGCCGTCCTGGATTTCGATGATGGTGAAGCGGCTTCTGGCGCGGCCTACTTCGCGGGCCGTGGATCGTTCGGCCCGTGAACTGAGAACGGAACTTGCGGCGGCTTTAGTTCCACATTCACCAGACGCTCGTCTTCTTCGATGGTGAAGGTGTCTCCGAAGCTTTGGTGATTCTTGGCGGTCACCTGGATGAGGATGTCACCCTTCGGAATCCCTGGAATCCGGGCGTAACCCTCTTGGGATGTCTTCAATTCCCACGAGCGCCGGATCTTCTTCATGGTCAGTTTGCGCCGGCCCTGTTTGAACACCACGCGAACGTTGGCTCGCTCAATTGGCTTGCCGCGGTCATCGACAACCTTTATTTCCAGCTTGGTCAGATCGCTATCGGCCCATACTGGAACGCAAGCAGCCGCCAGAAGGAGTATGAAAATTGCACGCCGCATGCCCAGATTATCGCATGCCTCGGACCGACCCGCGACGGGACTGCCAAGCCCCGCCGCTGCAGGCGATATGCGATTCTGAATCCGAGGGATACGAATGAAACTGACCGTAGCATGCCTGCTCTTTCCGCTTGTCATCGCCTCCGCTCAAGATAAAGCGAAAGATAGTAAGGCCGCGGACGCCAAGACGCCGGATTACCGTGCCGAACGAACCTCGGATCACGGGCTTCCGGTAATTCGGCTCGCCGACAGCGTTTACGGCGTCGAAGTCGCCATCGTCCCCTCCGTGGGGAACACCGCGTATGAGATGAAGGTGCACGGCAAGAACATCCTCTATTTCCCGTACGCGGATGTCTCCGAGTATCAAAAGAATCCGCAGCTCTCCGGAATCCCGTTCCTCGCTCCCTGGGCCAATCGCCTGGACCAGCAGGCTTTCTTCGCCAACGGCAAGAAGTATAACTTCGACATGGAACTCGGCAACGTGCGCGGGCAGATTCCGATTCACGGGCTGTTATCGGCATCTCCTTATTGGGAAGTTTCGTCGGTCAGCGCCGACAGCCGCTCCGCCCGCTACACCGCGCGGCTACAATTCTGGAAACACCCGGACTTGATGGCCCAGTGGCCCTTCGCGCACGAATACGAGATGACTTATCAGCTGCGCCAAGGGGAATTGGAAGTGCGGATCACCGTGACGAACCTCAGCACGGAGCCGATGCCGATCGCGATTGGCTTTCATCCCTATTACCAGATCCCGGGCGTCGCGCGCGATCAATACACCGCTCACATCCCGGCACGCACGCGCGTGGTCGCCGATAACCGGCTGATCCCCACCGGTGAATATCGCGCCATGGATCTTGCCGACGAATTTCCGCTGAGCGGCAAGACCCTGGATGATGGCTTCGCGGACCTGGTCCGGAATCCCGAGGGGCGCGCGCGCTTCTACATTAAGGCGGGTACCGCCATGGTCGAGACCAGCTTCGGCGCGAAGTATCCGGTGGCCGTGGTGTGGGAGCCGAACCAGAACGGCCAGGCGCAGCCGTTCATCTGCTTCGAGCCCATGACCGGTATCACCAGCGCCGCGAACCTGGCGCAAGCGGGCAAATATCCCAGCCTGCAGACGGTGGCTCCTGGAGCGCGCTGGAGTGAGAGCTTCTGGGTGAAGGCCAGTGGGATTTGAGCCGGCGGCTTCAGGAATACAACTAATTCAGTTAATGAACTGAACTTTCACGTCGCGCTCGGCGGTGCGGCCGTGGTCGTCGATGATGCGGATCAAATGTAGACCGTCGGTTTCAGGCTTCCAGGCGACGGCTCCGTGGCTTGCCGGGGACTTCGCAATCAGCGCAGCGCCGTCGAACCAGAAGACGTTTTCCACGTCCGCGGCGGTGCTGGCCTCCAGCGGAATCGTCCCACCGGCAAGGCTTGTGCGCATGTTGTAGGTGACGCCCCGCAGCGGAGTTGCAATCCTCGGCATGTCATTGGATTGGTCCGCCGCGCAGTCCGGTACAACAGGCGCCTTGCGGCGAGGCATGCCGGCTTCGCGAAAGAGCTTCATCATGTCGGAAGGCCAGAACTCGAAGACCTCCTGCCGGGTTTCGCCAGGCGCATAGGGCGGACAAGCCGGTCGGCCGGTGCTGATGTTCATAGTCACGGCACGATGTAGCTGGCTGACTCGGATCGGAGACTTGCCGGGGATGTACCAGGTCTCCACTGTCTGCGGGCAGTCGTGGTTCGGCAGATCGCCGCTTTCCGTGCAAACAGCCACCTTGCTTACACCCGCGGGGGCCGTGGGGAACTGGAAAACATCGTCCGGTTGCTGGAGACTTAGGGCATCGACAATTCGGAAGAAGAGCGGAGCGGCCGCATCCACACCGACAAAACTTGGGTTGCCTCGCGCTTCGAAATCCCCGATCCAGACCACCAGCACGTACGGCCCGGCGATGCCTGCGGACCATGCGTCGCGAAAACCCCACGAGGTGCCCGTCTTCCAGGCCACCGGCCAGCGGCCGCGCGGCGCCAATGATTTGTCTTCTCCCGGCCGGGGATTATTGCTGAGCATGTCCACGGTGATGAAGCTAGCTTGCGTGCTCAACAGGCGAGAGCCTTGCCGCGCCGGCTCGCTAGTCCTCGTTCGGATAGGCTGCATCACGCCACCGTTCGCGAGCATGGCGTAAAGGCCAGCCAGTTCTTCGATGGTAACTTCGCCGCCACCCAGCGCGAGGGCCAGCCCGTAATACGATTCCGGCCGCATATTGCTGATGCCGGCGCTTTGCAGGAATTGGTATAGGCCCGGCTGGCGTATTTGATTCGCGACCCAAACGGCGGGAATATTACGGCTCCGAATCAGCGCGTCCTGGGCTGGAATGGGACCCACGAAATTCCCATCGAAGTTTTCCGGCGTGAACGGACCGAAGGAAGTGGGCGCGTCCCTGAGAATGGTGCGTGGGTGGAGTACACCTTGATCGAGCGCGAGGGCGTACACAAAGGGCTTGAGCGTCGATCCCGGCGAGCGCTTCGTGAGCACTCCGTCGATTTGGCCGTGAATCGCCTCGCTTTCGAAATCGGCCGACCCAACCCATGCCTTCACCGACATGTCCCTGTGATCGATCAGCAAGGCTGCGGAGTTACGGATGCCGCGCTCCCCGAACTGCTTGAGGTAGCCGTCGATTTGCCGCTCCAACAAGCGTTGGAGAGCGGCGTCTAACGTGGTCTCGATGGGCCCGGAGTGGGTGGACGCGCGCAGAATCGAGCCCGTGAAGTGTGGCGCGCTCATCGGCGGCGCGGTATCCACCTGCGGGAGGACCGGAAGTTCTAGTTGTCTGCGCTCGGAGTCTGTTGCGCTGTTCGACTGGAGCCATAAGTTGGCAAGCTGGGTGCGCGCGGATAGGAGCGCGGCCTCTCGGGCTCCCCCGCCCGCCCTGGCCGCCGGTCGTTGAGGAATCACCGCCAATGTAATGGCTTCCCCTAGATCAATCTGAGCAGGCAGCTTGCCGAAATACATTCGGCTTGCCATCCCAACACCCTGCACATTGCCGCCAAAGGGCGCCAGATTCAAATATGCTTCGAGAATGCTGCTCTTGGAATATCGCGCTTCCAGCCACAGAGCCGCGGCAGACTGTCTGATTTTTCCCGCGGGGGTTCGCGTATTCAGGTGGTAAAGCATGCGCGCGAGCTGCATGGTGAGAGTGGAGCCGCCTTGACGGCCTTCGCCACTCCACGTCTTTTGGGCAGCACGGACCAGTGAAACCGGATTCACGCCGGGATGCCAGTAGAACCAGCGGTCTTCCTTAAGTCGAAACGCATCGACAAGAGCCGGAGACATTTCGTTAAGGGGCGTCCAAACACGGTATTGCTCGTCGGCCGCCAGCGTAACGCGCAGCAGTTCATGATCCGCGGACCACACGGAAGTCGATTGCGGGACCTGATCGCGCAGGGACGCATGCGGCCAGAGGCGGATCGAAATGAGGATAACCGGTATGCAGGCAATCGCGGCCTGTTTGCGCAGGGTGAGTTTTGTCCACGAACGAAGCCAATGCCGTGGCATTAGGGTTTTACAATTTCGAGCTTGGAAGCCCGGCTCATCCCAGTGATCTGGTGGTTATACATGGCTTCGGCGAAGGCCGGAGGAGACTGAAAAGCGCCCGTGTTCGTGGCGCGCACCTTGTAGACCCAGGTCGCGGCGTCCTTTGTTGCATCGCCATAGAAGATCACGCGGTCATCGCGGAAGTCGACATATTGGGGTCTCCACGTCGAACCGGGACCCGGTTGACGATCTAGCGTGGGCTCCACGCCGCCGGGCAGGATGTCCACCAGCGCGACCTGGCTGACCCGGTCGCGATTCGTAGACCGCAGCCGCACCCGAACCAGGAACTCATCACCTTCCTTTACTTTGGTGACCACGTTTCCTTTGGCGTCCAGGAACTCATGAATCACTTCGAGTCCGCCATTGACGTCGGCCGAGGGCGGGTTGCGGTCGAAGCCGGATTCATTCACGGAGTAATAGGCCGGCAGCGCGCCATCGTGGGTGAAGACAATGTTGGCCAAGCCCGGTGGCACGGTTACCTTCGAGGTAGCCGCTTGCGCTTGACCGTTCAACACCACGCCCAGCTTCACTCGGGGAGCAGCGGCTTTCGCATAGGCGTCCAAGGCCACTAGAGTGTACGCCGCGGAAAGGGAACTGAATTTGTTGCCGCTGATGGCGCTCGAAATCCCTTCGAGGACGGCCGGTGGAACGCTACCCGCACGGTCCGGGAAGTGCTTTGCGACCAGATACAGCAGTTGCGCGTCATGTACGACCGGCTCATAGTAGAACTCGTCCGCCCATCCACGCTTTTCCTGCGACCACGGCACGCCGCGGATGATGCGATCGGCATCCGCGTTGCGCTGCATCAACCGGTAGGTGGACGCGAGGTAGGCGGCCGCCAGATCCGAAGCCCAGGTCTGCGCGTAACGCTTGGCGAGTTCCTGCTCGACGTTCGCGACGGCGGCGGATGGCTTGATGCCTTGACGCGCCAGCAGGTATACGGCGTAGGCACGCAATCGCCCATCCTCCAAAGTCGGCGCTGGAGTGGATGCGAAGCGCGTCAGCCAGCTATTCAGGCTGATCAGCATTTCCGCTGGAACCTTCTGCCCATGATCGCGGGCCTCCAGCAGGAAGTGGGCTCCGTAGACGGTCGGGAAGTCCGCCGTCTGCGGGGAAGACGCCCATAGTCCAAAGCCTCCGGATTCATTTTCGCGGCTCTGCAGCATGGCGAGCGTTCCCGCAATGGGCTGCGCGTCGCGGGTCTTGACGACGCCGAATTCGGGGCGTGCGGCCAGCAGCAGAGCGGCGAACCCCTTGCTCACTAATTGTTCGGTACACGGGTAGGGATAGGAATCCAGATATGCAATCAGCCCTTCTCCCCACACCAATGGAAGCGCGGACACCGAGGCCTGAACGGAACGCAGTTCGCTATAAAGATCGCGTTTCACCGGGATAGTGGTTTCAGCGGCGTTGAAACGGCCCAGAGTGAGTTGCGTCCGATACGCGATGGCGGGACGCACGCTGATACTTTCTTCGATGCGGGCTTCGGACCGGCCGCGAACGGCGGTGAACTTCAGCGATGACGGTCCCAGTACAGCGTTGGCCTTGAAGCGGAATTCCGCCACCCCTTCGCGCTTCTCGGCAATCGATAGATCCATGCTGGCGGGACCGGCTAGAGTAAGTTCGCGCGAAACCTCCACTTGCACGCGAACGGGGTCTTTGCCGCCGGTGTTGTTAAACACCCCTACGCTTACGTTAAACTCATCGCCGGGAGCAACCATCGACGGCATATTCGGAGTGAGAATGAAGTCGCCCTTCACTTCCGTATTCACCTCGGCGACACCGACGCGAGACGGATCCACGGCGATGGCCACAATCCGCAGGCGGCCGTTGAAATAGTCAGGGACCGTATAACGCAGTTCCCGTCCGGCGGGACCCGCGTCCACGATGCCGGACCACCACGCCACCGGTGGCTTATGCTTCTTGTTGAACGGATTCAGGTGCCGCGAGAAGCCGCCGTCGGCATCTCCTCCAGGAGCGGCCAGCGCCAGAAAACGCCGGAATTCCGGAAGAATCAAGTCGAGAATTTGCGTGGTCTGTACTTCCAGCATGCGTTTTTGGAAGAAGAAGCCAAGCGGATCGGGATTCTTGTAACGCGCCACCTGAAGAATTCCCTCATCCACGGCAAACACGGCCACGCGGGAGGCTATGGCGGGCGCGACGCGCATCACCAGGGTCGCGCCCGGTTTGATTTGGGCGGCCGCCGTGAGGCGCACCTGCTGCGTGCGCGCGGCGAGTGAGGCGGCAAACGGGGCCGTTCCGTACGAAAGCGGACTCATGAAGATCTCGTCGGACGAGGGGTCGCGCAGAAATTGAACGCTGACGTAGCCGTTGCCTTCGAAATCGCGAGGCAGGGTGACCCTCTGCACCGAACTAGTGGTCGTGGTCCGGAACCACTGATGCTGGAACACCCGGTCGCGTTCAATCGTGATGAGCCCGGAACCAATATAGGGCGCGCGAATGCTGACACTCATCGTTTCCCCACCCGCGTAGGAGGGTTTGTCCAGCTGAATCTGCAACTCGGCATTGCGTTCGAGGGACCACGAAATATTAGCCTCCCCCGCGACGCTATAGGTCAGGCGGTTGAGTTCGGCTCCAGCCGGGTTTCGGAGGACTAGAATAAACTCGCCCGGCTCCGCCGTGGGAAGAACGAAGTCACTGCCGCCTGCCCCGATTCGGACCGGACGCGTATTGCGCACGCTTTCCTTCAACCGCGACACATATTTGTACGTGCGGTCGTCCTGCTGCGTGAGCACGGAGAGATATTTGCGTTCCACCCATTCCAGGGTCAGTTGTTCGGCGGCCATCGACTCCAGTTCCCGATTCACGGCTAGCCAGTTGGCCCGGCGCGCGCTGGAGCGGCGGACGAAGCTGAGATCGCCATCGGGTTTAACGCCGACAAGATAAGGCGCATCGGCAACGATGGCAGTGTTTTGCGCGGCGACACTGCGGCCACCCTCCGCTTCAAAAGCTCGGGCGAGAACGTTCAGACGATAGGCCCGGCCGGAGAAGCGTGCCAGATCCAGACTCAATTCCGTATTGCCTTTGTCGTCCGTGACTGTCGACGGCAACACTTGATGGAAGGGCTCTTTTACCACCTCTCCGATCTGGAAGCGATAGTCCGGATAGCGGGTGAACCTGGGCAGTACAGGCGATAGGTTGAGTTCCCCTTCCACGCGGCGATTGCTGGCGGGTTCGCCGAACAGATGGGCGACGTTGACACGGGCTTTTACGTCGGCCGGAGTCAGCCAGCCGGGGAAAACCTTGTCGGCCAAGTCCAGCCGCACCTTCATCCGGTCGGGCTCGAATTCCTGAACGTTGAACGAGGCGCTACCCAGGATTTCGCGTTGCCTTTCGTCTTTCGCCAGCCAGGCTTCCACCTGGTAGGTTCCAGTGGCCGCCGTGGGCTGGGTGGTAAACGTGATTTCATCGAAGGTGGTCCCCGACAACTTGACCTTTTCGCGCTGCACCACGTTCCCGCGAGCGTCGGTAATCTCCACGTCCACGGGAAGTCCGGAAAAGGAAGATTTCCAGTCAGCCGTCCGCGTAATCATGCCGATATGCGTTGTCTCGCCCGGCCGGTAGATGCCGCGATCGGTAAACAGGTACGACGAAAGTTGTTGCGCCGAGGCCGCATTTTCCACGCCGCCCGTTTCGAAGCGCGACAAATCGAGGTCGCGGCCGTTCGAGCGAAGCGGTAGAAATGAGAAATCCGAATCCTTTTGCGCCAGCACGATCAAGGGAGTCTTCTCTCGCCTAAGATCGGGAAGCTTTGGCAGTTGCGCGCGGCCGGTTGCATCGGTAGTGACGGCAGCTACCGGTTCGCCATTCTGGCCGATCATCTCAATCCGCGCACCGCCCACCGGTTCCCCGCCCCGGATCGACTGCACGAAAACATCGCGCCTTCCGTCGTTGAACTTTTTGACAATCAAGCCAAGATCCGTAACCAGAATTAACCGGGTGTCTTCGATGCCGTTCGACCGATTGCGACGGAAGTCCCCTTCTCCATCGCCTTCGCCATCCCCTTCGCCCGCGGACTCGCCGTCGCCCACGGTCTCCTCGCTTGACTGTGGGACGGAGCGAATGTGAAGCAGAAACAGGCCGCGCTTGTTCTGGGTCTGGTCCCGCAGGTACTGTCCAAGATCGACACTGTCGTACACCGGCTTACCAGGCTGTTTGCCACGGTAGTCGCGCGTGACGGAGAACCGCTCAACAATCGAATCCTCCAGATCGTACAGCTGCGGTTTGGAAAAGTCCCACATGCGATTCCCCAAGTGCTGCAACTGATTGGGCAGTACGCGTCCTACCTCCACTTGGACCCGATCGACATCCCTGACCAGAAAGCCCACCTTCTTATCTCCCGCCAGCGACAAAAGGGACCCTTTGCCGATAAACGTCAGTGCCTGACGATACGGAGCCACCTGCACCGTGGCCGCATACGGCTTGCCCGAAATGTACCCCCCGGTGCCGTCTATTCCTTCTTTCACCAGAAGATAGATGTAGCGGCCCACGGGCGCGTTGAACTTGAAACCGTGGGTCGTTTCCTGCCCTGCGTCGGAGGATACGTAGGTGAGCGGAAGCGCTTGAGATTTTGCCAGGATGTCGTTGCCAATTTGACCCGGATCGACCCAGTTGTAGGCTTCCTTGTCATCCTTGGATTGATTGGGGTGGCGCACGGGCAAAATGTACGCCTGCACCTTGCCAGCGAAGGCTTTCTCAGGGACCGGCGAAGTGCTCTTGACCAGCAGGATCTGCTCCGGTTCGTACTTGGCGTTATCCACCAGAGTCATCTGCGCTTCGTCAAAGCGAAGGGCAGTGCGCCCCGGAATCGCCACCGAAGCTTCCAGCCTCTCGGCGGTCTGGTTGCCTCCGCGAGCCGCCCGAATGCCTTTGTCGACCCGGACCGTTATGGAGGTGCCGTCCCGCGGCATCGCGAGCGCGGCCGAATGGATATAGCCATGCAGCTTGAGCTTGTCATACAGCACCGTGAAGTGCTTACTATCCGGCGTCAGGCCCAGGAATTCCGCGTCCTTGCCCAATACCAGGGAAATGCTGGGTTCGAACTTTTCCGGGTCCACGGGATGGCTAAAAGCAACAGTCGCGACTACCTTCTTCAAAGTGGGCGTCTGCGGATCCTGGTAGAACTGCTTTTCGCTGATGCTGGCGGAGAATGGTTGGCTCTTGAAATCGAAGCTGTACTCTTCCAGCTCCACTGTCTTCGTCAGGAAACCGTCAGAGGCGATTTTCACGGTGAAAGCCCCGTCCACCGGCCAATCCGACGCGGGGGCAAATTGCAGCTGTTTATCGCTCAGCCATGTCCATTTCCCGGCGAACTTTGGAGAGATTTCGACACCCGACGGAATGGGTTTGTCTAAGCTGGCCAGGGGCGCCACGGGCTCGCTGAACAGCACCTCCAGCGGAGCGAAGGAAGGGATGCCTCTTTCGTCATAAACCGTAAGCCTAGGGGCGGTAACCGCGTATTCGACGTAGTGCGGTTTTGGGCGAAACTCATACCAACCCAATGCCGCCGTCGCCACCAGCAAAGTGAGGGCTGCCGCCAAGACACGCTGCGTGGTTAGCGTGATGTAGCGGATCGCGTCGAGCAGCCGGAGACCGGACCAGGGCAGCCATTCAGGCGCCCTCCATTTAACTTGACCGAAGACGCTTCGGAAAAGGGTAACAAGAGCGTGCGCCATAAATTGTTGGGATTTGACCTGCCGCCGAGCGGCAGTTGTTGATGATTATACTCGCAAATTCATCCGACACTAAAAAACTATTTTTGATCGCATCGCTCGACACATCGCTGAGCGAGGTCCAGCTCAATTTCCATGACTATAATGAACGATACAATCTGGCGGGTCTTTGTGAATCAAGAGATCGCGCCATGAGAAATGGAACCCAGGAGAGAATGATGCGCAGACGTCAGTTCCTTTGCAGTGCCGCGGTCTATCCCGCCCTGATCGCTTCGCGAGGAAACCTATTCGCAGCAGAATACGATCTGGTGATTCGGGGAGGGCGAGTGCTGGACCCCTCTCAAGGAATCGATCGCACTGCGGACGTGGCCATTCGTGCGGGGAAAATTGCGGCCATCCGCCGCGATATCCCCACATCTTCGGCTGCCCAAACGATCGACGCCCAAGGAAGACTCGTGGTTCCCGGGTTGATCGACGTTCACCTGCACGCTCGCGATGCCGCCTTGCCGCCCCCGGAGATTCTGTCCACCGGCGTGACCACGATGGTAGACGGAGGGTCCCGCGGTGCCGACAACGTCGAGCAATTGATCGAGGTGGCCCGCAATTCCCCCAACCGGATGCGCATCCTGCTCAATATCGCGCGCCTCGGAAACAACAATCCGGACGGACGCGGTGAGTTTCTGGATAGTATCGAACCAGCGCAAGTAGAAAAAGCACTAGGTGCGGTGGCACGCAACCGGGAATGGATCATCGGGATCAAGGCGAGGCTCTCCCGTGGAGCGGCCGCGGATCGCGACATGGAGGTATTGCGCAGAGCCGTTCAGGTAGCCGGCCCGCTAAACATCCCGATCATGGTTCACATCGGCGATACGGCCTCTCCCTTGCCTCAATTGCTGGCGCTGCTGCGTCCCGGCGATATCGTGACCCATCTCTACGCTCCCACGCCGCACGGGATCATGGATGAACGCGGCATGGTGCTGCCGGAGGTCCGGCAGGCTCGCCGGCGCGGGATTCTATTTGATTTCGGCAATGGCCTGAATGAGCATTGGACCTGGGAAGTTGCCCAAAGCGGGCTCAAGCAGAACTTTCCGCCAGATACCATCTCCACCGATCTAAGCGTGCCCGGAAGGAGGGCTCAGGTTTTCGATCTTCCCAATGTGCTGTCCAAATTCCTGGCAATGGGAATGCCTCTGAACCAAGTGATCGCGTGCGCAACCAAGAACGCCGCGCGCACCTTTAAGGAGCTGAAACCCTACGGAAGCTTGCGGTCAGGAGCGACCGCTGACGTTACGATCCTGGAACTGGCCCAAGGCAATTTCGAGTTTGTCGATAACTACGGCACGAAGAAAACGAATTCCCAGAAGTTGATTACGCGAGGGGTGATCGTCGGGGGGAAACGAATCGTCTAGTTTCGCCCGCTGTGGTTTAATCGAAGCTATGCGAAGGCCCATCTACTTTGGAATCGTTCTCGTCGCGGTCGTGTCCGCACAAGCCCAATGGCTAAACCAACCCACCCCGGGGGCGCCGCGCACCCGCGACGGCAAGGTTAATATGACCGGGCCCGCGCCTCGCTTGAACGGCAAGCCCAATCTTTCCGGACTCTGGCAGGTAGCGGCGGAGCCTCGCGCCCCCGGCGGTCTGTTTGGGCTGGGCGAGTCTCCAAATTCCAAGTATTTTAGGGACATTTTGTCCGATTTCAAGCCCGGAGAGGAACCGCTTCTTCCTGCCGCCGCGGAAGCCTTTCGCCAACGCGGTCTACTCGCCGGAGCGACAAGTCCCGGGTTGCATTGCCTGCCCGATGGGGTGCCTCACGCCGACCTCTTGCCTGAACCATTTAAGTTCATCCAGACTCCCGGCGTAATCGTGATGCTGTATGAAGTGGAGACCACTTTCCGCCAGATCTTCATGGACGGAAGGAAGCAACTGACTGACCCTTCGCCATCTTGGATGGGATACTCAGTGGGCAAATGGGAAGGCGACACTCTAGTGGTTGATACAGTGGGCTTTAACGACCTCAGTTGGCTTGACGCCCGCGGCCACGGTCACAGCGAAGAATTACGCGTCGAGGAGCGTTTCCGCAGGCGAGACTTTGGCCACATCGACGTGACCGTTACGCTTACAGATCCGAAAACCTTCACCAAGCCGGTCACCATCAAGTTCGTCGAGGAACTGCTTCCGGACACAGACCTACTGGAGCATTACTGCCTCGAAAATGAAAAAGACGCCGGACATCAGCCGGGCAGAGGCGGCAGATAATCTGCCTAAGCGACCGTTGTGATCAGAGCTTAGTTAAACGGCTGGCCCCAGGTCTTCTTGTCCGCGGGCCTCTGGACGCTAACCATGCGAATGCGGTGGTCTTCCGAGAAACTCCGTCCTGGCGCGCCCAGCACGATGACATGGTCCCCGGCCTTCAGGGTGTCGCTCTGGATACCCTGGCCGCCCAATTGCGCGGCGCCGCCCCACTCGATGGCGCAGCGAATCATTTTGCCGCTGGCATCTTTGGCTTCCACATGCAGGAAGGAATGCGGGTTCCGATACAGGAACTGCAGCACGTCGCCCTCAATCGTGATTCTTTCGGACTCAAGATAAGTGGATGCAAACGAATGATGCGCGTAAGCGCGAACACCCAGGAATGTGCCACCTGCCAATGCCACTGCGAGAAGTTTCCGTTTCACTATGCCTCCTGCGTTGCCAAAATTATACCGTAGTGAGCCGCCCGAGTCTTCCCGTGCCTAGTTGCCGCAATTACGCTGGCACTTGGCGGGCAACTTAAATTTGTCCTTGATCTTATCGCGATACTCGGGATACATGGTCTCCGCTCCGCCCATCATTGCTTCCATCGGAATCCCATACAGGGCGGTCATCTCCTCCACCATCGGATTCTGCCCGGGAAGATAGTGTGGAACCGTACCCGAATCCACTCCTTCGTCTCCTTGGATGCAGGGTGGACCACCGATGCTGACCGGGTTGGTACTCAAGTTGTACGATCGCGTCAGGATGTAGGGTTCGGTCAGGTAAATCGGGTCGTCCATGATCAGCGTCAAGGTCAACACTTCCCCGTAGCGCCGAAAATGCGTGGTGATCGTGGCTTGGTCGCTGCTGGCCGCGCCATTGCGGCGAATATAGCCGGTTTTAATATGCGTAGTGGTCGCGATAAGTTCGTCGCCATTCCACACGCCGGTAGTAAACCCGGTCTGATCATGCGGAGCATTCTTGCCCGGATGCGGTCGCCCATCCATCCAAATCGTCATCGGTGCACGGGTTTCCCATGCGCCGATCATCCAGGCTTGCACTTTACCGGTAATGGGATCGGGCAAGGCCCACATTCTCAGGCTGAACGGTCCCGCGGCAATGTGCCACTGTGTCTGAAACCAGCAGATGCGCTCCGGCATCGAGATGGTGGACTGCGAAAAACTCAACGCTTTCGCCCGCCCTGACTCATTAAACGGGAGGCCCGCCCAATCGTCAGGATTTGGCCCCGCGCCCCGCTCCATGGCGTCCTCGTGATTCGCCGAAGCCCACGAACCTGAGATATCGATTTCCGCTCTGGCCGGCAGCCCGGCGCACACAAGGAATGCAACCACCGGGGCCATCCGTAAGCTAATTTGTTTGCGGGTCATATTCAGTCTCCTCGCTACCATGTGGCCGAGCATTCGGTCGGATGCCACTTCGCATCACTGGCCTCTTTTTTGAAATGCGACGTAATGATGAACGGCTGGCGCAGATACTTCGGGTCCGTGGTGGTGGTGGTCACCACTAGTAAAGGGTCCCCGTTTGGCATCTTGATCACGTCGAAGTAATCCATTACCGTTGTGCTTTCGCTATACGGAACCCCGTTCTTACGCAGCAACCCGGGCTTTAAGTTCGCCGTATTCACTTTGAGCCACCCCGTAGGGGCGCCACCCCGGCCTCCCCCGCGCAGCCATTCCGCAGTGGAATCCCCCTGCAAAGTGCCTGGACCTGCCGGAGCCTTCCAGTCGCCAAAATGGAAAAGTCTCGTCTGCTTGCCGGCGTCGGTGTCCAGCCGCAAAGTCTGATCGTCCTGCCACGTAATATGCAGTCGGCCGGGTACACGCAAGCTCGCCGGAGCGCCGTAGGACCGGCACACATCTCCCGCCGAAGCCGCCGTCGCCGGATCCCACGTGTCCGCTATCTTGCGGCCTTCCGGTGACATCGGCACGCCCTGAAAGTCGCCCTTCGTCGGCGTGACCATGCGGTAGCGCCAGTCTTCGGTCACAACCGAGACCCAATACCCTGTGAGATCGACCGGCGCAGTCGCTCTGGGAGTCTGCGGTGCCTGCGGCCCACCACCCTTCGCTTGTCCCTTGGCTTGCCCTTTGCCCTGACCCCGCAGACCCTGCGGCGCGACCACAAGCCCGGCCACCAACAGGGCGGCTACGCCCGCGGCCAGTAGGAACGAGCTCAATGTTTGATACCTCATGCTGTTTGTTCTCCGCATCGCATTACTTCTTGGTACCCAGACCCTTGTAGATCGCCTCAATGAACATGTTCGTGGTCCACGGACCTGTTTGCGAGCCATAGCGGGTTTCGAAAGCCAACGCGGGCCGGGCCGCCTTGATCTGATCCAGGGTCTTGCCCTGTTTCGCCAACTCAGCCACGACATCGCGGACCGTCACAACCATATCGCGGTAGTCAACCACCTCCATTTGCTCGCTGACGCGGCCGTGACCGGGGATAACGTAGGTTCCTGCGCCCTTATAAATGTATGGAATGGGTGCGATTGTGAGGTCGATCAGCCGGTTCAGCGCGTCGATCTCCCCCTGGATGGAGCCGCCATTGGCCACATCGATCACCGGGAAATGCGTCGTATCCATCACGTCGCCGGTAACCACCACGTCGGAACCGCGGAACAGCACGAAGCTGTCCGCATTGCTGTGCGCCGCGGGCTGATAGAAGATCTCGATCCCCTCATCGTTCATTCGGATCGCTTTGCGGTTGGGAAAAAAAGCTTCGCTAGGCCAAGCCGCGCCCGGATATTCGGTTCCGCTCCCCTTCTTGGCCGTCATCCTTTTCAGAACGCTCTCATGTGCCAGGATGGGCGCTGCGGCGGCGACATTCCCGTTGCCCAAGGCATTCGTGAAGACCGTGACGCCAGCCTTTGAGATCGCTTCGTTGCCGCCCACAAACTCGGAGCCGCCATCCGCGTTAAGTATGTACCGAATCGGCAGCGGAGTCAGTTTCTTCAATTCTGCCAACACTTGAGGGGTTGCCCCACCGCTGCCTGCGTTGACCAGAACAATGCCATCGCTGCCGATCTGGACCCCAATGTTACCGCCTGCTCCCGCAATCATGTAGAAGTTGGGGCGAACCTGCACGACATCCAGGCCCCCGTTATCGGGCTCCGCGGCTTGGATCAAAACACAGCAGGCGGCGACCCCAAAAGCGGCAGCCAGGAATCGGTAGGTAGTTCCATTTGCAAGAGGTGGCTTCACTGTTTCACTCTTTCCTGTTTGGACGAGACTATCACATGGGCTCTTCGAGAACAAGAGCTCAGGCCTTCAGCGTCTCTATCGGGCCGGTAACAACGGGGCTCGCTTGGCGGCCGCGTCCTGCAGCAGGGTGCGAATTTCGGCCTGAGCTGCCAAGTTGGCGACCCCTCCTCCGCCGCGACCTGCACCAGCGGGAGGCGTGCCTGCCGCGGGAGCGGCGCTGAGCAAATCGATCGCCTTGCGGCCGTTGCTGTCGACGAGTTGAGGATTGGCTCCTTTATCAAGCAGGTAGCGCACTAACTCCGTCTTGCCAGCCTGAGCCGCCGCGTGGAGAGCCGATGTGCCGTCGCTGGTCGTAATAGGACGGTAAGTAACTCGCATGCTGTAGGTCTTGGTACCGGTCACCTGAGCATTCACGTCCGCGCCATGCTGGATCATCAGATCCAGAAGCGCAGTATCCGCCGTGCCGCCACCACCTCCGCGGGCGCCCCCAGGGCCAACGCCGGCCGCCATCAGGAAAGGCGTAAAACCCATGGCGTTGATGTTGGGCGAAGCTCCCTTGGCCAGCAGGGCTCGCATCACTTCCGTATCGTTGGACTGAGCCGCGCGAAACAGGGGCGTGGCTCCTGTGCTCAGTTGGTTGTCTCCGAAACGTCCGCTGTTGCCTCCCCGGCTGGGGCGATGCATGTTGAGCTGTGGCTGGGGATCTACTTCCGCGGCCAGTAAAGCGTTGATGATCTCCATATTGGACACCGGGGCAGGGCCCGGCCCGCGTGTCACCACGGGACCCCCGCGACCTGCGCCGCCGCGACCGCCACCAGCTGGAGCTTTTCTATCCACCGCGATGTAGAGAGCCGTACGTCCCCACCAATCCCAGAGGTGGGGATTCGCCCCATGCTCCAACAGCAGTTTCGCGACGTCGTTGTGCTCGTTATCCAAGGCCATCATCAGCGGAGTCACGCCTTCCGGCGTCGGCGTGTTCACATCGGTACCAGCCGCGATAAACGCTTCGACGCAGGCGTAACAGCCGTTGCGTGACGCGTACAACAGCGCGGTAAGTCCGCCGACGGCGCGATACTGGGCGCGGGGCTCTGACGATATTTGACTGGGCCAGTCCGTGAATACGGATCGAACCTTGGCGTTGGCATCTTTGGCAAGCAACACCTTTACGATCTCGGCGGCGTTTTTCGAGGCAGCGGCCGCATGCATCAACGCCGTTTGGCCGTGGAATTTCTCCACCACGTTTACATTCGCACCGGCCTTGATCAACAGGTCCACCAGAGGAAGCTCTCCGGTTTTTGCCGCCAGCATCAACGCCGTTTCCCCATCCTGATTGGGTGACTCGGGCGACGCGCCGGCGTCCAGAAGCATTTTCACCATGCTGGCGTCGGCCAGTTTGACGGCTTCGGCCAGCGGAGTGGATCCGAACTCATTCGCGATGTCCACCTTCGCTCTCTTCGCGATGAGCGCCTGCACCAGCTCATGGTCTACCCGGTACACAGCCCAATGGATAGGACGACTGCCATCGGGTTGCGCCTCATTCACATCCGCGCCGGCGCGAATTTTCTCCAGCGCCGCCTTGCGGTTGCCCGCTTGGATGAGGCCGGCAAGCGAATCCTTCTGAGTTTGCGCCACAACCGGTGCAGCGGCGGCGATCGCACACAGAACCGCAAGCCCCCTAGACAACATTGGCGTCCAATTTGTCATGATGCGCCCACAAACCCTTGGCTGCGTCGTACAAGAACTTTTCCGGATCCTTCCACGTCCGCGGCAGCCCTTTCAGAACGCCGCCCTCCAACATATCCTTGGGGCCGTCGCCTTCCCGAACCTGTTTGAACAGGCGCGCGCGAAGCTCTTCCATCATGTCGCGTTCGGCCTTGAATTCGGCCTTGCTCATAACCGGGCCATACGCCGGAACGATCTTGGTCTGATCGTCGCTCAGTGCGAGCAAAATGTCCATCGAGTCCACGCGGCCGCCGATCCACGCTCCGGTAGCGTAATCGAACGCCGGATCGCGCAGCGGCGATGCGGCGTCGCCGACAGCGAGAACATTCGAGGTTTTGAACAAGACGTAAATGTCGCCGCTAGTGTGCGCCATCGTGAGGTAGCCGTAGTCGATCTGTTCGACGCCAGCCTTCAAAGAACCGGTAGTGAGAAACGTCTCGGTGGGGCGAGCAGCTTTGGGCCGGGCCTTTTCGTAGCGCTCTTCCGCTTGAATCCAGTAGTCGGTCGACATCCACTGGCGGGTTCGCTCATGCGCGATGATCTTCGCGCCGGCCGCCGCGAACATTTCGTTATTGCCCGTCTGGTCGGTATGAAAGTGGGTATTAAAGAGTGTGTGTACCTTGGAAGCGGCCACGTTCTTGAGCGAGGCCATTAACGCGTCCCCGGATTTCAGAGCGCCGCTGTCTACCAAAATAAGGCCGTCCGTGGCGGCGAAAGCCAGCACGTTACTGCCCCCTGCATTCAACACTGCCAGCTTATCCGTCAGCCGCCGAACACCGCCCGCCTGCTGCCCGTGGAGAATTCGAGGCGCGGCCCACATCGTGAGCGCGCCAACCACAGCGCCTTGCAACACTTGTCTGCGATGTAATTGACGATCCACGCCCTTAGAACTCCGAATTTAACGAGAGACAGGCTTAGCTGGGGTCCCCTGTAAAAGCGTGCGGATCTCGGCCAGTGCAGCCTGACTCACGCCGCCGCCTCTCGGGCCACCTTTGCCCTTTGCGCCAGCGGGAGCCGGGGCTTCACGAACCTTCCCGACAACATCCATCGGTTTCTGCCCATCTGCATCCAGCAGGTTGGGGTCGGCTCCGTGATCGAGCAGATACTTCACCAACTCCGCTTGGCCGACGCGCGCAGCCTCATGCAGCGCCGTGGAACCCTCTTTGCTATTTACACCATCGGTTGGATTATTGTAACCAGTGTGAAACGAGTAGCTCATGGTGCCGCTGACTTTGGCATTCACATCGCCGCCGTTCTTCGTCAACAGATCCAGCAGCGCCATGTTCATCGGTCCGCCCAGAGCGCCTCCGCGACCGGCTGGACTAGCGCCAGCAGCGATCCCCCATGCCGTGTAGCCCATGGAGTTGATGTTCGGATTCGCGCCCCTTTTGAGGAGAGCCTCAGCCACTTCCAGATCGTTAAGCTGCACCGCCCGGAACAAAGCGGTCGTCCCCGTGCTGACCTGGTTATCCCCAAAACGTCCCCGGTTGGGCGCATTGGGACGATGAAAATTCATCTCCACATTCGGATTGGCGCCGGCTTCCAGCAACGTATTGATCAGTTGCATGCTGGTGACGGGCGTAATCGCCGTCCCTGCAGCAGTCAGCGCTGCACCGGCTGCGGGAGCGCCGCGGCCACCGCCGCCGAAACCACCACCCTTACCGCCTCCCGCACCGCCTTTGGCAGCTCCCGGACCACCACCCTTGGCCGCGCCCGGACCACCGCCAAAACCACCGCCGCCACCACCAGTCGCCGCCGGAGGAGCCTTGCGATCCACCGCGATCCACAGCGGCGTCCGTCCCCACCAATCCCAAACATCCAGATACGCGCCCTTGTCCATCAGCAGTTTTGCGACTTCGTTGTGTTCGTTATCCAAAGCCAGCATCAGCGGGGTGATGCCTTCCGGGGTCGGAAAATTGATATCCGCTCCGGCAGCCATCAGCTGCTCCACGCAGGCGTAGCAGCCGCCGCGAATTGCATACATCAACGCATTCAATCCGCCCACGGAGCGGTACTGCACACGCGGTTCGCTGGTTACCTGGCTGGGCCAATCCGTGTACAGTGCCCGCGGCTTCACGTCGGCGCCTTTAGAAAGCAGCAGCTTCACCATCTCTGGTCTGCCGGCCGAGGCCGCGTACATCAGCGGGGTTTGGTTGTGAAACTTTTCGATAATATTGACTTTTGCGCCGGCACCGACCAGCGTCTCGACCATCGCCTGATTGCCGTTCTTGATGGCCAGCATCAACACCGTCTCGTCATCCGGATTGGCGGAATCCACTTTGGCGCCGGCATCCATCAGCATTTTGACCATCCGGGCGTCGTTCAACCGGGCCGCTTCCGTCAGCGGCAGCGCGCCAAACTCATTCCCGGCATTAGGGTTCGCCTTCTTCGCGAGCAAAGCTTCGGCGACTTCGTAGTCCGATCGGTTGATCGCCCATAGGAGTGGGCTCGATCCGTCGCCCTGCGTTTGATTGACATCCGCTCCGCCACGAATCAGCTCTAGCGCCTGCTTGGTCGCTCCGGACTGAATCACCGTTGGCAGGTCTTTCGGTCCCTGGGCAACTGCCTGCACTAGAAACACGACAGCCACCGCGGCGCCTGACAAAACTGCAATCTTAAAACGCTTCACGCCAGTCCTCCTCAACAACACAGGGCTAAACGACATTGGGACCTAACTTATCGTGAAAGGCCCAGCCGCCCTTCGCTGCCGCATACAAAAATTTCATCGGATCTTTCCACTTGCGCGGAAGGCCGTCCAACGCGCCGTCCTCCAGCATATCCTTCGGGCCTTCGCCCCCCTTGACGCGGTCGTAAATCCGCCCCCGGACTTCTTCCATCATGTCGCGCTCGGCTTTGAACTCCGCCTTGGTCATGGCTGGACCGTAGGCCGGAATGAACCTGGTCTGATCGTTGCTGATGGAGAGCACCAGATCCATCGAATCCACGCGCCCGCCCACCCAACCGCCAGTGAACCAGTCGAGTTCGGGATCTCTGACCGGGGAAGCAACATCCCCCACCGCGATCACATTCGCGCTCTTGAAATGAAAGTAGGCGTCTCCGGAGGTATGCGCCATCAGCAGGTAACCGTAGTCGATGTCTTCGCCACCGGCTTTCATGCTGCCTTTGTTGACGAAGGTTTCCGTGGGCACGGCACCTTTGGGGCGGGCCTTCACATACTGCTCCACCGCGGGATTCCAGTAATCCTGAGACATCCACTCTTTCGTGCGCTTCTGGGAGATGATCTTGGCCCCCTGCGCAGCGAATAATTCGTTGTTCGCAGTCTGATCCAGATGATAGTGGGTGTTGAATAGTGTGGTGACTTTTGCGTTGGGCGCCAAGCCTTTTAGGGCGGCCATTACCGCATCGCCGGACTTCGGCGCTCCGCTGTCTACCACCACCAAGCCATCGCTGGTGACAAATGCGGTCACGTTGGCGCCGCCTGCATCGATCACTGCTAGCTTGTCGGTCAGCTTCGTTACACCCTGTTGCCCTCTGAGGATACGAGGAGCCCACAAAGCAATCGCGCCAACGGCTGCGCCCTTCAATACTTCTCTTCGATTCACGTGTAACCCCTAAATTTCCGAGATTGTACCGGTGCTGTCGCCGAACTTGTCTCGCTCCAGACCCACCTTCTGCATCAGCGTCAAGTGGAGGTTGGCGAGCGGTGTGCGTTCCGGCAGCACCAAGTGCTGACCGCCTAGCTTCAGCTTCCCATTGCCGCCGCCCACGATCAGGTTCGGTACGGGGTAATTGCTGTGCTGGTTAGAGTTACTCATGTTCGACCCGTACATGAAGATCGAGTGGTCCAGCAAGGAACCCTGTCCATCCGGCGTATCGGACATCTTCTTCACGAAGTTGGCAAACATCTGCATGTGCCACTTCTGGATTTTGATCAACTTCTCCAGGCGCTCCGGCAAATCCCCGTGGTGCGAAACCGGGTGGAAGCCGTCGGTGACGTCCAGGAACGGATAGTTGCGGTTGGTGCCTTCGGCCACCGTGACGTAGGTAGCGACGCGAGAGAGGTCGGCTTGATATGCCAGCGCCAGCAGATCGTACATCAACTTGACCTGCTCGGCGAAATCTTCCAGCTCGCCGATCGGGGCGTTGGGGATCTTGATCGCCGACAAGTTGGAGTTGCCGGTCATCTGGGCGCGCCGCTCGATTTCGCGAACATTGGTCAGATAGGAATCCAGAATCGCGCGGTCTTCGCCGCCCAGTTCGCCCTGCAGCTTCTTGGTGCGGTCCGAAATCATGTCCAGGATGCTTTTGCTCTGGCGCGCCATCGAGACGCGTTCCTGAGGCGTTTCACCTTCGCCAAATAACGCCAGAAAAACCTTGCGCGGGTTGTATTCCATGGGCAGCGGCGTGTGTTCGTCACGGAACGAAAGGGTAGTGAATGCCCCACCGTTGCCCGCGGCCACCTGTACCGTGGTTTCCGACGCCAGTTCCAAGGAGGGGAACGGCGTGTCCTTACTGATGAACTTGGCCATTTCCTGGTCCAGCGTCGTGGCCATGTTGTTGCCGGTCGGCAGCGTTGCGCTCAACCACGTTGCTGGGTTGCGGACGTGCACCGAACCCGCGGCGGCGGCGTTCTCCATGTTGCCAAAGGAGGTGACGTACTTCTTGAACGGCTCCAGCGGCGACGGGATCTCGTTCAGTTTGAAATTGGCGCCCGATCCGCTTGAGTTCCAGCGATCCTGCGACGGACCGAACTTGGTGTTGTGCATGATCGCGCCGTGGGGGATATAGAAGAAGCCCGCGCGCAACTTGGGGTTCGCGGCAGTCTGGGCCAGCGCCGTCGAGGCGGGGACCATGGCGCTCAGAAACGGCAGCGCCAGGTTCACTCCGGCGCCCTTCAGGACGGTTCTGCGGGAAATGTGCTTCTTGGTGATGAACATGATCTTCTCCTAACCTACTTTGAGGCCTGCCGCGCTGCCGAAGCTTTTATTTCAGAAGCGACGGGTAGTTTTTCGTTGGGCGCTTTCGTTACGCTGCCTGTTTTAGAGTTCACTTTCGAAGCCGTCTTCGCCGGCCCCTGCTTGCGGAACGCCTCGGTGTTGACAACCCCCCAAATCAGCGACGCAAACGTATAGTTTTCCTTTTTGGAGTTGCGCACGATCTTGCGCA
The DNA here is from genome assembly GCA_039931205.1 of Acidobacteriota bacterium. Taxonomy (GTDB): domain Bacteria; phylum Acidobacteriota; class Terriglobia; order Bryobacterales; family Bryobacteraceae; genus Palsa-187. The sequence continues at coordinate 214,468 of JBDTSJ010000028.1, forward strand.
CCTGCGGCATATCGAAGTATGCGAGGGGCCGGTTCACGGAGTACGTAATCAGCCTCTCGGTCAGGGACGTAACAAAGACCTCGGGATGACTGGCTAACTCCTTGCGAAGCTCCACCGGGCCGTTGATGACGACGCCACTTGCCGTTACCGTGCTGGCGTCGATCTTGGCACCAGCCGCCTGGGCGTCGTTTTGCCGGAAACGGCCGATCACGTCGAAGTTCTCCAGCGCCAGTCCCGTCGGATCGATCACGCCGTGACACATCTTGCAAGTCGGATTGTCGCGGTGCAGTTCCAGGCGCGCGCGCACTGTCTTCGGAGCTTCGCCTGGCTTTTGATCCAGGTTCGCAACAACCGTCGCTGGTGGCGGCGCCGGGGGCGTTCCGATCAGTTTGTCGAGTACCCATGCCCCGCGCAGCACCGGCGAAGTGCGGTCGCCATAGGAGGTCCGCATCAACACCGCGGCCTTGCCCAGCAGGCCGAAGCGGTTCGGATCCGTGAGCGTGACCGGCTTGAACGCCGATGTGCTCGGCCCGTTGGTAATTCCATAATGGCGGGCCAGACGGTTGTTCATGAAGGTCTGGTCCGATGTCAGCAGATCCACCACACTGCGATTCTCAAGAAGAATGCTGCCCAGGAAAAGCTCGGCCTCCTTCGTAAAATCGCCGCGCAGCGCCGAGGTAAAGCCGTTGAAAATCTTGGCATCCGGCTGCACCGAGTCGAGGCCGGTAAGATTGAGCCACTTCATGGCGAAGCCGGAGACCAGGCTCGAAGCCTTGGGATCGACCAGCATACGCTTCACCTGCGCGTCCACGACGCCAGGTTTGCTCAGCCCATTGGATTCCGCCAGCCGCAACAACTCAGCGTCGGGCGGTGTGTTCCAGATGAAGTACGAAAGACGCCGCGCCAATTCCAGATCCGTGAGAGCAAATCCGATAGCCTTAACTGCGTTCTTGGGACCACGGATTGAACGGTACAGGAAATCGGGGCTGGCGAGGACCGCCGCGACGATCTGCTCCACGCCCTTGTCGAAGGGCTGGTTATCCAGACGGCCCTCGTTGTAAAAGCGCATCAGGTAAGCGATATCGCTCTCAACCACTGGCCGCGCGTAGGCGCGATGGGCCAGGTTGGTGGCGATCTGCCTCGCACATGCCACCTCGCCGGCCACCTTCGGGTCGCACACGAAGATCATCGGCCGAGTCTTGCTATCGGTGATGCCGGTCGGGTTGTAGGGTCCCTTGACTTCCAGGACGTCGATACCCCGGCGAAAACTGGACATGGGAAACGCGTCTCCACCGCCCGCTCCAACGTTCTCGTCGGCCTCGGGGCGCGAGCGCTGGATGTAGCCGGCGATGAATTGGTGCTCGCCCGCCTTTAGCTTCAGCGGAATCTTCTGAAAGCGGTTCAGGATTTGCTGCCAGCCGTCGGCGCCCTTCACGTTCGCGAGCCACAGATCGTGCTCGCCGCCCAGGTCGCCTTTGAACACGGTCTTGCCGTCCAGCATTAAGACCAAAGTCGTCGTGCTCTGCATCTGCCGGTTATACAAGCCGATGTTCAGATCGAAAAAGCTGATGCGATATTCGCCGTCGGCCGGGACGCTGTGCGTGAACTTCATCGCGCCTCGCAGACCCGGGGGCATGGGCAATGCCGGGTCCTGGTAATCGTCCGGCTGAAACACAATGCTGGAGATGGGCGGCGCCATGTTACCCACGCCCGCTTTCGCCAGTTGCCGAGCCGCTGTGATGTATTGGTCCAGGAACGCAGGCGACGTCGTCAACGATTCCGCGATATTGTCGAAGCCATCCACCTGAATGTCCTGCGGCAGGATTTCCTTCTCGTTTACATCCACGCCGATCAGCGCTTTCACGGCCGCCGCGTATTCCGTGCGGTTCAGCCGCTGGATCGGCACATAGCCCGCTTTCGGACCTCTAGCCTGCGTGTCCAGCGCGTTTTCCATCCAGGAAACAAACGAGTCGACGTCTTTTTGAGGCGGCTGGGGAAGTCCGGGAGGCGGCATCAAATGGCCGCGAAGCTTGTGCAGGGCTTTTTCCCAGGTCGCCGCATCCACCGCTGGGGTTTGAAAATTCAGGCTGTCCAGCGCCAGGCCTCCCACTTTCGCGCGCGTGTTGTGGCACCCAACGCAGTAGGTGGTCACCAGCGCGCGATGCTGAGTCAGCGCGACCGCGCCGGGAGTGCTTTTCGCGGGTGTGATCCTGGCGGATTTCGGAGCGGAAGCCGGGGCAGGAGCTTGCGCTTCAGCCCTATTTCGCAAAGACGCCAAAGAGGCGATCAGAACCAGAAAAGCACTCGCGTAAGTGAACCGCTTCATATATAAGACCCTATCGCTCAATCAATGGATTGCATGCAAATTTTACCACATCGAGCCAGCATGCAACCCCTGCCGAGAGGCACCTGCCGAGAGGCACCTTGCCGGATCGAGCGTCCATGTCATTCGGTGGCCGATTGCGAGCCGGTATGGATCATGTATTCTAAATCAGAGCGTTATCGACTATGGAGGTCAGGATGCAAAACATAAGGAAGATTCATCGATTACTGACCACACTTGCCATCGTCACGATTGCGGGAACCCTCTTTGCCGGCTTCCTGGTCGCCCAATCCGCCCAGAAGGCGCCCCCGCCCTCCGCCACACTCAACCAACTCATGCAGTCGTTGTTCTTTCCGCAATCCAACGTGGTCTTCTCCACCCAGAGACAGAATCCCGCCGAGATTAAACGGGCGCCGGAACCGTCCGCATCGTCCGATCCTCTCACCGGCGTATTCAATGGCTGGACGGCAGTGGAAAACAGCGCCCTCACATTGATTGACGCGTCGGATCTTCTCATGACTCCCGGGCGAACGTGCAGCAATGGGAAGGATGTTCCCCTGAATGCTGCGGACTGGGCAAAACTCGTGAATGACCTCCGCGATGCGGGCAAAGTCGCCTACGAAGCCGCCAAGTCCAAGAACATCGAGCGGATGTTTGAGGCGTCCGACGTGCTGAACACTTCGTGCTCGAACTGCCACAACAAATACCGTCGCGCCAACCGCTGCCAGTAAGGGCAAGAACAAAAACCCGCAGTTCGAGAATTACGGCAGCTTCGCCGTACCGTCCAGCGCGTACACCAACAACCGTGGATTCATCGGCGCCGGAGCGTTCGGATTTGCGGGTGGCGCGGCGCCGCCCGGAGGCTGTACCGGACGTCCGTTTCCAATCTGTAACGCAACATACTGCTTTCCGTCCACCAGGAAGGTGATCGGCGGAGCCATCTGGCCGGGAACTCCGGTTTTCAGTTCCAGCAGCTTGTCCCCTTTGTCGGCGGAGTACGCGTAGAGCGTCCCGCCCGTAGCTTGAAACACGATTCCACCACCAGTGGCCACTGTTCCGCCACCAATCGCCGAGCCGCCGGGAACGCGCCAGCGTTCGGTGCCCGTCGCCGGATCGTACGCCATCAGAAAGCCACCATTCACGTCCGGTCCGATCGAATTGAGCGGGGGACGCAGCTTGGCAGCGGCCGGCGCCGGAGCAGGTGGCGCCGCAGAAGCGGCAGCAGCAGCGGCGGCACGCGCGGCAGCCACTTCCGGTGAAACGTTTTCCGCGGCCGCGCCCGCTGCAGCAGCACCAGGGGCGGCAGCCGGGGGAGGAGGCGGAGCGCCTCGTCCAAAAACGATCCCCATGTTCTGCTGCTGCGGCCGGTATTCAAAGCTGGGCTGAACAGCGTAGGTGAACCCGCCACCCGACTGCGCGCTGAGATACAGCAAGCCCAACGTCGGATTGAAGCTCATCGGCGACCAGTTATGGGCTCCGCCGGGACCCGGAGTAATGTTCACGGATTCGCTCACCGAATACTTGGCGTCCGGGTTAAAGATGGGACGGCCCGTTGATTCATCCAGACCCAGCGCCCAGTTGATCTTGGCGAAGGGAGTGCCCGAGATAAACTTGCCGTTCGTGCGGTCGATCGTATACAGGAAGCCGTTCTTGTTGGCCTGCATGATGACCTTGCGCTTTACCCCTTTGATGGTCACGTCCGCTTGCAGCAGGTGCTGCACGCTATCGAAGTCCCATTCGTCGCCGGGCACGTTTTGGTAGTGCCACTTATAGAGCCCCGTATTAACGTCCACCGCGACGATGGAGGCGGCGTATAACAGATCAAACCCCTTGGACATACGCGCATCTTCCGCCCACGGTCCCGCGTTGCCCGTGCCGATGTACACCAGCTCCAGGTCGGGATCGTAGGAAATGGCATCCCAAACCGTGCCACCGCCGCCGCCCACAATGTTCTTGGGCCACGTGGCCGCCGCTTTGATTAAGCCGGGATCCTTGTCGCCCGGTCCCGGCACGGTGTAAAACTTCCAGGCCTGTACGCCGGTTTTTGCGTCGAAGGCGGCAATGAAGCCGCGCACCGGATACTCGGCGCCGGAAACACCGATGATCACCTTGCCCTTGGCAATGCGCGGGGCCATCGTGATGGTGTAGTTATCCTGAGGATAGGCGACTCGCGATTCCCATACCGGCTTGCCCGTCTCCTCGTCCAGCGCGAACATCCGGCCGTCGATCGCGGGCGCGATGATTTTGCCGTCATACATGGCGATACCGCGCTGTACAACTCCACAGCAGATTTTGGACCGCAGCGCCGTCTGGTTCACTTCTGGATCCCAGCGCCACTTTTCCTTGCCCGTGCGGATATCCACCGCAAACACGACGCTCCATTGCGTGGTGGAAAAGATCACTCCGTTATGCACCAGCGGCGTCGCTTCCTGGCCTCCGCCACCGGGTCCAACCTCATAAGACCAAACCAGGCCCAGCTTCGAAACGTTGGACACATTGATCTGGTTGAGTGGCGTGTACCGTGTTTCCTGGGGCGTGAAGCCGTAGCTGAGCCACTCCTCGCCTTTACCTTGCGCGACGTTGCGCAGTGCCAGGTCATCCACTTTCGTGGGCCGTGGCGCCTGTGCGAACGCCGAAATCTGGACCAACTCGAATGCTGCAATCAGTAGCATGGGACTGCGAAAAAACATGTGTGTACCCCCCCGGGTCGCGTACGCGAAACTAGCTCAAAAAGACCAACACTAAGCTATCACTGGAACGGCCGTTAGGACAACCTATGCCCAGCGGTGGACTAAACTTGACGCGACCGCGCCGCCAAGCTAGGTTTTAAATACACCCGTGCCTACCCTCCAGGAACAATTCGGCCACATCGACATCTATCTTTTCGACCAGCTTCTGAAAGGCCGCATCTCGCCTGGAATGCGAGTCCTGGATACCGGATGCGGCGGAGGTCGAAATCTGGTCTACCTGCTGCGCGAAGGCTACGAAGTTTACGCCGTGGACCCGGACGCAGACGCGGTGGACAGTGTCCGCTCCCTCGCCCGAAGGTTCGCGCCCACGCTTCCGGATTCGAATTTTCGAGTGGAAGCCGTAGAGAACATGTCTTTCGAAGATGCCTGCGCGGACGTGGTCATCTGCAACACCGTGCTCCATTTCGCCCGCGACGACGATCACTTCAAGTCCATGCTGCAAGGAGCGTGGAGGGTGCTGAAACCCGGCGGGCTCTTCTTCTGCCGCCTGGGATCTTCCATCGGCATCGAGAGCCAGATCGAACTCATTCACGGGCGCCGCTACAAGTCGCCGGACGGTTCGGAGCGGTATTTGGTGGACGAAGCGCTGCTCGGCTCGCTCACCGAGCAGTTAGGCGCCGAATTGGCCGACCCATTGAAGACGACGATTGTCCAAAATCAACGCTCCATGACCACCTGGGTGTTGCGCAAAAAACGGGGCTGAAAGAAGTGGGTCTATTTCACCCGCCACGCCCTGCCGAAGTCAATATCAATAGATCGAATGACATTTATCCATCGTATAGATTCACGGATCGCGTCAAAACCGGTACTCTTACAAGAGACCAATTTTTTGGAGTGAATGAATGACACAGAAGAATTTAGAAGGCGTACTGGCCGGAACCAAGGGAATTTCTCATTTCCTCTACAACCAGCGGACGGGTCCGAACGTTTACCCCGGCGTACCCCCCGAATTTACAAACTGGCGGGATGAGCAAAAGGCCTGGCAGAAGTCGTGCGTCCTTTTCAACCAGTCCTATCACATGGCGGAACTGCAGCTGGAAGGGCCGGATGCCCTAAAGCTCCTGACCAACCTGGGCATCAATAGCTTCGCGAACTTTCCCGTGGACCGTGCCAAGCAGTTTGTGCCGTGCTCGCACGATGGCTTCATCATCGGTGACGTTATCCTCTTCCACCTGGCGGAGAACTCCTTCAGCATGGTGGGCCGCATCCCGGTGATCAACTGGGTCCGCTATCACGCCGAAACGGGCGGGTACAACGTGAAGGCCGATCTGGATGAGCGCACCGCGGTTCGCAAGGATCCCACCCGGCGGCGCAACTACCGTTTCCAGATTCAAGGCCCCAACGCGAAGAACGTCATCGAGAAAGTTACCGGAAAGCCATTCCCCGAGGTCAAGTTCTTCGCCATGACATGGATGGAGATCGCCGGCAAGAAGGTCCGCGCACTGCGCCACGGCATGGCCGGGCAACCGGGCTTGGAACTGTTCGGACCCTGGGATGACGGAGAAGCCGTTCGTCTGGCATTGGTCGAAGCCGGCGAGGAGTTCGGCCTGCGGCAAGTGGGTGGCCGCGCCTATTCCTCCAACACGTTGGAATCCGGCTGGATCCCCTCCCCGCTTCCCGCCATCTATACCGGCGCTGAGATGAAGGCGTACCGCGAATGGCTTCCGGCGGACTGCTACGAAGCGAAAGCCTCCATCGGAGGCAGCTTCTACTCAGAGAACATTGAAGACTATTACCTCACTCCGTGGGATATCGGCTACGGCCCCATCGTTAAGTTCGATCACGATTTCATCGGCCGCGCAGCCTTGGAAAAAAAGGCAAATGGCCCTCACCGGAAGAAAGTGACGCTCGCCCTGGATACGGAGGAGGTCACCAAGATCATCGCAACCGCCTTCAGCAAGACCGACCACGCCAAGTTCATGGAGTTCCCCAGCGCTGTCTACTCCATGCATCCGTTTGACCGGGTTCTGGCAGACGGCAAGACTGTCGGATTGTCGACGTGGATTGGCTACAGCTCCAACGAAGCCAAAATGCTCTCTCTCGCGATGGTGGATGAAGCGCATTGCGAGCCCGGCACGGAAGTCGTCCTGCTGTGGGGCGAACCCGGTGGCGGATCGGCCAAGCCTACCGTCGAGAGCCACGTTCAAGTAGAGATCCCTGCGATTGTTTGCCCGGTTCCCTACGCCGAGACCGCTCGCAAATCGTACAGCCCTCCCGGCTGGCGTACCCAGCAGGCGGTGTAAAAGCACGGAAGTGTATAGATGCCCACCTGGCGGTCAGCCGTCAGGTGGGCATCGTCGCGTTTGGCGGCTACTTACCGTAAGGTCATCCGCGCCGCAAAACAGTTCCGGCCTTCCCGCGAGTGCGGAAAGGCCGGAGTTTGCTAACTAAAATGTGAAGGCCGAATTACGGGACGATCGGACTGCTGCGGGAAACCGTCCTCGACTCGCCACCCACCATTAATTCATGGGCGTAGTTCGCCTGCTGGCAGGAGTACTCGAAGAGTTCCTGATTCTCGTTGTAACGGAGGTTGAACCCGCCGTCAAACGGAGCCGTATACGCGCCTGGATCGTCGATCGTGATCTTGTAATCGATCGTGACCTTGTTGGTCCGGGTGAAGCGTTCGATCGTGTGCAACTGCTCGGTGTGGGGCAACCCGCGGCGATCCAACCAGAAATCCTCGTTGAAACCGACGGAGTCCACCACTAGAGTGTCACCGTCCCACCAGCCGATGGAGTGTCCATAATTGCTGGGGGAGATGTGATCCGGATGCGACCGGCCGTCCATGTAGATGGTCCGGAACGTATGCGGGCCACCGATGTCGAAGATGAAGATGCGACCCAGTTCCGGGATCACAGTGAACTCCACGCCGTACGGTGTCATGAACTGACGTGCCGCGCCCGACGGTTTACACCGGGCGTGGGGCTCCAGTTCATGCTTCTGACGTGCATCATAGAGAGCCTTCGCCCACGGCTGGAACTTGACGTCCTCCAGCTTGGCCGCAGGTTCAGTGATACCAATCCCAGGCGTCCAGACGCCGTTCTTTCCGGCGACTTCGCTGTTGAGAATGACTTTCCCGTCCGGAGTTCGAGGTGTAGGCGCCGGAGGCACGGCTGGACCGCCTTTGCCTTTGCCCGCGTTGCCTTTACCCTGGCCCCCGCCGCCCTTACCCTGGCCCCCGCCCTGCTGAGCGCCGACAGTGCCGATCACCATCAAACTCAGCGCTACGGCAGCAGCCAGCGCTATGATTGTTCGCCGCATTATCTCTTATTTACCTTTGTTGTCGTTGCCCTGCGAAGAGGCAGCGTCCAGCGTCTGTCCTGGACGGCCGCCGGTGGTGGCCAGAGTGATGCTGCGCGCGTTGAGACGCGAAGTGCCGTTCTTGGCCAAGGAGCCGTCCACTACGACCTTGTCGCCGACCTTCAAGGTGTCGCGGCGCCAGCCACCACCCTGCAGACCGTGCGGCGGGCCGAGTTCGGCGCCCCAGTTGGTCACTTTGCCGCTCTCATCCTTCACGTTCACGTAAATCCACACGTGAGGATTGGTCCACTCGACCTTGGTGACGACACCTTCCAACTTAACCGGCTTCTTCGAATCGAACTCAGCGGAGAAGGAATGATGGGCCACAGCCGATCCCGCGAGAAGCAAACCAAATGCAATAATTTTTTTCACTTTGAGATTCTCCCTTACTATTGTCTGTTATTCTGGCAGAAATGCGACGGTAAGGTCCCCCCGCCATCCCACTTCAAAGTCCAACTGGCCGACCACTTTCTAGTATACGCGCCCGGATCGTCGACTGTTACCTCATAGCGCAACGTGTCGAAATCAGTGCGTGTGAACCGCTCAATCAAATGCAGCTGATCGGTATGCGGCAGCCCCCCGTTCGTAAACCAGAAATCTTCGTTGAAGTCCTTGGTATCGACCACCAGGGTCTTACCTTCCCAATTACCCACCGAACGCCCGAAGTAGAGCGGGTTGTCGTCGTCTCCACCTTGTAAACCAACCTGTTTACGGCCGTCCAGGTAGATAATTCGGTAATTGTGATTGCCGCTGCCCATCAGGACAAAAACTCGCTTCCGTTCGCGGTCCTCGATGAGCTGGACGCCCAAGCGGGACTGATACATCCGCGGACCGCCCGGGGGCTTGCAATTGACGTACATCGGATCGTCACGCAGTTGCCGGTTCTGGCGGTTCTGATAAAGGCCAAGCGCCCAAGGTTGCATCGGAGCCACCTTCGCCGCGTCTGCCAGGTTTGCCAGCAGACCGAATTCGCTCATCCTTGCGGTTACGCCGTCTTCCACCAGGCCAGTCTTGTCGGGGTCGCTCCAGAATCCATCCGAAGTCCCGGGCAGTGCACCCAATGCCGGATGACCGTCCGGCCACAGCGGCGCCGGCCGGGAAACGGAGGAGTTCCGCGGTAGCTTCGGCTTTTCAGGGAAGACCGGCAGTCCAGTGTTAACGAATCGGAAATCATTGCCGCCCCACACTTGCCGCGAGTTGTCCCGAGCCCGTGGGCCCTTCACAGTAACCTTGTCGCCCGGACGCAGCGAATCTCTGCTCCAGCCGTCCATTTCGAGCAGCGAGGGGCTTTCCAGTTCCACCGCCCAGTTCAACGCCTGGCGGTTGGTGGTGACGTTCATGAATACGTGGACATGCGGGTTGCGCCAGTCCACGTCGGTCACGACACCTGTCAGTGTGGTCGACTTGCTTACGTCGAACTTGGCGGCGATCTCATGATGCGCCCAAGCCGTGGTGCCCCCAACGAGCAAGGCCAAACCCAGCACGCCGGCGGTCAAAATCCGGTTTGATGTGTTCGTCATGGCTACTGCCTGTGAACCTCAAACTTTCCTTTGGCCGCTCCAGCCTTCCAGGTACCGGTAATCGACCGGTTCGCCATTTCCAATTGCTGGATCGCGCCGTCGATCACGTAGCGCGTCGATTTACCTGCTTTGTCCTTCGCATCTCCCTCGAGATGGACCTTCCAGCCAGCGGGGTCAAGCGTCGCGTTTTCTACTTTGATGTTATCGGTGCCGGGATTGATGGTGCCGGTGACGGCTTTCCCATCCCAGCCGAGGATCATCAGGATATCGTTGCCGAGTACCGTATTTCCCTCCCATACACCAATCCAGGATCCCTTCAAGGGATGGCCCTCTTGGGCCGGAATCGATACCGCCAGCGCCAGGGCCAGCACAACAAAAGACAACTTAGTCAGACTTCTTGGCATTTTCATATTGTTGACGTCCTAACGCTTGAAGTCAAGCCTATTCCGCACTTGTGGAGCCGATTCGGATGCCCCACTGCCGTTCGGCAAATAAGATCGCCGTCTTGCATGCAACATCTCTCGAACACCTAATTGTGAGGCGCCTCGGCAGCCGGAGCTGACGGTTTCGGAGCCACCGGTTTCGGCGCTGGCACAGGAGGTGCTGCCGCAGAGGGTACCGGGAGCGCCGCTGTGCCACCCACTTCGAACACAAACAGAGTCGGCGTGTTGGTATCGACCTTCGCATCCGTGGGTCCCACGACATTAGGCGCGCGTCCGGCGCCGCCCATGAACGCGATATACTGCTTGCCGTCCACCATATAAGTGATGGGAGGAGTCATGCCGCTACGATTAGTCTGAATCTCGAGCAGCTTCTCGCCCTTGTCCGCGGTGTAGACCAGGAAGCGGCCATCGATAATCACCTGAAACACCAGATTGCCGGCCGTCGACAGCGTGCCGCCGCCAATGCCCCCGCCTCCCGCAGTGCGCCAGACAAGTTTCTGATTCACCGGATCCCATGCCTGTAGAACACCGCGCTGCCCTTCCATCGGTGCAGGTCCAATCGCGGGAGGCACAATCGGCGTGCCCGTCACGGTGCCCAGGCCGGTGTGACCGGTCGGCAGCGGCAGCACAACGTCTCCCGCGACGAAGGTCCAGTTGCCATACGTCGTCGGAATGTAAACCAAGCCCGTGGCCGGGTTCCACGACATAGGAGCCCAGTTGTGCGCGCCGCCCGCCGTGGGGACCAATGTCACGGGAGTCTTATCGTAGAACGCCTCCGGCGTCATAATAGGCCGGCCGGTCTTCATATCGATACCCTTCGCCCAACTCACCTGGGCAAACGGTTCGGCGGAAATCAGCTCACCGGTGGCCCGATCCAGGACATAAAAGAAGCCATTCTTGGGCGCCTGCATCAGGACCTTGCGAGTGCGGCCTTTAATGTTCAGGTCCACCAGCATCAGTTGCTGCACCGCATCGTAATCCCAATTGTCATTGGGGGTCACCTGGTAGTGCCACTTCAGCTTGCCGGTGTTCACGTCCAGCGCCAAAATGGAGCAGCTATAAAGATTGTCCTTGCCCGTGGCGCCACGGAATTTCTGAACCCACGGCTCGGCGTTGCCGGTACCGACATAGACCATGTTCAGATCCGGATCGTAGGACAGGCCATCCCAAACGGCGCCGCCTCCCCCGCCCTTCCAATACTCGCCGCCCCATGTCTTGGCCGCTTCGCGCTGCGAGTCGTCTTCGAAACCCTTTGAGGGATCGCCCGGGACCGTGTAAAAGCGCCATGCGCGATGGCCCGTGGCAATGTCGTAGGCGTCCACAAATCCTCGCACCGGGTGGTCACCGCCGGCTATTCCGATCACCACCTTGTTGCCCGCCACGCGCGGAGCCATCGTGATCGAAACCCAGTCCTGCGGATAGCCCAGCCGCGCTTCCCACTTCACTTGTCCGTTCAACGCATCCAGCGCGATCAAGCGCCCATCAATCACGGGCGCGAAGATGAGGCCATTCGAAATCGCCATGCCTCGATTCACGATCCCGCAGCACAGCTTCGGGCGGACCGCTTGCTGATTCACCTCCGGATCCCACCGCCACAACTGTTTCCCAGTGCGGGCATCCACGGCAAATACGACGCTCCAATTGGTGATCCCGTAAATGGTGTTGTTCCACACCAGCGGAGTTCCTTCCTGATTGCCTCCGCCCGCCCCAATCGGGATAGACCACGACAAACCCAGCTTGCCGGCATTGGACGCATTGATCTGCTTCAGAGGGCTGTAGCGCGTTTCGCCCTGGGTGCGGCCGTAGGAAAGCCACGAACCTTCCATAGGGTCATTCGCCGTTCCGGCTGCCTTCAGGACCGCTGCGTCCACTGGCCGCGGTTGCTGCGCCTCCACAGTTGTAACGAACGCAAGTACGGCTGCGGCGCCGCCAGCGGCAAACAAGGCTCTGATCTTCATAATGAAACGCTCCTAAGCAAAAGTACGGCTATTCCCCTCGTTAGTTTCGCACGCCCGACTGAAGATCCGGCTGGCATCAGGCGACGCTTCACGCGTACCGCTGCGCCGCGCGCCCGCTTGACCGATAATTAGCGAATGCCCCTCACTCGTACCTTAGCTGCCCTCGCGCTCGCCGTGACCGCTTTCGGCCAAGCTCCCCTGGTTCCGCCGCCCAATGTCCCCTATGGCATCTCCATCTCCCCTGACGCGGCGAAGAAGGTAGCGGCCGCAGCCATCGCCGAGGCTCGCAAGAACAATTGGGCCATGGCCGTCGCAGTCGTCGACACCGGAGGCTACCTCGTATACTTCGAGCGCATGCCGGATACCCAGCTCGGCAGTGTCGAAATCGCCATCGAGAAGGCCAAAAGCGCAGCCCTATTCCGCCGTCCCACAAAATCGTTTCAAGACACCCTCGCCGCCGGCGGAGATGGCCTCCGCATGCTTCGCCTTACCGGCGCGATGCCTGTGGAAGGTGGCATTCCGATCATCGTCGACGGTAAACTGATCGGCGCCGTCGGCGCATCAGGAGGCAGCAGCGATCAGGATGGCCGCACCGCCCAGGCCGGAGCAGCGGCAACAAAATAAGTTCTCCGTCGGTTGACAATAGCAGCATGGCTCAAATTGTCAATTCCTGGTGTGTACTCGCAGTCCGCGACCTTGCCGTGTCCACTCGTTACTATATGGACGTTCTCGGATTCCAAAAGGAGCCGATCAACGCCGAGGGCTGGAGCTTTCTGACGCGTGATTGTTTCCGCGTGATGCTCGGCGAATGCGTGGACGAGCGGCCCGCCGGCGAACTGGGAAATCACTCCTACTTCGCGTACTGGAATGTGGAGGGCGTGGATGCCCTTTACCAGCAGTTTGTGGCTAAAGGGGCGCTCGTCTCATCCAAGCCAACCAACAAACCATGGGGCATCCGGGAGTTCGGCCTGAGCACACCCGACGGGCACAGAATTGTGTGTGGCGAGTCGATCTGATCGTCAGCTCCGACGACTGGAATCCCCTATTCCCACCCGGTTCCCATGCTCGCTGGAAACACTTTCATAAACGCTTCCACCGCATGGATCTGTCCGCCGTAGACTTTGAAAATCTCCCACGGAACCAGCACCGGATCGGGACCTCGCACTGATCCAGGTCCGAAGTTCATCCGCAGCAGGACAATTCCCTGCTCCTCGTCCACGATCGGTTCGCGAGTAGTGAGGCCCGCCAAGGTGGGAACGCGCTGGCCCTTGATATCGTCGCAACCCGGTATGGCTGTGCAGCCCGGCCCGGCCATCAAGCGGCCATTTTCGAATCGATACGCCTCAGGGGCGAACTGCGTGTCGGCCTTCACAAAGCTGCCGCCTCTAAGTCCTGCTGGATACTTAGTCGCGATATGGATCGCCTCTTCCCGCGAGCTTCGTTGCGCCGGCGTCAGTTCCAGGTTCATCCCCTTGCTCGGCGTCTGGATCGCATCCACTACCCAAAACACGCCCTCGGCCTGGCTCCGCACCACCATGGTTTCGATCTCACTGATCTTTTGATCGACCACCTTCAATCGGAGCGCGAACAGAGCCGGCGAGCTCCCCTCCTCCAGCACCACCAGCGATGCCGCCGTGCCCTGCTTGACGTCGAGGATATCCTGGCGGAACGTGCGCAGCTTCGAAGCCGTTTGCCACAAACCTTCGCCGAGTTTCTTCTGAACGTTGTCCTCAGTGAACTTCACATTCGCCGCGACCGGCAACCCAGCGGGCTTATGCGCGACCAGCGCATCCAGATAGGTGGTTACCAATCCGCGTAAACACCCGCGATCGCAAGTATCGGCAGCGAACGTTGGCGCCGCCACGGAAACAGCAAGCAATAGGAGGATTGTTGGCTTCACGGCGCCCATTCTATCGCGTTCGTACTTCATCGCGGCGCCAATCGCACCAGGCGATTCCCGGCGAACAAATAGATCGCTCCATCCGGACCTTGCTTCACTTCCCGAATGCGCCAGTTGCGGCCTTCCAGCAGTTTTTCCTCCGCCACCACCTTGTCGCCATCCAGCACTAGCCGGACCAGATGCTGCGCCGCCATCGCGCCCACGAACAGGTTCCCCTTCCACGCCGGAAATAAGTTGCCGGTGTAGAACATCATCCCCGACGGCGCAATCGACGGGAACCAGTAATAGCGAGGCTCCTCTACACCCTCCATCGATGTTTTGCCTGTCCCGACAATCACGTTCTTTCGGCCGTCGGCCTGCCTCGCATCGTACTGCGTGCCGTAGGTCACGTTCGGCCAGCCGTAGTCCCGTCCTGGGCGCACGATGTTGATTTCGTCGCCGCCCTGCGGACCGTGATCCACCAGCCACAGCTCGCCCGTCTGCGGATGAATCGCCAGCCCCTCCGGATCCTTGAAGCCATGCGCATACGTCTCCGGCAAGACCGTCGAACGGCTTAGCCATGGATTCGTACGCGGCAGCGTGCCATCCCGGTTAATATGCATGACGCGACCCGTGAAGTTCCGCCGCTCGTCCGGATTATCCAGAAACGGTTTCTCCATCCCGTCCAGCTTCGACTCATACAGCCAGAAACGGTCCGCACCCGAAATGAACAAACTGCCATCGGGAGCCACCACCATGCGCCGCTCCCCCATGCCATCGCCGATGACCTCGACGTTCTCCAAACGCCGCCCGTCGTCACTCAAGCGCGCCCGCGCCACCATCTCGCGCCCGATCTTCATCAGTCGCCGGTCCGCCAGCGGCTTCGCCCATACGTTGTCGTACAAGTTCTCGAGCGGCCAATACCCCGGCGCCTCGCCCCGCGGCGGCGAGAAGTAGGTCATGTAGATCGTCCGGTTGCGCGCGAAGTCCGGGTCCAGCACCACCTCATGCAGGCCCTCAGCCCCTACCGACTTCACGCCCGGCGCGCCTTCAATCGGAGCGGACACGTAGCCGTTCGGCTTCACGATTCTCAACGCACCATCATTCTCTGTAACCAGGATGCTGCCGTCAGGCAGAAAGGCCATGGACCATGGGGTGTTCAAGTGGTCCGTCACAATCTGGTCCACGAACGGCGCGGACTTCGGCGCCGCCGGAGCATGCGTCTGCCCCGCGAAGGCCGGCTTCGGATCTACCGCCTGTCCCCACAGCGCCGTCCCCAGCGCCGCCATCATCACAATGCGCCATTGGATCATGCTAGTGAATCTCTCTTTCTGCGTTGCATCGTACCCGGTGCGTTTGCGGCACGTCAAGGCACGAGTATGTTCACTTGCCGACCAGATGTTCCAGGTCCTTATTGTTCTCACTGCAAATGTACTCAAGCAGCTCGGTATCGGGGAGCAATCGGAAGGCTAGGCTGACCGTCCATGGTTTCGTGTAGGCTTTAGGGTCATCAATGGTCACATCCATCTGCATATTCCCGAAGTCCTTGCGCCGGATGCGCTCCGTCACGCGCAGCGCCTCTGTGCCTGGATGACCGTTGTTGTCCAGCCATACCTGATCGTTGAAGCCCGACGTTTCGACGACCAGTGTGTCGCCTTCCCAATGCCCGATCGAGTACCCCATCCAGGCAGGGTTCGGATCCTTGGGGAGCGGCCTTCCATCCGTAAAGATTTGGCGGAAGCTCTGCACCGCTTCGTAGAGGATCACGGTCATGCCCCGCAGCGTGAGGATCTTAAAGGGATAAGGAACAACATTCGCGCGCGGAACGCCTCCCGGCACGCACCATCCTGTCGGATCTTCTTTGCTTAAGGTGTCGCGCCGGTGTTGGTACAACTCCGCGGCCCAGGGTTGGAAGGTAACTTCGTCGGGCTTGAGGTCCTTCGCGATGTTCCCGATGTAGGCTGCGGGGGGCTGCCACAGCCCCGATAGGTCCGGCTTGCCGTCCGCGGTTTTGGGGGCCGGTGCCGCCAGGTCCGGTTTGCCGTCCTTGGTGCGCGGAATGCCGGGCGTAGCGTAGTTGAGCCACTGGGCCGGCGCCAATGCACTAAGAAGCAACGCGGTGAATAAGGTGGCACGCATGATGATCGAGCTAAGTCTACAGGATTCGCGCCAGGATTTCTTCCCGCCTGTCAGTCGTTTAGCACTTCCGTCCGCCGCTAAATCAAATCCATCTGCGAGATTCTATGTCCGAAGGCCCAACGAAAACAACTGGCCAGGACAGCAGCGATGATCCGCGTCCGTAAGTGGTCGAAATTAACGGAACGAACCCAACAGCGCAATGGGCGGGCGCCGCGATTTGCGGCGCGCAGCGAGGATCAAGCGGCTACAATGACTGCTGTGATCCCCAGCTACCGTTCCCTACTTGTTACCCTGACGCTTTTGATCCCGCCGCTCTTCGCCCAGAAGTCAGCGTCCGATTTGGTGCCGTTGAGGGCGTCGGGTTCCCTCTTTATCGAGTTGTCGCCTCTGCTGATCGCGGCCAATGGAGCCTATCCGGGGCCAATCACGATGGCTGTCGGCGGCATTCCCTTGATTGTCTCCGGCGAGGTGGACGTGGCGACCAACGCCGAGACGCAGTTGCTGCGGCAATCCGTGGACAATCCGGATTTGCGTGTGATTTTCACGGTGGCCGAAAGCTTTTACCGCATTGTGGGCAGGCGCTCGGCGGGCATTCGCACAGTGGCGGACTTGAAAGGCAAGCGCGTGACCGTACCGCGGAACACGTCAGCGCATTACTACCTGGTAAAAATGCTGGCTACCGCAAAGCTGACCGAGGCGGACATCACGGTGGTGGCCATTGCCGGCAACCAAACGGTGCAGGCGCTCGCGGACGGGCGGTTGGACGCGATGGTGGCGTTTGAGCCCGAGCCCGAACGCGCGCGGCAGCTACTGGGCAACGATGCCGTGATCCTACAGGACAAGCGCGTGTACCGGGAGCTGTTTAACTTGAACACGTCGGCCAAGGTGTTGGCCGATCCGGCGAAGCGCCGGTCCGTGGTGGAACTGGTGCGGACGTTGATGGCGACGTCGAAAGCGTGGCGCGAGAATCCGGAGCCATCGATGCCGCTGATAGCTTCGAAGCTGAGTCTTCCGGCCGAGCTGATTCGACCGGCGCTCCCGGAAATTCGCTACGCGGGCGGCATGGCGAAGGATTTGTTGGATGTGTTGGTGGAAGAAGAACAGTGGGTGGCCAAGGAACGCAACCGCACCCCCCGGACACGTGCCCAATTGGCCACCTTGATAGACAAGAGTGTTCTTGAGGACGCTCAGCGGAAGCGGTGACTCGCGCCTCGCGTGCTCACCGCCGCGGTATCGCCCAATGCAACGGGAATTCGGATTTTTGCGCCCCACCGGGGTAAAATCAAAAGATACTCCCTTTGTGGAGCTTGAGGAGCAGCACAATGTCTTATTCCAGTGGCCGTCACTTCCTGCAGATCCCGGGGCCGACCAACGTGCCCGAGCGGATCTTGCGAGCAATTTCAGCGCCCACGATTGATCATCGCGGCGTTGCGTTCGGCCAATTTGCGAGCGAGCTGCTGGAGGGCGTCCGGGAAGTATTCCAGACTTCCTCACCGGTGGTAATTTATCCGTCGTCCGGAACCGGAGCATGGGAGGCCGCGCTAGTCAACACGCTGTCCCCGGGCGATTCCGTGCTGATGTTCGAGGTCGGTCAGTTCGCGACCTTGTGGTGCGACCTCGCCCGCCGGCTGGGGCTGGACGTCCGCTTCGTCGAAGGCGACTGGCGCACCGGTCCGACCGCATCCGAAGTGGAGCGGATTCTGACGGAAGACTCCGGCCACACTATCAAGGCCGTCTGCGTGGTTCATAACGAAACCGCGACGGGTATCGCCACCAACATTTCCGAAGTACGCAAAGCAATGGATAAGGCTGGGCACCCGGCTCTTTTGATGGTGGACGCCATTTCGTCGCTGGGCTCCATGGATTTCCGCCACGATGAATGGGGCGTGGACGTCACCATCGCCGGCTCGCAAAAAGGGCTGATGCTGCCTCCTGGACTTGGCTTTAATGCGATCGGTGAGAAAGCGATGACCGCGAACAAGACGGCTCGCATGCCCCGCGCCTATTGGGATTGGCAGCAGATGCTGGGGCAGAATAAAAGCGGATACTTTCCTTACACGCCAGCCACCAACCTGCTTTACGGGTTGCGTGAATCCCTGGCCATGATCCGGGAAGAAGGGCTGCAGAACGTTTTCGCGCGCCATGACCGGCACGCCGAGAGTACGCGCCGCGCTGTGCAGGCTTGGGGTCTTGAGGTAGTGAGCCGCGATCCCAGCCAGTACAGCAGCACGGTGACCGCGGTGTTCATGCCTGCGGGCTATTCCGCCGACGAATTCCGTCGCGTGGTGTTCGACCGCTTCAATATGTCGCTGGGCAGCGGACTTGGCAAGGTCGCGAATAAGGTATTCCGCATCGGACACCTCGGCGATTTCAATGACCTGATGCTGGCCGGTACTCTTTGCGGTGTTGAGATGGGACTAGCCGTGGCTGGTGTTCCCCATCGCGAGGGCGGCGCCGCTGCCGCAATGGAGCATCTTACGGCAATGGCTCGGCAGGCACACGAGAGCCACGTAGCGGTACGCTGACAGCGGATCCTTTGGTGTATGCTTAGCCCAATGCCGAGTCTGTTTCTTTCTAAACGCCTCAGCCCTGGGCGTGGTATGCGTCGACGTCGAGCGCGCATCAGCGTTGCTCTTGTCGTATTGGGCACGTCCTGGATAGCGATTCCCGTGGGCGCGCAGTGGGTGCAGTATCCTACCGCGGGCGTGCCAAGAAAGGCCGATGGCAAGGTGGATATGTCGGCCCCCGCGCCTCGGATGGCGGATGGGAAGCCCGATTTTTCCGGAGTCTGGATGACCGGAGAGACCGATACTCGCCGCACAGAGACTCCTACTGATAGTCCTGGCGATCCCCGCAACATCAGGGCCTCGCGGCAAATGGCGAATATCGGGGTCGATCTTCCCGGAGGGTTGCCGTATCAACCTTGGCTTGTGCCAATTGTCAAGGAGCGCACCGCCAACCGGGCAATCGACGACCCACACATCCGGTGCTTCCAGGACAACTTTCTTCGGGCGTACGGGATGCCGCATTTGCTGAAGTTCGTCCACACGCCAAATCTATTGGTGGTACTGAATGAACTGAACGCCGGATACCGCCAGGTGTTCACAGACGCGCGGCCATTGCCCGAAGATCCTACTCCCTCATGGCAAGGATATTCGTCGGGCAAATGGTCCGGCGATACCCTGGTGATCGACACGATTGGAATGCGCGACGATAGCTGGATCGATTGGAATGGCAGTGTGCTGACCGAGGCGGCGAAAGTGCGAGAGCAGATCCGGCGCCCGGACTTCGGACACCTCGAAATCCAGGTCACCGTCGATGATCCCAGAGCGTACACGAAGCCCTGGACGGTCACGTTGAAGCAGCGCATTGTTGTCGACACGGACCTGATCGACGAGATTTGTCTGGAGAATGAGCAGTCCCTCAAGCACCTGAAGTGAGGTCAAAGTAAAGGCTCACCAGGCCCGCGCGGGCTTCGGCATCTGGGGAGCAACGGAGATCAGAGTAAAGGTTAGATGCTACTCATCATCATCTGGTTGATTAGTTTGGGTGGTGCTCTGTTCGCAGCCGAACAACAGGTCACCGTGTGCAAACCGCGAACTCTTGGTATGTTTTCATAGTCTAGACGTCTCCGTCAAGGCGATATTGAGTTACGGCCTGGACTCCACTGTATTTGCCGGAGAATCATGTGACCGTGACCAAATCGGTGGTGTCCTTTACGTTACAGGACAAAAAGGAGCACCAAGGGTCGATTTCAACACGGAAGTGGATATCGACACCGCCACAAGGCCCTATCGGTCGTCTCGAACCGGGTGGGGAACTATCTGTGGGATGTTCTCTGGACGTCTATTTGTCAAGAAACGGATTTCGGTATGATCCTGAAACCAGAACCGGCAACGGATTTGGACCGCATGGCCAGCACGGCTGGGCACTTGTACTTCGTTCAGCATCCAACTTGCGCGCTTGCGCGCCCTGAGGGAGGGGACAAAAGTAGACACGGTCTACATCGCAACCTTTTATTCGGGGTCAGCGGACCGTTACGTTGATCCCTGTGGGGGTGGTCGCGTCGCCAATCTTAAGCTGTAATACGGCGGTCCCGGTGACGCCCGCTGGAATCTTGACGTTCACTTACAGCACTCCGGATACGAAGCCTGGCGCGGCACCGGCGTATTGGACCTCGCTAACGCGTCCACCAATTTGCACCGTTACCGGCAGAATCGGCTTAGGGTAGACGGCGTTGGAAACGTTGCCGTCAACGCCGGCGGGGAGGGTCTGGCCTTCGCCGGTGGCGTAGAGGACGAGAACAGAGCCCGCCGACGCTGGATTCGCGGCCGTATTGACGCTGCCGTTCTGATTGGTGATGGCGAAGATCCCCGGTGAGGACGCGACCACCGGTACGGTCACGGTATTTGTAGTTTTCCCTTGATAGACGACTTTCAGTTGCGTGGATGGTGCGGTGACTCCGTAGGGTACTACCGCATTCACTTGTCCCGGGGAAACATAGAGAAGGGGCGCCGGTACACCGTCGAAGAACACCTGCGTTCCTCCCACCAGAGTCGAAACCCGTCCGTTAGCATCCAGAGTGACGCCGCCTGTGCTGGCGGGACCCAGGTCGAAGCCGAAAATGGAAACGATCTCTCCAGGAGCCACTCCCCCGGCGCGCAGAGTTCCTCCGTTCGCAACACCCTCGGTCACAATTTGCGCCGGGGTGAGTTTGCGGATACGCCAGTTCCCAGAATCAGCAACGTAAATGTTGCCCGAGGCATCGATCGCAAGGGACGTCATCGTATCAAAAGACGCGTTCGTGGCAAGCGCTCCGTCTCCTGAAAAAGCTGCAACTCCGTTGCCTGCGATGGTGCTGATGACGCCGGTAGCTGCGTCTACTTTCCGAATTCTTGCGTTGCCCAAGATATAAAGGTTCCCGGTGACATCGAAGGCAACAGCGCTTGCGCCCACGCTTGCTAGTGTTGCTGGGCCGCCATCGCCGGCAAATCCGCTGGTTCCATTGCCAGCCACGGTGGAAATTGTGCCGCCTGGCGTAACCTTGCGGACGCGGTTATTACCGGTATCGGCGATATATAGGTTCCCTGAGCGATCGAATGCCACGCCGCGGGGCTGGAATATGCGCGCCAAACTCGCGGGACCGTTATCGCCGGAAAATTCCGCCGTGTCGCCGCCCGCGATGGTAGTGAGGGTTCCAGTGGCGGCATCCACGCGGCGAATTCGATTATTGAGGGTGTCCGCAATGAAAATGTTCCCCGCCGCGTCGCTTGCAACGGCCAAGGGATTGGACAGAGTTGTGGCAACGGTACTCACGATCCCCGCTGGCGTTAGCTTTCGGACGTTATTCAAACCCGAGGAAATGAACAGGTTGCCCGCGGGATCGAAGGTCAACCCGCGTGGGGCGCCGATTTCGGCCACAGACACAGTTCCATTGGTGCCCCCATAGATCCCCGAGCCGAGTACAGTGGTGATGATTCCGGTTTCGGAAACTCTTCGGATCCGGCTATCCGCGAAATCGGACAAATACAAAATGCCGGTCGCGTCCACCGCGACGCCGAAGGGAACGAGCAAGCCAACGGAGGTAGCCGGGACGTTGTTGCCGACTGTTCCGTTGGGTAACGCGCCAGCGATGGCAGTGGCAGTTTGACCCGTGATGCGCATCACCTGACGCGATGCGGTGGCTGCGATGAATATGTTGTTTTGGTTGTCCACGGCGATTCCCGAAAGGCCTCCAAACCCCGAAGCGGTTACCTGTGAAACGACACCTGCCCCGTTCACCGCGCGCACCTTGGCAGTACTGGCATCGGAGATATAAAGTGTGTTGTCCGTGCCGACGGCCACATCGAGGGGCCCATCGAAGGACGCCAAAGTGGCGAGGCCACCGTCACCAGTACCGCCGGCGGTACCATTGCCGGCCACTGTGGAGATGACTCCCTGTGGCGTAATTTTGCGCACCCGGTGATTCCCGAAATCAGCCACAAAAAGGTTTCCCGCAGCATCCAGTTCTACTCCAGAGGGTTGAAAGAGTCCGGCAAGAGTGGCTTGTCCCCCGTCCGCGGAATAACCTGCCGTACCTGTGCCGGCGAAGATCGTGTTGGTCCCGTCAGGAAGTACCTTGCGGATGGTGTGAGCGGCGCTCTGACTGACGTAGAGAATCCCGCCCGGGTCCACCGCAATACCCGTTGGGCCGGGTATGGAAGCCACCGTGCTGATTGCGCCCCCAGTGACCTTGCGGATTCGATTATTCGCCAAGTCGCAGATGAAGAGGTTCCCGGTCGAGTCCACAACCAGGCCCGCAGGGGTGTCCAACTGCGCTTGCGCGGCGGCCCCACTGTCTCCACTGAAGCCTTGTTTGCCGTTCCCGGCAACCACTGTAATGATTCCAGCCCCGTTCACTCGAAATATCTGGTGATGGTAGGTGTCGGCGATGAAAATATTGCCGGCTGTGTCGACAGTCACCCACCTGGGCGAAATCAGGTTTGCGCTGGTGGCGAGTCCTCCAGTGCCTTGGAACGGGACCTGTCCATTTCCTGCAACAGTGGATGTGATGTAGTACTGCGCATAGGCAACTGGCGTGGCGAGCGCGAATATCGCCAGGACGGAAGAGGTTAGCGATTTAAACATTGAGTACATGATATCCAATGGGATTTCTATTGTCCGCTGCTGGCGAGATTAGAGCACTCCTGCTGAGCCAGCAAGAGCTGGACAGCGCCCAGAAGCGCTACACGTCAAACTATTGATGGTGCTGAATGAACTGGACGCCGGACGAGCAAATGGTCCGGCGAACCCTGGTAATCTCACTATTTGCTTGCCTGACGATAGCTGGATCGATTGGAATGGCAGTGTGCTGACCGAGGTGGCAAAAGCGTGAGAGCAGATCCGGCGCCCGGACTTCGGACACCTCGAAATCCAGGTCACTGTCGATGATCCCAAAGCATATACGAAGCCCTGGTCTGTCACCTTGAAGCAGCGCATTGTTGTCGACACAGACTTGATCGACGAGATCTGCTTGGAAATGAGCAGTCCCTCAAGCGCATGTAGTGATTTCAAAGTGAATGTTCACCAGGCCCCGGGTTTCGGCATCTGGGGGAGAAGAATCCGCGGAATCCAGAACGGTACCAGAAATCGCGAGTGGCGTTGGCGAAGGCTGTGAACTGCAGTTTGATTATGATTGGTATTCCGAAGACGCGGTTGCCGAAAGGGACTTGTGGCATAACTCGCGGATGAATCCGGCCAAGCTTTCAAATGCGTCCAGGTTGCTAGGTTTCTCGCGGAAGTAGGCCCCCAGGGCGTCAATTTGTTCCTGTTGCGCCGGGGTTGCCATGGACGACAGTACCACCACATGAATGTGGTTCAGCGCGGGAGCTTGCTTCACTTCCTGCAATACCGTTAGTCCATCGTGGCGCGGCAGGTGCAAATCCAGGACGATCACGCAGGGATGAGGTTCATGCATGCCGTTTCGGTGTAACCGTATAAACTCAATTGCCGCCTGACCGTCTGGAATAACTTCAAAGCGGTGCTCCCCTAACTCCTTCGTCAGGACGATTTGGAGCAGCATGATGTCGGCATCGTTATCTTCAATCATCAGGATTCTGGGAAGGCTCATTGCGCTCCTTTGCGTGGATGGCTTCGTAAAATAGCAAGCATTCCTCGGGTAGATACATCTCGTAAGCCTAACGTTACAAAGCAGGTTGGCGGGAAACTTGCACTACAACGGGCGGAGAAAAAGAGATGCGACGAGAACAGGAACGAAAGTTAGTCGATCGGCTAAACGCTACCTGGCTCAGTTACAGAGACTTGTTCAACCGGTTGGACGGTGCAGCTACAAATTCAGATTCTTTCACCGCGTTAAGGCTGGAATCCGACGCAGCCTTCCAGAAGTATATTGAAGCGCTAACGGAATACACCTCGTTTTTGCGCAAACCTTGAAGGAGTGACCGGGAAGAAAGGTGAGAGTCGGGAAAAGCTACGGGCGGAGATTGAGCGGAGAAAATCAGTGCGGTTAAGGCGCGCCCCTAACCGCACTCTATGGATGTCTATACGGCGGCGCGCATTGCGGCCGGAACGGGATAATGCTCCGCCAGCCATTTTTCGATGTTGTTCTTCTCCGTCGCCAGCACAAGGCGCTGCCACGTTACTTTACCCGTCCGCTGATTGTATTCAGCCATCAGGTAGGAGTTTGCGTTGAGGACATGAATAGGACCATCGACCTTAGGACGGTCGAATCGGAAAGACGGCATGGTATGGGCTTTCATCTGTTCCATTATAGCAGGAGCCGTCTAATCACCTAGGAATTGTGCCAAGTTGTCGTGATCGGTCGGCGGACGGCCTATTTAGCGACATTCGGATCTGTTGAGGCTGGCGGCTGCGGGAATTGCCAGTGGCGGAACCAACTCCGCCAGCCCGTGGCGGGTTGAGCGAAACCCTCGGCCATCCAGAGGTCGTAGCGGAGGCCGCCGATGACCAGCAAGACACGTTTGCCGTCGGGGTGGACGGCATATCCGTTGATGCTGTCGGAGGGGTCCAGATCGAAATGGACGGTGCGACGGACCGCGCCGGTCTCCACGTCTATCACGTCGAGATCGTTGCCGCGCGCGAATCTTCTTGTATAGAACACCCGGCCGCCTTCGCCGAATTGGCCTGCGCCGTTGAATGGAGAAGCTTTTGGTAGCAGACGGTCTTGTTTGCCGTCGGGCGTCACTAGACCTACGCCTCGCTCATTGCTGTAAGCCAACCTGCCGTCGGGTGAGCAGTTGAGAAGCCGTAATAAGCCCATCTTGTCTTTGACCGTCACAGCCGTGCCGCCCTGGCTGGGCACCTTCCTCAGTGCTTCGCGTTCGGCGAACCAAATCCATTCGCCATCGGGCGACCAGCAGACCCGTCCATTCACGCGGTTGGGATAAATGAGCACAGGCCGTCCGCCGGCGACCGGTAAGGTGGCAATTCCGCCGTCGGTGGTAATGCTGGCGAACCTCCGTCCATCCGGAGAATAGACAATCCCGCTGCCCCACAGGGCGCTGATCGGCTGCGGCGAGGAGCCATCGGCCGCGCGGGTCCAAGACGCACCCTCTCTGCCAGTTCCGCCGACGCCGTAGGAGAAACGGTCGCCTGACGGAGACCAATTTGGGTTAACATCCATCAACGAAGACGCCACCATGGGCCGCACGCGTTTGCCATCCATGTTGTATTCGACGATGTCCCATTCGGGTTGGCCGGTGGAATAGACCAAGCGATGGCCATCTGGACTTAGGCCCGACGAGATAATGGCGCCGGTGTCGGCCAGCAACAGCCTTCGTGCGCCGGTGTCTGTATCCCGCACGATAATCCGGAACTCCAGTCCGGAAACGTTGAGATTGACGTAAACAATGTGGCGGTTATCGGGGAGCCAATGGGCGTTGGAGCTTTGGACACCGCCTTCGACGGGGAGCGCCTTTACGGGGCCCGCCGGATAGGGAGCTACCCAGAGAGTGGTGCCGGAGCGTCCGCCGGCCCCTCGAGTTCCACCTAGCAGAAGCTTCCCGCCGTCCCTGGAAATACCTGCGATGGATGAGGCATCTGTCGGCAATTGAAAGCCCTCGACGCGCTTTGGCTCGGCGCCGGGCGGCGAACTGGCGAACAACTGCGCGTTACCCGCATCCTCGCGCACGAAGAGCAGCGACTTGCCATCGGGGGTGAACACCGCCACGCCCGCTTGTGCAAGCAAACGTTGAGGGGTGCCACCGGAGGCGCCGACGCACCAGAAACCACCTACCTGGCTATAACAAATGCGAGTACCGTCCGGAGTCCAAACTGGGCTACGGAATTGGGATGGGGCGCTAGCCAGCACCACAGGCAGAGCAACGTTATTTCCTGCCATATTTTCTACCACACTTTGAACGACGAGTTCGCTCACGTCGCCGAGAATACGCGAGTAAGCGATAGAGCGGCC
Organism: Acidobacteriota bacterium; assembly: GCA_039931205.1. Classification (GTDB taxonomy): domain Bacteria; phylum Acidobacteriota; class Terriglobia; order Bryobacterales; family Bryobacteraceae; genus Palsa-187. The sequence continues at coordinate 240,711 of JBDTSJ010000028.1, forward strand.
GTCAGGTGAAAAAGCGGGCTCCGTCTCTTCGGCGCGTTCGCTAGCGAAGCGTGAAAGATGGATGGGCTCGGGAGTGTTGTCTTGGGAGGTCGCCCAGCGGGCAGCGGAGATGCCACCAGCTAAGGCGCCAACCACCAGTGCGGCAGCGATCACTGCGATCGGCACGCTCCGTCGGGACCTGGGGGGCGTCGTTGTCAGGACGGACTGCGATTCGGTAATCGTGGCAGGGCGGCCTCCGGCGGCTCGCAACGCATAGGCCAGGTCTTTAGCCGATTGGAAGCGTTGGTCGGGGTTCTTGGCTAAACAGTGGCCAACGAGATCGCGGACCCCGGGTGGGATGGTGTCGGGGAGGTCGGGGGGCTCGGCGTGGAGGATGGCGGCCATGGTTTCGATGGACGTCGCGCCTTTAAACGCGCGTGCGCCGCTTAGCATTTCGTGCAGCAACGCCCCGAAGCTGAAGATGTCGCTGCGATGGTCGGACTCTTCGCCCCGGACCTGTTCGGGCGACATGTAGCCGGCGGTGCCCATGACAGTGCCGGCTTGAGTGAGGGATTGCGCCGCGGTCTCAGTAGCGTCGGGGTCGGCGCTTGTATTGGAAGCCTTGCGGGTGATTTTGGCGAGGCCGAAATCGAGGATTTTAGCGCGGCCTTCGGCGGTGATCATGACGTTGTCGGGCTTGATGTCACGATGGGTAACTCCGGCGGCATGGGCGGCGGCGAGGCCTTCCGCGATTTGGGCGGCGAGGTCGATGGCCTTGCGGTAGGGGAGCGCTGCGCTCCGCAGTGTTTCGCCTTCCACCAGTTCACTGATGATGAAGACCTGACCTTGCTCCTCGCCGATGTCGTAGAGGCCGACGATGTTTGGGTGGTTGAGTGCGGCGACGGCTTTGGCTTCGCGCTCGAAACGTTCGCGGCGCCAGGCGTGTTGGGCGAATTCGGCTGGTAGAACTTTGAGCGCCACTTCGCGGTTCAGGCGCGTGTCGCGGGCGCGGAAAACCTCGCCCATGCCGCCTTTGCCCAACGGCGCGAGAATTTCGTAGGGGCCGAAGCGAGTTCCCGTAGCTAGGGGCATAAAATCTCGTACGATTCTACCCTGCCCGCCTGAGAAAATGGTGGAATACCCCTTAACCCCTCAGAAAACGAAACCCAGCGCAGCTTGATAGGACCGGGGTTGTATAAAGTGCGTACCGCTAAACGTGGAGAGGAAGTTATACAAGGCCACTTTATTGGTGAGATTAGTGGCCGTGAGCCGCAATGTGGTCTTGAAGCGCTCTTTGCGGAGCAAATTGTCGGTGCCCACGCCTACATCGAAAAGATTGCGCGAGGCGACACGAGCGGGATTGTGATCGTCGTCGGCTGTACCCTCGGCGGGTATGGCGAGGCGTGAAGCGGCGTAGTTCGAGGCCGTGCACTGAGCCGCCGTCAGGGCGGTGTCGAGTGTCGGATGCAGGGTGCCGCAGGAAAATCCGATGGCGGATTGTTGTGCGGCCGTCAAGGCCAAAGCATCCGCCAAGCTGGCGACTGTGCCTGATACCAAGCCGCTGTCGTAGCGCCACGTAAAGGATATCCAGGGTCCGTTCTTGCCGTACTGGTAGTGCAGATTCGTGGTCTGCTGGAAGGCCTGATCATGATCGATCCGGAAGACGGCCGCATTGCCAAGATCATTGTTGAAGACCAAGCCTCCGGTTTGCGGCCCAAAATAGCGGGCTCGGGTGTGGCCCATCGTAGTGGACCATTGGAATCCCTTGATGTTCGGCGTTCCGATGCGCACAGCGACCCCATCGAGTTTCGACTTCTTCAGCGCGACCGGGAACGCGATCGGGGTGTTGAACAAATTCCCAAAGTCGTAGGAATTTGTAGTGAACTTCCAAAAGTAGTCGGCGCTGACCACCAGGTTGCGGCCGAACGTCTGCTCCAAGCCTGCATCGTACTGGTTGCGAGTTCCCGGTTTGAGAGGAATGCTTTGTGCTCCGAACGCATTCGCTGCGAGGCCGCCGACTCCGGTGGCACTGGAGAGGATGAGATTTTCGTTATACGGAGTCTCGAAAGTGCGCGAGTAGGAGGCTCGCAGGACGGTGCCGGATCTGGGAATTAAGTACGACAGTCCCAGCCGCGGCTGGGCGCTGGAAGCCGTGGCGAGTCCCTGATACGAATCCACCCGCAGGCCGGCTTGCACCATCAGGTTCTGGAATTTGATGGAGTCCTGCGCAAAGAACGCGTATTGATTGATGTTGGCGCGGCCGCTGAACCGGAGTGGCCTTCCGCCGCGGGTCAGGTCATAGGGAAGCAGTCCGGGTTGTAGGTCCGGATTGGCTGCGAATCCCGCGCTTCCACACTTGGCGGGATCGGTGACCGCGGGTAGAGCTTGCGGATCGCCTTTGGTGTTGATGCACAGCGCGTTGAAATAGGGGTCGGTGATTCCGAAAGAGAAGCTCTCGTTTAGGCGGGTCTGCATCAATTGCGTGCCCACCTTCAGGTTATGGCGGCCGTTGGCATAGGAGACGTCCGCCTTCACGCCCCAGTTGTTCAAGGTCCGATTCTGCGCCACTGTCCCCGGAGAATCGGCGAATGGATCCCGGCTGGGATAGTAGTTCACCCAATCCTGGCGGACAAACGGGTTGACCGTCAGAACGGCTTTCGTGTTCAAGATCCGAACATATCCGGGGGCGAAATTGAAAGTGGAGGCTTTCTGGCGCTGGTCTTGACTCGGCTGGTCGTAGGTATTGGGAATCTGGAACCAGTTTCGGGCTGCGGAAATATTAATGTGGAAAACATCGCTCTCGGTAGGGTGGAAATCCAGGCGATCGAAAATGGTGCCATTTGTCCCGATGGCATGCAGCGGCGTGACTTCCGGGGTGTCCAGGAAACGGCCCGAGCGGAGCGCGTTCGCGGCGATAAAATTGCCGAGCTTGGCGCTGCCGAACCCAAGCGTAGCTTCCTCTGAGTAAGTAGCAAACGATCCTTGCTGCACTTGGAAACTACCGTTGGGCTTTTGCCCGAGGCCGGAGCGCGTCACCGCATTCACGATGAGGCTGGTCTTGTCGCCATAGTCGGCCGGAGGCGCTCCCGTGATCAATTCCAACGATTGAATCGCATTGAGGGGAAGCTGAGTGGAGAAATTCTTGCTCTGCTGATCGCTGATCGGCTGGCCGTCGAGCGAGAAGCTGGTCTGCGCATGATCGCCGAGCGGATGGAAGAAACCGTTAGAATCGGCGGCCACCGCTCCACTGCTGAGGACCACTGCGTCGCTGAGGCCGGAACCGGGTGTTGTGACCGGGAGTTTACGAATGGCGGAAACATCCACGTCGTTGTGCGCATAGGCGACATTTTCGAGCAGGTCGGCTCCCGCGGCTTCCACCGTCACGGATTCGCGGGTCCCGGCAACCTCGAGCTGAATCTTCATCAGAAGGATGGGAACTTGAGTACGCACTTCAACATCCTGTTCGGAAGTGGTGAAGTTTGGCGCGCTGATCTGCAGATGATAGGAGTTGGGTGGGAGATTGGCAAACCGAAACGTTCCGGTGTCATCGGTCGCCGTGGCCTGTTGAAAGTTAGTGACGCGGTTCAAGATGCTGACCGCGGCTTTGGGCAGAGCGGCGCCGGTAGCGTCCGTCACAGTTCCCTCGATGGTCCCTGCCCTGCCGGCGTTTTGGGCTGAACACGCTTGGGCTAAACCAGTCAGACCCACCGCGAAGGTAAGCAATAAACCAAGCTTGGGCAAACTTCTCATGCTCCCAGTATTGGGTGCGAGATCCTATGTCACTACGTGAATTCCACGAGTGGACCCTTTTCGAAGATGAGCGGGCCAGAATCACCAATGAGCGGACCCAACCCGAAGGCTAAATTCCAACGTGTGGGAGGTGTATACTTTCACACGAAGGAGATTCTTGCCATGAAGAAGGCCCTGATTGGCTTGGCGGTTGCCGCCCTCATAGTGGTACGTTTGCTGGCTCAGCAAATCAGCGTTGACAGCGACGACCTGGCCGGTGTCGTTAGCAGTTCGAAAGGTCCTGAAGCGGGCGTGTGGGTGATTGCGGAAACGGCGGATCTGCCGACAAAGTTTTCCAAGACAGTGGTCACCGACGATCGCGGCCGCTATCTGATCCCCGACCTTCCCAAGGGCAACTACAACGTGTGGGTACGCGGCTACGGGCTGGTGGATTCTCCAAAAACGATCAGCGCGCCGGGCAAGAATCTGAATCTGACGGCTGTGATCGCGCCCAACGCGAAGGCTGCGGCGGAATATTATCCAGCCAGTTATTGGTATTCGCTGATGCAGATTCCGGCCAAGTCCGAATTCCCAGGGACTGGGCCCAATGGCAACGGGATCAACCCGAACATTAAGTCCCAGGCCCAATTTCTCGACTTAATTCGTACCGATAGCTGCTGGAGCTGCCACCAGTTAGGTACCAAGGCAACACGCGAGTTGCCGGCGGAATTCGCTAAGTTGGATTCGCCCGCGAAAGCCTGGGAACGGCGTTTGCAATCCGGGCAGGCGGGCGGCCAGATGCTGGGCAGCATCAACAATATGGGCAAGGATCGCGCACTGGCGATGTTTGGAGACTGGACCTCGCGCATTGCGGCCGGGGAATTGCCGAAGGCTCCGGCGCGTCCGCAGGGAGTGGAGCGGAACGTCGTGATCACGCAGTGGGATTGGGCTTCCCCCAAAGCCTATCTGCACGATGAAATTGCAACGGACAAACGCAATCCGACAGTAAACGCCAACGGTCTACTGTATGGCGCGCCGGAGTTGTCGACGGACAATGTTCCCGTGTTGGATCCCGTGAAACACACGGCCAGCAGCATCCGCATGCCGGTTCGCGATCCGAAGACCGCGAAACCGAGTCCTCCGACGCAGGCGTCCGTATTCTGGGGTGATGAATCCATCTGGGATAGCCAGGCCAACATGCACAATCCGATGTTGGACGAGAAGGGCCGCGTGTGGTTCACGTCGGTGATCCGTCCGGGAGAAAATCCGGCGTATTGCAAGGCAGGGTCGAATCATCCATCGGCGAAGGCGTTCCCGCTGGACCGCAGCGGCCGGCAACTGGCCATGTACGATCCCGCGTCCAAGAAGTTCACCCTGATTGACACTTGTTTCTCCACCCACCATTTGCAGTTCGCGGAGGACGCGAATCAGACATTGTGGACTTCCAGCGGCGGCGGTGGTGGCGCTGTGGGCTGGCTGAATCGGAAGATGTTCGAGGATACGGGCGATGAGCAGAAGTCGCAGGGCTGGACTCCGCTGATTCTCGATACCAACGGCAACGGGAAGCGGGATGCCTACAACGAACCCAACCAGGCTATTGATCCCACCAAGGATCATCGCATCAACGCGTCGTTTTACGGACTGGCTGTGGCGGCGGACGGGAGCGTGTGGGGCTCCGTGCTAGGATTCCCGGGGTCACTGGTGCGCTTGGTTCCTGGAGCGAATCCCACGGAGACGGCGCTGGCGGAAGTCTACGAATTGCCGTGGGGCAACTCGCAAGCGATGGTGCAGGGTTACTCACCCCGTGGGCTGGACGTAGATCGCAACGGGGTGGTGTGGGCGCCGCTGGCTAGCGGACACTTCGCGAGTTTCGATCGCCGGAAATGCAAAGCGAAATTGAACGGCGTGGCGGCTACAGGCCAGCATTGCGCGGAGGGCTTCACTTTGTATCCATTCCCCGTCCCGCAGTTCAAGGGCGTCACGGATTCGGGGAGCTCGGAAGCCAGCTATTACAGTTGGGTGGATCAGTTTGATACATTCGGGCTCGGCAAGAATGTGCCGATCGCTACTGGCAATGGCGAGGACGCTCTGATGGCGATCGTGGATGGCAAGTGGGTTACGCTGCGAGTGCCGTATCCATTGGGCTTCTTCGCTAAAGGAATGGACGGAAGGATCGACGATCCGAAGACCGGATGGAAGGGCAAGGGGCTGTGGTCCACGGTTTCCACGCGCGCGGTATTTCATATGGAGACCGGGAAAGGGACCACCAGTAAGGTCCTGCATTTCCAGTTGAGGCCGGACCCGTTAGCGAAATAGCGTTCGCACGCTACATTTGTTCGCTACAACCGATCGTGGTCGGAGCGCCAGTTCTTAACGGCCTGCTTAATCACATCCGGCTCCATATTGGCGGCCTTGGCGGCTAGATCCGGGAACTCCGCGTCGGAGGCGAAGCGCAGCGCTACGATTTGTTTCACGGTTATTTTGCGATCCAGCAACTTGCCCGTCAATACATAATGGCGGAGGTTCTCTTCGGCGCGTATCGCCCGATCTTGCGCCTTCAACGGGTAGGTTCGCGTCAGGAATCCGTTCAGCAGCATCGCGAAAGCGATCGCCGCGATCAGCGACGCGTTATACAGCCGCGAATGATCATCGAGAGACTGGTACAGGTTCACCAGCGAGCCGATGAAAATCAGCGCGGTAATCGGGAACAGCGTGAAATGGAACAGCGGATCGAATCTGGCGTGTTTGGCGTAGCTCTGTTCTTCCATGGTGCTGCCATTATACGACCGGGCTGAAGCAGAGGCTGAAGCAGAGGGTTGACACTCAGCCGTCACGGGAGAATACTGGAGCCAGCCAAACGGTGTTTTCGCCGCGTTCAGCGTTGAGGCGGCGGAAAGATGGGTGATCGTGGGAAGTCCTGACTCCATAGTCAGGCCAAGCCAGGAGGCTCCGTATGCCGGAAGTGCATTGGACCGTCATGAGTATCCCGTTCGTGATTGTTGGCGCGGTAGCGGTAATTTGGGCACTCAGCCGCCATAAAGAAAAAAAGCCAACAGATCATATTTTCAAACTGTAGTGGGCCGGCGGCACTGCTTGCAGCGGCACTGCGGCGCGGTACGCTAAAGGTATGCTCGAAGTGGACGCGCTGGCGGGTTTTGATGCTCTCACGCGCGCCTGGTTCCGGTCTCACTTTGGCAACGTCACGGAGCCGCAACGGCGGGGTTGGCCGGAAATCCAAAGTGGCCATGATGTACTGATCTCCGCCCCGACGGGATCGGGCAAAACGCTGGCGGCTTTTCTGACGGCGATCGATATTCTGGTTCGTCGCGCCCGCGAAGGCGAGCTGCCGAATCAGATCGAGATCCTGTACGTATCGCCGCTAAAGGCGTTAAGCAACGATGTCCATAAGAATTTGGACATCCCGTTGGCGGGCATCGCGCAGGCGGCCTTGGCGGAAGGCGTAGCTTTGTCGGCCATTCGAACCGCCGTGCGCACAGGCGATACGCCAGCCGCCGAGCGCGCGCGGATGGGCAAGCAAGCTCCGCATATTCTGGTTACGACGCCGGAATCCCTCTACATATTGTTGACGGCCGAAGGTCCGCGCAAAATGCTGCGCAACGTCCGGACATTGATAGTGGATGAGATTCACGCGGTGGCGGATGACAAGCGCGGGTCGCACCTGGCGCTATCCATCGCAAGGCTGGAAGCACTGACGGGCGCTCCGATCCAGAAGATCGGCTTGTCGGCGACGGTAAGTCCCATCCAAGAGGTCGCGCGGTTTCTAGGCCCGAAGGCGCACGTGGTGCAGGTTGGACACCGGCGCGCGATGGATCTGGCGGTGGAAATTCCCCGGGACGAACTCGCTGCCGTTGCCAGCACCGAATCCTGGGGCGAAATTTACGACCGCATCGCGGCGCTCGCGCAGGAGCATCGGACGACGCTGGTGTTCGTAAATACCAGGCGCCTGGCCGAAAGGGTATCGCATCACTTGGCGCAGCGATTGGGCGAGAACATGGTCTTGCCGCATCACGGAAGCCTGTCGCGGGCACTGCGTTTTGAAGCAGAGCGGCGGTTAAAGGACGGCGAATTACGGGTGGTGGTAGCGACGGCGTCGCTCGAGTTGGGCATCGACATCGGCACTGTGGATCTGGTTTGCCAAATTGGCTCGACTCGATCCATCGGCGTGGCGCTACAGCGCGCGGGGCGTGCGGGGCACTGGGTGGGCGCGCTGCCAAAGGCTCGATTCTTCGCGACGACGCGGGATGAACTGATCGAGTGCGCGGCGCTGGTGCGGGCGGTTCGCGGCGGCGAGCTCGACAAGCTGGAGATTCCTCCGGCGCCTCTGGATATCCTGGCGCAGCAGATTGTCGCTATGGCGGCCGTCGAAGAGTGGGATGAGGACGCGCTGTTCGGGCTGGTGCGCGGCGCGGCTCCGTATCGCGACTTGGCCCGCAAGGACTTCGACGCCGTGGTCCAGATGATGTCAGAGGGAATCGCAACATCGCGCGGACGCAGCGGGGCGTATCTGCATCGCGATCAGGTGAACGGCAAAGTGCGCGGGCGGCGAGGCGCTCGACTGGCGGCGATTACCAGCGGCGGAGCGATCCCCGACACGGCGCTTTATCAGGTTATCGCCGAACCCGAGGGCACGGTGATCGGGACGTTGGATGAAGACTTCGCGATTGAGAGTCAGGTAGGCGACACCTTCCTGCTGGGGACCACTTCATGGCGCATCCGGCGCGTGGAGACTGGGCGCGTCCGGGTCGAAAACGCAAAGGGCGCGAGCCCTTCGGTGCCATTTTGGTTAGGCGAGGCTCCGGGACGGACCCGTGAGTTGTCAGCAGCCGTGTCCGACCTGCGACGGGATATTTCCGACTCAAGTGATGCACTGGCGATGTTGAAAGAGGAATGCGGCGTTAGTCCAGCGGGAGCGGAGCAAGCGGTGGCCTATGTACGCGCGGGTGCGGCGGCTCTAGGCGTGGTTCCGACACAGGAAACCGTGGTCGCGGAACGGTTCTTCGATGAGGCGGGCGGGATGCAACTGGTGATCCATGCCCCGTTTGGTTCACGCATCAATAAGGCTTGGGGGCTGGCGCTGCGCAAGCGCTTCTGCCGGACATTCAATTTTGAATTGCAGGCTGCCGCGACAGACAACGGACTGGTGCTGTCGTTGAGCGATCAACACTCATTTCCCTTGGAATCGGTATTCGCGTTCCTGACGCCGGGGACTGTGGAACACGTGTTGACGCAGGCAATGTTCGATTCGCCGATGTTCGGGGCTCGCTGGAAATGGAATGCGTCCCGGGCGCTGGCAGTACCGCGGTTCAGCGGAGGTCGCAAGGTGCCGCCGCCGATTCAGCGCATGCGGTCTGACGATTTGCTTGCCAGCGTATTTCCCGATCAGGTGGCGTGCGCGGAAAACCTCACCGGTGAGATTCGTATTCCAGATCATCCTTTGGTGAACGAGACGATCGCGAATTGTCTGCATGAAGCAATGGATCTGGATGGTCTGGTCGACATTCTGGACCGCATGGGCGACGGCACGCTGCGCACTGTCGCGGTGGATACTCGCGAGCCGTCGCCGTTTTGTCACGAGATTTTGAACGCCAATCCATATGCGTTTTTGGATGATGCTCCGTTGGAGGAGCGCCGCACGCGCGCGGTGCAGATGCGCCGGACACTATCCGCGGACGACGCCCAGAACCTTGGCACATTGGATCCGGCGGCCATCGCCCAGGTGGCCGAGGAGTCGTGGCCGGTGGTGCGGGATGAGCACGAATTACACGATGCCTTGTTGACATTGGTGATCCTGCCTCCAGTGGAAGAGTGGCGGGGATGGTTCGAAGTTTTGGAGCACGCAGGGCGGGCTACGCGGGTCACGCCCTTGGCCCCGCTCGGCCGCTGGGTGGCTACAGAGCGGCTGGAGTTGACGCAACGGCTCCCCGATGAGGACGCGGTGTTGCACATCCTGCGCGGATGGATGGATTGCATTGGTCCCGTTACGCCCCAAGCATTGGCGGATCGACTAGGGCTTACTCGGGAATCGGTGGACATCGGGTTGGCGCAGTTGGAATCAGAAGGCACAATTCTGCGCGGCCATTTCGCCACCGAAGACGACGAGTTCTGCCATCGGCGCGTGCTGGCTCGGATACATCGGATGACGTTGGGGCGGTTGCGGCGCGAGATCGAACCGGTGAGTTCGGCCGATTTCATGCGCTTCCTTACGCGCTGGCAGCATACGGCTACGGGATCCCGTCTGCATGGCGCGGATGGATTGTTGCAGGTGTTGAAGCAATTACAGGGGTATGAGATTTCGGCGGCGGCGTGGGAAGCGACGGTACTGCCGCAGCGCATCGCGAAATACGAACCGGAATTGCTCGACCGCCTATGCCTCGCCGGCGAGGTCATGTGGGGCCGGTTGTCGCCACATCCCGCGCTGGAAACGCCCACTGGCCGGCGTATCCGCCCGACGCGCGTGGCTCCGCTGGCGATCTTCCTGCGGGAGGATGCCGCGAAGCTGCTGCCCGCTCCATCGAATGAAATGCCTCTGCTGTCGCATCAGGCGCGGGATATCTATGTTGCCCTGGAGGCTCGTGGAGCGTTGTTCTTCAATGAGCTGTTGCGTGCGACCGAGCGATTGTCGAGCGAAGTGGAAGACGGCTTGTGGGAGCTGGTTGCCGCCGGGTTGGTCACCGGCGATGGATTCGAAAACCTGCGCGCGCTGATCGATCCGAAGCGAAGGCGCGGCGAAGGGCGAGGGCGGTCGGCACGTCCGCGGCATGCGGCGGGCAGATGGGCTCTGCTGCATCGCGCCGGGTCGGCTACTGAGGTTGAGTTCTTCGCGCAACAACTGCTTAGCCGATGGGGCGTTGTGTTCCGCGACATTCTGGCTCGCGAAACGCTTGCGCCCACATGGCGGGAATTGTTGCAAGTCTATAGGCGGATGGAAGCACGGGGCGAGATTCGTGGCGGACGGTTCGTCGCAGGCTTCGTGGGGGAGCAATTCGCCCGGCCCGAAGCGCTGGATCTCCTGCGTCACTTGCGGCGTACCGGAGCCGGCTCCGAAGCCATCGAAATTGCGGCCGCGGATCCGTTAAATCTGACCGGCATCATCGTGCCCGGCGCGCGCACCGGGCCTCTTAGCCAAATGGCCGTGCAGATCGTCGAGAAAACCGCGTTACGGAAGCACGGGGCGGCGTGAGCCGATGCTAGAATAAAACTTCATCCCATCCGCGCCGCTGGGCGTGTATCGGGAATCCAATAAGACGGGGGCGGAACTACAACATGGCGACAGGTGCGGGTCTGGAAGGAGTGGTCGCGACTCAATCGCGGCTGTGCTACATCGACGGCGACGCGGGGTTGCTCAGCTACCAAGGCTTCCGGATCGAAACGCTGGCGGAGAACGCCACGTTTGAAGAAGTTGTGTACCTTTTGTGGCACGGAAAATTGCCCACGGCCAGCCAGCTGACGGAACTGAAGTCGGCGTTGGTGGCCAATCGGGAGTTGCCTGACGCTGTGGTCGCGTTTTTGCAGGGGGTTCCGAAAGCCGCGCCCATGCATGTACTGCGCACCGCGGTTTCGATGCTGGCTTTGGATGATCCGGATGCCAACGACGTCACCGTCGCAGGAGCCTCGAAGAAGGCCATCCGTTTGATGGCGCAGACGGCAACCATCGTCACCAGTTTCGATCGCCTGCGCAACGGAAAACCGGTGGTGGCCGGCGACCCGTCTCTGGACTTCGCCGCGAATTTTCTTTTCACGCTGACTGGCAAGAAACCGGATGACGTGATGGAGCGCGTGCTGGACGTGGCACTTATCCTGCATGCCGAACATGAATTGAACGCGTCCACCTTCGCGGCGCGCGTGACGGCGGCAACGTTGAGCGATATCTATTCGGCCGTCACCTCGGCCATCGGCGCGCTTCGCGGCCCGCTGCACGGCGGAGCCAACGAAGACGTGATCAAACTGCTTCTCGCCGCGGGAACGCCGGAGAAAGCCTTGGCCCACGTGAAGGAAATGCTGGCGAATAAACAGAAGGTCCCGGGCATGGGTCATCGCGTCTATCACACGCTGGACCCGCGCGCGACCAGCTTAAAAGGTATGGCCGAGGAACTCAGCAAACGCACCGGACACGAAGCGCTCTATCAGGCGTCCCAGCAAATCGAAAAATACATTAAAGAGACCAAGAATCTGAATGCGAATGTCGATTTCTATTCGGCTTCCATGTACTATTCGCTGGGAATCCCAGTGGACCTGTTCACGCCCGTGTTCGCGGTGAGCCGCATGTCGGGTTGGACTGCGCACATTCTGGAGCAGTACGAAAACAATCGCTTGATCCGCCCACGCGCCGAATATCTGGGACCGGTGGTCGGCCAAACTTGGGTTCCCATCGAAGCCCGCTAAATGTACGAGCTTAGCTATTTTAGAAACAATCTGGACGCGGTCGCACTGCGGCTCGCGGATCGCGGCTTCACGGTGGATGTGGAGGCGTTCCGAAAGTTGGATGCGGATCGCCGCGCCGCCGTGTCTGAAGCGGAAGCTTTGAAGGCGCAGAAGAATGCGGAATCCGCGGAAATCGGCAAGCTGAAGAAAGCCGGGCAGGATACCGCCGATAAGCAGCAGCGCGTTCGCGAACTGGACGAGCTAATAGCCAAGCTGGACGGAAAAGCTTCCGAGCTGGACGATTCGTTCCGCGATCTCATGGCCGGGATTCCGAATTTGCCGCACTCCTCCGTTCCAACCGGGAAGAGCGCCGCGGATAACGTCGAGGTTCGTCGATGGGGGGCTCCGCAGGAGTTCACCTTCCATGCCAAACCGCATTGGGATCTGGGACCGGAACTCGGCATTCTGGATTTCGAACGCGCCGCGAAGATCACGGGGGCGCGCTTTGCCGTTTACATGGGATGGGGCGCGAAGCTGGAACGCGCTCTGATCAACTTCATGCTGGATGTGCATACCAAAGAGCACGGCTACACGGAAGTGCTGCCGCCGTTCGTGATTAATTCGGCCAGCTTGTATGGCACGGGACAGCTGCCGAAATTCGCAGCCGACCTGTTCAAGCTGGAGGGCACCGATTACTGGCTGGCTCCGACAGCGGAGGTTCCGGTGACGAATTTGTATCGCGATGAGACGCTGGATCTGGATTCGCTGCCCATCAAACTTTGCGCGTATACGCCGTGTTTTCGCAGTGAAGCCGGGTCCTACGGGCGCGACGTACGCGGGATTATCCGGCAGCATCAATTTCAAAAAGTGGAGCTGGTCAAGTTTGCGCGGCCCGAGACCAGCTACGCGGAACTCGACGCACTGACGGCCGACGCGCAGGACATTTTGGAACGACTCGGGCTGCCGTACCGTACCGTTGTGCTTTCGACCGGGGACATTGGTCCCAGCTCGGCTAAAACATACGACATCGAAGTGTGGCTGCCGGGACAGAACGAGTATAAAGAGATCTCGTCCTGCTCCAATTTCGAAAGTTTCCAAGCCCGCCGCGCCTCCATCAAAGCGAAATCCGGCAAAAGCAAGGCCGAATTCGTCCACACGTTGAACGGCAGCGGTCTGGCGGTGGGACGCACTTGGGTCGCGATCGTTGAGAACTATCAACGTGCCGACGGCAGCATCGGGGTTCCCGAGGCTCTGCAACCCTACCTGGGCACCGACGTCATCCGCGGCGTCAAATAGCCACGGTCACTGCGCGTACAGGCCCAGGAAGCATTTCGTCAAACAACTGAAATTCAAGACCCTTAGCGCATGCAGGCTAACTGCTAGCCGCCGAGGCGGACATTCCACGCCTTACAGTGAAACCGCCTGACAGACTCACATGAGGCCAGCGCGGATACGGAATGCTCGGAGGCGAAATGCTCAGTTGGAAAAGACTTGCGGCCATCACGGCCGTGGTGACCGGAGTGGCGGCGGCTCAGCCGGCGCTCACCACCATTCAGGACGTGCTCTACCGTGCCGATGGCACACGCTTCAACGGCACGATGTACATCACCTATCAAAGTTTTCTAGGCGGCGATCTGTCGAATATCGCGACGGCGAATCTGACGATTCCCATCGTTAACGGATTCCTGCGGGTTCGCCTGGCGCCGACCACCACGGCCTCGGCGGGCGCGCAGTACAACGTCACCTACAACACAGCGGGCATCATTCAATTCACCGAAACCTGGGCCGTGCCTCCCAGTTCCGTTACGCTTCGGGTTCGCGACGTACGCATCGCCAGCGGCAGCGTGATCGGACCACCGCCCGTAATCTCCCCGGTGCAGATCGGAGACGTGATTGGGTTGGTAAATGAATTGGAGGTCCGGCCCATGCGCGGCGTCGGATACGGATTGGGCCGCACCGCGGTCATTAACTCCTCGGGGCAACTGGATGGCGCCGCAGGCAGCTTGAGCGATTGCGTGCATGTGGACGGCAGTTCGGGACCTTGCGGCAGCGGGGGAGGCAGCGTGGTGGGCTCCTTCGCGGATTCCGAGGTGCCCAGCGGAACTGTCAACAGCAGCAACCTTACGTTCGTCCTGACGCATCCGCCGGACCCGCCTGCCAGCTTGCACTTGTATCGCAACGGTCTACTGATGCGCTCCACTACGGACTATACGTTGTCGGGAAATGCGGTGACTTTCTTTGTCGCATCCACACCGCAGACGGGTGACCTGCTGCTGGCGAGCTATCGCTTCGGCGACCCCGGCAATCCATTTGGATCGCTGACAGCGTCTCAGGTTGTTTGCAGCGACGCGGGTAACTCCACGTCGGCCACAACGCTTACCCAACTGGGAACATGCACGCTTCCTGGCGGCCTTCTGGGCACTGGCGACCGGCTGGAGATACGGGTTCAGATGGCCCACATTGGGTCCACCACAGGATTCGCCGGGGAGGTGCGCGTGGGCAACACAACAGTACTCTCGCGGTCGGCTAGTGCCTCCGAGGCTCGACTAACCGGGCACACCGATTTCAGCGTCTTCGGCGCGGATCAGCTGTGGGACACGCAGAGCTGGGGGAATGTTTTGGCGTTCGCGGTGACGGCCGGCAGTTCCGCGGAAGACACCGGCCAGGCACTGACGGTTAGTTTTCGCGCACAAATGACCGGCTCGACCACGGACTCGGTCGAGTTGCGCAATTTTACTGTCATACGCTTCCCGGTTCAGGCGAACCCCTGAGAACATCTCGGGGTTTACTGACCGCAAAGTAAGAACAACACTCTATCACTAAGGTCGTAAGGGTTTCTGAATCAGTTATCTACGGTCAAATTAGCGTTGCTCCTTTTCGTGTTCTGGGGCAATATGGAACTGTTGAGGTGCGGCATACGACCGTAACCCAAGGACGGCAGGAAAATATGAAATTACGAACTGTGCTTTTTCGCGTTGAGTTACTTCGGAGAGACGTTCGCGGACAAGACCTGGTGGAATACGCGTTGATGGCGGCCTTCGTGGCAGTCGCAGCCGGAGCAATCTTCCCCACCACAATTGCTCCAGGTATTAGCGCTATCTTCTCGAAGATTAATTCGACGTTCGCGCGCGCGTAAAGAATTTAGACGGGACACCGCAATCACGCAAACCGAGTGGAGCAGACCACTCTGGCTTACTGCGGGAACACAGTGGGAATAGCCGCCCTGATGGGTTGGCCGTTCAGTGCCTTTAAGAATTCCACCAGGTCCTTTTTCTGGACTGCGGTCAGGTTCAACTTCTTAATTTTCTCGTGCAGATTACGATTCGGGATTCCGCCCTTGTCGTAAAAGTCCACCACCACCACGGGACCGGCAACAAGCCCAGCGGCCCGGCGATATCCTTCCCTGTGGCTTTGGCTTGCGGTGTGGCTCTGGCCGGCCGCCAAAGCAGCCGACAGGGCTGTGGCGCGAATCCACCCGCTACGAAGGTTCATCTACTTTTTGAGATAGCCCTGAACGTACAAAGCGTTGAAGCCCCGCACAGTGGACGAGGTCCCGGTGACTTCCATGATGTGGCCGGCGTGTTCGGTGGCGGCTTCGCGGAACGTCCCCATGCCGTCACGGCGAGGATCATGCTCTTCTTCCATCAGCATGTAGAGGTCGCCGGCTTGCGTCAGCAGGCCAATGGGTTGTCCGGCACGGAAGCACTTCTGCGCGCAATCGCGATGCTTTTCGCCGTGTTTGCCAATCTCCAGATAACAGGAAAAATCGATAATTTCTCCCGTGATGGTGCGGGCGGTGCCGGCGTTTGGCTTGCCATCGACGGAGGCTCCTAAAGTAGTAGCGCTCCACACAGCCGTGGATTTCTCACCCAGCTTGCCCATGGGCTGCTTGTAGGTGCCCTTTTCCACCGTCATCTGAGGTTGCAGAATTCCTGACTTGGACTGCGCGAACAAGGTCGCGGCCAACGCCAATAGCGCCGAGAAGCTAAGAACGGAAGAAGTAAGTTTGCCCATGGGTTCATTTTAGCAGGCGCGAAAGTCCCGAGCGGCGCGGCTCCCGAACAGCGCCCTCACAGCGGGAGTGTGCTCTGATCGCGTTACTATAGAAATTCCCCCTCATGCTACGGTTTGAAACGGCAGGCGAGTCACACGGCGAATGCCTGGTCGCCACACTGACAGGTTTACCCGCAGGCGTTCCCGTGTCTGTGGATGCGATCAATCGCGAGCTATGGCGCCGCCAGCAAGGTTTTGGGCGCGGCGGGCGCATGAAGATCGAGACTGACAAAGCGCATATCGTCAGTGGCGTGCGCCACTCCAAGACCATCGGCTCGCCCATCGCTGTTCTGCTGGAAAACAAAGATTGGAAGAACTGGACCGAGGCGCTGCCGGTCGAAGACTTCGAGGGCTCGGCTGAAAAGCGCAAGCGGGTGACGCGTCCGCGGCCCGGGCACGCCGACCTTGCAGGCGCCATCAAATACGACTTCGATGATGCTCGCTATGTCCTGGAGCGCGCCAGTGCGCGCGAGACCACGGGTCGCGTGGCAGTGGGCGCGCTAGCGAAAGCGTTCCTGGGCGAATTAGGCATCGCTGTCTGGAGCCACGTGATCCAGGTGGGCACTGAAAAGCTGGAACGCGCGGTCACTTGGGAAGAACTGGTGGAGTTGAACCATCGCGACGAAGTGCTGCTGAACTGCGTGGACTCCGAAGCGGAGCAGCGCATGAAGGCTGTGGTGGATCAGATCTATCGTACTGGCGATACCGTGGGCGGCGTTTTCGAGGTAGTGGCGCACGGCGTTCCCGTGGGCTTGGGATCGCACATCGCGTGGGACACCAGGCTGGATGGAAAACTGGCGCAGGCAATTGTCTCGATGCAGGCGGTGAAAGGCGTCGAGGTGGGCTTCGCGGCGGATGGCGCAGCGGCGTTCGGTTCCAAGGTCCAGGATACGATTCATTATGATCGCGAGCAGCACCAGTTTTCGCGCGGCGCGAATCGCGCGGGCGGACTGGAAGGCGGTATCACCAACGGACAGGACGTCGTGGTGCGCGGACTGCTCAAGCCTATTTCGACATTGCGCAAGCCTCTGGAGAGTGTGGATTTGGAAACTCGTGAATCCGCGCTGGCGGCGTACGAACGCAGCGACGTGTGCGTGGTGCCGGCGGCGGGCGTAGTGGGCGAAGCGATGGTGGCTCTGGTGCTGGCAGGCGCGGTACTGGAAAAATTCGGCGGGGATTCCCTGCGGGAGACGAAACGGAATTACGACGCGTACCTCGAACAGGTGCATGCGTTCTGACAAGTAAAAAAATGATCTACCCGATTGTTAAATATGGACAGCCCGTGCTGGAAACACAGGCTGGCACGATTAAGGATTTTGATACACCGGCTTTGCACAAGCTGGTGGAGGATATGTTCGAGTCGATGTACGCGGCTCGAGGCGTGGGCTTGGCGGCGCCGCAAATCGGCGTGGGCGAGCGCGTCGCGGTCATCGATACCAGCACCGGAGAAGACCCAGGGCAGAAGCTGGTCTTGATCAATCCAGAGATCATTGCGGTGGACGGCTCCCAAACCGGCGAAGAAGGCTGCCTCAGCCTCCCCACCTTTCGCGAGACGGTAACGCGCGGGAAAAAGGTCACCGTGCGGGCAGCCGACGTGAAGGGCAACATTTTCGAGATGACCGGCGAAGATCTTCTCGCCCGGGCCTTCCTGCATGAGACAGACCATCTGAGGGGGACGCTCTATATCAGTCACATCAGCCCTCTAAAGCGGGACCTGATCCGCCGCAAAATCCGCAAGCTGCAAAAAGCGGACGAATGGAAGTGAAGTGAAGCTGGTGTTTATGGGCACGCCGGCCTTCGCGGTTCCATCGCTCGACAGCCTGGTGAAGGCGGGCCACCAAGTGATGGCGGTTTTCACCCAGCCGGATCGTCCGAAGGGGCGCGGTCAGAAGGATTCGATGCCTGCCGTGAAGGAAGCCGCACTGAGATTGGGGTTGCCCGTGTATCAACCGGAGCGTGTCCGCGCGCCGGAGATTGTGGAACAGCTCGGCGCGATGGCTCCCGAAGCAATGGTGGTGGTGGGCTATGGGCAAATCATTCCTCAGGCGATTCTGGACATCCCGCCCAAGGGCATTATCAACGTGCATGGCTCTCTGCTCCCGAAATATCGAGGCGCTGCGCCGCTGCAGTGGGCCATCGCGCGCGGCGAGACTCGCACTGGAGTGACCACCATGAAGATCAACGCGGGCTTGGACACCGGCGATATGCTGCTAAGGTGGGAAACCGCCATTGGAGCCGAGGAGACCGCAGTGGAATTAGGCGCTCGGCTGGCAGTGGCGGGAGCGGACCTCCTGACGGACACGCTGGCGCGGTTGGACGACATTGCGCCGCAGCCGCAGGACAATGCTGAAGCTTCGTGGGCTCCGGTAATTAAGAAGGAAGACGGGCGCATCGTGTGGTCCATGGCCGGCCAGGAAATCCTGAATCGGATGCGCGGGTTCTCCCCGTGGCCTGGTTGTTACGGATTCTTACGCGGTCAGCGCCTGCATATCTGGAAGGGGCGCGCGATGGATCGCACGTTGCCGCCAGGCGAGTTGCTGGCAGAGAATCGACGTCTGTTTGCGGGTTGCGGCCAAGGCTCGCTAGAGTTACTGGAGGTGCAGGTGGAGGGGAGAAAGCGCATGCAAGCGTCCGCGTTCCTGAATGGCTTCACGTTGGCGGCACAGGAGGTGCTGCAATGAGTTTGCCTGCCGGCTTTCGCTATGCCGCCACTTATGCGGGCATTCGCAAGGTGGCCAAGGACGATCTGGCACTGATTGTGTCGGACGGGCCCGCCTCCGCTGCCGCTGTGTTCACACAGAATCAAGTGGTGGCGGCGCCGGTGGAACTGGCCCGCAGGAATCTCCGCGAATCGCGCGGCAAGGCGCGAGCTTTTCTGATTAACGCAGGCAACGCCAATTGCGCTACCCGCACCGGCGAACGCGTGGCTGCGGCCTGCGTGAAGGCGGCGGCGAAGGCGCTTGGCACGAAGACTAGCGACATTCTGCCGGCTTCGACCGGCGTAATCGGCGTCGAGATGAATGCGCAGCTCATTATCAGCGCGCTGCCCAAACTTGTAGAATCCCTGCACGCCGACCAGTTTGATTTGGTGGCCCAGGCGATCATGACCACTGACACGAAGCCCAAGACAGCTTTCGCGCAGATCAATCGTGCCGTGACCGTCGCCGGCATGGCGAAGGGCTCGGGCATGATCCAGCCCAACATGGCCACCACTCTTGGCTTCGTAATGACCGACGCCGTCGTTACCGCCGCCGAATTGCGATCCGCCCTCAAGAAAGCGATTGCCGTCACCTTCAATCGCTTGACGGTGGATGGGGACACGTCCACAAATGACACGGTCGCTGTAATGGCCAACGGCGCCTCCGGAGTGAAGGTTTCGCCCCAGGCACTGGAGATGGCCCTGACGCGAGTCCTGGAATCCTTGGCCAAGCAGATCGCCGCCGACGGCGAGGGCGCGCGCAAACTGATCACGGTGGATGTGGAAGGCGCACCGAACGCCGCCGCCGCCGAACGCATCGCCAGAACCATCGCGAACTCTCCGCTGGTAAAGACGGCCATCGCGGGGTCCGATCCTAACTGGGGACGCGTTCTGTGCGCCGCTGGTTATGCGGGCGTGCCCTTCGATCCCGCCGTTGCCGATGTGTACATGCAGGGGTTGAAAGTTTGCCAAGGCGGACTCGCCACCAAGTTCTCTGAAGCCGAGCTCTCGAAGAAGCTGGATGCGCCGGAATGTAGCGTGCGCTTCGTGCTGCGGGGGCGAGGCAAAGCCACGGCTAGGATCTGGACCTGCGATTTCACGGAAGATTACATCCGAATCAACGCGTCATACCGCACATAGGGCTTCCCGTAATGAAGTGGATCCTACTACCGCTGGTGGCGATCATCGCTTGGGCCCAGCCTCCCGCGGCCGTCCTTGATTTATTTCGTACCGCCGTGGAAACGTTGGCGGATCGCGACGTGGACGCCTTCATGACTCACTTCGATTCCGCGATGCCCGGCTACACCAACCTGCGGGAACAAGTGGCTGCGTTGGTGGCAACGGAGGGAGCTACGTCCACCATCGACATCGTGGATGATGCGGGCGACGAATCCAAACGCCGCGTGCGGATTGACTGGCTGCTGCGCAGCGGCTACGCCCGGCCCAAACGCGCCGTCGTTACCGTGACGGTCGAAAAGCGCGGCCGCGGTTGGAAGATCACCAACCTGGAACCGCGGGACTTCTTTACAGCGCCTTCTCAATAGGCATAGCCAGCGGAGGCTCAACCAAGAAGTGCATTTCCGCCATGCGAGCCATGGCGGCGCGAACGGCTGCCTCCGTAGCTGGTTCAACCGTGATTACAAACGGAAGATTGCGCCAGTTCGCATTCGGCAACTGCAAGACCGCGTCAATCGAAATGCTCTCCGCGGCCAACGCAGTGGCCAACTGCGCAATGATGCCGGGCTTGTCTTCTACGCGAAAGCGCAAGTAGTAAGCCGATTCGTGTACCGTCACCGGCACAGGCGTGTATTCCCGCAGGTGCGCATGCGCCAACGGCGACACGCGCTCAGCGCTGGTATGGCGTATTTCGCGCGCGACGCGCATCAGGTCGCTGACCACTGCCACTCCAGTGGGATGGGACCCCGCTCCGCGCCCGTAATAAAACGTGTCCGCGCCAAATTCGCCGCGCACCCAGACTGCGTTGTAGGCTCCGCGAACGCCCGCCAGAATGGTCGATTGCGGGATCAGCGAGGGCCGGACGCCCAAAATCAAACCCGCGGGCGTCTGGCGAGCCGCACAGATCAGACGGATCGTGTGATTCAGTTGATGAGCGTATTCAAAATCCACCGGCGTGATTCGCCGGATGCCTTCGGTGTAAATATCCACGGGATTTACCCGTTCACCGAACGCTAGCGTGGACAGAATGGCCAACTTGGAGCGGGCATCGAAACCGTCCACGTCGGCGGAAGGGTCGGCCTCCGCATAGCCTGCCTTTTGCGCCTCAGCCAGCACTGCGTCGAAGCTGGACCCATGTTGCTCAATCTCCGTCAGGATGTAGTTGCAGGTACCGTTTAGGATGCCGTACAAGGTCGTAATACGATCCGCGGCAATCCCTTCGCGCAAGACGGCATGGATGGGAATCCCACCGGCGACGCTCGCCTCCATGGCGAGGTGCACTTTGGGTTCCGACGTCATGCGCCAGAGCTCGGCTCCCGACAACGCCATCAATTCCTTGTTGGCGGTAACCACCGACTTTCCGCCTCGAATCGAGGTCTCCAGAATCTCGCGAGCCGTCGTGGTGCCACCGATCAGCTCAACCACGATCTCCACCTCGGGATGGTTAACAACGTCGCGCCAATCGGTGGTCCGCAGTGCGTCGTCGAACAAGCTGGGCAGCTTCTTGGTAGCGATCCCACGGCTGCACACGGCCCGTACGCGCAACGGGAAACCCAGTTTCTGTTCGATAGCGGCGGCGTTTCCCGCCAGAATGTCCAAGGCTCCGGATCCTACGTTGCCAAGGCCGATGATTCCAATGTTTACAGGCTGCATGGAGTGCAAGCTTCTATGATCGCGCAGAATGGCCGCCTATTTTACGATCACGCGGAAATCCAGGCCCAACACCAGAGAATCCGGCGCCACCCGAATCGCACTCAAGTGAACGTCCTTGATTTCCTGCTGATAATTGCCCAACTGACGAGGGGTTTCAATCAGTTCCTTGGTCTGCTGCACCACGTCGATCTTGAAATCTTTGTTCAGAGTCTGTGCCAGGGCGGTCCGTACACGGCGGATGTAAAAGGAATCGCGAGGAGTACTTACCACCACTTGGTCGAAACCAATCACGCCGTTACGAACCACAGGAAGAGCGCTCAGCGTCAGCTCGAAGGAATCTCCTACGCCCACACAGCGCCCGAACATATCCAGCGCCGTCCGCCCGCTAAAGTTCACCTTCAGTTGAACGCGGTCGCCGGATGCCGCTAACTTGGGCTTTTCCAGGAAGGCATAATTGCAACGTTCCGCCTTGCTGCCTCTGACATAGGTTCGTCCGTCGGCGGTGAAGAGTTGCTCCCCCAACAAGCGTTCCAGCGCGTCAAAGCGAATCTCCAGGTCCACGGCGTACAACGCGGGCGCCAACAATACAAAGGTGGCCATGCGGACCAGAAAACGGCTCATTTAGGGTATGCCAACATTGTAAGTATGAAGTACGCTGTTCTGTTGCTGCTCATTTCTCTGCCCCTGCTGTGGGCGCAGAATAACCGGCCCGGCCAGCCGGATGATTTGAAATTGCCCAACGGCAAGTCCTGGAACGATGCGATTGCCAAGAGCGACCACGAGAAAAACATTAAGGACGCCCGCGAATTGGCGCGTCTCAGCGCGGAGATCCGCGATGAGCTGGAAGACGGCCGGTCGCTGGTGCTCTCGCTGAAGACACTGAAGAAGGTAGAAGACGCCGAGAAACTGGCGAAGGAGCTGCGCGGCCGTATGCGCCGAAACTAGGCCTGAAGCGTGGCCTGTGTGCTACGTTGGAATGTTTAGCCACTTAGCGGAGGAAATGTTGCCGACCCGGGAAAAAATCCAACTCATGAGCGCCTCGGAAATCGACCGCACCTTGGTGCGCCTGGCGCATGAGATTCTGGAGCGTACCCACGACCTTGACCTGCTGACGTTCGTCGGCATCCAGCGCGGCGGAGTGCCCCTGGCCCGCAGGCTAGCCAAGAAGATCGAAGAATTGGAAGACCGTTCGATCCCGGTAGGCACGGTCAAAATCGAACGCTACCGCGACGATTTGCCGCCCGATAGTCAAACCGTAGCCAACAAACCGGATCTGCCATTCTCCGTGAATGGCCGGGACGTGATCCTGGTCGATGACGTTCTACACACCGGCCGTACCGTTCGCGCGGGCCTGGACGCTTTGCTGCAACACGGACGCCCCGCGCGGGTACAACTTCTGGTCCTGATCGATAGGGGCCATCGCGAACTGCCCATTGAGGCTCGCTACGTTGGCCGCACCGTGCAAACTAAGGCTGCGGAAAACATTGACGTGAAGTTCAACGAAATCGATGGGATTGAAAAAGTACTATTGACCGAAAGGGTCGATTAGCGATGGCGGAAGGTCTCCTGGGCATCGCCCCACTGCTGCGCGAAGAGATTCAGGCTATTCTCGATCGCGCGCGTGAGTTCCGCCCGGTGGCGGACAAGAGTTGGAGAAAACTCGATATTCTACAGGGCCGCCTGGTGGTGAACCTCTTCTTCGAGGCTTCCACGCGGACGCGCACCAGCTTTGAGATTGCCGCGAAACGTTTGGGCGCCGATAGCATTTCGATCACCGCCCAGGCTTCCAGTGTGTCCAAAGGGGAGTCCCTGGTCGACACTCTCAACACCCTGGCAGCCATGCGGCCGGATGCCATCATCATGCGCCACGCCGCATCTGGAGCGCCCCACTTTTTGCAGCGCCACCTGGCGATTCCCATCATCAACGCAGGCGACGGAACGCATGAGCATCCTACCCAGGCGCTGCTCGACGCGCGCACAATTTTGGACCACGGCGTTCGCCTGGAGGGCTTGCGGATTGCCATCATCGGAGACATCGCGCATAGCCGGGTTGCCCGCAGCAATGTGCATTTGCTCTCCAAGTACGGCGCCGATATTGTTCTGTGTGGTCCATCCTCCTTGCTGCCGCGTGAGCTGAAGGAATTGGCTCCCGGAGTAACGCTGACTACGAACATGGACGAGGCCATCGCGGATGCCGGCGTCATCATGATGCTGCGCGTCCAACTGGAGCGGCAGCATGAGGCGTCGTTCCCCGCAAGCGAGTATTTCGGATCCTACGGGCTGCGGCTGGAACACCTGCAATTAGCCCGCCCGGACGTGATCGTGATGCATCCCGGCCCCATCAATCGTGGCCGCGAGATTTCGTCGGAGGTGGCGGATTCACAACGGTCCGCTATCTTGAACCAAGTCGAAAATGGAATCGTCGTACGCATGGCCGTGCTGGAACGCGTACTGGCGGGTGGAATGAATGTCCAAACTGCTCATTAAAAATGGCCGCGTGATTGATCCGGCCTCGCGTCATGACGGCGTGGCCGACGTGCTGTTGCAAGACGGCGTGGTCGCCGCCATTGGCGCAAACCTGACCGCCAACGGCGCGGAAGTGTTTGACGCCACGGACATGATCGTGGCTCCAGGCTTCATCGACATGCACGTGCATCTGCGCGAGCCGGGCTTTGAACACGCCGAGACCATTGAGAGCGGTTCGCGCGCTGCGGCCGCGGGCGGTTTTACATCCGTCTGCCCCATGCCGAACACCAAGCCCATCAACGATAATGCGACCGTCACCAGCTACATTATCGAGAAAGCTCGCCGTCACGCAGTAGTAAACGTCTGGCCCATCGGCGCGATTACGAAAGGCAGCAAGGGCGAGGAATTGGCCGCACTGCAATCCATGCGAAACGCGGGAGCCGTCGCAGCCTCTGACGATGGTCAGCCAGTGATGAACGCCCGCATGATGCGCCGGGCGATGGAGTTCGCACAGAGTTGCGGCATCCCGGTGATCAATCACTGCGAGGATCTGCATCTGAGCGCCGGCGGCGACATGCATGAGGGCTTCGAGAGCGTGAAGCGCGGTCTGCGCGGTATTCCGGGCTGTTCGGAAGATGTCATGGTGGCTCGCGATATTCTATTGGCCGAGTTGACCGGAGCCAAGTATCACGTTGCGCACATCTCTTCCCGCCGATCCGTGGAAATGGTTCAGTTCGCGAAATCGCGAGGCTTGGCCGTGACCTCGGAAGCGACGCCTCACCACATGGCTCTTGCGGATAAGGACATGGCGCCTTACGACAGCAACTACAAAATGAAGCCGCCCTTGCGGGCTTGCGGCGACGTAGAGGCCGTAGTCGCTGGCGTGGTTTCAGGAGCCATCGATGCCATCGCCACCGACCATGCTCCTCACCCTGGCAGCGAAAAGATGCAGGAGTTCGAAAAATGTCCCTTCGGCATCCTGGGGCTCGAGACGGCGATTGGCATAACCCTGGGCGAATTGGTTCATCCCGGCAAAATCAGCGTCGCCCGGATGGTGGAGTTATTCACTACAGGTCCGGCCCGCATCCTGAATCTGAACCGTGGAACTCTCGCACCAGGAGCACCCGCGGACGTTACGATTTTCTCGACCGAACGGGGATGGACCTACGACGTCAATAAGAGTGCGTCGAAGAGCCGCAATTCACCGTTCCACGGAACCACGTTTCGCGGCGGACCTGTGGCAACCGTAGTCAACGGTGAGATTGTCTGGAGGGCTTAATGTGGACCCGCTCAGCGACATCGCCGGACCTCTAGTTTGGATCGCGCTGGCGATCCTCATGGGCATCGGCCTGATATCGTTTGTGCGCGCCCTCAGAGCCAGAGGAAACCAGCGCCCGGCGCAATTGGCACAAGGTCACGACTACCGGTTCTTCCAGTGGAATCATTCTCAAGCATCGAGCGACCCGGGATTCTCTGGTTTCGGCGGCGGCGATTCCGGCGGCGGGGATTGCGGCGGCGGAGGGGGCGAGTAAACCCGTCTCCGGCCCTCCCTTTTGGCACCCCAAATTTGCTATCTTCAATGATCGTCCGGCTGGATTCCGGCTATATCCCATGTCTCAAACCCCGTGGCTTAAACAATGACCCAACCCATTACCCTCACTGTCAACGGCATCGCTCACACGCATTCAGTGGAGCCTCGCCTGCTCTTGATCCACTTCCTGCGTGAAGTTTTGGGCCTGACAGGCTCCCACGTAGGCTGCGAAACCTCGCTCTGCGGCGCGTGTACGGTGGAATTAAACGGCAAGGCCGTCAAGAGTTGTTCGATGTTTGCTGTCCAATGCGACGGGGCGAAAGTCCTGACCATCGAAGGACTCGCCGAAGATGGCAAGCTGCATCGTGTGCAGGAGGCGTTCTGGAATGAGCATGGCGCCCAGTGCGGCTTTTGTACGCCCGGCATGATCATGGCGTCCAAGCAGATTCTGGATCGTAATCCAAATCCAACCGAAACCGAAATACGCCATGGCATCGAAGGCAACTTGTGCCGCTGCACAGGCTATCAGCACATCGTCAAGGCGGTTCAGGCTGCCGCGGCGGCTCGAGCGTAGGGATACCAACAGGGACAAATTACATGGCCACCACCATCACCAAAACAGAAACCGTCATCGGCAAGCGCATTCGCCGTAAAGAAGATCCGCGCCTGATCACGGGCACCGCCACTTACGTCGAAGACATCCAGATGCCGGGGATGCACTACGCTGTCGTGGTTCGCAGTCCCCACGCAGCGGCAAAGATTAAATCCATCGACACCTCGGCGGCCGCCGCCATACCTGGCGTCGCTCTCATCCTGACGGGCAAAGACATCCAGAAAGTGGCCGCTTTACCCTGCGGAGCTTCCCTTCCCGGCTTACGCGTGCCCGACCACAAAGTGTTAGCGCAGGATCGTGTCTACTATGTGGGCCATGCGGTGGCCGTGGTTGTCGCCACGGACCGCTACGTTGCGAAGGACGCTGCGGAAGCCGTCGAGGTTGAGTACGACGTGCAGCAGGCAGTTGCCGATCCGGAAAAAGCCCTGGCGCCGGGCGCGCCCGCCGTGCATCCACAATGGCCGGACAACACGGCATTCACCTTCCATCAGGAAGGCGGCGATATCGAGAAAGCCTTTACCGAAGCCGACATAATCGTGAAAGAGCGTATCGTCAGCCAGCGCCTGGTTCCCTCCCCCATGGAAACGCGCGGCGTGGTCGCTCTGTGGCACGCGGCTGAAAAATCTCTGACGTTGTACACGTCCACGCAGGTGCCGCACATGGTGCGTTCCCTCATCGCACAAATGTTGGGATTGGACGAAAATCGCGTACGCGTAGTGGCGCCCGAGGTCGGCGGCGCCTTCGGCTGCAAGCTGAATCTCTACGCGGAAGAAGCCTTGATGAGCTTCGTGGCGATGAAGCTCGGGAAACCCATCAAGTGGATCGAGACTCGCCGAGAGAACTTCCTCACCACTATCCACGGCCGCGGCCACGTGGATTACTACGAACTCTCTGCCAAGAAAGACGGCACAATCACCGGAATCAAGGTCAAGATCATTCAGGATCTGGGCGCCTATCATCAACTGCTGACACCGGCGATTCCGACACTCAGCGTCCTGATGCTGCCGGGCTTGTATCGCGCCAAAACCATGTGCGCTGATATTGTCGGCGTGTTCACCAACTGCGTCCCGACGGATGCGTATCGCGGCGCGGGCCGCCCCGAGGCCACCCATGGCATCGAACGCATGGTAGACATCCTGGCCGCGGAACTCAAAATGGATCCCGCCGAGATTCGCCTCAAGAACTTTATCCGCAATGATGAGTTCCCCTTCCCCACGGCTACCGGCTTGATCTATGACACCGGCGATTACGCCGCGCCCCTGCGTAAAGCCCTGGAAATTGTCGACTATCCCAAGCTGCGCCAACAGCAAACCGAAGCTCGCGCGCAGGGCAAGTTCATGGGAATCGGCATTTCGACCTATGGTGAAATCTGCGCCTTCGGTCCTTCGCCCGCCACGCCAGCCGGCGGCTGGGAGAGTGCCACCGTCAAAATAGAGCCCTCCGGAACTGTAACCGTGATGACAGGAGTTTCCCCACACGGCCAAGGTGAGGAAACCACGTTCTCCCAAATTACCGCCGATGAGCTAGGCGTCCCCATGGACGACATCCTGGTCCAGCATGGCGACACGTCTATCGTGCAATACGGCATCGGCACTTTCGGCAGCCGCGCCACCGCGGTGGGTGGGCCCGCACTCTACTTCGCCATTCAAGAGCTGAAGACGAAAATCAAGAAATTCGGAGCCATGCTGCTGGAATCCGAAGAAGTCAGCTACACCGGCGGCAAGTGCGTCTGCAATAAAACTGGAAACTCCGTAAGCTTGAAGGAGATCGCCGGCGCGGCCTATCGCGCCATGAAGCTGCCGCCCAACACCGAACCTGGCCTCGTCGCCACTTATTTCTGGGAACCGCCGAATTTCACATTCCCCTTCGGCGCGCACGTCATGGTGACGGAAATCGATCCTGAAACCGGGGCAATTGCCATCAAACGCTACGTTGCCATCGACGATTGCGGCAATATTCTGAACCCCCTTATCGTTGACGGTCAGGTACACGGCGGAGTCGCGCAAGGCCTGGGCCAGGCGCTGTGGGAGCAAGCAGTCTACGATGACAACGGCCAATTGGTAACCGGCGAGTTCATGGATTACACAATGCCGCGCGCCCACATGATGCCGTGGATCGAAAGCGGACATACCATCACGCCCACGCCCGTGAATCCGCTGGGCGTAAAGGGCGTCGGGGAAGCCGGGACCATTGGAGCATCGCCCGCCGCGGTCAACTCCGTCGTCGACGCGCTCTCGACGCTCGGCGTCCGCCACATCGATATGCCGATGACGCCCGAAAAGATTTGGAAATTGATCAACGCGAGGAAAGCATGATCCCCCAACAGTTCGAATATTCCGCGCCCAAGTCGCTGGACGAAGCGCTCAGCCTGATGGCCGATGGCGGCAAGCTGCTCTCCGGCGGCATGAGCTTGATCCCGATGATGAAGCTCCGCCTGGCGGCTCCAGACCGATTGGTCGACCTCGGCCGTATCAAGGAACTCAGCTATGTCCGCGAGCAAGGCGGAGCGTTGCACATCGGCGCGATGACGACCCACCACGACGTGGAAACCGCGCCTTCCGTGCGCGCCAAATGTCCCCTGCTGGCCGAAACCGCCGGATTCATCGGCGATGTGCAGGTCCGCAACATGGGGACCATGGGCGGCAGTGTGGCCCACAACGATCCCTCGGCCGACTATCCCGCGGCGCTGCAAGCCCTGGAAGCCAAAATCCTCCTGAAATCAGCCACCTCGGAGCGTGTCGTAACAGCCGACGATTTCTTTGTCGACACCTTCACCACCGCGCTCGAGCCGGGCGAGATGGTACGCGAAGTCATCGTGCCGGTTGAGGATTCCAGCACCGGCACGAACTATCAGAAAGTTCTGCAACCGGCCAGCGGATTCGCCATCGTCGGGATTGCCGTGCGCTTGCGCAAGGCAGGCGGCAAAATCGCCATGGCGCGCATCGGCGTCACCGGGCTCTCGAATCGCGCGTATCGCGCCACCGCGGCCGAAAAGGCACTGGAAGGCACGTCTGGCTCGGATGCGGAGATTCAAGCCGCGTCCGCGCTCGTCATCCAAGGCATTGATGCGAATTCCGACCTGCATGCTTCGGCCGATTACCGCAAACATCTGGCCACCGTCTACGCGTTCCGCGCCATCAAAGCGGCGCTCGGACGAACCGCGTGAAGATATCCGGAACCCAAGCACTGGCATTAACTCCAGCGGAGGCGTATCGCCGCATGCAGGACCCCGTGGTCCTGGCCGCCTGCATGCCCGGCTGTGAAAGCCTGGATCTAATCGGTAAAGACGAATATCGCATGAAGATGAAGATGGCGATGGCCAGCCTCTCGGGCGCATTCGATGGCAAGGTCAGCATCACGGAACAAAATCCGCCTAACAGTTTCCGCCTGATCGTCGAAGGCAGCGGGAAGCTGGGCTTCATGAAAGGCGAAGGACTGCTGCATTTCTCGGCATCCGGCGACGGCAATACACCTGGTGGCGATGTACATTCCAACGTGGCCTACGAAGGCGACGTCCAGGTGGGTGGGACAATCGCGGCAGTGGGCCAGCGGCTGATCGATGCAACCGCGAAGATGATGATCAAGAAGTTCTTCGAGAAGCTAGCGAGCCTTCCGGCGGCTTCCTAACAGCATCTCGCTTCTTACAAAGGTATGTTGCCGTGCTTCTTGCGCGGCATCCTGTCCACCTTGGTCTCCAGCAGTCGCAGTGCCCGGATTACATGTCTACGGGTTTCGTGCGGCTCTATTACGTCGTCGATGAAGCCGTGCTCCGCCGCGACAAAGGGATTCGCAAAACGCTCGCGGAACTCATCCACCTTGGCTCGCCGGACTTCCTCCTGCTGCGCGGCATCGCCAGCGGTCGCGATCTCGCGCCGGTAAACGATATTGACCGCGCCCTCCGCACCCATCACGGCAATCTCCGCGCTGGGCCACGCCAGGTTCACGTCGCAGCGCAGATGCTTGGAGCCCATCACACAGTACGCTCCTCCATACGCCTTCCGCGTAATCACCGTAATCTTCGGGACCGTTGCCTCCGCAAACGCATACAGCAGCTTCGCCCCGTGACGAATGATGCCGCCCCACTCCTGCGCCGTACCCGGCAGGAACCCCGGCACGTCCTCGAAAGTCAGGATCGGAATATTAAACGCGTCGCAGAAGCGCACAAAACGCGCGCCTTTGACCGACGAATCGATATCCAGGCAACCTGCCAGGAAGGCCGGCTGATTCGCAACCACGCCAACCGAGCGGCCGTCCATGCGAGCAAAACCGATCACCATGTTGCGCGCAAACATTTCCTGCACTTCAAAAAACTTCCCGTCGTCTACCACCCGCCGGATCACTTCTTTCATGTCGTAAGGGACGTTCGAAGCGGGCGGCACCACGGCATCCAGTTCCTGATCTTCGCGATCCACTGGATCGGTGCACGCCGCCATGGGAACATCGTCCCGATTGTTTTGCGGCAGGTAGGTCATCAGTTCACGGATCAGTTGCAGACATTCCGCGTCGCCGTGCGCGAGGAAATGCGCCACGCCGCTCTTGGAATTGTGCGTCACCCCGCCGCCCAGTTCCTCCTTGGTCACGTCCTCATGCGTCACCGTTTTGATAACCTCAGGACCAGTCACGAACATGTAGCTGGACCCCTCCACCATAAATGTGAAGTCGGTCAGCGCCGGCGAATACACCGCTCCGCCCGCGCACGGCCCCATAATCGCGGAAATCTGCGGGACCACGCCGCTCGACAGCGTGTTCCGCAGGAAGATGTCCGCATACCCGCCCAGCGACAGCACGCCCTCCTGAATTCGAGCCCCGCCCGAATCGTTCAACCCGATGATAGGCGTGCCAGTCTTCATCGCCAGATCCATAATCTTGACGATCTTTTTCGCGTTGGTTTCCGAAAGGGACCCGCCCAGCACGGTGAAATCCTGCGCAAACACGCAAGCCGGACGGCCATGAATCAGTCCGTGTCCCGTAATAAATCCGTCACCCTCGATAATCTGCGACTCCATCCCGAAATCGCGGGACCGGTGGCGAACCAGCTTATCGGTTTCGACGAAACTACCTTCGTCCAGCAGCAGATCGACGCGTTCGCGCGCGGAAAGGCGGCCGTCCGCATGTTGTTTGGCGAGACGTTCCTCGCCGCCCCCCTCTTCCGCCGCCGCGTGCCGCCGACGCAGTACTTCCA
Organism: Acidobacteriota bacterium; assembly: GCA_039931205.1. Classification (GTDB taxonomy): domain Bacteria; phylum Acidobacteriota; class Terriglobia; order Bryobacterales; family Bryobacteraceae; genus Palsa-187. The sequence goes on from JBDTSJ010000028.1 coordinate 272,173, forward strand.
GACGATCTGACATAAGCTCCAGGGTAACGCGAGGCGGGCCTAGCGGATACGAAGGGCGGCTTTATTGGCCTCCCACCAGGATTTCCAGAGCTCGGCGTATTGGGCGTTTGGCATGGACAGGATCTTAACCTGCTCGTATTGCTTCACTTGATTCGTATAGATTTGGTTTGTGCGCGCGAAGGATGCCAGATGGCGTCCCACCATCCATACCAGGTTCGGATCTTCGTGATCCAGGAACGTGACCAGAAAGGGCAGATCTGCTGGATCGCGCAGCTTCGCGATGGCGCCCGCCGCTCCCCAATCCAGATCGTGGATTCCCAGATGCATCGCCAACAGGCCCTTCAGCGGCGGCCTCCATGAGGCATCTTTCAGAGCGTAGTTGCCGATCGCGCTGCCGAGGTTCACGGCTCTGGGACTCGCCTTGAACTCCGCGATTCGATCCAGAAACACGTTGAGGGCGTCGAGCGACCCCATTTGAATGGCCAGTTCGATGCCGGTCATTGCTTGCGTTGGGTTGGAAGATCGGACCAATGGCTGAATCGCGGCCAAACGTTGCTGCAACGGGACACTCTTGCTTGTGAATGGATTCACGGCACGCCATAAGATGCCCTCATCATCGCGACTGGGACTCGGTAGAAAGAGATACCAGCGCACCGCGAGGCTGAGCAATTGCTGAGGCACGTCGCCGTCATCGATTCTCGAATCGGGAAACGGGAACGACGGATCTCGAGGCGGGTTCATATTGCCCGCTTCCGGCAGCGTCATGTAAGTGGACCCGGACTTCTTCAGAAACCACAGTCCGGACCTTCCAACCGTATTCTGTGACAGCTGGACCGGCCCAATCACATTGCCGCCGGGACGAACCGAGACCCGCACGGTCAGAAGCGGCGAATCGGGGACGCCTTTGATCGAACGGCCCATCCGCAACTCCACAACACCATCGCCGCCAGTTCCGGGAGGCTGGGCAACAATGCGGTCTAGAGTCGCGAATGTGATGAGATCCGCCTGATCGGCCAGATCCAGGATGGGTTGCTGCTGGGCCCAGAGACAGGAGCCGAATACGCTGAGCAGGAAGAGAGCGCGCACGTCCCTATGTTACTGCCGGACCGGAATCGCCGCCATCATCACCCCAAACAGCGCCGCGAGCCCCGCGTATTGCCACAGAATCGTCTGGTCGCCGGGAGGCGTATGGTCCTTCTGCCAGAAAATTCGATAAGCCGCACCCATCAATAGTAGGAAATAGATTCCCTCCCCCGTGGTCCACCACAACATGATGAGCAGAACACCGATCGATAACCGCTGCTTGTAATCCAGCGCCCGAAACGCCCGCCCGCCGTCCAATTGCCACACCGGAGTCAGGTTGAACATATTGATCAGCGCCGTCGTGCGAGCCACGGCCATCCATAATCCGCTGCCGGTTGCCATTCCCACGGCCCAGAACGCGACGCCCGCCGCCGCCCCCCACAAAGGACCTGCCAGGCCGATGCGCGCGTCCTGGTGCACGTCCGCCGGGCTGTCGTAAAGGCTGACGAACGCCCCGAAGCCGGGGATGAACATCGGCGCACTCGCCCGTATACCGAAGTGCCGCAGGGACCACACGTGACCCATCTCATGAATGTAGATCCCGCAAATGAATCCGACCGCGAACTGCCAGCCGAACCAGCTCCAATAGAGGCCAATGGAGGCGAGCATGCTGAACAGCGTGCTCATCTTGCTTAAGCCCAACAGCAGAAACTTCCCCTTACCCAACGCCAGCAAGATGACGGTTTTGAACTTCCAGAGGGCGACACCCACGGCCGCGAAGGGACCCAGCCCCTTGATCCACGCCGGCTGCTCCTTCTTTTGCCCGGGCTTCAGCGCCGGCCCATTCAGCCGCACGTCGGCCCCCAACTCGGCCACCCGATTGCGCACGAACTCGGCCTGCTTGGATTCGGCGGGCAACAGCGCTAGAGCCTCGCGCCACAACAGCAGAGCGGCCCCGGAGTCACCCGCCGCCTCCCGGCCCCGCGCCAATTGGGTTAACTCCTCCAGCTGCGCCGCGTGCGTCAACTGGTGGCACTGCGAACAACTCAACGCCAGAGCCGTCAACGCTTGCCCACAATTCGCACAGAATTTCTCAGCCAAATGGAGCCGCCTCCTCGCGCTGGTATGGACCCACCAGCAATCGCTCGTCGCGAGCCGTCAATTTCCAGGCCTGCAACAACCCCACGCCGATGATGACGACGCCCAGGATTCCGCCGACGCCGCTCATAAGGTTCAGAATCGGAGCCACCATAGCGATTCCGGTCAGCACAACCAACCCGACCGCAATCATTCCCACCGAGGAGGCCGGACGCGCCGCCTGTGGCGCTTTGTCCTTCTGGGCCGCCTGCTTCGCCCGGTCGTCCTTGCCCATCTGCTGGACAATCACGGGCACATAGCCGAAGGTGATCGCCAAATACGTCAAAGCCACCGCCGCCACCCATCGCCGCCCGCCTAGCCCACGGGACCCCGTCCGCACCGCCCTGCCCACCAGATATCCCACAGCCACCGCAATGAGGCCCAGTCCCATCCCAGTGATCAGGATGATGGACGCATAAACAACGCTGCAGATCACAGCCGCTCCGGCGCCGTAAAGTAGCCCTCGCATCACCGTCGCGTGACTGGGCCGAGCCTGATTCGCCCGGGCCTTCGCTGCGCATGCTGGACAGATGTTAGACCCCGCCAGCTGAAAATACTCCTGCTGGATAGGCGTCTTACAAGCCGCGCAGGGCGGCCCGCCGCTGGCGTACTCAGCTTTCTGGAATTGCAGCGAATCCATAGGCGCCTCCCCCGAATCTATAGGTAGCTCCGAGAAAGTCTATCAGAAACGCGCTGCGTTTATTCGAAGGAATACAGCGGAATTGCCGCCGGTCGCTCCGTGGCCTCGGCTGTTCCGCCGTCGCCCACCACCACCGGTTCCTCTACCACTTGGCGGCAGAAGATGCCCTTCTCGCCCAGGTAGACTTCGAACTCGGCGGGCCGCGCCAGCGCGCCTTGGATGAGCGCTTCGCTGAGCGGATCCTCGATGTATTTCTGCAGAGCCCTGCGCAGCGGACGCGCGCCGTAGCTGCGATCCGTGCAGGTCTTCTCCACAATGTATTTCGCAGCGTCCTCTTTGAGGTGGATCTTGATCTGCTTGGTGAACAGATTCTTGTTGATCTGATCCGTCAGCAGGTAGGTGATCTTCAGCAGGTCCTCGTCCGTCAGGCTGGTGAACAGAATCACCTCGTCCAGGCGATTGAGGAACTCCGGATTGAAGGCCTTTTTAACCTCGCTCATCACTTGGTCTTCGACCTTCGCTGGCATACCGCCGGTTCCAGTGAAGCCCATCGGACTGCGCTTGTCCAAGAAACGCGCGCCCAGATTCGAGGTCATGATGATGATGGTGTTCTTGAAGTCCACCGTGTTGCCCAAACCGTCGGTCAACTGGCCGTCCTCAAACACCTGCAACAAAATGTTGTAAACATCCGGATGCGCTTTCTCGATTTCGTCCAGCAGGATGATCGAGTAGGGCGCCCGCTTCACGCGCTCCGTCAACTGTCCGCCTTCTTCGTAACCCACGTACCCCGGAGGCGAGCCAATCAACTTCGACACCGAGTGTTTTTCCATGAACTCGGACATATCGAAGCGGATCAGCGATTTTTCGCTGCCGAACAGGAAGTCCGCCAGCGCCCGAGCCACTTCCGTCTTACCGACACCCGTGGGTCCCAGGAACAGGAACGAACCAGCCGGCCGTTTGGGGGACTTCAGCCCAGCGCGGGAACGCCGGATCGCGCGCGCCAGCGCTGAGATTGCCTTTTCCTGGCTGATCACGCGCGTGTGCAGTTCGGCCTCAATCCGCAGCAGCTTGGAAACTTCTTCCTCGCGAATCGCCGTCATCGGGACGCCCGTCCAACGAGCGACCACGTCATCGATATCGTCTTTAGTCACCACCCCGGTGGAGGTGTCGTCCAGGTTGTACTTGAACCGCAATTGCCGCAGATTCTCGCGTTCCTTGCGCTCTTCGTCTGAATAGAAGCGGGCCTTTTCGAACTCCTGATTGGCGATCGCATTCTCCATCCGGTGAACGATGAACTTGATGCGCTTCTGGATCTCGGCGACTTCGGTCGGCAAGGTTGTCTGGCGCAGCTTGACTCGCGCACCCGCTTCGTCAATAAGATCGATCGCTTTGTCCGGTAGGAAACGGTCTGGAATGAATCGCGAGGATGCACGCACCGAATTCTCGATGGCTTCATCGGTGTAGGCCACCGCGTGGAACTTCTCGTAACGTTCCTTAATGCCGAACAGAATTTTGATAGCGTCCTCTTCGTTGGGAGGCGGAACCTTCACCGCCTGGAAGCGCCGTTCCAGTGAGCGGTCCTTTTCAATGGACTTGCGGAATTCCGCTGGCGTAGTTGCCCCGATGCACTGAATCTCGCCCCGCGAGAGCGCCGGCTTCAGGATATTGGCCGCGTCCAGTGACCCCTCAGCGGAGCCTGCTCCTACCAAGGTGTGCAACTCGTCGATGAAGATGATGGCATTCTGATGCTCCATCAATTCCTTCATGATGGTCTTCAGGCGCTCTTCGAACTGGCCGCGATATTTGGTGCCCGCGACGATCAGGGAAAGATCCAACGCCAGAATTCGCTTGTCCGCCAGGAAACTTGGGACGTCACCATCCGCGATGCGCTGAGCCAAGCCCTCTACAATCGCTGTTTTGCCGACTCCAGGTTCGCCGATTAAGACCGGGTTGTTTTTCGTGCGCCGGCACAAAATCTGCACTGCGCGTTCCAGTTCGTTATCCCGGCCCACCAGGGGATCCAGTAGTCCGTCCATCGCAGCCTGTGTCAGGTCGCGGCTGAATTCACTGAGCAGCGAGCTCTCCTTGGGCCTGTTCGAATCCTTCTTCTCTGAACTGGACCGGGCAATCTCTTCGCGCACCTGCGACAGCCGCAGGCCCCGTTCATTCAGAATGTCCGCCGCGAAGCTCTTCTCTTCCCGCAGCAACCCCAGCAATAGGTGCTCGGTACCGATATGTTTGTGGTTCAAACGCTCGGCTTCCTCGGCGCCATACGCCAGTACCCGCTTGCATTCATGACTCAGCGGCAGGTCGACCGAGGTGGAGACTTTCTCCCTCATGGTCGTGTGTGTTTCAATTTGCTTGCGGATCGATTCCACCGACGCGCTGGAACGCAAAAACCGGTTCGTCAGTGCCTTATCTTCCCGCAATAAACCGAGCAACAAGTGCTCCGTTTCAATGCATGGACTGCCGAACTGGCTGGCCTCATAACGGGCGAAAAAGATGACCCGCCGTGCCTTCTCCGTGTAGCGTTCAAACATGATTCCTGCCTTGTTCCTGAGTGGGGGAAGTATTCTGGTTATTAGATGTATCGGCTGAAGGAAAGGACTCCGTCAGTTTTCCGCGGTCCAGGGCCAGCACCCGGTCGGCGCGGCGCGCGAAATTCATATTGTGGGTTACGTGCAATGAGGTCAACTTGCGCGCCCGGTGCAGGTCGTCGAGGAGGTCCATGATCATCTCCCCCGTCCGCTGGTCCAAATTGCCCGTCGGTTCGTCCGCCAATAAAACCCCAGGATCGCCCACCAACGCGCGCGCGAGAACCACCCTCTGCTGCTCGCCGCCCGAAAGTTCCCCCGCCCGGTGTCCCGCGCGGTTTCGCAATCCCACCTCGTCTAACCTCGCTAACGCCACAGGCTCAGCTTCATCCCGGCCCAGACCCCGGATCAGCAGTGGCATCATCACGTTCTCCACGGCCGTAAACTCAGCCAGCAGAGAGTGAATTTGCCACACGAACCCAAGCTGGCGATTTCGGAACCTCGCCAAATCTTCGCCTGAAAGCTGGCAAATGTCATTCTGCCCGAAGTATATCGCACCCTTCGTCGGCCTGTCCAGACCGCCAAGTAGATGTAAAAGCGTACTTTTGCCCGCCCCGGACTCGCCCACCAACGCCAGCTTTTCGCCTTCGGCCACTTCCAGGGCCAGGCCCGAGAAAATGACCAGGTCCGCGTCCCCTGAGCGGTAGGTCTTGGTCAGGTCAACGGTTCTAATGGCCGGAGGCATGTACCTTGTCAGCCGCCATTAGGAGAACATCTCGGAAAGAGGCACGTCCAGCGCAGGATTCTGGGTTCGCATGATACCGTCCTTCACTTCGCGCCAGCCCTCGGCGGGCGTGATCTGGAAGGCGCTGCGGGATTCCGGGTCCAGCACCCAAACGTAAGGGACCCCCATCTTCAGGTAGTCCGCCACCCGCTCCCGCATTCGACTCATACGATCCTCAGGGGACAAGATCTCGATACAGAGGAAAGGCGGCTTCCGAAAAATCTGCTCATCCGGTTCACCCAGCACCACGCATACGTCGGGAATGCGAAATCGCGTAGCGCTAACCTGCACGCGCTGCTCCGGCACCACCTCGATGCCCCATTGCTTTTCCCGATTTCCGAAGTAAAGAATCAGTTTCTTCTGCAGCCGGCTGTGATCGAACTCCCCCAAGTTCCGCTCCCGCACCTCGCCGTCCACATAGTCGCAGTCGGGACTGTAGGCAGTAGACAGATACTCTTGCACCGAGATCGGCGTCCGGGTCTCCATACCATCAACGTACCATTTATTCGGCAACAAAAACCTCGCTGAGCGGGACCTCCATGGCAGGGTCTTGCTTCTTTTCGGTGTACTTCTAAAACCTGCCTCACCTCACTACAATATTCACCAGCTTATCCGGGACCACGATCACCTTCACCACTTGCTTGCCTTCCAGAAACGCCTGCACCTTGGGATCCGCCATGGCCGCCTTCTCCAGCGCCGCCTGATCCGCGCCGAAAGCCACCGTCAACCTGCCGCGCAACTTGCCGTTTACCTGCAGGACAACCTCTGCCGCGTCTTCTTTCTCCAATGCAGCGTCATACTTCGGCCAAGGCTGGCGGAACACCGGCCCCGTCCGGCCCAGCAATTCCCACATCTCCTCCGCCGCGAACGGCGCAAACGGTCCCAGCATCAGCACCAGCGCCGGCAATATCTGGTCCAAGGCAGCTTTCGACAACTTGGATTCCTCATCGCAAAGCAAGTTGAGTAATTCCATCAGCCCGGCAATCGAGGTATTGAAATGCCACCGGGAATCGAAATCATCCGTCACCCGATGGATCGCCTGATGCAGCTTCCGAAGTGCCTTGCGGTCGGCTACTGGATCGCCATCGCCAGTTCGATCCGCGTTCCGGCTTACGAATCGGAACACGCGGCTTAAGAAGCGATACGCGCCCTCTGCCCCGGCGTCCGTCCAATCCATATCCTTTTCTGGAGGCGCCGCGAACAACTCGAACACGCGCCCCGTATCGGCGCCGAACTTCGCGATCATGTCGTCGGCGCTCACCACATTGCCCTTGGATTTCGACATCTTCGCGCCTTCTCGAATCACCATGCCCTGCGTAAACAGGCGCGCCGCCGGTTCGTCGTTCGAGATCAACCCCAAGTCGCGCATCACCTTCGTAAAAAAACGCGAGTAGATCAAATGAAGAATTGCGTGCTCCACACCGCCGATGTATTGATCGATCGGAAACCAGTAGGCGATCTTCTTCGAATCGAAGGGAGCCTGATCGTTCTTCGAATCGCAGTAGCGGTAAAAATACCACGAGGAATCTACAAACGTGTCCATCGTGTCCGTCTCACGCCGCGCCGGTTTCCCGCATTGCGGACACGTCGCATTGACGAACGAATCCACTTCCGCCAGAGGAGACTTCCCCTGCCCCGTAAACTTCACATCCACCGGCAGCAGCACCGGCAACTCACTCAATGGAACCGGCACTACGCCGCAGGCTTCGCAATGAATCACCGGGATCGGCGTGCCCCAGTAACGCTGCCGGGAGATGCCCCAGTCCTTGATGCGATACGTGATCGCCGCCTCGCCGAAGCCGTTCTTCTTGGCGAACGCACTCATCACCCTTCGAGCCTCGCCACTGGCGAGCCCGCTAAATTCACCGGACCCCTCCACCACTCCGTACTCGGTGAACGCAGCCGTCGGATTCACCGCCAGCACGCCGTCCGCCGGCCGAATCACTGGACGGATCGGAATCCCGTACGTCGTACAAAATTCAAAGTCGCGCTCGTCATGCGCCGGCACCGCCATAATCCCGCCCGTGCCGTAATCCATCAACACGAAATTGCCAATCCATACCGGCACCTTCTCGCCGCTATAGGGATTCAACGCGTACCCGCCCGTGAAGTACCCATCTTTCAAAATATCGCCCGGGTCCTTGTGCTTCCGCGCGTCGATCATTTCCTTCGCCTTCGCGCGGCCTTTTTCGTCCAGCAGTTTTTGTGCGATCGGATGTTCCGGCGCCAGAATCACGCACGTCGCGCCGTAAATCGTATCCACGCGAGTGGTGAACACCCGAATCTTTTCGCCCGTGCCGTCCAGAGTGAAATCGACTTCGGTTCCCTCGCTGCGTCCGATCCAATTCCGCTGCATCGACAACACCCGATCCGGCCACGCCCCTTCCAGCTTGTCGTCGATGTCCCGCAACAGTTCGTCCGCATACGCGGTGGTCTTCCAGAACCATTGCTGCAGCGCCTTCTGTTCCACCCGAGTCGTCTCATGCCGCCAGCAACAGCCATCGATCACCTGCTCATTGGCCAGCACTGTGGCACACTCCGGGCACCAGTTCACCAGCGCCTTCTTGCGATACGCCAGCCCGCGCTCCAACATCTTCAGGAAGAACCACTGATTCCAGCGATAGTATTCCGGCTCGCAAGTGGTAACCTCACGGTCCCAGTCGTAGCTGAATCCCATGCGTCGATGCTGCCGTTTCATCTCGGCAATATTCGCATGCGTCCATTCGTATGGGTGCCGGTTATTCTTGATCGCCGCATTCTCCGCCGGCAATCCGAATGCGTCCCAGCCCATGGGATGCAGCACATTGAATCCCTGCATCCATTTGTAACGAGCCAGCGCATCCCCAATCGCATAATTGCGGATATGTCCAATATGCAAACTGCCGCTCGGATACGGCAGCATTTCCAGGACGTAATACTTCGGCCGCGAGCTATCCTCGTCGGCTTTGTAGAGCGACGGCGTGGCATCCCAACGCTGTTGCCACTTGGATTCAATCTGCTGATGGTCGTAAACGAGTTCCGGCATGAGGGTGTCCTTCAATAATAACGCGCACCCCGCAAACAGCAGGCTTCGCGCGTTACGCGGATTGTGAACCGCCGCTTCAAACTCAGCAGCGGCGATTCGAAAAAGCGCCACGACAGGCCGGCCGCCACATAACTGGAGACCATCAGTATCAGCACACCCAACCAGGAATGAGGAGGCACCGAAATCGATGTCAGCCGCTCTACCAGGCTGCGGAAGAGAAACGTGGCCGGCCCATGCAACAGATAAAGGCCATAGGAGATTTGACCCGTATAAACCAGAGGACGCCAGCGCAGCAGAGGCGTCAGGCTACTCACTGGCGACAGCACCAACCGCGCCAGAAGCGTCGTACAACACAAATCGATCAGGCTGAATCCCACCGTGGATACCCAGGGATCGGACGACTCCAAATGCCCAAACAGGACGGCGGCCAGCAGCGCCAACACCGCAACCCTCGCGGCCACTTTAAGAACCGATTGTGTTTTTAGTGAGACGGGACCCGATCGAACCCTCATCGCTACCAGTCCACCCAAGGCCAGCGAGTCCATCCTGCAAAAGGTGAGCGCGTACGACGCGGTAGGGTTGTGCGCAACCACCGAAAACAGCAACCGCAGCACGGGTGCCAGAAAAACGCACGCCAGCAACAGGCGCCTCAGCGAAGTGCCCCGCAACCGCGCAATCGCCAGTGGATAGAGTAGATAGAATTGCTCCTCTACCTGCAAGGACCACAAAATGGAAAACGAAAATACCGGCGGCAGTGCGTATTCCCACGCCGCGCGGACATTCCCGAGGTAAAAATAGAACCATGACGGTCCGCCCCAGGCCGCCATTGCCTGCCATTCCGCGCCACCGCTGATCTTGGTCGCCAGATGGAAAAGAATCAAACAAACGTAGTACAGGGGAAAGATGCGGATGGCGCGGCGCGCGACGAAATTCCGGTAGTAGTGGGTGCTGCCCTTGCTCGCTAAGAGAATTCCCGTTATCAGAAAGCCACTGAGAACGAAGAACAGGTCTACCCCGATCCATCCGCTCTCCCCAAGTGAGGCAGCCCACGACCCCTCAGGATAGGAATGGTGGAACAACACCAGAAGAATGGCCAGCCCCCGCAAGCCGTCCAATTCCGGCACTCGCCCCGATACCGCAGCGGGCGCGAGCGCTACGCCGCCGGCTTGCACTCCGCACACCCGCAAATCTTGCGCAAATGATCGAACGAATAAATCCCCGACCCGTGTCCATCACTCCACTGAATTTGAATCGCGTAGGCGCCCACTTCCTCCACCTTCAACATCTTCAGCGTGGGCTTGAACATCTGGAACGGATTCGCCGGCTTGGCCTCCTCCGCCGCGTAATTGGTTCGCTCCGGCGGAGTGCCGTGCGCCCCCGTGCACGTCGCGCACGGGCATTCGTCGCGCAGGTACCCCAGCGTATATTCGCTGTGATGACCGCCCTGCCAATCGATCTTGATCCCCTTGGACTTCGAAATCGCAATATGCTCCGGCTCGGCATGCATCGTAAATAAGGCCCCAGTCGTGCTCAATTCTCGTTTACCCTCTCGATATCGCGAATCCCCGACACCCGCCGGATCGCGGAAATCACTCTCTCCAGTTGGCGCTTGTCTTTCACTTCCAGCGTCATGCTTACGGTCGCGCCTTCGTACGACGTGTTATCGCCGGGCCGCGTCTCCAAGCTATGAATATTTGTTTGCTCGTTGAAAAGCGCTGTCGTAATCTGACTTAGCATCCCAGGCCGGTCCTCGGTGCTGACGATGAGCTTCACCTGGAACGTCTCCTGCGCCGCGCGGGCCCATTCCACTTCAATCTTGCGTTCCACCTCGTACATCAGGTTTTGCACATTGGTGCAATGCACGGCATGCACCGCGATCCCCTTGCCCCGCGTCACGTAGCCCACAATTGGCTCTCCGCGAATTGGATTGCAGCACTTCGCGCGATAGGTCAGCAGGTCGTCCATCCCCTTGACCTTGATGACCAGATCCTTTGCCGCGTCACCGGTGATAGCGGCCCGCGGGGTCTCGTCGGGATCCGGCTCCGCCGGTGCTTCATCCGGTACAATCTCCGGAGCTACCTTCTGCAACACCTGTCGCGGAGAATACTTTCCGTAGCCCAGCGCCGCATACAGATCCTCCATCTTGGAGCATCCGTAATCCGCCGACACCGCATCCCACTGCTTGGCGTTTACCTTGCTCAAAGATACGCCCAACCGCCGCGCTTCCCGCTCCAGATGCTTTTCGCCAATTTCGATCGCTTTGGCCCGTTCGGTCGTGTTGATGACGTGCTTGATCTTGTTGCGCGCGCGCGGCGTCTTGACGATCGACAGCCAATCCTTGCTGGGCAGATGCCCCGCCTGCGTCAGGATCTCCACCACATCGCCATTGCGCAGCGAGTACTTTAGCGGTACGATCCGGCCGCTTATCTTCGCTCCCGTGCAAGTGTTGCCCACCTGGGAATGGATCGCGTAAGCAAAATCAATAGGCGTAGCGCCGCGCGGCAGCACGATCACCTTGCCTTGCGGCGTGAACGTATAGACCTCTTCCGGATACAAGTCCACTTTGAGCGTGGACATGAACTCACCCGAATCGCGCAAGTCCCGCTGCCATTCCACCAGTTGCCGCAGCCACAGAATCCGCTGATCGTCGGCCGCCCCGCCCTTCCGGCCTTCCTTATATTTCCAGTGCGCCGCAATGCCCTCTTCCGCGATCCGGTGCATCTCTTCCGTCCGAATCTGCACCTCGAAATGTCGGCCCTGCGGCCCCATCACCGAGGTGTGCAAGGACTGGTATAAATTCGGCCGTGGAATCGCAATGAAGTCTTTGATACGCCCAGGAATCGGCCGCCACTCATTGTGGATCACTCCTAGCGCTGCATAACAGTTCTTCACGGAGTCCGTCACGATGCGAACGGCCAGCAGATCATACACCTGGTCCAGCATGATCTTCTGCCGGCGTAGCTTCAGGAAAACCGAATACGGCCGCTTCATGCGCGTTTCCAGATGCGCCGGAATCCCTTCGCGCGCCAGCTTGGTTTCAATCAGCCGCTTCACGTCGTTCAGGAAGGTCTCGTTGGCCGCGCGCGAGCCTTCCATCTCCTTCGTGAGTTCTTCGGCGGCCTCCGGCTCCAAATAACGGAATGCCAGATCCTCCAGCTCCGCGCGGATCTTTCCCATGCCCAGGCGGTGCGCGATGGGAGCATAAATATCCACCGTCTCCTGCGAGATCCTCTGCTGTTTTTCAGGCGTCAGCGACCCCAGCGTGCGCATGTTGTGCAGCCGGTCCGCCATTTTCACCAGGATCACGCGGATATCGTCGACCATCGCCAGCAGCATCTTGCGGACGCTCTCGGCTTGGCGCACTTCCCGCGAGGCAAAGTCCAGTTTGGTCAGCTTGGTGACGCCATCCACGCAGCGGGCCACATCCTCGCCGAAGGCCTTGCGAACCTGGTCCAGAGTGACGGAGGTATCCTCCACCACGTCGTGGAGGATGCCTGTTTCCAGGCACGTCATATCCAGATGCATCTCCACCAATTGCCGCGTCACCAGCAGCGGATGAATCATGTACGGTTCGCCGGTCGCCCGTTTCTGCCCCAAATGCTGCTTGGCCGCGAAGCGATAGGCGCGCTCCAGGGGTTCCAGATCTTCGCTCGGCCGCAGTTCATGCACCCGGCTAGCCAGTTGCTGATACAGCGATTCAACCGGATCGTCAGGCGGAGTAGGCACACCCGCCGGTGGCGCCACGCTAACAACGGGATCAGGGGATTGAGGCATCCGAGACTTACAGTGTAGCGAAAGTCGGACGAAACCCCTCATTCGCTAAAATCAAAAACGCCGTTGCCCCGAAGAGCAACGGCGTCTTAACTTCAGTTGTAGGCTGCTCTATTTTGGAGCGTCCTGCACGATCCCGGTGTTGGCGCTCTTAGCCGCGCGCGCCGCCTTGATCTTCTTCGTCTCCAGATATTGCTGCAGCCAGTTGTCGGCTTCCGCGACCCGCTTGTCGTATTCCGCCTTGTCGTCCAACAGATCCGCCTTGGTACGAACCAACAAGTTGATGTACGCCATGGAGTTCTCATACTCCTTATCGATCTCGAGCGACTTGTTCAGATCCGCGAGTCCCTGGTCAATGGTGGGGCCATACTGGGCCAGCAACTGCTCTCTCAATTTCTTGTCTTTCAATGGACCCGGATCGTCCTGGCGCATTTTTAAGCTGGCCCGCGCTGCTAGCCACGGCTGCACCCACTTGGTGTAGGCGATCACACCCAGGCTGTAATAGGCTTCGGCGGTCGGCTCCACAGCGTTCCGCTTCTTATGCCACTCCGCCGCTTCGTCCAGTTTCTTGATCTTGTCCTCGGTCGGCATCACCTGCGTCGTGGCTTCACTGAATGCCATGGAGGCCAACGAGGCTAGAGCCGTCCTATCCTGCGGAGACGTCTCCAGCACTTTCACAAAGCCCTCTTTGGCACGCACCGCGAATTGCTGATTTTCAGGAGAGTCGGCGCCCGGAATCCATTGCTGCATGTACGCCGTGGCCAGATACAGCCGCGGTACGTCCCAGGTTGGATCTAGAGCCATGGCCTGCTTGAAGTGCTCGGCCGCGTCCCCGAACTTGGCGCTCTTCATGGATGCCACGCCCTTATTCAGGTGGTCGCGGGCTTTCAGGTAATCGCAACCGGTTCCCAGAAGTGCCATCGTGACGGCCAGCACGGCCGCGGTCAGCGTTGGTAGTCTGCGCATGTTGAAGTCCTTCATCATAGGTTTGTTTCCGCTTACTCGCCGGCTTCAATCTTGGGCGTCATCAAACCAATCTTGTCGATGCCCGCGCCCCGGGCCACGTCAATGGCTTGCGCTACCACCTGAAAATCCAGGTCCGGATCGCCCTTCACAAACACTACGCGTTCGGCGCGAGTGCGGAAAATCTGCTCCAACCGCGGGCCTAGAAATTCCTTCTGCACGGGTTCCTGGTTTAACTGGATGTTCCCCTGCTTGTCGATCACAATAACCACCGTACGATCGTCGTTCTCCGGCGGAGGCGGCTGATTCTTCTTGGGAGGCTGCGGAGCCAGGGCTTCCAGGCCATAGGGCGTCAACGGTGTGATCACCATGAAGATGATCAACAGTACCAGCAGCACGTCAATCAGAGGCGTGACGTTTATGTTCGCCTGCGGCCCGCCACCTACATTCATTGCCATAACGGAATCTCCCTCTAGACTTCCCTACTGCACCCTCAAAACACCGCAAAATACCGGCTACTGGCCGGGTTGGGCTTGGCTCGTCAACTGCTCAGTCAGTAATCCAAGTTCGTCCACACCTGCCGCGCGCAGGAAGTCGACCACATCTTCCACGGCCTGATACTTCGTACGTTGATCCGCCTTGATGTACACCGTCTTGTCCAGGCGGTTGGTCAGCAGATCGGACACCTTACCCGGCAATTCATCCGGCGTCACGCGATGGTTGCCCGGACTCAGGAACACTTCGCCGTTGCGCGTGACCGCGATAAGAATCGCATCTTCCGCGTCGGCTTCCTTCATCGCGATGGGATTCTTCGCCTTCACCAGTTCCACCGTCTGCCCTTTGGTCAACAAGGGCGTGATCACCATGAAGATGATCAGCAGCACTAACATCACGTCCACCATGGGGGTGACGTTGATGTCGCCGATTACTGCTGGAGCTTTCTGTTTCTGCATAAATCCTCGCTTTACCCAGGGCTTTACTCACCTGCGCGAACCATACTCAAAACCAGTCCCTGTAACACGGGACGGCCCAATACCCGCCGAGCCGCCCCGCGATCCATGAGGGCCGCGGAGCGCCAGCGCAATTTCAACTCACTGCTGATTCCAGCTGGAAAACTACTTGCGTACGCTCTGCGTCCGCTTGATGAAGTAGTCGATCAACTCAGAGCTGGAGTTACCCATCTCTACGTCGAACGCTTCCACGCGGTTGCTGAAGTAGTTGTACATCCACAGGGCCGGGATCGCGACAAGCAAACCGATAGCCGTGGTGACCAGGGCTTCCGAAATACCGCCCGCCACCGCGCCCAGGCCGGTCGACTTTTCAGTCGAAATGCCTTGGAACGCGTGAATGATACCGACGACCGTTCCCAGCAGTCCCACGAACGGGGATGAGGAAGCGATGGTCGCCAGCGTCGAAATACCGCGCTTCAATTCCGCGTGGACGATCGCTTCGGCACGCTCTAGAGCGCGCTTGGAAGCATCAATCTCTTCACCCGAAATCTCCGAGCTCTTCTGATGCGCCTGGAATTCCTGCAAACCAGCCACCATGACTTTCGCCAAATGGCTCTTCGGATAACGGTCTGCGATCTTTACCGCTTCATCCAGCTTGCCTTCACGCAAAGCGCCAGCCACGGCCGGAACCAGTGCGCGTGACTGCTTGCGGGCGCCATTAAACGCAATCAGCCGGTCCACCATCACGCCAAACGACCAGATCGACATGATGAACATGGTCATAACCACCGAGCGGGCTGGCCACTCCATGGCATTCCACATCGACATTAAATCGAATTGGGGAGTGCCGCCAGCAGCGGCATCTTGCAGCATC
Source organism: Acidobacteriota bacterium (assembly GCA_039931205.1). Lineage (GTDB taxonomy): Bacteria > Acidobacteriota > Terriglobia > Bryobacterales > Bryobacteraceae > Palsa-187. Next base: position 287,874 of record JBDTSJ010000028.1, read on the forward strand.
AGTGCCCAAACTTGAACTTGTAGCAACATTTCTTAGTCTCCTGCGAGTTGAAATTGAATCCTGCGGCGATTAGGGCCGCCGCCTACCTGTAAAACTCCCCAACTTATCCAAATCCGAACGGGAAAACTCGAACAAACTCTTACCGCATTGCCTGCCCGCAAGCGCTGACGGGAGCGCTTTACTGTAAGGCAAAGTTTACTTCAATGTCGGTCTCCACATCGACCGGTTCATTGTTCAAAACGTACGGCCGGTATTCCCACTGGCTGACTGCATCCAGTGCCGCTTGGCGCAACATGGCCGGGCCGCTCACTACCTGGAGATTCTGAATCTTTCCGTCCTTGCCGATCGTCGCATGCAACAAGACCACGCCCTGCTGGCGCGCCTGCTTGGCAATGGCGGGATAGCTGGGCTTGATCTGTTTCACAATCGCACCCTTCATCACACCCGAACTTACACGCGCCGGACCCACTTGCTTCGGCGGGGGCGGCGGCGGCGGCGGAGGCGGAGGCGGCGGAGGCGGCGGAACACCACCCAGCACGCCCGGGCCACCGCTCGACGGCCCTACTCCACCCACAACACCCACCACAACTTGCACATCATTCATCGATGGCGGCAATTCAGCCTCTTCGATGATCGCAACCTGTTTCGGAATCGTCTTCGGCGCCCTTAATTGACCAGCGTCAAACTGGCGAGGCGCCACCTTGACCACTTTCACTACCTGAGGAGGAGGCGGCGGCGGTGGCGGCGGCGGTGGCGCGGGAGCCACCAACATCGACGTCAGCGTGGCCTGTTCCAGCGTGGCCGTGAAGATCAACGGGATAATGATCAACACCGCTACAATGGCGGCCTGAATGAGAGCCGAAACCACCAAGGTCCAAGGTTTATTGGTTTTACCAACCCCGTCCACGAATGTCTGTTCAAACATTTACTTCCCTCCCGCCAGAAACTTTTGCTATCCCCGCCCGGCCTTCTTGCCACCGATCACCGCGCCGCCCGGCGTCGCCATCCCGGCCCCAGCCGGTTTTCTGGACGCCATGAAGTTCTGCCAGAATATCAGAATCGGACTGGCCACGAATATCGACGAATACGTGCCCACTATAATGCCAACCACCAATGCGAAGGAGAATCCTTCCAACACCGCGCCACCAAACAACCACAGGGCCAGTGCCGTCAAAAATGTTAAACCCGAAGTCAGAATCGTTCGGCTTAACGTTTGATTCACGCTCAGATTCACGATGTTCGTCATCGAATCCCGCCGCCCCATCTTCAGGTTTTCGCGAATGCGGTCAAACACGACGATGGTGTCGTTCATCGAATACCCAACCAGAGTCAGCAGCGCCGCTACCACCGTCAGCGAAATCTCCTTGTTCGTCAAAGAGAATAGACCAATGGTGATGAGCGTATCGTGAAAAACCGCTATCACCGCGGCTACACCGTAAATCCATTCGAAGCGGAAGGCGATATAAACCAGCATCCCGGCCAGCGCATACAAAGTCGCCAAAATGGCCTTTTGCTGCAGTTCGGCGCCAATCTTCGGACCCACTACGTCGGTCGAAAGAATCGCGAAGGGCCCCGTACTGGTGTTCTCTTTCAAAGCAGTCAGAATCTCTGGAGTCACGCCGGGAACCCCCGACAACTCATCCACGCTCTTGACAATGCCGCCTTTGGCGACCCGATAATCCTTGATCCCGTTGACCAGCTTCTGAATATCTTCCTCGGCCCCAGGCACACCGGACTTCCCGCGCAACAGGTTCGCCACATCGGCGGATGCGGAATTATTCAAGTCCAACTTATCTGAGCCGCCTCCAAACATTCCCCGCAGGCTCTGCTCAATCGCATCCCGATTGGCATTGAGAGCTTTTTCGTCCGCGATTTCCGTGCCAATCAGCAATTCCGGCCCGGCCGCCCCAAGCACCGGCTGTACGGAAATTTCGCCTTTGATTTTGGATCCCAATTCCTGGCGAATCTTGTCCACCGGGGGATCGTTCTGGAAACGCACACGCATCTCCGCGCCGCCCTTGAAGTCGATTCCGTACGCGGGGCCGCCCTTCATGGCCAAACTCGCAAAGCCCGCTAACGTCAGCAACAGCGAGGCCCCGATGAACGGCCACTTCATTCCCAGGAAATCAAACTTTGTATCTTTAAATAATTCCATTCGCGCTTCGGGCCGGTGCTAGGTGTATTGACACCGGTCCCATTCCTAAAGTTCCGTCCGCCTCGGCTTCAATCCGCTTCTGGGCGAACCTTGGGCGAACTTCACAACCATTCCGTTCACACTTCCAAAAGGGTCTACGCTACCACAAAAACCCCGGCGGTTCAAACTTTCCCCGCCAACCCCCACAAACGCCAAATAAATGCTGCCTATATGCTGATGGTCTGCGGCCGCTTCTGCCGGCTCAGGCTCCAATCGAACATCACCCGCGATACAAAAATCGCGGTAAACAAATTCGCGAACAGGCCGATCACCAGCGTCACTGCGAAACCCTTCACCGCGCCAGTACCGAACAAAAAGAGAAATGCGCACGAAACAATCGTGGTCAGATGCGTATCGATGATCGTCAACAGCGCTTTGCTGAATCCGTTATCCACAGCCGCCACCACTGCCTTGCCGGCGCGCATTTCTTCGCGGATACGCTCGAAGATCAGGACGTTCGAATCCACCGCCATACCGATGGTCAAGATGATTCCCGCAATACCCGGCAGCGTCAGCACCGCGCCGAAGTACGCCAGCACCGCAATCAGGATCACCGCGTTCAAAATCAGCGCCACCGTGGCGTTCACGCCCGCGCCCTTGTAATAAATCAGCATGACCGCCACCACGGCGATCAATCCGACCACGCCCGCCAGCATCCCCGAGCGAATCGAATCCGCGCCCAGCGACGGACCCACATTCCGCTCTTCCAGGTATTCCAGTCCCGCCGGCAACGATCCCGCCCGCAAGTTCAATGCTAAATCCGCCGCCGCCTGCTGGTCGCCGATATTGTTGATGACGCCGTTGTCGGAAATCTTAGCCTCAATCGTCGGAGCCATCACCACCAGGTCATCCAGCACGATCGCCAGCGGCTTGCCGATGTGCGAACCCGTGAACGCCTCGAACCGCTTGGCCGAATCCTGTGTCAACACAAACGTCGTCTCCCATGTCCGGTTCGTGGAATTCTGCTGCGCCTGCGAGTTGCGTAGATCCCGCCCGGTCACCACCGGAGTCCGCGAGAGAACATAAAATTCGCCGCCCGTACGTCCGGTACTCTTGATCTGTGCGCCCAGTCCCAGGCCGCCCGGCTTGCTGGCCAGCGCGTCTTCGCGAGTCCCAAACGGACCGCCCTGCACTTCGAACAATTCCAGCTTGGCCGCCGTCTTCAACACCTGCTTGATGTGCGCGGGATCTTCCACTCCCGGCAACTGCACCAGGATCTGTGACTCTGAGTTGGTCCCGCCACGCGCCTGTACGCTGGATTCCGCCAAACCCAAGCCGTTGATCTTCTTCTCGATCGTGTTCATGGTCTGCGTGCGCGTGTCGCGCGTCAGCGCCAGGGCCTCGGTGGTCTTCATGGTCATGCGGTAATCCTGCCCTACCGTCGCCATATTCCACACGCCGCCGTAATTCTCCGTGACCAATTGCCGCAAGTCGCCCGCCTTCGTGCCCGGAACTCCCACGATCGTAATCGCGATGGTGCCCGCGTCGTTGATCGTCTGCGGATCATTGCGGTTGATGTCGGTAAATGGAATCGCCTTCGCCGCCAGGTCTAAACGGAGCCGCTGGATGACCGTATCGGCTTCCGCCTTGAACGCGTCCTGTACCTGGATTTCCATCACCAGCTGACTGCCGCCCTTTAAATCCAAGCCCAGATGAATCCGCTTCGAAAAATTCTCTTTGAGCTGATCCACGGATGTCGGCAGGCCGACGATCCCGTACAGACACACCAGCGTGACGGCCACAATCGACAGGACTTTGTATTTGAGATTTTGTGTCATTGCTTTATGGGAACTTGTGTTGGGGAATATTTGGCGCGAACTCTACTTCTCGATCACTTCTTGTCGTCTACCTTCATTCCGTCCGGGCTCACTACACTCGAAACGGCGCTACGGGCGATTTGCAGCTTCACATTATCTGGCCGGACGCGCAAAATCAAGGTGTCCGGATTCACACTGACGATGGTGCCCACGATGCCCCCGCTGGTCACCACGTCTTTACCCGCTTCCAGCGAAGCAAGCATCGCAGCCTGCCGCTTCTTCTCCTTCTGCATGGGCATGAAGATTAGGACGTAGAAGACGCCCACAATCAGCACCATCGGCAAAAAGCCCACCAACGCTCCTAGCGGACCCGCCGGAGCTGCCGTCTGAAGCCAAAATGCCTGGAAGTGAAAACTGAGGTGATGCATGCGGGACTTGTGTTACAACTGGTTCGACTGTTTCCCCCGGATCCCCATCATTCTTTAAGCGCTTCGCGATCGATCTTCAAATGCGTCGCGAGCTTTCTTCAAGTAGACGGGGTATTTCCCAACTAATATAGCCTGCCTGATCTCCCCCATGATGTCAAGGTAGTGACGTAGATTGTGCAGCGTCGCCAGCGTCGAAAACGTAATCTCGTTGGCCAGATACAGGTGCCGAAGGTACGCCCGCGAGAAATTGCGGCACGTATAACACCCGCAATGTTCATCCACCGGCGCTGCATCGTCTTTGTACTGGGCTTGCTTGATCACAACCCGCCCAGTGCTGGTAAATAGGTACCCATTACGCGCGTTCCGCGACGGCAGGACACAGTCCATCATGTCGATGCCTCTGGCCACATACTCCGGCAGCTCTTCCGGCATCCCCACGCCCATCGCATACCTGGGACGGTCTACCGGCAACAAAGGAGCCGTAACCTCCGTCATCTCCATGCTTAGCGCCCTCGGCTCGCCTACCGACAACCCTCCAATGGCATACCCATCCGCATCCAACCGCAACAATTCTTCCGTACAGTGCTTCCTCAGGTCCGCGAACATCGACCCCTGCACGATCGGAAAACAAGCCTGCCGCCCCTCCGACCTCTGCCGATAATGCGCGTAAGCCGAGCGAGCCCACCGCAAGGTCCGCTCTGTCGAAGCCTTCGCCGCCTGGTGCGTGGCCGGATACGCCAGGCACTCGTCCAGCACCATCATGATGTCGCTGCCCAGCGCCATCTGGACGTCAATCGTCGACTCCGGCGTGAACATATGCGCGTCGCCGTTCAAGTGGCTGTGGAAAAGCACCCCTTCTTCGGTGACCTTGCGTAACGAGTCCAGACTGAAAACCTGAAATCCCCCGGAGTCCGTCAAAATAGCCCGCGGCCACGCCATAAACCCGTGCAGCCCCCCGAGCTTCCGCACCGTCTCCGCCCCCGGCCGCAGGAACAGATGGTAGGTGTTGCTCAAAATGATCTTGGCGTCCAGATCATTGATCAAATCCCGAGGCAAAATCCCCTTAACCGTCGCCTGTGTCCCCACCGGCATAAACACCGGCGTCTCTACATCCCCATGGTCGGTATGCAAAATCCCCGCCCGCGCCCCCGTCTCCGCGCAAGTAGCCTGTAACTCAAATCGAAGCACAGGTTTTATTGTAGGGGACGAGGACGTTCGCGCTGCTCGCAGTGGCCGGTTCTTTCCGTATATTTTGGGCGAAAACTCTTAGCGATGTCGCGAAGCGCCTTTAGTTCGTCCGAATCCTCCGCGATGAAATTGGCGCATCCGTTATCCGGGAAAGTAACAGCGCCCAGTACTCTTCCATTTCGAAAGTGCTCGCGGGCCAGCCACACTCGAGCGCCTTCGACAGTCCATTCTTCGAATGCGTCTGAGCCCGATCTTTGCGCGTATGCGCCGGCATACCAGCCTATGTCGTGCCGAAACCAAGTCTTCGTACGATGCTGTAGATAAAAGACGCCTTCAAAACTGTCCGAGGGAGATTGCGCATAACGCAGTCCGGCAGGTACCCTTACCGATCCTTGCCACCATTCGAACCGTCCCGAAGCTTGAGCATAGTCCACGCCCTGCGGAAGCCTTCTGACCTGACAAGCGCCGCACCAAATCGTCGCTACAAGCAGGATGATCCCCAGACTGCACGAAGAGTTCATTTCTCAAAGACTCCTCCAGCAGGATCGGAGTTCCTCGATTTGGCTAACGGCCAGTTTTTCGCAGTGGGGGCATTGATCCAATTAACCCCCGCAATACCGCATTCACAGATTCCACATCCTTGAACACCGCCGACACATCCTGGTCCAGCATCACAACCACGGTCTCCGTCAGCGACTTGCCCGCAAAACGGTTAGGCCTGGCCTTTGAATAGTCGAAGGCATACTCCCGCTGTAGTCCCGTTTGCCGTTTCCCTTTAGCCTTGAGTGTGTCTTTCATATGCCTGCACTCACTCATAAACCAAGCGGCTTCCCTTCCCTTGATCCTAATGATAGGCGACCCATTCATCCACCGCCATTTACCTCTTTACCCCTCAACGGACAGACTCGCGCCACTGCGTTAGCCCACTCCACGCTCGAAGGCTGGCCTAAGGGAGTTTCTAGCCATTTTGGGCTAGCAGCGGACCATTTGACGATGTGTGGGCACCTCTTAGCGCCCTTCGCGTCCGCGTAAAACCGCTCTCATTCCCCCAAAGCGCTCCGATGAGGCTACTTAAGGGACCTCCACCATCATGGAAATGCTTTCTTTCAAGAAAACCGTAGCCGAACTCGAAGTTCTCGAAATCCAACGTCAGGATTTCGCCCGCACCTTGGCCCGTTGCGTCCAGTCGGCCGGTCAATACGCCGTAGAACTTCACCCCGATGCGTCCCTGGTATTCCGCGAGCATATGGAGCGCTTAGCGGAGCAAACCGAAACCCTGGCTCAGCCACTCGACCTGGAACACTTCCACTCCAGTTTCCGCGGCGAACTGCGCGACTACCGCGATCAAGCCCAGCAAGCCATCGACCTCCTGCGCACCGAAGTCGCCAATGCCATGCAATCCGTGCATGACTTCATGACGAAGGTTACCTCTACGGGCTCCGACCACGAGAAAGTCATCCGGACCGAGTTCCGCCATCTCGAAATAGCCGCGGAGGCCGGCGACCTCGCCACCATCCGGACAGCCATACAGGTAACCGCCGCCAAAGCCCTGGAGAGCTGCGAGGAGCTGCGCCGTGGAAATCAAATGATCGTGGCGCAACTGCAGGACGAAATTCGCCACTTGCACCGCGAAGTGGATCAGGAACGGCGCGCCGCCCAAACCGACCTCGTCTCCACCTCCTGGAACCGCCTGAAGTTAGACGCTCGCATCAAGGATCTTTTTCTCTTGAATGAGCCCTTCACCGTGCTCCTGGTTGGAATTGCGGACTGGTCCGCATTAGCCTCACAGAATGCCGAACTTATCCCTACTGCACTGCGGTCCATGGTTGGCCGCCTGCAATCTCTGGCTGGCAAGGAAGGCATGGTGGGGCGCTGGAGCGATGAAATCTTCGCCGTTGTTTTTAACCTGCCCCTGCACGGCGTTGCCGCCACACCTGAGCGGATCGTAGAGGCCCTCTCAGGAAACTACTCCTTGCAAAGGGACGGCACAGCGCACGCTCTCACCGTTACCGTTCGCGTGCAGGCAGTGGAGCGCCCCAAAGATGTCAGGGAGTCTGGCTTCTACCTCAACCTGGGGCAGGCCGCCTTCTCCGTCACTGCGGATTAGTTAGTAGGAACCGCCGGAGCCCCTCCGTTGCCTGCTCCTCCCCGCCCTGCGGGTGCCGGCGGCGGCAATGGCTCACGAGGCAACAGCTCATCCCGGTTCGCCGCGTGATACACAAACGATGCGACAATCGCCGCGATCTGTTGTAGATCTTCGCGCTGCACCCGGTCATACACGTCCATGTTGGAATGGTGCGTCCGGGTGTTGTAATCAATGGCATCCTGTATGAACTGGAAGCCCGGCAATCCCACCGCATCGAAGTTGGTGTGATCGGTCCCACCCGTATCCCGAATGCTGAGAGTGGTCGCGCCCAAATCGGCAAACGGCTTCAGCCACGCCTCGAAAACCGGCCGGATGCTGTCATTGCCCTGCAAATAGACGCCGCGAATCTTACCCGTGCCATTGTCGACATTGAAGTAACCGGACAGCTTGGCATGCTCCGGCTTCAATTTCATGTCGCGATCCGAAAAATGTTCCGTGACGTAGGCGCGCGAACCCAGCAGCCCTTGCTCCTCGCCGCTCCACAGCGCCATTCGCACCGTTCGCTGCAGGGGTAGTTTTAGCTGCTTGAGAATACGCAGAACCTCAATCATTACCGCGCTGCCCGCGGCGTTATCCGTCGCTCCAGTGCCGCCATGCCAGCTATCCAGATGCGCGCCGATCATCACCACCTCGTCGCGTTTACTGGTCCCCTGAATCTCGCCGATCACGTTCACCGAATCCGTGCGCTCTTCCATGACCTGCGCTTCGATTTCGAACTCCAGCTTGACCGGAATCTTGGCGTCCATCAGCCGTAGGATGCGATTGTAGTGTTCCGGCGTAAGCGCCACCATCGGAGGCGGTACCGGATCCTTAGGATCGCGCGAGCCGCCCGCTTGCCCGAAGACGGTACCCGTTTCGCTATTGCCGGTAGCAATGCGAACCACTACCAGCACGCCTTGCTCCACCAGAAACTGATTCAAGCGGTTGGTGAATGCCTGGTTGGCGTTGCCGCCTCCCTGCCCTCCCCGGCCTCCGCCGTCTGCTGGGCCCCGGCCCGCGGTTAACGCCGCTGCCCCCGGAGCCGCGCCCCCACGGCCCGATGCCGGCGCGGTCAGTGCTTGCAATTGCTGATCCGTGTACCTGCTGGAAGCGGGAGTCACATTCGGCGCCAGTTCCCTGCCCACCGCCATGAACAGCATCTTGCCTTTCAGCTTGCCGCGATACCGCTCCAGATCGGCATCGGTCGCCATGGTCGCGATCATCGCCTCGCCACTCACCTTGCCCTTCGTCCCCGGCGTGTACGCCAGCGGAACCCCGATCAGTGGGGCGTACGCCGGCTCCACCATGTGCGCGGAGAAGTGCGTGAAGTTCCACCCACGTCCATAAGGCCCCCACTTTTCCTGGTGCGCCTCAATGCCCCACTCTTTGAGCTGCTTCTCCACCCAATTCGCCGCCGCGAAAAAACCCGGCGAGTTTGTTAGCCGCGGACCCGTCACGTCCGTTAGCTGAAAAACATGGTCCATTACCTTGGAGTTCTGCATCGCTTCTTGGCGAATTCGGTGGATGACGGCAAGGTCCACCGGCTCAGTACGTCCCGGAGTCTGCGCCGTGACGGCGGCCGCAAGTGAAAAAATAGCTGTAGCGGTCAAGATCCGGTAAGTCATACTGGTGAGCATATTACAATTTGGATTAGCCGTGCGCATCACCATTTCCAAGGAAAACTACCTTAAAGCCGTCGCCGAGGCGGAGAGTGAAGGCGAGACCGTAATCGCCGCCACGCTGGTGCGCTGGCTGGGCGTTTCCGCCCCCGCCGTCACCATGGCCATTCGCCGCCTGAAACGCGACGGCCTCATCCGTGTCGCCCTGAAAGGCGAGATCGGACTCACTCGCCAGGGCCGCGCCATCGCCGACGGCATTCTGAACCGCCACCACTTGATCGAGCGCATGCTGACGGAAATCTTCGGCATGGAATGGTACAAGGTTCACGACGAAGCCGAACAGTTGGAACACGCCGTCTCCCCTGATTTCGAAAAACGGCTACAGGAAAAATTAGGCGCGGAAGTTGCCTGCCCGCACGGCAACCGCGTCGGCATGGACCGCCCCAGTGATCGCCGCGACCGCGGCTGGATCCCGCTCGATGAAGCCAGCGGTGTGGTTGAGGTAACCAGCGTGTTCGAACGCGACCGCCAGTTGCTTGAGTATCTCGACGGCCTCGGCATACGCCCCGGCTCGCGCCTGCAAATGCTCGCGCGCAATTACGATGACACCGTCAGCTTGAAAGTCGACAGGAAACCCGTCCAACTCGGCCGCGCCGCAGCCGCCAAGGTCTGGGTCTCACGCATAAATTAAATGACTCAAACCGCCATTGCCGCCGCGCTGTTAGCCCTGGCCGTAGTATTCGGCGCCTTCGGCGCTCACGGCCTGCGCGATATTCTCGATCCGTATTCCATGACCGTCTATGAGAAAGGCGTGTTCTACCACTTCATACACGCCCTGGGAATGCTAGCGGTCCCTTTGTTGACGCGCGCCGGCTTAGTCACCGAAAGCGCCGGGACTTGGGCCAGCCGCTTCCTCTTCCTGGGAATCCTCTTCTTCTCCGGCAGCCTCTACGCTCTCGCCATCAGCGGAACCACTCTGTGGGGAGCAGTAGCCCCCATAGGCGGCACCGCCTTCATATTGGGCTGGATGTTCCTAGCCTGGGGCTCCATCAACAAAACTTAGCGTGCCGCCGCCCCGCCGCTAAGTCCGCCCCGCCAGCCGCCCCTTGAAATACTCCACCGTCTCCCGCATCCCATCTTCCAAATTCACCTTGGGAGCCCATCCCAACACCCGCGCCGCCTTCGAAATATCCGGCTTCCTCTGCTTAGGATCGTCGGACGGCAGATCCTTATAAACCACCTCGCACTCCGTCCCCATAAATCGCTGAATGGCTTCCGCGAACTCCGAAATCTTCATCTCCACGGGATTTCCCAGATTCACGGGAAACCGTTCTTCCGAATTCGCCAGCCGGAACAGCCCGTCCACCAAATCCGACACGTAACAAAAACTGCGCGTCTGCGAGCCATCGCCGAAGATCGTCAGCGCCTCGCCCCGCAGCCCTTGATCGATAAACGCCGGCACCACGCGGCCATCGTTCAGCGCCATGCGCGGACCATACGTATTGAAAATGCGCGCGATATTCGTACGCGACCCGTACTTGCGATGGAACGCCATCGTCATCGCTTCCGCATAGCGTTTGCTTTCGTCATAGCAGGAACGTTCGCCCACGCAGTTGACGTTGCCCCAGTAGCTTTCCTTCTGCGGATGCTCCAGCGGATCGCCGTAACATTCTGAAGTCGAGGTGATCAGGAACCTGGCCGAGTCCCTTCGCGTAATCTCCAACATGTTGCGCGTCGCCGTCGAACCGGATTCCAGCGTCTCAATCGGATACATCAGATAAAACTTCGGGCTCGCCAGCGAAGCCAAATGCCAAACGTGATCGAACTTGCCCGCCGCTTCCGATTTCTTGGTCAAGTCTTCTTTGGCTACGTCGCATTCGGCGAACCGAAACCGCGGATTTCCCATTAAATGTGCGAGATTGTCCGTCGACCCGGTGATGAGATTGTCCAACGCAACCACCTCGCCGCCCTCCGCCAATAACCGGTCGCACAAATGGGACCCGATAAAGCCCGCGGCCCCGGATACAAGATGTCGCAAAACAAATCCTCCAATTCCAATTCTAACCGTCTAAGACCGCATGCTACATTTTGGGTTGGCTATGTTCCAACCTACTGTCGCGGAATCTGTGCTGCTCGCCGTCCTGCTGGCCTCTTCGCTGGCCGCGTTCTGGCGCCGCTTCGGACCCGTGCTCCGCCGCATTCTCGCTGCGAAATCCGACGCGGCCTTTTCTCTTCATCCCATCACTCCCCGCGTTCGGGAGTTCATCTGGGAAGTGCTGCTGCAAGCCAAAGTGATCCGCCAGAGACCCCTCCCCGGCTTGGCCCACGCGTTCGTTTTCTGGGGCTTCGGCGCCTTCGCCCTGGTCACCGCGAACCACTTGGCGGCCGGCTTCGGCGTTCCCTTTTTGTCTATCGACCAAACTTTTGCGGCACTTTATTTCTATTCCGCCGCCGTCTTCGCCGTGGCCGTCACGCTGTCCATCATCGGCTTGTTCATCCGCCGCTTCATCGCGCGCCCAAAATGGCTCGGCGATCACGTATCCAAGGAAAGTGGCGTCATCGCCCTCCTTATAGTCGTCCTGATGCTGACCTACCTCGCCACCTTCTCCCTGGGCGATTCGCGCGCTCTCTGGTGGACCCACACCCTGGCTCTCCTGATCTTCCTGCCCTTGATCCCGCACACCAAACACCTGCACCTGATCCTCAGCCCCTTCTCGGTCTTCCTTTCGCGAGGCAGCTTCGCCAACATCCCCCCTCTGGACGGTGACGAAGACTTCGGACTCATCACCGGCAAAGACCTCACCCGGATCGTCGCCCTGCAAACCTATTCCTGCGTCGAATGTGGCCGCTGTACCGAACATTGTCCAGCCGCTAACACCGGCAAGATTCTGGACCCCAAGGAAATCGCGCTAGGCGTCCGCCGCTACCTCAACGAGTTTGGCCCCGCCTCCGAGGAACCGCTCCTCGGCATCCATCTTTCGCAAGAGGCGGCCTTCCAGTGCACCACCTGCGGAGCTTGCGAATTCCAGTGCCCCGTCGGCATCGAACACCTGCCGATCATCGTCGGCCTCCGCCGTGGAGCCGTCAACACCGGTCAGTGGGAAGATCCCAAAGGCACCAAACTTTTCCTGGCGCTGGAACGCAACGGCAATGCCCTGGGCTTCCCCACCGCCGAGCGCGACAAGTTTCTCGCGCGCGAACAGTTTCCCATCTTCGATGGCAGCCAGGAATACTGCCTCTGGCTGGGCTGCATGGGAGCCTACGACCCCAAAGGCCGCGACATCATCTCCGCCTTCGCCCGCGTCATGCAATACCTCGGCGCAACTTACGGCGTTCTGCAAAAGGAAAAATGCACCGGCGACCCCGCCCGCCGCTTGGGCAACGATCTCCTGTTCCAACAACTGGCCGAAGCCAACCTAGCCACGCTCTCCGAAAATAAAGTAAAAAAGATAGTCTCCATCTGTCCGCATTGCGTCCGCACCATCTCCACCGACTGGCGGGAACACGTCCCCGCGCACCAAAGTGTCCCGACCATCGAACATCACAGCGAGTTCATGGCGCGCTTCCAGCACAAACTTCCGAAGCAGCAGGGCGAGTCCATCGTCTATCACGACCCCTGCTATCTGGGCCGCTACCGCAATGTCTACGACCAACCCCGCGAAGTCCTCGCACTCTCCGGTCCAGTGATCGACCCGCCCCGCGCCCGCGAACGCGGCTTCTGCTGCGGAGCCGGCGGAGGACTCGCCTTCCTGGGCGAAGAATCCGGCGACCGCGTCAGCCACAATCGCGCCCGCGAACTCACCGCCACCGGCGCAACCACCGTAGCCGCCGCCTGCCCCTTCTGCAACACTATGCTCAGCGACGCCCTGACCGCCATCTCCCCCGCCCCACCCAAGCTACTGGACATCGCCCAAATCACAGCAGCCACCTTGCCACCCACTTAGCGCACCACTGGTCTGTGGGTAGTGCGCATGCCACGGCGCACCAGACCTTCCAGATCGCGACGGACGGCTTCGCGCCCTAGAGGTGTGCGATCAGTACCACGCTGCACGGACGGAGAGAAGCGCTACAGCCTAGCCGAAATGCAATCGGCCAAGGTAGTCCCAGTCATGCTCCCCGACCCGGTGAGCATTGCACTTCGATAATCGAGGGGTTCAGAATCGCCGCTTCACGGCGGTTGACCAGTGCTTTCAAGGGTTGCCGGGTCCAAAACGTTGGGGGAGAACGTGTTCTCAGCGTGCGTGGGAAGCTTCACGTGATCGCCGATGCGCGGCGCGGCCGGCCACTCAACAGCACAGGACAGCGCAGGTCCTCTTTCATAATTTAAGATCAGCAGCACATCAATCACGATGCCATCCATAATACTCTGCCAACAAAATGCTGAAAGCAGACCACCACTCTTCTGAAGCGGTGGCGCTGTTTCAGATTGGGGTGCTTGCGGAACGGGTCGGCGCCTAAGTGATCTGGTGGGTGGCACAATTGTGTGCATGTTGAGTGATATCCAGCTTTACTGCAATGCTATGGCGGAGATTCGGGATCGTATTAACGTGGTGCAGACGATCATGGCGAGTGGCATTCATATTGGTTTGCCTGGGAAGCCGCATTTACAGGATCAGACTGCGGAGTTGATTTTCGTGCAGTTCCGGAAGGTCCTGGAGGGCATTGCCTTCGCTTCGCTCTCAGCGAACAGGGAGAAGTATTCTGAGGTGCACGCGAATTTCGCAAAGCATTGGCGAGCAAAAGAAATGCTTGCCGTGATGGACACGCTAAATCCCGGCTTCTTTCCTGTGCCACTTGCCGCTCCCATTGAGACGTCGCCGGGTCACTGTTACTTCAGCGAGGGTGCCGTTGACGGGGCGTTCACTCGTGAGGATTTTGCAGTTCTCTATCAAGCTTCCTCCGAGATCCTGCATACGCGGAATCCTTATCGTGAGGGCGATCCAACGATCAATATCAAGTACGCCGTTCAAGAGTGGGTCGTACGGCTGCAAACGCTCTTGACGTGGCACCGCACGCAACTCTTGAATGGCGAGATGTGGGTCGTACAAATACCCGGCGAAGGCAAGGTCAGAACGATAGGGGGCGTTCCCGATAAGTAGGAGACTTCTGGTTGTTTACTCGCGGGTGAGTTCTTTTCGTCGTGCCGCGAGCAGTCGCTGGTTGACATTGTTGGTTGCTCGCGCCTCGTCTTCCATGCGACCGAGAAATCCCGTGCAAAGTCCTACGGCCATCATGAACAACAGGTGATCGAGCAGCACCTCGTCCTCTTTGGCAAGCCCTTCCTTTTCGAGTTCCCGCAGGTACGCAATCTTCATTCTTTTGAATTGTTCGGCGCGCTTGTTCTGGTCCAGGGAGTGCGCGATACCGTTACGAAGCGCGTTCATCAGCGCCATCAGGTCGAACATACCGTCCCCGTATGGAGAGACGCAGAATGCCTTAACGAGTTGGAGTTTCTGATAGAACCGGAGGTTCGCCTCCGTGACCTGATCGGCATGGAGGACGCTGTGCTGCAGTATCGTGTTGAACTGCTCCTCGATCAGGAGGTGCCCTTTGATGACTACTTGTGCAAGTTCGTCGATATCTGCGAAGTGCTGGGTTACGGTGGCGATAAACGCTTCTGTTCTCTGTGACAAGCCCTCACCCCTGGTTTTCAAAGAAACTTCTCATCTTAGCGTTTTAAGGGTTGCTTCCTTTTTTGCTGTAGTCGTCGCCGCGGTGCCGACTACCGGACCAAGTCTTTGAGTGCTCATGGAAACACTTAAATATAGGTCCATCTGTAATGGTTCCATAGCAGGTGAAAAGACCCATGACGAAGAACCCCGAACAGGAAGTAAGGGGGAGGAAAATAACTCGGCAGCGGCTGCGCTTCTTCTACTGCTGGCATAACTCACAAGTCGCTGCGTGCCACTCCCGCTATGGCTGCCGGGATCGCGGATCACGTGTGGCGCGCGCGAACTGCTGGAAGGGTAGTCGAAACAAAGTTACCCCAGTCACGTTTTGAAACATACAAGTTTACGCCATAGAATCTGCTACTTGGCCCCATGCCCAATTGATACCCTGCCGATAGATACACTGGTATGTAGGCACGGTATCCGTCCATATGAGTACATTAACCGCAGTCTTGACGCTCGACCAGTGGCAAATCTCGTTTCACGAGACCATGGCGGCACTGCTTCGCGCTCAGGAAGCCGTGAAACATCAGTTCGGACTGTGGGGAACTTTGAATGGCCTCTGGAGATCCAGTCGTGATCTCAAAGCGCTTAACGCGAGCCTTAAGGCAGTCTCTGAACTACCAGATGGAATGCTTACGGATGAGTTCATTCATTCACATCTTCTCCAAGTCCGAAAGCTTCTGAAATCCATCGAAGAATTGATCGACGTTGCTAGACACAAGGGCCTGATGAATCGTTCGCTCACGAGTGCCCCCCTTGGTTTGATTAGTTCGCGGGGTGAGTATATCGCGGACTATCTTGAAGCCCTGGAGATGTCGATTGATCCGGAGGTCCTCAAAGCCATAAGCGAAGGCCGCGCTCAGATTGAGCGTGGCGAGTTCGAGCTCACCGAAAGGCTCTTCTGAGTGATCCAAATCCACATCTGGAAACACCGTCAGCGATTCTCACCTTCAAACTCAGTCAGCAAGCCGCAAGCTACCTAAGGCGGCTTGACCGCGATACCAAGATCCGCATCGACGAAGCATTACGCGATGCCCTGGCAAATCCGATCGAAGCCTCGGACCGTTTAGTGAACAGAGGAGGGGAGCGAAAGCTTCGCGTCGGAGGACTGCGAATTCTGTTCCGAATAGATGGCCGTCAAATACTCGTGGATACGATTCTTCCGCGTGGCGACGCCTATAAGCATACGCGGCGCTGATAAAACGTACGACATAGCCCCGTACCACCAGCCACACGGATTTAGCGCACCACTTCTGTTACAACCGCCACGCATTGTTGTATTCTTAGCCCAATGCCGTCTCTCGTTCTTTCTCGACGCTCAATCTTGCATCTTGCATCACGTCGACGTTCGGTGCTGGCCACCGCCGCGCTGGTCATTCTCGGCATGCCCTTCGCATCCACCCATTTGGACGCGCAGTGGGTGCTGTATCCCACCACGGGTGCGCCCCGCAAGGCTGACGGCAGCGTGAATATGGCAGCGCCCACGCCTCTGCTGGCGGATGGCAAGCCCGACTTCTCCGGAGTCTGGACCAGTGACGAAGTCGATCCGCGGCGGCCCGGAGTCCAGGCGAATCTTCGTGACGCCACTACTTCGCGCCGCATGGTGAACCTCGGTGTGGAGCTTCCCGGAGGCCTGCCGTATCAGCCCTGGCTTGCGCCCCTTGTGAAGCAGCGCACGGCCAACCGGGCTATCGACGACCCCCACATTAAATGCATGCCGGATAACTTCCTGCGCGCCTACGGAATGCCGCATTTGCTGAAGTTCGTCCACACGCCTGATCTTTTCTTAACGCTCAATGAGTGGAACGCAGGCTACCGCCAGGTGTTCACCGATACACGCCCCTTGCCCGAAGATCCCACCCCCGCGTGGCAAGGCTATTCGTCCGCCAAATGGTCCGGCGACACCCTGGTGATCGACACCATCGGAGTGCGCGACGGCACTTGGATCGATTGGAATGGAAGTGAGCTGACCGAAGCGGCCAAAGTGCGCGAGCAGATCCGCCGCCCCGACTTCGGACACCTCGAGATCCAGGTGACCGTCGACGATCCCAGAGCTTACACCAAGCCGTGGACCGTCCTGATCAAGGAACGCTTCATCGCCGACGCCGAATTGATCGACGAAGTCTGTCTGGAAAATGAGCAGTCCCTCAAACACATGAAGTAGTCTCGGCCGTCGATCGTCAATCACCAACATCCCCCCACTAATTCTCCCCACGCCTCAACCACTTGCCGAATCCGTCCAACTGCTGCTTGGACCGGATCTCCCTACCCTGGGACTGAAACTCCGCGCAAGCAGCAAGCGCGGAGCAAGAAAAACGATAGCCAAAATGACGAAACGAACCCAAGCACGAGTCTTTGATAGCGGCAACACAGGCAAAGACAGCGGCGGCGCACTCCCGAAAACATCGTTTTTTACGGAACGAACCCAACAACTGGCGATAATTACGTTGACTCATCAAGGGTAGCGTGCGAACATAGGGATTCCGCAGCCGAACTATGGTTCCTTATGCATCAATCTGAAGATCCTAACCTAAAAGCAATGGTGGCGAGTTGCTACCTCGACGACAGTGGGATTGAGGATGCGGCGCAGGTAACCGTGTTAGCTGGATGCGTTTTAGGCAAAGACGCGTTCCTCAAGCTGTCTGACAAATGGGCCGCGCTGTTACACAGGTTTCGTATCGAATCTCTCCACATGACGGACTTCGTTCGCCCGCATGGCAAGCACTGCTCCATGTTCCCCGAGATGAAGATGGCCCTGTTCTCCGAGGTCGTTAAGATCATCAATAGGCAAAAAACATACAGCATTTGTGCGAGCCTAAAAAATAGAGAATTTCGAGAGGTTTGTTCGCGTGAGTTTGGTGTCGCCCCGCCGCTTAGTCCCTATTCAATAGCCTTCATTGGCGTGGCGATTAGAAATACTCGATTGGCCCGTGACAACGACTGGCCTTCTCATATGTCGTACCTCATAGATCAGGGGAACTCGCAAGCAAGCGAATTGCAACTTGGACACTCGATCATAACCGGCATAGAGAAGTACCACAGACTTCCATTTACAGGGTCGCTGACGTTTGCAGATGATGCAAGAAATTATGCGCTACAGGCCGCTGATATCGTTGCATGGAGTTCGCGAAGAAGATTATCAGGAGATGGCCTTTACGGAGAGTTTGCACCACTCAAGAAGCTCTTTGAGCAGAGGTTTTCGCCGGACGGAGTATCGATCAATCCACACATAGACTATGAGGTAACTACAGAGATGACGAGAAGACTTGTACGCAGCACGTTTGTGTTTTCCCCCAAAGCGGATAAATCCACTATGGAGCAGTACCGGAAAATCCTAACGGGGGAAAACGATGGGAATGGTAAACTCTAACCGTGAAGCACTCACAAGAATTCGATGCATTCACGACGTTAGTGGACCGCGTTCTAGCTGTCCCCCACAGCGTCATCAAGCGGCGCGTGGAAGAGCACCGCAAACAAGCCGCATTGAATCCGAATCGTCCAGGGCCAAAGCCGAAACGGAAGGTCAACCCTTCCGCTTCTTCGGGCCGCGCGGCAAAAGACCCGCAAGTTTCGGCAAATTAGGAGACTGCCGTTTCTCCCACCTTGCCGGTGACTTCAGCCCAAGTGAGACGCTTGCCGACGATCTGACGAACAGCCAAGTCAAATCGGTCACTGTCATTCAACCCCTTGCGATTGTTAAAACGGAAAGCCTGTTCGTCCAAGTACCGAAACAGGTGGAAGGGCTCCACGCTGATGTAGGTGCCCTTCAACGAACGCTTGAGCAGGCTCCAGTAGTTCTCCAGCCCGTTAGTGTGGACGTTGCCGTTGACGTAGGAAGTGGCGTGGTCGATGATTCCGTGGACGTAGTTTTCGTTCAGTCCCCAGTAGGACAACAGCGCATCGCTGTAGATCGAACTGCCGACTTCCACATGCTTGTTGATCTCGCCTTGTACGTGGCGCTTCTTGACGTTCGGAATAACCTTGGTTACCACCTTGCCAGTCTCGCGTTCCAGCAACCCGAAGACGGGAGCCTTGCCGACTTGTCCGCCAGCGCCTTGGATACGGCGCTTCTTGGTGCCCTGATGCATGTTGCGCGATTTGCCACCAATGAAAGTTTCATCAACTTCTACTTCGCCAGACATCTTGCCGCCAGTGCTGGGATCTTGCAGCGCCAATCGGATGCGCTGAAGCATAAACCAGCAGGACTTCTGAGAGATGCCGGTAGCGCGGCTGATCTCGTAACTGCTAACGCCGTTCTTGCAGTTGGCCAGCATCCACATGGCAAGCAGCCACTTATCGAGACTGATCGCGGAATCTTCAAAGATGCTGCCGACTTTGATAGAGAACTGGGATTTGGGGTGCCGAGTCTTGCACTGCCAGAGACGGCGAGACGGCACAAACGAGACCTTCTCCGATCCGCAAGTGGGGCACACAACGCCGTTCGGCCAGCGCCGAGCCACGAGGTAGTTGATGCAGTTGTCCGCATCCGCGAAGTAGATAATCGCGTTCTGAAGAGTGGTGGGCTCAAGTGCTTTGCTCATATAAGTACTCTACAGGAGAAAGCCTGATGAGTCAAGTTAATTATCGCCCAACAACTCGTTGAAAACAATAACTCGCGAAATTCACCATCCCCCGCTCGGCCCACCCATCATTTGCGTGGAGGCCTTCGGGAAAGAAGGCGTTATGCTGTAAGCATGCTGCTCCAGCGCGCCGCCTTCGGGCTTGCCCTGTCTATCGCCCTCGTTGCACAACAGCCTCGTGCCACCGCGCCGGCCGCGCCTCGCGCGAAAGCAAAATCCGCCTCGAAAGCCGCCGCCCCGGTACGCTCCACCGAAGAATCCACCGCCCGCGCGATCCTCGGCGCCATGACCCTGCGGGACCGCGTGGCGCAAATGGTCATCGGCGTCACCAACGGAGAAGTCTTCAGCACGGAGTCCGAGGACTACAAGAAATACCATCACTGGGTCACCGACCTCCACATCGGCGGCATTATGGTCAACAACACCGTCGAATTCGGCTCAGCCCGTAACGCCAATCCATACGGCATGGCGGTGTTCCTCAACCAGATGCAGCGCCTCTCGCGCGTGCCCCTGATCATCGGCTCGGATTTCGAACAGGGAGCCTCCATGCGCGTTACCGGAGGCACCCAGTTCCCGCACAGCATGGCCTTCGGCGCAGGCGGAGACATCAGCGCCTCACGCTACGAAGGCATGATCACCGCCCGCGAAGCCCGCGCGCTCGGCGTCCACTGGGTGTTCGCCCCCGTCGCCGACGTCAACAATAACCCCGCCAACCCGGTCATCAATCTCCGCTCCTACGGCGAAGATCCCGCTCAGGTGTCGCAGCATGTGGCCGCCTACATCCAGGGCGCGCACTCCGATCCCAAATCGCGCGTCTTAGTGACCGCGAAACATTTCCCCGGCCACGGCGACGTCAGTGTCGATAGCCACTACGGCCTGCCGCGCCTGACCGTCTCTCGCGCTCGTATGGACGCGATGGAATTGCTACCCTTCCGCGCCGCCATCATCAGCGGAGTCGATTCCATCATGACCGCGCACATGAGTGTGCCTGAGCTCGATCCCTCCGGTGTCCCCGCGACGGTATCTTCGACGGTCGTCACCGGGATCTTGCGCGAGGAACTCCAGTTCCGCAACCTCATCGTGACGGACGCGATGGACATGAAGGGACTCACCGAAATGTTCAGCAACGCCGACGCCTCCGTGCGCGCCGTGGTCGCCGGCGCGGACGTCCTTCTGATGCCGCCCGACCCCGACCAATCCATCCGCGCCGTCGTCGCCGCTGTCGAACAAGGCCGCATCTCGCGCAAACACATCGACGAAAGCGCCCTGCGCATCCTCATGGCGAAAGTGAGTCTCGGCCTGATGCAACGGAAGCTAGTCGACATCGATGCCATCACCGACATCATCGCGTCCCCCGAAGCCGCCGCACGCGCCCAGGAAATCGCCGACCGCGCCGTCACTCTGTTGCGCAATGAACAGGATCTGCTGCCTCTGTCGCCCACCAGCCAACCCTGCCTGGTGCTGATCAATAGCCTGCGCATTTCCCAGCAAGGCCAACGCGTGGTCCGCGACTTCCGCCGTAAGGCTTCCCGCGGGCAGGTCTTCACTGTCGATACGACAATGCCCTTCAGCGCCCTCGAAGCTGTTATGGAAGGTCAGAATTGTTCCGCCGTCGTGGCAGCCAACTTCGCCGGCATCGCCTCAAACATGGTGGACATGAACAAGTTCATCGAGAAGCTCACCGAAGGCCCCGTGCCCGTTGTCCTGGCCAGCTTCAATGACCCCTACATGGGAGGCCGCTTTCCCAAAGCCGCCGCCTACCTGACCCCCTTCAGTTCCGCCCCACCTGCTGAAGTGGCCGCAGTCAAAGCTTTCTTTGGCGAAATCGAAATCACCGGCAAAACCCCCGTCGCCATCCCTCAAATGGCGGCTCTGGGCGCAGGCATCCACGTCTCCGCCCGCACCCAGCTAGCGCGCCGAACGCGCTAGAACCTGCTGGCCGTAATCACACGCAGCACCGCGTAGACCACCGGAATGCTGAACAGGCTGGAATCCACGCGATCCAGCCAGCCTCCGTGCCCCGGCAACATCGTGCCGCTATCTTTCACCCCGGCGCCGCGTTTGAAGGCCGATTCGCACAGGTCGCCGATCTGCCCCGCAATGTTCGCCGCCATCGCCACCGCCATCACCAAGCCCAGCGAAGCATCGGGGATGAAGAAGTACGCGTACACCAGCGCCACGAACGTGCCGCCGGCTACCGAGCCGATACTGCCTTCGACCGTCTTCCCCGGACTGATGCGCGGAGCTAGTTTCCGCCGTCCCCACGCTTTGCCTACGTACATCGCGGCCGTGTCTCCCGCCCAGCTCACCAGCAGCGCAATCATGAGCCAGTGCGGATTCGCGTCCCGCAGCATGATCGCGCAGCGCCACGCACCGAAGATATACAGAACCCCGAGCATCCCCGTCGCCACCGAGGGCAACACTTCGGACAACTCCACCGCTCCCAGATTCAGAGCCATCAGCACTAGCGCGGCTATGACGGCGATCGGCAACGCTGGCTCTGGAATCAGCAATACGGCCAGTCCAGCCACCATGCCAGGCCAACCTGTTTTTGCAATCCCCTGCGCCGCGGCAATATTATCGAACTCGTAATACGCGCCCAAACCAACCAGCGCCGTCACCGCGACCAGCACCCAGGCGGGAGCCCACAACACCGCCCATACCACCGTGGGCGTCAGCACCAAGGCTGTGAGGATGCGAGTCATGATTTCGCGCCCGCCACGGGTTCGCGCTCCGCTTCGCCCAAGCCTCCGAACCGGCGATCGCGCTGCTGGTATTCCAGCACTGCCCGCAGCAGATCCGCACGGCCGAAATCCGGCCATAGGGTTTCGGTCACGTACAACTCGGCGTACGCGATCTGCCACAACAGGAAGTTGCTGACGCGCATTTCACCAGAGGTGCGGATCAACAGATCCGGGTCGGGTTGACCCGCGGTGTAGAGCCGCTCCGTCAGAGCCTCTTCGGTAATCTCCGCGCCGTCTCGCAGCAGCGCGCCAACGGCATCCACAATCTCCGCGCGGCCGCCGTAGTTGATTGCCAGATTCAGTTGCAAGCCCGTGTTGTCCGCGGTTCGTTCGGTCACCGACGCCAGTTCCCGTTGCACCACGGCGGGCAACGCGGTCAGCCTCCCGATGGCCCCGAAGCGAACGTTGTTGCGCATCAACTCAGCCACTTCCAAGCGCAGGTATACACGCAACAACTGCCACAGCGTTTCCACTTCCGCGCGCGGACGTTTCCAGTTCTCCAGGGAGAAAGCATAGAGTGTGAGAACTTCCACACCTAAACGCGCGCATGTTTCCACCGCCGCCCGCACGGCCGGAATCCCCGCCTTATGTCCGGCGACCCGGGGCAAACTTCGCGCTCCCGCCCAGCGGCCGTTACCGTCCATGATGATCGCGATATGGCGCGGAATGCGCGCCGCATCGATGGCGCGCGCCAATTTCAAATCGTCATGGTGGGGAGCCAGCGTGTCCAGCAGCGCTCTTATGGAATGTGCCGACATGGCAAAGGTCCATGGTAGCGAAGTGCCGCCGAAGCCGCCCGCGAAGCGGCCTCTTTGCAATACAAAGTACTTGACAATCGCACCCAAGTGCGAGTACCATGCTGATATGGCTCCGCTTCATCCACTTCGCAAACCGCCCTCGGAACCGCTTCCGATGCACGCGCATGCCATCGACAATCTGCGCTACATCCGCGAAACCATGGAGCGGGCGGGTTCGTTCACCGCGGTGCCCGGCTGGGGCGGCGTACTGATGGGAGTAACAGCGCTAGTGGCGGCGGCCTTCGCCTCGGCTACAACCTCTCCAGAAAAATGGTTGGCGATCTGGATGGCCGAAGGGGCTCTGGCGATCGGAGTTGGAATCCTGGCAATGTGGCACAAGGCCGACGCGGCAAGAATGCCCTTTTGGTCCGCCCCGGCGCGAAAATTTCTGTTTAGTTTCCTTCCGCCGCTCTTCGCGGGAGCGGTGCTGACCTTGGCTCTGTGGCGCGCAGGAGCCATCGCGGCCATTCCGGGCACGTGGCTCATGCTCTACGGAGCAGGCGTGATCACGGGTGGAACATTTTCGGTCCCGGCGATCCCGGTGATGGGCGTATGCTTTCTCGCGGAAGGCGCCCTGGCTTCCTTGGTGCTGCCGGCCGTGGGATCCACTGCCGGATTCATATCGGCAGACGTATGGCTGGGCGCCGGTTTCGGGGGCCTGCACATCCTGTTCGGAGCGATTGTAGCCAGACGGTACGGAGGTTAAAGGGACAATATGGCCAAAGCACTTTCCCACCTACCCGATTCCGCTCCGCGCCCCAAAAAGGCTCCGCAAGCGCTGCCGGAACTGGACCGCCTGATCCATGAACGCTTGCGGCTGGGCATCATCAGCGCGCTGGCGGCCAACGCCTCCCTCACCTTTAATGACCTAAAGCGGCTGCTGGCAACCACCGATGGAAATCTGAGCGTGCATGCGCGCAAACTCGAGGACGCCGGTTACATCGCCTGCGCCAAGTCGTTCGAAGGACGCATGCCTAAGACCGAATATTCGCTGACAGCCCCGGGGCGCAAAGCACTCGAGAAATATTTGAACCATATGGAAGCTCTGATCCACGCCATGCGCCCGCATAACAAGGAACGTCACGCATGAGTTCGATCCATGCAGGCATTATTATGGACGGCAACGGCCGATGGGCGCGGCAACGCGGACTTCCCCGCATCGCCGGCCATCGCGAAGGCGCCAGCGCTGTGCGCCGCGTGATCGAAGCCGCACCCGATCTGGGTATCGGAACCCTCACGCTCTACGCGTTCTCCGAAGACAATTGGAGCCGCCCGCCGCGCGAAGTCTCCGCCCTGATGAAACTGCTGGGCCACTACCTGGTCCAGGAAACCAGCCGCTGCATTCAGAACGGCGTGCGCCTGCAAGCCATCGGACGCCGGGATCGCCTTTCCGCGCCGCTGGTCGCTCTGCTGGAGGAAACCGAGCGCAAAACCGCCCACGGCACGCGCCTCCATTTACGCCTCGCCATCGATTACTCGTCCCGCACCGCCATCCTGAATGCCGCCCGCAACGCCCCGGCCAACCTTACTGAAGAAGCCTTCTCGGACCTTATCGGTCCCGACGTTGACCTGCTGATCCGCACCAGTGGGGAACAGCGCCTGAGCGACTTCCTGCTGTGGGAATGCGCCTATGCCGAGCTGGTGTTCACGCAGCGTATGTGGCCCGCGTTCTCTAAAGAAGATTTAGCGTCCTGTGTGGATGAGTTCCGCCGCCGCGACCGCCGCTTCGGCGCGGTCTCGCCCACCGAAGGCATTCGGCGCACCGCGTAGCCTCTCCCCCCCTAAATGCAGTAGGCCGGAAAGACCCTGTTGTTTGCTACACTCGGCTCAGAACGGGTGATGAAACGGCTTCTTAAATGGTCGGCTGCGGTGGTGGCCTTGCTGCTGGTTGCGCTTGCCGCGCTGCCGTTCCTGATCGACGCCAACCGGTTCCGGCCGCTTTTGGAACAACAGTTGAGCCAATCCCTGGGCCGCAAAGTTACTATCGGCGACCTCAGCCTGGCCGTGCTCTCCGGCGGAGTTGCCGCCAGCGATCTCAGCATTGCCGAAGATCCGGCGTTCGGCTCCCGCCCCTTCCTCAGCGCGAAATCCGTAAAGATCGGCGTGGATCTCCGCGCCCTCATTTTCTCTCGCCAACTGAAGGTGCAGGACGTGACGGTGAACGGAGCCGACGTGGCTCTGCAACAGAATCCAGAAGGCGCTTGGAATTTCTCCAGCCTCGGCGCGACCAAGTCCACCGCCGCTGCCGCTCCAGTGCCGCCGCCGGTTTCCCCGGAAGCGCCTCTGAGTCTCACAGTGGGACTGGTCCGCATCCAAGACGCGCGCATCACGCTCTCCGCCACCGACGGCAGCACGGAGGCGCGCGGATTCAAGGACGTTAACTTTGAGCTCCGCAACTTCTCAACCTCCACCGCCATGCCGTTTTCACTGCAAGCCGCTTCCACCGGCGGCGGCACGTTGAAGCTCACCGGGAACGCCGGGCCTTTGGCCTCCGCCAAAACAGAACAGACTCCCTTCGACGCGCAGATCGACATCAGCAAGCTGGACCTGGCTAAGTCCGGTTTCACGAGCCCCGCATCCGGACTGGCCGGGCTGTTGACCTTCAAAGGGTCCGCGAATTCCAACGGAGCCACGGCGGCTATCAAAGGGGCACTCATCCTGGACGATCTTCGACTTTCGAAAACCGGAAAGCCCGCCCCTCGCCCTGTAGCCTTGAACATCGCGCTGGTTCACGACCTCAACAAACGCCGTGGTGAAGTCGCCCGATCCATTGTTAAGCTGGGATCCGCCTCGGCCACGCTTACCGGTTCCTACAACCTGGCCGCCGACCCGCCGAGCATTGACGCGAAACTCAGCGGCCCCAACATGCCGCTCACCGAATTAGCCGCATTCCTGCCGATGTTCGATATCGTGCTGCCTGCCGGAGCAACCATCAGCAGCGGCACCGCCAGCCTGGACGTGACTTCGAAAGGTTCCTTTGTCCGGCTCAACACGGTTGGGTCAGTCAAACTGGAAAAAGCACAACTAGCCAACTACGATCTTGGCTCCAAGCTGC
>JBDTSJ010000029.1:0-99542 GCA_039931205.1 Acidobacteriota bacterium
CCTATACTGTCATCGCAACGCCTTCCGGAACTACATTCGTGAATACCGGACTGACCAACGGCACGACGTACTTCTATGTAGTCTCAGGAATAAACGCGGGCGGCGAGGGAGCGAACTCGACCGAAGTGAGTGGGCAACCGGTGGCACCGCCAGCGGCTCCGGCCGGGCTTACGGCCACGCCTGGAAACGGACAAGTCTCGTTGAGTTGGGCCGCTGTCGGCGGCGCAACGAACTACAATGTGAAGCGAGCTACGGTAAGCGGCGGCCCTTATACCGTCATCGCGACTCCTGCCGGATCCACTTTCGTGAACAGCGGACTGACCAATTCCATCACCTATTTCTACGTCGTGTCGGCGGTCAACACAAGCGGCGAAGGAGCGGACTCTGGACAAGTCAGCGGACTACCCATCGCAGCGCCCGCCGCTCCGACCGGGCTCACGGCCGTGCCGGGGAACGGACAAGTCTCGTTGAGTTGGGCCGCTGTCGGCGGCGCAACAAGCTATAACGTAAAGCGTGCCACCCTAAGTGGAGGCCCCTATACTGTCATCGCAACGCCTTCCGGAACTACATTCGTGAATACCGGACTGACCAACGGCACGACGTACTTCTATGTGGTTTCAGGAATAAACGCGATCGGGGAGGGAGCAAATTCCGCGCAAGTCAGCGCCAGCCCGGTAGCTCCGCCCCTCGCGCCCACCGGTCTGACCGCGACGCTTGGCAACGGCCAAATCTCCCTTTCCTGGACAGCTGTGGCGAATGCCGTCAGCTATAACGTCAAGCGCAGCACCACCACTGGTGGCCCGTTCACTACGATAGCGAACGTCGCGACGCCGACATTTGTGAATGATACCTTGACGAACGGCACAGCTTACTTCTACGTGGTATCCAGCCTGAACAGCTTGGGGGAAGGATCCAATTCCAGTGAATTAGGTGCCACACCCTCTGCCACGGGTACGCCCTTTATAACAGGTCTCAACGGCAACGCTCTCCGTAATGACTTCAGCGGCTGGGTTGGCATGAAATTGACGATTGGTCCGGACCCCTTGGCCGTTGGCTCAGTGGGCCGCATGTGCGCTCCCGGCAATTCCGGCACCCACCAGGTCAAGTTCGTAAACGCCGCCACGGGAGCCGACGTGCCCGGGACGCCCATCGCGGTAAACATGGCGGGCTGCGTCGTGGGTCAATTCGTTTACAGAACTCTAGCTAGTCCGATAGCCTTGGGCTCCGGCAACAGTTACTATTTGGCAAGCCTTGAAGTTCAGGGCAGCGACCGTTGGTATGAGCACCAGGTACCCATCAAGACTCTGGTCGCCTCGGTCAACGCGTCGTATTCTTCCAACGGAACCAGTTGGGTGGTACTGCCTAGCCCTGATACTTATGTTCCGGTGAACTTCACCTATATCGGAGGGCCGAATGTTACAGGCGCACTCCTAACGGGATCCAGCGGTACCGTTTTGCGCAACAACTCGAATGGGTGGGTCGGGATGAAGTTGACCATAGGAACTGCCGCCAAAACGGTATCTTCGCTCGGCCGATATTGCGCGGCTGGCAGTACCGGATTGCATATTGTCAAGCTGGTGAACGCCACGACTGGAGAGGACCTGGCCGGTGGTGCCGCGTCGCTAAGCTTATCCGGATGCGTTGCCGGACAATTTCTCTACAGTAGCTTGCCTAATTCGATTTCGCTTGCGGCGGGCGCGAGTTACTACCTTGTGAGCCAAGAGTTTAACGGTGGGGATCGATGGTATGACTTCGCAGCCGTTACGACCCTTGGGGGCACGGCCTCAGCTGTTTACTCCGAAAATGGAAGTGGCTGGACCGTCCTGCCCATCGGTTCGAACATGGCGTACGGCCCTCTAAATCTTAAGTAGCGAGGAAGTTAGCCGACTCGGCTAGGGCTCACAGTACTACTGGCACTTTTAAATAGCCAGAATGAGGACTACCATTGTAGGGCAGGAACACTGATGGCCAAAAGCCACGACAAGAAGTCACAACTTAGCGAGTATCCCGGCGAGCTGGAAGTTCCAGTTCCAACCTATTTCCAGATTGAATACCCGAACCAGCGGGTACGTTTTGAATATGCGGCAATCGAGAACTTGCACGAAGACCTGCGCACCGGCGGGGATGGGGTAGGCCTCCTTCTGGGTTCGTTTCGTCCGGATGGACTCTATGTCCAGCATTGCGAACTGCTTTCTTTCTCTGCGGAGGTCGAGTCCGACCCGGTGCTCCTGCAAGGGGCCGTCCACGAGTTTCTAAAGGCTCGTTCTAAGAACCCATTACGAGGTTCGCCGGAGCTGATCGGATTATTTCGCACCCAGGGGTCGGGTTGGCCGGACCTCACTGAAACTGATTCCGCGATTGTTAGGCGCTACTTCCGAGCAGCTGGAGCCTTCTTCTTGCTGATTCTGGCGGCTCCACATCGCCCGTGGTCCGCTACACTTCTGCGCCTGAACGGTCAAGGTAAACCGGAGCCGGATACTTTCGAGGGCGGGTTTCCCTTTGACGAATACCTTCTCAGGAAGGGGTATCTGGCCGAATTGGTACCTTTGCCCGCGCCTCCCCCGGCAATGAAGGTCCGCCGGTTCCCCGGACCGTTTCGGGGACAGTGGATGGCGGCAGTGTTGTTCGGGGTTGTCATTGCAAGCTGGGCCGGATATAAGTGGTTCGCACCGGGGGCTGGACAGGAAAAGACCGCCTCTTTTTCTTCGCAGGTGATGCAATTGAAAGCGAGCCGGAGCGGCAGCGATTTTGAGTTATCGTGGGATCGTTTTGCAAAGCCAATCATGAGGGCGGCGCAGGCGACGTTGACGATTGCGGATGGAGCTCTGACGCGTTCCGTGCCTCTTACCCCGAAGCAACTTCAGGAAGGCAAGATCCTGTACACGCCTCTGTTCGATGAGGTGACTTTCCGGCTGGAAGTAGCCACTGAAGAACGGACGACGGAAGCGGAGATGGTGAAGGTCTTAGCATGGTCGGGTAAACAAGCCGCCGAGCCGCCCCAGGGAGCGCCGCCGTCAAATCCACCAGTTCCGGGCATACGTGCCAATCCGGTGCCCGCTGTGGGGGTCGCCGTGGTCCCCCCATTGCAGGCGCAACCGCAGCCGCGGCCAACTACGCCTCGGGGCCCCGCACCCGCGCAAACAACCGCCGTAGCGGCTGCCCCGCCTCAGACGCCCGCTCCCGAAGCGTTAGCTCCCTTAATGGTGAAAGACAACGAGTCCGGACTCAGGTTGGTGCCGGAGCCGCTTGCCGCAGGAGCCGCGACTGTTATTCCTCCAACTCAAGCCCGTCAGCAGCCAGCTCCGGAAGCCGCCATCGTGCCAGCAACCCCACGCCCGCGTGCCGAACCGGCAGCTCCCCCACCATCTCCAAACCCGCAGGTTCCAGCAAGTAACCGGGATACCAGTTCGCCGGTAACCTCATCCACCGGAGCGATCACGCCCGCCGAAGGGCGGCCAGCCGTCCCGCCAACCACTCTTCCTGAGCGACCGCCGTCAACTCCACCAACTGCGGGGGGCACTGTAGCCCCCTCTCCGGTTCGCTCCCAGATGGTCGCTCCGGTTATCCTGACGCGCGTGAGTCCAGAGATCTCGCGCGATCTAAGAAAGCAGATCACCGCGAACGGCGCCATTCACGTTAGCGTGCATGTCCAACTGGACGCAGCGGGCAAGCTGTCTAACGCCACGATCGGGACCATCACCCCGGGGAATGTCCAGGCATTCCCCTTGACGGCGCCCGTGATATCCGCTTTGAAGTCCTGGAAGTTTCGCCCCGCCACCTTGAACGGGACGGCGGTCGCCAGTGAACTGATGATTCAATTCACGTTTCAATGATTTTTTCTGAGGACGCGATCTCCGTTAGATCGCATCGAGCCGGGGTTGCGGCGCTACGCGCATAGGTAACTCGTCCCAGTGCCCAGCTAGTACTTTTATTACTGGTCGTGTAACTGAAGGGGAAGGGACTTACGGGACGACCTACCTTATTGTGTAAGGACGCCCCAGTCTCGATTGGGTCTGAACTCTTGTGAGCAAAATGGAAGACCTAAGACCCAGGTGGACGGTGCCAGCACTGGAGGCCCGTGCGACGTATGCGCTCGTAAGAGTAGTGGCCTCTCCTCTATTTGCTCACTCTGTACTCATGCTGGTCCTTATTTTTGAGTTCAGCGTGCTATTTCTCGGAGCGAGCAGAAGGTCTTTTTGGTATGACGAGCTATTGACATCTCATGTTTCGAGTTTTCAGCCGTTCTCCCGCTTTTGGAGCGCAATCAAGGCGGGGGTGGACGGGATGCCAATCGGCTACTACTTGATCGTTCGAGCCGCGAGGATGCTGCCGGGAGATCTCGCCGTGACGCTCCGGCTGCCTTCCATACTTGGATATCTGATGACGTTACTCGGCGTCTATTGGTTTGCGGGGAAGAGGCTGCCAGCGTTGGCCGGTCTGGCGGGTGTCTTTTTGATCACGCTGTCACCGTTCCGCGATTATGCGCTGGAGGCGCGATCGTATTCGTTGCTGGTAGGTTTCCTCGCGATCTCCGCAGTTCTGTGGCAGCGGATCGGCGAGAAGCGTTTCATGACACCGTCGTTTGCCTTGTTCCTGACGTTGGCCGTTTCCTCTCACCATCTTGCCGTTGTAGCACTTTCCGCATTTGCGGTTGCTGAGTTGGTTGGCACGCTACTGGCGCGTCGAATCCGATGGGGAGTCTGGTGTGCGTGTTTAGTGGCGACGGTTCCGTTTTTCGTCAGTCTGCCAATTCTGCTGGATTACCGGGACAATTTCGGCAAGACTTTTTGGTCGCCATCTAGTTTGGGAATGGCCGTTTCTACCTACGGATCCTATCTTGGGATTGGCTCCATACTGGCGCTTGTCTTGATCGCTTTCTTCGGAATCGTGGTCGCCGACGCCCTTCTACGGGCAAGCCGGCCCACCCGCCAAGGATCAATCGAAGAGTTTGATTTTAGCCTGTCCGAAACCGTTCTTGTCGCCGGATTTCTGTACTTTCCTGCTTTCCTCGTGGTGCTGACAAAGCTCCTCCACTCCGGCTATACGAACCGATACGGATGGCCAGCTATCCTCGGCTTGGCCTTGGGCTCGGTGTTTTTGGTTCGGAACATTTGGCTTCAGTCACAAGGAGCCTTCCTGCTAGTGGCCTTAATGATCGGGTTCGTGTATCAAAGCGGAAATAGTATCACGAAGCTCTTCAAGGCGGGTTCAAGCGCAGTGGATGGGCGTTGGACAAGTCTGGCGGAATTTAGCCGCCACGAGCCAGGTCTCCCGGTTGTGATCGGCAGTCCGACCGATTACCTGGAAGCGAATGAGTATTCACCTCCGGAACTGCGTGACCAGCTGATTGAAGTGGCTGATGGGGATAATGCTGCGCGACTGTCCGGGTCGGATACCACTGAGAAGACAAATCGCCTGTTGGCACGGTTTATCCCCCTAAACATCGTAAACCTTGCCGAGTTTCAAGCAGCCCACCAGAGGTTCCTAGTGCGCTCGGGAGGCAGTTTCGATTGGTTCACCAAGTATCTAGTCGAGAATCGATATGACCTCCGACTGCTCTCGCAGGATGGGGGCACTTCATTTTACGTAGTACAACGCCAAATTCAGAAAGAAATGACTCGATGAAAAACGCACCAACCGTTCTTGTGACTGGATCTTGTGGTCTGATCGGCTCGGAAGTGACACGCTGGTTCGCCCGGCTGGGATTCAGAATCACTGGGATTGACAGCAACCACCGAGCTATCTTCTTCGGGGCCGAGGGCGACACGAGCTGGGTACTTGGGCAATTGCAAACGGAGATTCCCAGCTACCGCCACGCCGCGATCGATATCCGTGATCGCGAAGCCGTCCTAAGTCTCATCGATGGGCTGAAGCCTGACCTGATCATTCACACGGCAGCTCAGCCATCGCACGATCGCGCCGCGGCGATCCCGTTTCTCGATTTTGAAGTGAATGCTTTGGGGACGCTTCACTTGCTGGAAGCCGCGCGCCGGCATTGTCCGGAATCGCCCTTTATTCACATGTCGACGAATAAGGTATACGGCGACCGTCCCAACACACTGGCGCTAACCGAACTCGAGACACGCTGGGAATACGCGGATTCCGCTTTTGAGAATGGCATCGCAGAGGACTTTTCAATCGACCAAAGTAAGCACTCCGTCTTCGGAGCATCCAAAGTCGCGGGCGACATCATGGTGCAAGAGTATGGGCGGTATTTCGGGATGCCCACCTGCTGCCTGCGCGGGGGATGCCTGACCGGTCCGAATCATGCTGGCGTGGAGTTGCACGGATTCCTCAGCTACCTGGTTAAGTGCAGCGTCGAAGGCCGCGAGTACAAGGTCTTTGGCTACAAAGGCAAGCAGGTTCGGGACAATATCCATTCCGAGGATGTGGCGAGCTTCATGTATGAGTTCTGGAAGTCTCCTCGTATTGCGGAAGTCTACAATCTTGGCGGAGGGAAATCCAACTCCTGCTCCATTGTCGAAGCCTTCCGTATGGCAGAAGAGGTGACCGGCAAGAAGATGAACTGGCGCTATGTCGATGAAAACCGAATTGGCGATCACGTCTGTTACTACAGCGACCTGCGCAAGATGAAAGAACACTACCCCGAGTGGAAAATGGTCAAGACACTCCCGATGATCTTTGAGGAGATCGCAGCCAGCTGGCAGCTGCGTCTGACCTCCGGTGCTGTATGAGGATTTTCATTACCGGCGTGTGCGGCTTTGTGGGGAGCGCGCTCGCTGAATGCTTGCTGGAACGGGTGGAAGGCGTCCGCGTCGCCGGCATGGACAATCTTATCCGTCCGGGCGCGGAAACGAACCGGAGGCGGATTGAGGAGATTGGCGTCGAATTCATTCACGGGGATCTGCGATCCGCGAGCGATATCGCGGAGCTGCCCCCCTGCGACTGGGTGATCGACGCAGCTGCTAATCCAAGCGTGCTGGCAGGCGTTTCCGGAGCGGCCAGCAGCCGCCAGCTCTTCGAGCATAACTTGGCTGGATTCGGCAATGTGCTGGAATACTGCAAGCAGTTTAAGGCCGGACTGATACTGCTCAGCAGCAGCCGCGTTTATTCGATTCCTGCGCTCGTAGACATTCCCCTGCGCGTCGAAGACCGAGCCTTTGCCGTGGACCCCGCCGGGCCCTTCCCACGGGGCCTCGCAGTGAGCGGGATCGGAGTTGACTTTTCCACCACCGCGCCAATTTCTCTGTACGGAGCGACTAAGCTAGCGTCGGAAATAATGGCCCTCGAATACGGCGCGGCGTTCGATTTCCCCGTGTGGATCACACGTTGCGGGGTGCTAGCCGGGGCAGGGCAGTTCGGCACACCCGCGCAGGGCATTTTTGCCTTTTGGGTAAATGCGCACCTGCGGCGCCGGCCCCTTCGTTACATCGGTTTCAACGGTTCCGGGCACCAGGCTCGGGACGCATTTCATCCCCGCGATCTCGCGGCCCTGATGGTATCTCAAATGCGTACCACCCGGTCCGGCGGTCAGCGTGTCTATACCGTTGGGGGCGGTCCTGCCAACACGATGTCGCTGGCTCAACTGACCGCCTGGTGCGATGAGCGTTTCGGAGCCCACGCCCCCGCTGTGGATCCGGAACCTCGCAAGTTCGATATCCCATGGATGGCTATGGACAACACCGAGGCAGCCAGGGATTTTGGCTGGCAGATCGAGATGCCACTCCCAAGCATTCTCGAAGGCCTCGCGGAACACGCCAGTCAGCATCCGGATTGGTTACAAGTGAGCCACGCATGAAATCGCCGTTGCCCGTTCAACGCGAGCCGCTCCGTTCGCTTTCCGTCGTGATTCCGGCGCGGAACGAAGAAGGTTGCATCGCCGCTACCGTTGAACACCTGCATCTCGAACTGCGCCTGCATCACATCCCCCACGAAATCGTGGTCGTAGACGATGGCAGCTCGGACGCCACCTGGACGCTGCTCCAGGAGATTCACACGCGCATACCGGAATGCAGGCCGTTCCAGAATCTCGGCGAGCACGGCTTCGGGCGCGCGATTACCTACGGATTCAACCAGGTCACCGGCGACGCCGTGGTTGTGATGATGGCGGATGAGTCTGACGACTGCCGCGATGTAGTCCGTTATTGGGAGATTCTGAACCAGGGCTGGGATGCCGTTTTCGGCTCGCGATTTGTGCAAGGAGGAGGCGTGATCGACTATCCTCGCCATAAACTCCTGCTCAACCGTCTGGCGAACCTATTCCTGCGCCTGCTGTTCCGCGTGCAACTGAACGATTTTACGAATGCCTTCAAGGCCTACCGGCGAACTGTAATGGAAGGCTGTCGTCCGTTCCTCTCGCCACACTTCAATTTGACCGTGGAATTGCCACTGAAAACGGTCGTGCGCGGATATTCCTGGACGGTGATTCCCATCACCTGGCGTAACCGCCGCGCGGGCGAATCGAAACTCAAAATCAAAGAAATGGGCAGCCGCTACCTGTTTATCGCCCTCTATTGCTGGTTGGAGAAGTATTTCAGCCGTGGCGATTATCGCGCTAAGCCGCTACCAAATGAACGGCTTTAGGTGCCGTTTCTACTTCGGTGCGACTTCGATTACAGGATCCTGGCCGGACGCCCCGACAACCTGAATGTGAGCGTTATGTTCCACGAAATATTGGACTTCCCAGTTATAGCCCAAGACTAGAAATCTTGGATGCATGCGAATGAAATCTGAGTAGTCGAATACACTCATGGGTGTTATTCGGCGAAGCAATATTAAGAGGCGTTCGACCGTATCGGGTTCACCATTACCCGCCGAGCCCGGCAGATTCACCAGATATACAGATCGTTCCTTGACTTCGGTAGAACCGTAGTGCGCTAACTTCATAAACTCCAACGAATCGGTCACGAGAAGTGGCAATCCAGGAGGCACGCTAGAAGAAAGCTTGTACGTTTTCAACTCCTCTTGGCCGTGAAGAAACCGACGGCTAGCCGAGAGCTCCCGCAGACTGAATGCCATAAAGAAGACGGCGACGAGAGCGGATCCTGTCATTATTCGGCTGCGAGACGACGCGTACGCGGCCATCGGGATTAGAGCAGCCACGCCGATTATGGAGGGCAGAGCGTATCGCGGAGTGAAGCCACTTCCTGCCGTCATTGCAAAGCTTATGTCGATGTAAGGCAACACGACGAATCCGATAGCTACCATGCTTTCTGCCAACGTCGGTCTCAAACGAGGCGATGCGATCGTCGGCCCCCGCGGCTCGGCAAAGCTAACAAGCGCGACCAACACCAGGGCAATCACGAGAAAGAATTGTCCTGGCCCGATCAAGAACTCGTAGTAAGTTAGTATAGAGTTGAGGCTTGGCTTTGCCCAGAAGTTGGCCGCAAACGTCCTTGCCATGCTCAATTGCGGCAGGAAGAACAGGACCGGAGTCGCGGAGAAAGCAAGCGCTAGCAGCACCTTGAAATCCCATTTTCTTATCGTCATCAGCCGGACAAGCTCGCCCCCCCCCAAGGGAATCAAGGCCATCAGCGCATAATAGTGACAGGATACTGCCGCCGTCATGCACACCCACAGGATGGCTGGAGCGATCCGGGAGCCGTCGCGGGCGTAGGACTGCCAGCAGACTAAAGCCCCAGCGCACAATCCCAGAACCATGGCGTAGGGCCGTGCTTCGAATGCATACTCGTAGGCGTTGGTCGCGATTGGCAGGAGCAGTGCCGACAGGCCATACAGCGGGCCACATCCCCGCGAGACAAAGCGATAGAGACACAGGCACATCACCCAGAACCCAACTAACGCGGGGAGGCGCATCGCCAACTCACCTTCGCCCAACAGCGAACGAATGAAATGAGTTACGACAAAAAATAGGGGCGGATTGAGGTCGAGGCCGGTCTGCAAAATTTTCCACATCGCTCCGATAGAAGGAGCGCGGACGATATGGTAGGTCAGAATCTCGTCAAACCAAAAAAGCTTCGACCATGCCAGCGCCGAAGTGCCCAAGAGATAAAGCACTGTGAGAATGGCGAGAAACCACGTCGGTCGCCGTGCTACGCTCGCACCGAGCGGTTCGCAAACTCGATTCGCCCACTGGAGAATGGGCGGGATAGTGCCGGGCTGGTTCGGTGGCGGCGATTCGACTTGCTTTTGGATTAGAGGCACAGTTCGCTCGATTCAACGGTCGGCATACAGTGCCGTCCCTAGCATGTTACTCCGAATCAGCGGGCAGAAGAATACCAGTCCCTCCGCTTCGGCCGAAGGCGAGTACCAGGACCAAGCTGCGGGTCTGCGTCGGGGCCGCCTAAAAGGGCCTTAGTTTGTTGATTGTCAAAGCTTTCTATCGTAAACTTAGAAGGTGCCGGTCCGCTTCTTGCGGCGGCAGCCTGTGCCGGCTCGGTTCACTTTCGCCAGAGCCCCCCCTTTTTCATCTTCTGATCGAATTCTGCGCAGAGGCTGGCGCCCCACTGTCGTCTGATCCGGTAGGCGAGTACGCTACGATATGAATGCCGACGGATTCGAGCCGTCACTTCCCGACAATGCAACAAGAACGCACAAAGCATGCCTTGGTTACGGGAGCTGCCGGGTTCATCGGATCCCATTTGGTCGACCGCCTCCTACGCGACGGCTGGACAGTCACTGGTCTGGACAATTTTGATCCCTTCTATAGCCGTGCCGCGAAGGAGAACAATATCGTCGGCCACCGGAATACGCGAGGCTATCGTTTTATCGAAGCAGACATTCGCGATAGCGATTCTCTTGAATCT
Source organism: Acidobacteriota bacterium (assembly GCA_039931205.1). GTDB lineage: Bacteria > Acidobacteriota > Terriglobia > Bryobacterales > Bryobacteraceae > Palsa-187. The sequence goes on from JBDTSJ010000029.1 coordinate 10,728, forward strand.
TTAGCGCCCGAGAAATACGATGCGGTGGTTCATTTGGCCGCAAAAGCCGGCGTAAGGCCGTCGATCATGGACCCGATCGCCTACCAGGAAGTCAATGTTCGGGGCACTCAGAATCTCCTGGAATTGGCCCGAAAGTGGGAGATCCCGCACTTCGTCTTCGGTTCTTCCAGCAGCGTTTACGGCGTCAATCCCCGTGTCCCGTGGAGCGAAGAGGACGCGGTACTGCTGCCCATCAGCCCCTATGCAAGCACCAAAATCAGCGGTGAACTTCTGGGACATGTCTATAGCCATTTGTTTGGCATACGGTTCTGCGCGTTGCGTTTTTTTACGGTGTATGGACCGCGTCAGCGACCCGATCTGGCAATCCACAAGTTCGCACGTTTGATCGTCGCCGGGCAGCCCATCCCTTTCTTTGGCGACGGTTCCTCGGGGCGTGATTATACGTTCGTTGGAGACATCGTGGGGGGGATTTGCGCCGCACTGGATTACCGGGCTCTACCCTACTCGGTCTTCAATTTGGGCAACAACCGCGTCATTACGTTGACCGAGATGGTTACAACGCTGGAAGACGTGTTGGGCAAGAAGGCGATCCGGGACTTTCAGCCGCCCCAGTCCGGGGATGTTCCACAAACCTGGGCCGATATCTCGAAAGCGGCCCGAGTATTGGGATACTCCCCCAGCACGTCCTTTCACAGCGGAGTGACAGAGTTTGCCGCGTGGCTTCGGCAGTCGTCCGACGTGACGGGTGCGTTGTTGCCTACGCGCTGATTCTCCAGTCGAATCGTCCACCAATATGCGTTGCATCAAGTGCGGCCAAGAAATCGGCACATCCCGTGATCCTCAATCGCCGAGGCTTTGCAGAGAGCACCGTCTGCAATACTATCGCGAGCAGCGTCGCCAGCAGTCCTTGAGGTATGTGCTTGCTCCATTCCGGCCGTCTGCGCGAGCGGTCGCGGGAGAAAGGCTCTCGGTCCTCTTGCGCTCGCGTTATGCAGCGGGCCTTCCTGGCACCTGGTACTTAACCGTGCCACCACGGCGCGGACTAATGGTCAGCCCTTTTTCAAGCCTTGCACCTCGGGAGGTTAACAGGCTTCCGGATATCTACAAAACAAGTTTAGCCACCATCCCTTCGAAGCTTCGCCAGCCTGCGTGTCTATCTTTTGCCCCCGAGCCTTCCCCGACGCAGCCTTCGCGGCTGACCGACACCACTCTTTGCCAGCCAGAGCCAATTTTCCCTGCAAAGATTTCCGGTCTTCCAAAAGACGCAGTTGGATGGCTACCTTTCGGAGCTACTCCAACGACCGCCGAGTCGTCCTTAGCGATTGCCTTGCCGGTTCCGTGCCGCTCGTCCCATCTTCATGCAGCCCATGGATCACTCCCTGCGGCAGCCAAACCAGAGTTCCGCACGATGCGGGCGCCTAACCCAATTCCTAAAACTCGTCCTTTGGGCGCCGTGGCTCCGAGAGCACTCCAGGATCCGCGAACGCGCATCGCGCCGACGGAAGCCTTGCTAGAAGGCAGCACCTCCTTGCTGAGTTACATCCCGCAAGTTAACAGCGGAAAACCTCTCCAACTCCGCGATCTCGCAGGCTCCTTTCAGGCATATGCGTCGACCCCTGTCGTTGGCGCGGTAACGGTGGTTGTTGCTAACGATGGATTGTACGGGGGGTTATGTGAGTTCGTGGTTAAGGTTTCTCCGCTTGACAGCGTCAGTGCCCCAGCCCGAGCAATGAGTGTGGTTCCGATCCAGGTATCCCCTTTCCGCCAGTTTCACCCGCATGCATTATCGCCGGCGCAGTCCACCTGGGGATGGTTGCAGCGGATGCATATCTGGTCTGCAGGGCCACAACCCTTGGACGATACCGCTGCGATTCGCCCCACGGAACGGTTGAAGCGCGGTTCAGCGAGCTCGTTGGACACACTTTCCGTTGCCCTCCGCGTGGCCCGTACGATTCACCATGAACCACAACCCGTGGAATATTCCTGGCCTCAACTTGACCTCGGAATTACTGGCCGCTTTGCGCCGTTTAATCTAAGCGGGAACCTCCGATGGCCCTCGGTACGAACATCCGCCACATCCCGCGAGGTACGTATGGGAGAAGCCGGCTGGGCCGCCTCTAAGATCAATCTGGACCCTGATTCGGGCCCGCCCCAAGCCTACGCGCGCCACACCCGGGGTGTCCATCCACGTTTGGTCCATGATCTCCAGTTAGACATGACTTCGTTGCAGTCGCCGAAGCTCTCCCCCTGTGACTTCGCCCACCATCCGGTTGACGGTCACCAGGGGCCGTTTAGATGGCCCAGCCCAGTGCAGGTCCTACCGAAGTCTGGCGTCTTCTCCGACCGTCCAATTTCCAGTCCCTCCGGTACCCGATTTTCTCTCACCCTCCCCCCTTTGACCCCTCCGTCAGCATTGCCCAAGCCTTCAGTTTCCGAGGGTTTTTTGCCCGTTCTGGTTCGGATCCGGATCCGAAGTAGTGAATTTGCCATACCGACCTGGACTGCTTCGTCCAGCCTACACTCGCCGTTGCCGCCGCACTGGCGCTTGCGACGCGGTGACAGGGTCTGGGAGTACCGGTCAGTTTGGAAGCGGTCTCACCGGCTCGGAGCGCTACCGCTTTGTGAATTGATGTGAGGCTCGTAGTTGGTGGTTCTGAAACTCTTGGTACCAACGATTCGCAACTCCTGGCGGTTTTGTACCGTGGGAAAGGGTAGAACCGTAATATTGCGAGTGCCAAATTGCCTGGAGATAATTGTAGCTGCTCCGCTCATCCTGACTCATGGAACCTAAACCGCATAACGTTCAGCGCACCGTGCATCCGGCGGCGACTCCAGACATAGAGTCTGGAATCTCGGAATCGCAGAAGGTTGACCCGATTCTCGCAAAGGTCGTTTCCTTACACCTGGACGGGCGTCTCGTTGACGCGCTCAAGGAACTCCGCCAGGCGATCAGTTCTCATAGCCGCGAGCCTTCACTCCTCTCAGCGGCTGGCCGCCTACTCTGCGAACTCCATGAGTACCCACAGGCGGCGGAAGTCTATTCGCAATTACTGAAGCTCCAGCCACAACATCGGACGGCTGAGTTCAACCGGGCCGTGTGCCTTGCTAAGATGGAACGCTGGCAGGATGCCAGCACAGGCTTTGAGATATGCATTCGAGCGAACCCGGCCCAGTTGGAGGCACAGCTAGGGCTTGGCACCTGCCTCCTCCGCCTGGAACAGCCGGCGAAGGCATTTCAGGCCTTCGGGCAGTATCTTGAGCATCATCCAAAGCACGAGGAGGCGCTGTTTGGCAGCGCCGTCGCGCTTCAGCAGATGGGACGTGCCAAGGAAGCTCGTAGCGTCTACGCCCGAATCCTTGCGGCAAATCCCGCTTCCCAGGAATCGCTCATAAATCTTACTGAGCTCAGTCTCAGCGAACACGAATACCAGGAGGTACAGAAACACGCTCAGGCCCTTCTGGAGTTGGATTCGACTGCCTTGGAAGCCCTTGAGGCGTTGGCCGCCGCGTCGTTCGCGACCAGCGATTTCGCCGCCGCGATAGAGTATTGCGAGCGTCTGTTACGGATCAAGCCGGATCATTTCGAGACTTGGTACAACCTGGGAGTAGCCCATCAAAAGCTGAGCAATTTCAAGCGCGCTTCGGAGGCCTACGCTTTCGCAGCGCAATCCCGGCCAGATTCCGTGGATGCGCAAGTCAGCTTGGGGATTGTGCTGCACAAACTGGGGGATTTGAGCACGGCGCGGACCGCTTACCAGCGAGCTGTCGAACTGAACCCGAAGCATCCAGGGGCGCTCTGGAATCTCGGCCTGGTATTGGAACAAATGGGTGAGAAAGGGCAGGCTGAGGTGCTTTATAGCATGTTGCCCCCCGATGATCCGGAATCGGCCGAGGCGACGTTTCGCGTCGGTTATTTGCGGCTCCTGCGAGGAGACTTCCGAGGTGGAGTTGAAGCATTCTCCGCGTGTCTAGGAAAGAAACCCGGGTGGCTAGAGGCGCAGCTCAATCTTGGCATCGCGGCTTGGAAAGCGGGCGAATTAGCGGCAGCCCGCGAGGCATTTCAGGCGGTTCTGGCGGCACGGGCAAATTCGCTGGATGCGCTGCGCGGTTTGGCAGCGCTCAGTTTGGCAGAGGGCGACCAGACGGAGGCGTTCCGGCTCCATCGCCAATTGATTGATTCGGGTGAACGCAGTCCGGAAGTCTACTACAACTGCGGGCTCATTTGTCACAATCGCGGAGAAGTGCGGGATGCCACGCTGATGTACCGCGAAGCACTTAAGATCGATCCCAACTTCGCCGAGGCCCTGTTGAATTTGGGCCATGCGCTAATGTATGTCGGTGCTAAGGACGAGGCGCGAGCCTGCTGGCGACGAGCCATCTCGCTGCGGCCGGAATTAGCTCGCGGATATTTTGATTCGGACAACAATGGGGCGGCGTGAATCGACGGAAGCACATACTGGCGGCTGAGCGCAAATTGGCGGCCGGATCAGGCTTCGCCGGGAGGGTAGCGTGAAGCCGGCCACGGCGATTTGTTTCTGGGACTACGATACCCAGTGGGGCGGAGATCGTTCCAGGAGTGGCGGCGGGCCAAAATCGTGGGGTGGGCTCGAGTTTCCAAATACTGACAAATTGCTAGCGCTGCATGCGAGCTATGAGATGCCCGCGTGCTTTGCGGTCGTGGGGGCTGCTGCCTTGCCGGGCGTTCGCCCATATCATGATCCAGACCAGATCCGGCGAATCCACGCGGGGGGCCATGAAGTCGCCAGCCATTCCTTTCGCCACGATTGGTTGCCAGCCCTCAGCCGGAAGGACCTCACCGCTACGCTTCGCGAAAGTAAGGCGGCGCTCGAGGATTGTATCGGATCGCCGGTGACATCATTTGTGCCGCCGTACAACCAGCCGTTTGACTACCCCCAGGCCGGTTCGTTTAGCATCGCGGAGCGGCGTGAGGCAGGGCGAGACCGCACGGATCTGAAGCAGCTCTGCGAGAGTTTGGCTGAAACAGGCTATACCTTCTGTCGCGTAGCTTACAGGCCGCTGCACATTCGGATTGCGGAGATGTTGTCTCGCCGCCGTATCGACTTGCCATCTAGGGCCCACGCGATCGCAGGAGTATGCTGCGTGCGCGTGAATGCCAGCGGCTTTGAAGCCAGCACGCTACGACTGATTGAGCGCTGCGCCGAACGGGGTGGCATCGCCATCATCTATGGGCATCCCCATTCGGCCACTGCGGGCGGCTCCCAAGATATCAGCCTGTACGTGAAGGTTCTGGATCTGCTGGCCCGGCTTCGCCGTGAGAAGCGCATGGACGTATGCGTTCCGCGCCAAATCACCGCCGAATTGTTGACAAAGCGTGCATCCGGTTTGGACCTCGGCCTGTCCGGCGACGGGAGAGAGTGAACGTATTCCATGGATTCACTGGTCGCCAAACAGCTTTATCTGGCACTGCAGCGCATCCGCGGCGAGCCGGTCAGCTTCGCGCTTGCCGATGTCCTACGGACGGATTTCCTGTCGGTCGAGGAATTGCATCAGATTCGGTCAGACCGGCAACTTGCCCAGCTGCGCTTCGCCATCGATCACGTTCCCTACTACAAGGTCACCTATGCACCGTTTTCACGTCGGATCCGGTCGGCGCGAACTTGGGTGGAAGTGAACGAATTGATGCAGGACCTGCCCATCCTGGGTAAGGATACGGTCCGGAAGAATCCACAGGCGTTTCACGCTGAAGTCGCGGGACTCCGGACCCACTTGGACCGGACGTCCGGATCGTCTGGAACACCCTTGGTATTCCGCGTCGATCAAACGGCGTGGGCCTATCGCCACGCGCTCATGTACCGCACAATGGTGACCTTCGGCGTGGAAATTGGAGAGCCCTATGGCGCCTTCTTTGGCCTCCACTGGAATAAGCGCCGTCGCCTTCATGTCATGATTCGAGATCATTTCCTCAACCGGGTGCGAGTGTCGGCGTACGAGATCGAACCCCGGAATTGCGACAAACACCTGCGTGCTATTCGGAAACAGCACCCCACGCATCTCTGGGGATACCCTTCGGCTATCTATGACTTTTGTCTAATGCTCCGCGACCGCGGTTTGGACCTGCATGACCTGAAACTAAAAGCCGTATTTCTAACGGGTGAACCCCTGCGATCTTACCAGCGCGAGCTCATCGGCCAAGTGACTGGCAGCCGATGTGTGGATACGTATGGCAGCGCAGAGGGAGGTTATCACGCAGCCGAATGTCCGGATGGATCGTTGCATCTGTGCTCGGAAGCGACATGGCTTCAAGTGCGCCCCACTAGCTCGGGTGAGCGTGGTGACGCGATCGTCACAGACATGATGCTACGGGCAGTGCCGTTGATTCGTTACGCCATAGGAGACGAAGTGGTGCTGAGGCCCGGGCCATGCTCCTGTGGCCGCGCCCATGAGATGCTTCTATCGGTGGAAGGAAGGTCCGGAGCCGCCATCGTACTGCCGAACGGGCGAACCATCAGCCCACACCTTCCACGCTCCATTTTCTGGCACCTCGCGGGTGAAGGAGTCGTGCGGCAATACAGGTTTGTGCACCGCAACAGTCCAGCGCTCGAACTGTATCTCGTCGTGGGGCACGCCTTTCGAGACGAACATTTGAAACTCATTGAGCAGGAATCCCGGAAGGCGTTTGGAAGCGATGTGGCGCTGTCGATTCGCGTGGTGGACAAGCTCGATGTATTACCAAATGCCAAGCACCAGGATTTTGTTTTTTTGAGTGGTTGAGTCCCCACGGATTTTTGAGTGCCCGAAATGCAAGGCAATGCAAGGTTTTGTTGCGCCGCGCGCGAAGTTTCAGTTTAATAGAGGAGCGAAGGAATTAAATGCAAAACTTTCCCAAGATCATAAAGATCGGAGATCGTCTTGTTGGCGAAGGTCAGCCGGCCTTGATCATTGCGGACATAGGAGCAAACTTCGATGGCAGTTTGGAGAAGGCGAAGGAACTGGCCCACGCGGTGAAGGAGGGCGGAGGCGACGTAGCCAAAATTCAGAGCTTCCTGGCCCCTAAGATTGTTTCGGGCAAGGGATTCGGGAGCATGAAACTCAAGGGCGTGCACGGCTCCTGGAACAAACCCGTGGAGCAGGTATTTGAAGCAGCCGAGTTTCCCCGGGAATGGCATGCTGAGTTTATCTCTTACTGCCGCAAGATCGGGATTATCGGGACCTCTTCGCCGTACGACTACGAAGCCGTGGATCTGCTGGATGAGATTGGCGTAGACTTCTATAAGATCGGCTCAGGCGACATCACATGGCTGGAGATGCTGAGTTACATCGCCAGTAAGGGCAAACCCATGGCACTAGCTACCGGAGCAAGCACGCTGGCCGAGGTCGATGAGGCCGTCCGGACGATTGAACAAACCGGAAACCGCGACCTGATGTTGATGCAATGCATCACCAACTATCCGTCCAAGATATCCAGCGCCAATCTGAATGTTTTGAAAACCTACTCCTCTGCTTACGATATTGTCACTGGTTATTCCGATCATTCGCCTGGGGACGTAGTTGTGCTTGGGGCTATTGCCCTCGGAGCCAAAGTGATCGAGAAGCATTTCACCCTTGACAAATCGGCGCCGGGACCGGATCATCCGCACTCCATGGATCCGGGGGAATTTAGACAGATGATTCAACGGATACGGTCACTTGAGGCGGCCATGGGAGACTACCGCAAGGAAGTGGTCGAGGAGGAGGCCGAGACGGTGATCGTTCAACGCCGGGGATTGTACGCAAATGCTGACATTCGGCCTGGGCAGGCAATCACAAGGGCTGATGTCATTGAACTCAGGCCAGCACTGGGCATCACCCCCCAGTTCAAGTCCGCCGTGATCGGTCGCACAGCGCGCACGCAGATCGCGCGCGGGGAACCGATCTACTGGAACACGTTAGCCTAAGGCAATGACTGAGCGCGAACGTTTTATTGCACTGACCAGCAACGAACCCCTGAAATCCGCAAACGCGATTGTGGTGCTGGAAGGAGATGGTTTCAACCGGCTTTCCAAGGCACATGAGTTGTACAGGGATGGGTGGGCTCCCAGGGTATTGATCTCCGGCGGGGTGAACGCACCCGAACGCGGCTGCTACCCAGCTACACAGATGGCCAGCCGCTTGTCCGCTCTTGGGGTCCCAGAGAGCCAGATCATCATTGAAGAGAAATCCCTTCACACCCGGCAGCAGGCCATTGAAGTGCTTTCCATCGCGAAGCAACAGGGTTGGCGTAGAATCCTGCTGGTGGCTTCCCACTATCACCAGTACCGTGCTTACCTGACGTTCTTGCGCGTGAGTCAGGAGTGGGAGCTCACGCTGGAAATCCTGAACGCACCCGCCTGCGAGCTCTCCTGGTTTGAACCTTTGCCCTATGGTTCGCGCGCGTCCCTACTGGTCGATGAATTTCAGAAGATCGAGGAATATGGGCGGTTGGGGCACATTGCTACTTTTGAAGATGCCCTTCTAGATCATGAACGCAAGGACCTAAGTGCCAAGCAACTTGCCATTGAATAAAGCGCAAGCCCTTATGGGAGACTTCTTCCTGGGGCCGGACGAACTGCGCCCCTTGAGCAAGGTTCTCGGATTGCCCGCCTTCAGCAGAATTCCTCCGATTCCGTTTCCAGAGGAGGAGTTGGAGCTTCGCAGACGGGATTCCCTGCTGATCCTGGGAGCGGCGCGTGACAAAAATCTGCAACCGTTAACACTCTCGCTGATCAAGCAGGCGTTTGGAGATGACGCGGAAGCGTCTGAGCCATGCTTCTATCCGCAGGACTGGTATCAGCGCGAACGGTTCGCCACGCACGCGACACCTACTTCCAAGTGGCATTTAATTCGGCGCGAGGTGGAACCTGCGAGCCGCGGAAAGGATCCGATGTTCCTTGAACAGAACCTACCCAGAACTTCCCGGCTTCCTGCCGCTGTCTTCAGCGCATACGTGTTCTTCGCCTACTACTTGCATACCAAGGGGACCGTACTGTGGGCGAATGATTTCGTCTGGTGCGCGGACAGGGACAGCAATGGCGACCGGATTTATGTGGGCCGCTACGAAGACCCCTCCGGCCTAAGCCGGAGGGGTTTCAGTGTACATCGCCACTTATCAATCAGAAGCTGTTACGGGGTTGCAGCTGTCCAGAGACACTAGCGTGTGAGAGCCCGGCGGCGCAACGCGACCAAGCCGATTAGTGCAGCCGCGCCCAAGCCGAATGTTCCCGGTTCAGGGGTTGTGCTGGATTCAGTGACCGCATCGTAGAGCTTAAAGTAGTCGAGTGCGGAATCCGCACCAGCACCAGTGCGAGCGGAAATCAGGAAGGAAGTATAGGCTCCACCGCCGACATTGAAAGTCCGCAAGCCGCTGTTGTTGGAAATCGGCGCAGCATCGCTGTTTCCATTGACCGCAAAACCCAGGCCAGCAAGGCTTGCTTGAGTACAGGCGCCGCCGCAAGCGGTAGCCAAGTTCAGGCCGGATGCCACGTTACCCTGCCAGAATGATGCATCGGTATCAGTCGTACCGAAAATATTACCGTCTCCCACTGTCGATAACGTGACGGACGTGATTGACACGGGTGCGTTGAATTGTAAGAGGATGAAGTCGACAGCTCCGAAAGTCCCGTTTCCGAAATCGTTATCGATCTGATGTTGGGGTAGGAGGCAATTCAATCCCTCCAACTGATTGCAAACGTTCAGACCCAAATTTACGGTTCCACTCGTTTTAGCAGTTTCAAAGGTAGTTCCCGCGCCAGTCAACGAGAAGGATGTGACTGTCACCTGGACACCTCCAGCGCCGTCACTTCCATCGAAGGAAGCTGAGTTACCGTAGGCGTTACCAAATGATGGTATTGCCGTGTGGAAGTCAAAGGTGACTGTGGCCCAAGCGGACGATGCTGACATGGCTGCAACAAATGCGAGTGTGATTTTCCTAAACATTTAAGTGTTTTTCCTTATGACGGATTAAGGTCGTAAGGTAAGGTTAGGGCCCAGGGGCAATGATGACAATAGACCATTTCGGCAAAGATACCGGTAATGGGGTGGTACTAGTTATGGGCCATCTGGGGCATTTGGAGTAGTGTGTTTAGGTGACAAAACAGATAGGTTAAGACCTGGGGTTAAGTGTCTTCTGGTTTATTTCTGTAACGTTGGACGTAGTTAAAGGCATCGTTAGTTTTAGTCGATGAGTATTTGAGAATTGCTCAACTAGGGCCTTATACAGTACTAGTTAGGCTGAAGTCCTAGTATTTTAATGCGGCTCAATTCAGTACTATCTGATAGCTGCTGAATCAAGACAACGGTTTGCTCCTAAGGATTCCTCGATGTTAAATCTTGTACCCCTGCGTAGGCAGGTTTGTTCGCTGGCTTTTGTTCTTCTCTTCGCGACGGTTCCCGTCTGGGCCGCAGACTTCTACGTTTCCCCCACTGGCCGGGCCCAGGGCGCTGGTTCTATACAAGACCCGTGGGATTTGAAGACTGCGTTGGCTCACCCCGCTGTGGTGAAGCCGGGAGACAGCATTTGGCTGCGCGGTGGAACTTATGTGGGTATGTTCACTAGCGTGTTGAAGGGTAATGCGAGCAGCCCCATCATCGTCCGGCAATACCCGGGAGAACGGGCCACGCTGGACGCGGCCACTCCCAATGCACAGATCGGAACCAACGTACACACGCTGAATGTTCAGGGCGAGTACACATGGTATTGGGGATTTGAAGTCACCAATTCGAATCCGATGCGGGCCACTGGTACGGTGTACAACAATTTTCGCGGAGACGGATTGTGGGTTACGGCTCCTAATACCAAATTTATCAACCTGATTGTGCATGATACCGATCAGGGCTTCAGCTATTGGGAGGCTGCCAGCAATTCCGAGGTCTACGGCAGCGTGATTTACAACAATGGCTGGAGCGATCCGCTGCGGGGGCGAGGCCACAATATCTACGCGCAGAATCGTTATGGCTCGCGGTGGATCACGGACAACGTGATTTTCCAGGGATTTGATCACGGCGTTCAAATCTACGGAAGCGACAACGCGTATCTCGATAACTTTGTGTTGGAGGGGAACATCGCCGCTGGAAACCCCGCGCGAAATTACCTGATCGGCGGGCAGGGATCCCGTCCTGCGCTCAATCCGGTCCTGAAGAATAACTATTCCTACTATCCAGTCACCCGGCTGGGAGGAAACTGGGATGGCAGTAACGGAAGCAATCTGGGTTACTCCGCGGGATGCTCCAACCCCGTGGTAACCGGTAATTACTTCGGCTTTGGGGGGCTCCGGTTCGTGACCTGCTCCAACATCACGCTCACTGGGAATACGTTTTACGGCGTGACCGACTTTGTGGGATCCAGCGGCGGCGTGGGGCCGACGAACTTTCCTAACAATCAATTCCTCGGCAGAACTCGGCCCACCGCCAACAAAGTTTTCGTGCGGCCGAACCGCTACGAACCGGGCCGCGCTCACCTTGCGATCTTCAATTGGGAACTGCGCAACACAGTGGATGTCGATATTTCCGGCATTGGATTGAACCCGGGAGATGCCTACGAACTCCACAATGGCGAGAATTATTACGGAGACGTGGTTACGAGCGTATGGGACGGCGGCTCGCTTGCTGTACGGATGACGGGCCACACGACAGCGAATCCGCTGGGTTACACCGCATGGGAAAATACGTACCCGGAATTCGGGGTGTTTATCATTCAGAAGGCCGCGGGCAGCGCGGTTTTGCCCGCTGCAACCCCGCTGATTTCCCCCGCAGGAGGCGGTTTCAGCGTCGCGATGAACGTAACCATTACAACATCGACTCCTGGCGCGCAGATCCGGTACACTACGGATGGAAGTTTTCCAGGTTCCTCCTCAACTCTCTATTCGGGACCCCTTTCGATTTCCCAAACCACGACCCTTCGGGCGCGGGCTTTCAAGAGCGGACTGACTGATAGCTCTGTAGCCACCGCGGACTTTACGCGGGCCAAAGCAACCGCACCGGGGATTACTCCTGCCGGTGGGACATTTTCTTCAGCGACGTCCGTGTCCCTCTCTAGTTCCACGCCCGGCGCGAGTATCTTCTTTACTCTTGACGGCAGTGCGCCTACCGGTGCCTCTACCCCTTACACAGCGGCCTTGTCGGTGTCTGCGAATACCACTCTTCGAGCGGTCGCCACAGCTCCTGGATTAGACGACAGCCCCGTGAGCAGCGCGACATTTATAATCGCTTCTCAGCCCACGAACCCAGGCCCCCCGCAAGGATCAGGGGTTGGACAGGCACTTATAACCAGCGTCTCCAGCAGCGTGACGCGGAATAACTTTAATGGTTGGCTCGGTCTGCGGCTCACCGTTGGAGTTAATCCCCTGCCAGTTGTCTCCCTCGGTCGGCTATGTGCTCCGGGGAACACAAGAACCCATGGTGTAAAGCTGGTGAGCGTCCAGACCGGAGCGGATGTCCAAGGGGGTGTAGTGTCCCTAAACATGGCTGGTTGCGCGCCTGGGCAATTTGTGTTCGCCGCCCTTAGTTCGCCCCTAACGTTGCCGGCAAGAGCTAGTTACTATCTGGCCAGCGCGGAATCCATGGGCGGAGATCTTTGGTACGAATACGCTCCAGTTACTGCCACTCCCGTAGCCACGGTTAGCGCGGCGTACGCCACATCCGGATGGTATCCCGCGCCAAACCCGACAAATGCGTCCTATGTCCCCGTGAACCTCTTGTATTCGGACAGCTCGGGCTCCACGCCGCCGCCCACGACACCCACGCCACCAGCAACCACTCCGCCGCCACCAGCGACCACGCCTCCACCGACAACACCGCTGCCTCCGCCACCAACGACTGGTACACCTCTTCTAACCAGTTTTTCGGGTAGTGTGCTGCGCAATAACTTCACAGGGTGGCTCGGCATGCTGATTAATGTTGGGCCGAGCCCTCTTTCAGTCATTACGCTGGGTCGATTGTGTGCGTCAGGGAATTCCAGCTTCCATACGGTCAAATTGGTAAACGCCCAAACGGGCGCCGATGTTCCCGGGGGTTCGGTTTCATTGGGGATGACTGGCTGCACTGCAGGCCAATTCTGGTATGGATCTTTGACGTCGCCCCTGACCCTACCGGCCGGCGGAAGGTATTATTTGGCAAGCTACGAGGCCATCGGAGGTGACATGTTTTACGATTACGCTCCGGTCACAACCACATCCGTCGCCAGCGTGAGCGCTGCGTATGCCACCTCGGGTTGGTTTCCGGCGCCCAACCCTACGAATGCAGCATATGTACCTGTGAACCTCACCTATGCCGTCACTGCACCCGCGCCACCCGTAGGCGGAACGCCACTCGTATCGAGCTACTCGGGCAACCTGGCGCGGAACAACTTCACGGGGTGGTTGGGTATGCGCATAACCGTCGGGCCAAATCCCTTCACGGTCACCTCATTGGGGCGGCTATGCTCCGCGGGCAACGCCGGCGTCCACGCTGTGAAGTTAGTGGATGCACAAACCGGCGCGGATGTTCCGGGAGGAACGGTCTCTTTGAGTCTGGCGGGATGTACACCCGGTCAATTCTCATACTCGCCGCTCAGTTCGGCCCTCCTGCTTCCTTCGCAGAAGAGCTACTACCTAGCGAGCTACGAGTCGGCTGGAGGAGATCGCTGGCTTGATTACGCTTCGGTCACCATACTTCCCGTCGGGACTGTATCGGCCGCGTACTCTTTTTCAGGATCCAATTGGTTTGTGCATAATGTTAATAACTCCTATGTGCCGGTCAACCTTCTACTAAGGTGATTAGTGGGGCCCTGGCTGCTCATGGGCGAAGGGTCGCGCGAGTGGCGGAGTGACGTGTTCCGGCAAGAGTAGCCAGTTTTTATTGCGCCAGCAATGGCGCGTGATGTGCGGCTCCAATTTGGCAACTCCGCTATTCTCGTCTACGTACCAGAATTTGTAACTCTTGGGTAACGCGGACATGACTTCGGACGCGGCGGCATCAGATAGAACTTCGCACAGAATGACCGGCTGGCATTCACGGAGGATCCTCTGGCCACCGCGGAGGATCCCTCCTTCTGCACCCTCAACATCGATTTTCATTAACGAGGGCCGAACCCCGTTCTCACTGGTCCAGGAGTCAAGGGACACCGCAGTCACCGAGACGCTTCCAGCCGGAACCTCCGCAGCCACTTGGACATGGGCAATGATTCTACTTTCTTCGGAAGCGCATAAGAACTGAACTACCCCGTTCGCTTCTGACACCGCTAAGGGAGAGATGTCCACTCCCTTCGATTCACAGGACTGACGAAGCACAAAGCAGCTCGAAGGATTCGGCTCAAAAGCCACCACGGTTGCGTTGTCGTTTACTTCCTTCGCGGCCAAAGAGTATTCGCCATGGAAGGCTCCCACATCAAGAATAGTAGTCCCTGTCGGGATTTTCTCAGCGAACCGCTTCCAGAGCGCGAGCGATCCATCCTCATGGCGTCCCACGTAGCGCCGGTAGACAGAATCTCGTAGAGTCTTGCGCAACACTCGTCGGAGAAGCATCGGTAAGGGGTGCTGAGGTTTAGTATTTTTCATGGTGGAATTGAGTATTTCAGATCACCCTAGGCCAGATCCTCCTAGGGTGCGGGAGCGTAGGAGTCTAACTGTGGATGCCATTCGTCGCCGGAAAGCCGCCAAGCTCTTGACGCTGAAAAATGTTGACGCAGCGCACTGTCTTTGGCGTACCCTAACGTTCGTGCCCAGACGATCTTGCTGTCATTCAGGTCCGCATCATTGTAGACCCACTCCCTGCTGTACTGCTCCTGCGGAACGAAGATGAGGTGTTGACCAGGCAGTTTTTCGAGCGCACGTGCAATCGTCGTCCTGGGGTGGTGAGGGCGACTGACTTGCTCTCCAGCCAGCGTGCTGGCGTCGACGTAACGAAGGGGGACAAACGAGCACCAGATCACGCAAAACGTTGTGATCCTCCGCGCCACGAAGCTTCCACGCCCCTGGACGTTCCAGAGGATCTGTACCCCCGAGGCGATCATCAATACGATGATCGCCGTATAGGCAGCGAAATAATGCACAAGGAAGTATCCGTAGAAAAGTGAGGCCGCAAAACCTGTGGAGGTAATGGCGATCAGAGCGGGCTGCCGTTTGCAAACTGCGACAAAGCCGATGACAAAGGGAATGATCGCCGGGTACCCAAGGAAGAATTGCCACAGCAGCTTCAATTCAGTAAAGGGTCTCGCGATCCATGATTCAAGGCGGTCCAGGTTTCGGCGCATGGCGAGCTGGGAGGCATACATCATTCGAAGATCGTTAAATGGCATCGGTGGTTCGGGTATGATCGCTTGGCCCCAGAACGACTGTGGGACACCATATTGGACCCGGCTTTGCCCGTACGGAGTTAGCCGGGGGTCGCCTGTCACCCGTAGGTTGTGAAGCACCGTAAAACCGCCGGTGCAGAGGAAAACGCCGAAGCCCGTCGCGGCAGCGCCGCGGAAGGAGTAGATGGAACGAAAGCCTCCCCTAATTATCTGAAGGAGCAGTAAGAGACATCCGAAACCGAGCAAGATCGCAGCTTCAAATGGCCTAGCAAGCAGGATCATCGACCAACCGACAGCTAAGATGAAGCCATAGCGGGCCTTCCCAGTTTGGATAAGGCGCGCGAGGGCGCCGAAGATCAGTGCTCCACCGGCACCGACAAGGGCACCTCCAAAATAGGTATTCATCCAGTCCGTTGTGCCCAACAACAAACCGCTCATGAGGCCGCCTAGCAGCGCGAAGGAAGCCGGAAGGAAGGCATACAGCATCCAACAAATCGCCGCGAACATGGCACCCATCGCAATCCACACGCCAATCCAGGGATGACCCAGGAGCGTTCCGAGCGCCAAGACGGCACCATTTCCGACAGGGTAGATCGATGCGTACGTCGGATCTTGGAGGATGTAGATTGCCTCGAAATGTTCCCGGAATAGTAGTGGCGGGTTCGCTAAGCGCCCGTGGAGCAACGTGTCCGCCACAAGCCGATGGCCAAATTCGTCGTGAACTCGAAATTCCGGAGTTGGCAGGATAGGCAAGAGAACTAACCGTATAACTAACGGTAGTGCGGCTGACAGTAAGATTCCTTTCCATGGACGCTCGGCGACCCCATCAGCTGCCTGCGCGAGGCGCATTGTGAAGGCGGGATAGCGGACCCTAAAGACGTGAATGGCCACGACCAGCAAACACGCAGCAATCATTTCATGAAACAGCCGGCCGTTCAGGGCTTTTTGAATTAGGTCAAGCATTCGATCGGCGAGTGGCGCCATTCGCACTCCCTTGAGGGATTCTCAAGGGAGCGGTAGGCGCTAGGTCTTGTAGATCCGCGCCCTCTGGAACAAGCCGATCTCAAGCAAGCCGCGCCAGAATCCGAATGTCCGAATGAATCCACTGATGGCGAAATAAGGCATCATGTCCGGGCGGCCCCGCATAAGAGCGCGGAACTGGCCCTTGATGACGTAGTTCTTGAGAGGGTGCACTGCGATGGTCCAACGCTTCTCCGGATGGCGCAGAAAGAATTCTGCGTCGCCGCGCCCATACCAGAGTAACTTCTTGGCGAACCCGGCAAAGGTATTTCTCATCAATTCGCGGCATACCCCCGGGCCGACTCCGACCTTCTTGCCAAGCTTGCTAAGGCGGTAGCATAGATCTGTATCGTCGCTAGAGCCGGTGATCGCCGTATCGTATCGGACTGTTCTCAGCACGTCGGTATAGTAGATCGCGGGTGTCCCGACGACGAGTTTTTCTCCGAGAGTGTAAAGAGCCTGCTGATTGTTCCACGTAAGCGCTCTGGACCAATAATCCTCCCCTCCTGCGCTAATCTTTTGTGCGGCGACCCCGACAAACTCGGAGTCCCTGAGATATCGCATTAGTTTTTGAAGACAGTCTCGCTCCAGACGGTTGTCGGCATCCACCAGGCAGACGCAGTCCGTCGAAACCAAGTCCACGCCAAATTGCCGTTGATACGCCAGGCCGTTTCTTGGGACGACATGGCATTCGACGCCCAGTTCTTTGGCGCGAGCTACCGTTGCGTCGGCTGAACCAGCATCAACCAGGATGACGCGGGTAACTCCGTTTTGAAAGACCGATTCGATGACACCCTGAATATTCTCCTCTTCGTTTAAGGTGCAAAGCACAGCGGTCACGATTCCCGTGACTCCCTCGACGCAGAAGTCTTCTGCGCATGCTTTGTCAGCTCTAAAGTCTTCCGCAAAGGGTGTCATATTTGCAATGCAAGGTTCTCGGAGGGTTTCCGCCGACCGGTTAAGAATGACTGAAGGACTTCTACAATTCGCTCGGCTGCGTGTCCGTCCCAAAGCGGAGGACAACGGGGTCCAGGACGATCACCATCCAGCAAGCGATTCGCTTCATGCAAAAGATCTCTGGGGGCACCCGGAACCAGGCGGTTCGTGCCATGCGTGATGGTTATTGGACGTTCGGTATTTGGACGCAGTGTGAGGCAGGGAACTCCAAGGTAGGTACTCTCCTCTTGAATCCCGCCGGAATCCGTAAGGATAAAATCGGAATGCCGCTGGGCCGCAACGCAATCGAGATAACCCAGGGGTTCCACCAATTGCACGCCCGGGGCTGGGCGAATGCCGGCGGAACGAAGACTCTGTCGCGTGCGCGGATGGACAGGGAAGACTACGGCTATGCGCTTTGCGATCTCCGCCAGAACGTCCATGATCTCTGACAGATTCTTGGGGTCGTCGACATTCGAAGGGCGGTGCAAAGTGACGAATACGTACGGACGGGTGCCAAGTCTGGTCCGCAACGCCTCCCACCGCTTCTCCGCCTGCGGCAATAGGCGAGCAAGCGTGTCGATCATTACGTTGCCGACGCAAACAATTCGCTCTGGCGGATAGCCCTCGCGCCGAAGATTCTCATCCGCATCCGGCGAAGGCGTAAGCAGCAAGTCCGAGATCCGGTCCGTGAGCACCCGATTGATCTCCTCCGGCATTCCAGGATCAAACGAGCGAAGGCCCGCTTCAACATGCGCTACCGGAACCCGCTCCTTGGCGCATACCAGTGCACACGCCAGTGTGGAATTCACATCCCCGACAACGACCACCGCGTCCGGCTTTAACTGGTTCAGTGTCTCCTCGAAGCGCAGCATGACAGACGCCGTCTGTTGCGTATGCGTTCCGGATCCGACGCCTAAATTGATGTCAGGCTGCGGCAGTCCCAATTCTTCGAAGAACACATCGGAAAGCTGAGGATCGTAGTGTTGCCCGGTGTGCACGAGGAACGACTGAAAGATGTCGGGATGCCGCCCCATTGCCCGCAACAGTGGCGCCACCTTCATGAAGTTCGGCCGTGCGCCGACGACATGCAATATTCGCACGGTTCTGTTACGCTCCCTTGGAATGTCGGGCGGCTGCCCCAACTTGGCCAGCGGCACTCCGCGTGATAACTTGTGCGTCGTAGAGCTTATCGAGAATCGTCAAGCATTCCTCAAACCCGATCCCGATACGATCCGCGATCTGAAACACATCGTGTTCCCCGTCGGCGTATGCCAGAACGTTCATCATGTCCTGGACGGCCGCCTGGGTCTGCGGCGTATGCGTGGTCGGATAGAAGCCTCGCCTCCCTAGTTGAGGTTCGCAAGTATGGTTGACCTGATAACGGTAGTTCCCCTCAATACCAACAATGCACTTTCGCAAGGCTTCAAAAGCTCCATGAAGGCCGCGCGGAGAGATGAGGTCCAAATTGTCTTTAGAGGTATGATATTCGGGATAACTTCCGTAGAGGCTGCGAAGAATGGAAACCACGGGCAGGTCCACACCCGGACTGCAATACTGGCGCTCATCGCTGCCTCGGTGCAGGTAGCTGTAATCTTGATAGTCCGGCGCGTGCCGTTTCATCACATGCGTCGCGACGCGATCCGCCAGCGTATCTCCCATTCGGGAGTGAACCACAGAATAAGCCCGATCGTCGCCAACGCAGGTGACCACGAATCCGGCTACGGTTTTGGCCTTCATCTGACTCAGATTGCGGTGCAGATACGTGATGGCCCCCAAGGTTTCCGGGGCGAAGACGATACGGTACGTGAAGCGCCGATTCTTGATCGTCGCCAGCCAGCGTGCCAGCGCTGTTGTGACCACCGGTCCGGACAATTCGTTGTTCGCCATCGAGGGGTGGCAGACATAAGTGGAAAGCAGGACTTCGTTGTCTTCCTGCCCTGGCAAGATCAACTCGGCGTAACTCAGGGAGCCGGGCGCCAATGAGCTGTCGATGACCACCCGATAATTACCCGGCGTCAGTTGTGCCCGTTCCGCATGAGTGAGGCAGAATCCCCATTGAGGCTGATAGTAGGATGTGACATAAGGAATGGCGTCCGGCATCTCGGGGAGCGAGTAGAGATGAGGTTGCAACTCCTCCAGGCTCATCACGGCGTCCACCGGGGTCGAGTACCCTACCACGTGCAGGTTCGATTTTCTCAAGTCGATGAGCCGCCTTGTTTTGCCTTCCTGACAGACATAGGCATCCCTTATCGTCCATTCGTCGGGGATTCGCCAGTCGAAGACTTTGGTTCCGGACGATACCTCGAATAATTCCAGGTCCGGCAGGAGCCCCTTCAGGTACCGCAACGTCGTTCGGTTGCCTTCACCCATGAGACTACGGTGAATCGGAAACAAATCGCTCGCCCAGCGATACATTTCCTCTCCTGGGGCCGTTGATCGAACGAATCCATTCGAGGCCACGGGGATTGGGCCAAACTCCAGAGCGGCGCCACGGCTGTTAAGCTTGGGTTTCATCCTTTGATCGCTTCGACAACAAACGCGGAGCAAAGGAATAAGCCCCGCCATCCCGATGTTTCGTGCTCCAGCCGGGCGGCGTCTGAGCGGAAAGCTTCCGCCATTGACCCTTCGAGGTAGGGCATGGCCGGATGATAGTGGTACCACAGCAGCTTCACATCCTTGAAGCCGGCGCTGTTGAAAAGATCGACGACCTCAAGAGGATTATGGAACTTCGACAAAATGGCGTCATAACCAAGGCCCTCTCCGTCGGCTCCCGAGGTACGCATTTTGGGCATGTCCACGCGTAAACGCGGCTTCAGATCCGCTTCGACGGCCGCTTTTACGGTCGGGCTGACATCACGCAGTAGATCGTTCAAAATGAAATCCAGGGTGTAACGGTTGAAGGTGAACAAAGAGAACAAACTGTTCCTGAATTCCACAAACACGCTTCCTCCCGGCCGTACCATGGATTTCATGTTCTCGAGCACGGCCCGTTCGTTGTGAACGTGCGGCATTACTCCCATCGCCAGAAGGCCATCGAACAAGCCTTCCCTAAGCAAGTGGGCGTAGCTAATGGGGTCCTGCACGTCACCCCAGCCGACCTGGTCGGGATTCTTTCCGATCTCCTGCATGCGCCTTCGAGATCGGGCGACCATTTCCTCGGATATGTCGAAGCCCCACGCATCCAAACCAGCTCTGGTCAGGGTCGCAAGCGGCGTGCCTTCACCAACGCCGACTTCAATTACACGCTTGACGCCCTTGGCGGCAAACGAATTCAGCAAGAGCTGTAAACGGAAGTAATTGGCTGGGTACTCCATGCTGACATCGGTGATGGCAGCCCGCTCGTATTGCTCCTCGCAGCTCTGTGCTGCTGTGTCGTAATAGCTTTTTACCAGAGTCGTCGATGTATCCATGTCCGTGGCTCTTACTATTCCCTTTCGCTGACTGCAAAATCTTTGTGGAGCATTGTCTCCGTCCGTACGGGCTTAGCGATCTTCACAGACGAAACGGAACCGTCTGGAAAGATCCAGTCATACGGGATCACTACCGGCACCGACCGAGGAGCAACCATGTGAACGTTGTCACCTTCAAACCCGTAATCTCTCAAATTGGCCGTCACTGCGAAGGAGGCGATCTCCTGGGGCGGCAACACCGCCTGGCCATCACTTGTGCGGATCGCGGCGGTGATGGTGTAACTTTGCGGCAACAGAGGTATGTTATTGAAGCGGCATTTCAGGACGCCTCGTCCGTCCAGCGCCGCGGGCCGCCGACCGTCCAGAATCATGTTGGCTGCGAAGCACGGTCCGCCGAGGCTGGTCACGCTCAGCCAAATATAGGGAAGCCGGATGGTTTGTTTCGCGTGAAAGGAAATCTCGACCTCGAGGTCATCACCCGGTTCAAACGTGGACGTCGCCGCGCCTGACCCGTCCCGCAGAACGATTTGTTCAATCTCGAAGTCATAATGGCGACTGGTGAAACTAAAAGTGCTATCCGTCGCCGCATGCATGTATCTCTGGACGACGTCCTCCACCCCGCCATCGTCTTGAATGTTTCCGCCACTCAGCCAAATTGCCCTCTGGCAAAGCTCTCTGACGGCACCCATGTTGTGGCTGACAAATAAAACCGTTCGGCCATCGCGCGCTACATCGCTCATTTTCCCAATACATTTCTTTTGGAAAGAGGCGTCTCCCACTGCCAAAACCTCGTCGACGAAGAGCACCTCTGGATCCATATGAGCCGCGACGGCGAATGCCAGCCGAAGATACATTCCGCTTGAATACCGCTTTACTGGCGTTTCTAAGAACTTCTCTACGCCGGCAAAATCCACGATTTCATCGAAGCGCCGCGTGATTTCACTGCGTTTCATACCCATGACCGCGCCGTTTAAGTAAATGTTGTCGCGGCCGGTCAACTCTGGGTGGAAACCCGTTCCGACCTCCAGCAGGGAACTTACTCGTCCATAAACGTCTGCATAACCTGCCGACGGCTCCGTAATTCGTGACAATACTTTCAAGAGGGTGCTCTTGCCGGCTCCGTTGCTTCCTATTACTCCGATTACCTCTCCGGATCGTACATCGAACGTCACATCGCGAAGTGCCCAAATATGCTCTGACTTCTTAGATTCGCCGCGAAGAAGCCTTCGAACGGCATGCAATGGCTTGCCTGCCGTGGTCATTAGTTGATCGCGGAGGGTCTTATATCGCTCCCGTGCTTGCCCGATCCTGTACTGCTTACCAAGTCCGACTGCTCTAACTGCAAATTGGCTCATGCGAAGTTGTCCGAGTTTACACCGGCCCGAGGCTGGGATGATTGTGTTAAAAGTAACTATTAACTAGTTCAGTAGTACTGGGACTAGGATGGTCCGATAAATCGACCACTCGTTGGAGAGGCAACTTCTGACCGCGACGCGACCACGCTGCGGCTTGCTTTGACACGCCGTAGTAAGCAAGCTAGGCCACATCCGGCCAGGAGCATTAATCCCGGACGAGCCGGCACCAGATACCGCGCCTCGCCATAGATAAGCGCATGAAAGACGGTGAGGGATAGCCACGGTCCCCATGCGGGCCAGAGTTCCAAGAACCTCCGGCGCTGCGAAATAAGGAACCATACCGCAGAAGGAATGGCTACGAATGTGCTTGCGTTGGCGGCCACGTGAAACAGCACCCAGCCCAAGAAGCCGCGCAACGGTCCTAGGTGAAACTGATTCGGGGTCATGGCGTTCGTCATTCCGACGTGCAATGCCCCCGCGCGAGTCAGGGCCATCCTCAGCCGTAACGGCATGTGTTCCAGGTAGTCGTTAAGAATCCACCGAAGCTGGAGTGAAGTAAGACTTTCGCCGGTCTGCTCCGAAGTCGTTTCCAAGGTTCGGCGAGTATTCACCCAGAGGGCGTAGTCTGAACTGCCAGAGCGCGTTTCGTCATCCCAGCCTCGCCAGTCCAAGGGTTCGTCGCGATACTGGAAGCTGCCGTGGAAGGCCACATACGCAAAGTTCTCGAGTCCCGAACGCTCGCCAGCCGGATGTGGCAAGCTGGAGGCTACCGCACCCGCGAGGATGCTTATAAGCAAAGCGGAGGTGGAAGCCACAAGCGCCAGCACGGCTTGCGACCGCTGTCGCCGCCACAGGAGAAGTCCACAGACGAATGCGCAGGCCAGGACCAGGACCGCGTTTGGCCTGCTCAGTATCGTTCCCGAAAGACCCAGAGTGAACAGGACGAGCGCGCCGAATTTAGCGCTGCGCTGCCACCGGGCCCACCCATACAGCATCACCGTCGCCATGATCCATGCGGGAGCTTCCGCTGAGATCGCAAGCGCATAATAGATCGCAAACGGGGAGAGCAAGGCCAGCCAGACGGCTAAGTCCCCGCTTCCATCGCCCCCGATCGCCACGGCAGCTCGACGCAAAAGCAGGAGGGATCCAGTAACACCGATAAAGTTCCAGATAAATGCAGCCTTCCAGTAGACCTGCTCCGATGAGCCTGTTGGTATCGCCAGGTATGGCAAACCGTAATACAAGGTGGTGAAGGGCAATCTATTGACACCAACTTCTCGCCAAGGAACTTCCCCGCGAACAGCTCCGGCGAGCGTCCTGGCATTGATGTGCACGTCCGAATCGCCGAACTGCTTGGCGCCGAATGGCAGCAGAGCCAGAGCCACGAAGGCGATCGTGGCCAACACCACAAGCCAGACTTCCGCCCGATCAATTCTCCCTAATAGTTTTCGTGTAGGCACGGATGAATCGCTCGAGGAAATCGAGAAGGTTCGGTTTACGGCTAGGGCCTGCGGCCTTGAATGAAGAGTCCTGTGCTGGATTTCCTTAGCAAGGCGCAAAATGCGCGCGAGTCGGAGTCCACCGCTCCCTTGCGCAAGCCATCCTGCGAGTCAAACGTTTGATGCGACACCCGTGAATACAGCCGCGTTGTTTCGAAGAGCGATGCGTAGTCTGCCTTGTAGGTGTAAACAAGCCCCGGATCCAAGTGGTGGTAGACATTCTGAGTCGGCCAGTCGGGTGAGAAATCCGCGAGCAGCAGGAATCCCCCTTCACTGACGCGGCTGTCAATTTGGGCGATGGAGTTGAGAAGTAAGGGCCGTGATATCCAATGCAATACAAAGCTGGCGATGACTAGATCGAAGGTTTCACCTTCAGGCAAATTCATCGACGCCGCAGTACCGGGAATCAAACGAAGTTTGGGAAATTCCTCCCGCCCACTCAGAATAGCTTTGTTGCTGGGATCGATTCCAGTGCAATCGGAACCGTACCGCTGCTCAATCGCGGCAAGCCTCCAGCCGTTACTGCAGCCGACGCTAAGTACCCTGCGCGGATTCAAGCTATAGTCCGCAATTGTCCGCAGGACCATGTCGTTAGCGATCTTCGCGTCAGGATCTGCTTTCTGTTTCTGGCTGCGGTCGAACCAAGCGTCTCCTTCGCCGTTCAGGAAAACTGTTTCCTGCAAAAGGCTTCCGGGCGCCGGCGCGGAGGTCTCTGATTTCTTGGGGGCGGTACTTGGTGAGCTCATGACTTCATATTCCAGACAATTGTTGGATTTTGTGTTTCTTAAGACGCCAGCGGCGGCCGTTGCGGGAAATAACTCGATTCTTGCTGGGCGTTTTTGTTTCGGGAAATATTGAATCTTGTGCTTGGGTGGAACGGTGTTCAGACCGTCAACAGTTCCGCCTGAACACCCATGGCTTTGAGGGAAGTTTCTACTTCGCTCTTGTAAATCGGATTCATCAGCACGATTACGTCAGGCCGGTATTCGTTCAAGAACTCCGGGGCAACCACCTCTTGGCCGGTCCCCGCGAGAAATGTTCCGGTCTTGAAGGGATTCACGTCGACCGCATACTTCACCTCGTCCTGGATGTCCAAGGCGTTCAGGAATGCGACCGCTTTCGATCCGCCTCCCCATAGCACGACTCTGGAATTCGCCGAGTGGAACTGCCGAAGCTTGCTCTGCCAGTCGGCAATCCGCGCAGGTACCTGCTTGGCGAACCGTTGCACGGCGCTCTGGAGATCCGCTAGGTCCTCTTCCGCCTGAGCTGGAGGCGCGACGGCCGCGTCGTCTGGAACCGCATCGATAGTGAGGTATTGACTCCCGTATTCCACGCGAACATCGAGGACTCTAAATCCGCAACTCTGGAACAGTCGCCTTAACGAGCCTGCGGTGAAATAGGAGCAGTGTTCATAGTAAACATCCCAGAAGGCTAGATCATCCAGGACGTATTCAGCGTTGGGTATCTGGAAGAACACGGGCGTCCGTCGATCCCCGATGGATCGCCGCACGGTTTGGATCATAGCCGCCGTATCCGAGATGTGCTCCAGCGTCATCTTGCAGCAGATGAAGTCCGCGGCTACATGCGAGTGTTTTTCAGAATAGAGTTCTTTGAAGAATGTGAGCCGGTCCGAAGCGTCACTGTGTAAGCGGTCCGGGATAAAGGCGGGATCGAACCCGATTCCGCGTCCGACGCCCATTTCGCACAGAAGGGCGAGAAACTCCCCTTTCCCGCACCCGATCTCCAAGACCGTTTTCCCTTGTAGTTCGTACCGAGAAATCAAGGCCTCCGCCACGCCCTGGTTAAACCTTTTAAAAGTCGGAGAGAACCCTTGAGTCTCCTCGTAGCGCGAATCATACTCATTCAATTGCACATCGAACGCGGTGTTTGAGATGAATCCACAACCTTCGCAGAAACCAAGCCGCATGTCGCCTCGCGGGTATTCCAATGCTTCTTTTCTTGAATGATGCAGCATCACGCTGTGGGCAGGCATCTTCCCAGGAGTGTAAAAGACTCGCATATTGGGTCGAAGGCATGAGGGGCATGCGACTCCGCTTTCCAGCCAAGGCAAGTCGTGGGTGTGGGGTGAGAGTTGAGCGATTGACATAGTTCTATTTCCACATTCAGGCGGTGCGGGGCTGAGGAATAGGAACAACGAAGCGCCCTCCGCGCTCGCGATACGCACTCTGTTGGCGGATGATCTCCTCGGCAAAGTTCCACGCGAGAATGAGCGTGAACTCCGGCATGTCCTCCAGTAATTGGTTTACAGGCCGGATCGGGAGGCGGTTTCCAGCCATGTACCACCCATGTTTACGCGGATTAAGATCCACCACATAATCTAAAATGGTGTGGTCCAGTCCGCAGTAGCTCATAAGCGTCGTCGCTTTTGCCGCTGCGCCGTACCCGACGATTCGATGGCCACGCGTACGCAGGTCCAACAGTAGCATCCGCAACTCAGCTCGAATCCGATTTATGCGATCGGCAAAGCTCTGGTACCAAGCTGCGCTTGTTACCCCATCCGCCAATTCCTGTGAGAGTAGATTGCGAACTGAGGCACTGACGTTCTCCTCTTTCTGTACGAACAGCCGCAGCGAACCGCCATGAATCGCGATGCGACGAACGTCATTGAGGAACAGGCCGTTCCTTCGGAAGAGTTTGTCGAGTGCGTTGACCGAGAAGTAGCACAAGTGTTGGTGGTAAATTGTATCGAACTCGCAGTGCGACACAAGATCGACTACGTAAGGAGCCTCGATGACCGCGACGCCACCGTCTTTGAGAAGTGTTGCGATGCCTTGCACAAAACCGTTTAAGTCGGGTACATGCGCCAAAACGTTGTTCGCGATGATGACGTCCGCAGCCTTACCCTCCGCCCGTAATTGTTGCGCCAAGGTCCGCGAGAAAAACCGAGTCATCGTCGGAATGCCGTTCGCGATTGCCGCCTTGGCCGGTCCCTCCGCGGGGTCGATGCCCAGTACGGGAATACCTCGATCCCGGAAGTTCCGCAACATATAGCCGTCGTTGCTGGCAAGTTCGATGACCAGACTCTCGGGACCAAGTCCTCGGGAGTCCATCAGCTCCGTTGCGTTGTCTGCCGTGTGGCGAAGCAGTGCTGGAGACACCGACGAATAATAGGGGTAATCTTTACCGAAGAGAACGTTCGGATCCACGGTCTCCTGGATCTGCACAAGAGAGCAGGCGGTACAGAAAACCAGAGTGAGGTCCACCAGCGGCTCTTGGAGCGGGAGTTGCTCCTCGGAAAGAAGGCCGTCCGCGAGTGGAGTGGGACCGAAATGCATGACCGGGACGAGTTCGCTCTTGCCGCAGGATCGGCACGACGTCTCCGTCACATACAGGGGTTCAACCGCCAATGTAGTGCTTTCAGGCTGCGGCATGTTCTTCTTGCTTCCAGCGGAGGTCCGTTCCTAGTAACCCCGACGCAATCAGGTGTTTGATATGGTCGATTCGCTTGAATCGAATTCCTTCGAACTCGTCGAGCTTGAGGCCTACGTCACGGCAGGTTTTGTACAACTCTTCGGCTCCCAGTTTGACCGTCCATTGCGGCTTGAACCCAGGAAGTGTCTCACGGATCAGATCGCAATTGACGCGATAGCATCGTTTATCGGGACCGCCATCGGGCGCTAGGGTAATATTGCAATTGGGAACGACGGTGGAGACGATTTCCGCAATCTCGCGAATCCGATAATTTTCTTCGCTCCGTCCGACATTGAATGCGCGGTTGTGGACCAATTCGGCTGGGGCATTCATAGCGGCAATGAACGCCCGCGAGATGTCCTGAATATGTACGATCGGCCTCCACGGAGTGCCATCGCTCTTGATGAAGATTTTTCCTGTGGTGTGCGCCCAGGCGACCAGGTTGTTCAACACCAGATCGAACCGGAGGCGTTCTGAAACACCGTATGCGGTGGCGCTGCGCAAGAAGGTGGGGCTAAAGGAGGCGGTGGCCAGCTTCATCAACTCGAGCTCAGCCATAACCTTGGATTCTCCATAGGGCGTCACGGGATTCATGGCGGCGGTTTCATCAATGAGATTGTCCCCGGCGGCTCCATACGTGCTGCAGGAAGAGGAGAACAGGAACCTCCGAACGCCCGCCGCGCGAGCCGCTTCCGCAACGCGAATGGTCGCTCGGAAATTGATGTCCATCGTAAGATTAGGGTCCAGGTCGCCCAGCGGATCATTCGAGAGAGCCGCAAGGTGAATGACTGCATCGATGCCCTCAAAATCAGAAGGCTCCGCATCGCGAATATCTCTTGCGATGAAGGGAATCTCCATCGGCGCCTTACCGAATGTGCATCGCTGATATAGATCGGAGTCCATACCGCTGACTTCGTGCCCTTCGGCTACCAGCATCGGCACCATCACGCTGCCGATATATCCTTTATGTCCAGTTACGAGAATACGCATTATTGTTTCATTTCCTCCGTTAGGCTACTGCCACTTGCGTTGCTGATTCTTTCGCCCACGTCTTCCAGGGGGCTTGGTTCGAATTCCAGAGTTGCTCCAGAAGGTTCTTGTCCCGGATTGTATCCATGCATTGCCAGAACGAATCGTGCCGGTACGCCATGAGTTGTCCCTCCGCGGCGAGGCGCTCCATTGGCTCCCGTTCCCAGTGCGTAGCGTCCCCATCGATGTAGTCGAAGATTTCCGGCTCCAGGACAAAGAAGGCTCCATTGATCCAACCTTCCTTGGTTTGCGGTTTTTCAGAAAACTCCACGATCCGGTTCCCGTCCATTTCGAGGTGACCAAAGCGCGCAGGCGGCCGCACGGCAGTGAGGGTCGCGAGTTTTCCGTGGGATCGATGGAAAGCGAGAAGCCGATCAAGGTCAACGTCCGAAACACCGTCGCCCCAAGTCAACATAAATGTTCCATCTCCGACATGATTCTTCAGCCGTTTGATACGGCCACCCGTCTGCGTACCGTTGCCGGTATCCAGAAGCTTCACGGTCCAGTCCGGTGCGGAGTGATCCTCCATCGACACGCGGCCGGTGCGCAGATTGACCTCTAGATCGCTGTGCAGGGCGCAATAGTCGACCATGTATTTCTTGATCACTTCGCCTTTGTATCCAAGTGCAATCGTGAAGTCTTTGAATCCGTAATGCGCGTAGTGCATCAAGATGTGCCAAAGGATGGGGTGACCGCCGATCTCCACCATAGGCTTCGGTTTTGTTTCTGTCTCTTGGGCTAGGCGGCTTCCGGAGCCTCCTGCCAGAATCGCTACTTTCATGGGCTTTTTCATAGATGTTTCCTCCTTGCACAATTCGATGTGTTTCAAACGGGCAGAGGCCTCTTGGCGGAGACTCTCTTGCGAATTAATTCCCGGACAGCGCGAGTCAGATCGAATCTGAGGCGCCTGCGATACCAGGCGGCGCGCCAAGGGCATAAGGCGACCTGCCAATGACATGTCAACTTTTCACGTCGGCTGATGGGGGCGAGTGCCACCGCGCGAAAATATTCGCGCCACAGTCGCCAGTACGGAAAAAAGATACCTACAGAGCGAGAGGTGTCAAACCAGCTCACCTGCAATCTGGGAGTTGATGACAGGCTGCTATACCTCTCATCATGTGTTCGCGAAAAGAACAAGCGTTCAGGAATCTCAAAAAATCGGCCCCGGAGTGCTAGCCGCATGAGAAAGGCGCGATCTGAATCCACATATGGCTGTAGGATGGGAATGGTGCGCAGGACATCGGTGCGAAACAGTCCGTACGCCGCGTAAGCTCGATGACGCAGGACTGCGACATCCTGCACCCGAATGCTCCGAACCGGAGAATCCAAGCGGTGAGGCACGTTGAAGTCCTGGATCACTTCGCCGTTTTGGTCAATCTCCCGGACCGCGGCAAAGGCAACAACCACACCCTCGTCAAGGTCGAGTACCTCGACGCAAGCCTCTAGGAACCGTGGCGCCCAGATATCGTCGTGGGCGATCCAAGCAAAGTACTTAGTGTCGGCCCATGCCAGGACCTGATCAAAGTTCCGGATCGCACCGAGATTCTTCTGGTTGCGATGATAATGTACCCGCGGGTCTCGCCTCTCGTACTCGCGGCAGATTGCTTCCGTGCCGTCGGTAGAACAGTTGTCAGAAATGGTGAGCGTGAATGCCGTGTAGGTCTGGGCCAGGACGGAGTCGATGGCTGGTCGCAAGTACTTCTCGCCGTTATAGACCGGCAGACCGAGGCAAATCAGTGGCTGTTGTTGAAGCATAATTGGTATCCGCTAAACCTACTTGGCCGAGCCGGCATGAGCAGCCCGCGCCAAATCCTCCGAGTGGTGCCACACTTCGCTAGGGGTATACTCGGGTATCAAGGCTGACAAGTGCTCCACAATCGCGGTTGCATTCCGCCTTTCCAGGAGGGATTGCAGTTCCGAGAGCCACGCCATCACATCCGCCCGTTTCACTGCAGGACCCTGAAAGACATGAATCTTCTCCTGCGACGTGGGCACTACATTTTCCCCTTGCGAAGCCACTTCTTCGTATAGTTTTTCCCCAGCTCGCAGACCCGTGAAACGCAGTTCGATATCTTCGTCCGGAGTCAGGCCGGCCAGGCGAATCATGTTGCGGGCAAGGTCGACGATACGGATGGGCTCACCCATGTCTAGAACGAACACTTCTGACCCGCGCCCCATTGTCGAGGCTTGCAGCACCAGCTGTACGGCCTCTCGAACAGTCATAAAGAATCGCCGGACATCCGGATGCGTCACAGTAACAGGCCCGCCGCTTGCAATTTGGGCCTGAAAAATTGGGACGACGCTTCCGTTGCTACCCAGTACATTGCCGAATCGCACGGAGACGAAGCGGGTGTCCGATCGGGAGTCCGACGGGACAGCGGCGACAACCAACTCCGCGGCGCGCTTGGTGGCCCCCATCACATTGGACGGATTTACTGCTTTATCCGAGGAAATCATGAGAAAATCGCGAACGCCGCGCTCATAGGCGCAACGAGCGACGTTCCAGGTCCCGATAATGTTGTTGCGCGCGGCCTCGAACACGTGCGCCTCCATTAAATGCACATGCTTGTAAGCCGCAGCGTGTAGAACGGAGTCGATGTCATGGGTGCGGAACACCTCAGCCACACGTACTTCGTCCCGGATGTCGGCAAGCTCGAGATGAAGGTTCAGTCCCGGGAAATTGCTCCGGACCTGCTGCTCTACCTTAAATAATTCGCTCTCCGCCTGATCAAGGATGACAAGTTGAGATGGTTCAAATGCAGCGACCTGACGGCACAATTCGGATCCGATAGATCCTGCGGCGCCCGTGACAAGAATGCGCCGTCCCGCAATGCGTTCCCGTATGCGCCCGTAGTCCAGATTCACAGGCTGGCGACCCAGTAAATCGTCTACCGAAAGTTGCCGGATCTGGGAGGTCAGAAAACGTGCGCTCAGCAACTCACCAAACCCGGGAAGGGTCTTGCAGGCCAAGTTCGCAGCGCGGCACGACGAGATTGCTTCGCGCATCTGGCGCCCGTTGGCCGAAGGCATGGCAATGATGACTTCAGAGATGGAGCGTGCTCGGTTGCGATCCAGAATCTGCGCGAGCTCGCGGCCACTCCCGAAGACACGGATTCCCGCCAACATGGCGTTCTTCTTTTGCGGGTCATCATCCAAGAACCCCGCCACTTCATAACCCAGCGCGGGATTCGAACGGATTTCACGCACCAAG
This sequence comes from Acidobacteriota bacterium, assembly GCA_039931205.1. GTDB lineage: Bacteria > Acidobacteriota > Terriglobia > Bryobacterales > Bryobacteraceae > Palsa-187. The sequence goes on from JBDTSJ010000029.1 coordinate 41,888, forward strand.
CCAACGCCGGCGGCACCCGCGCCATAAATCAGCACGCGGGTCTTCGGTCTCCCGAAGTCTCCCACGACGGCTTCTCGGTACATTCGTACGGCAAGGCGGACGGCGGCGGTGAACAGGAAGCACAGGAGGAAATCCAGGAGTAGTACGGAGCGGGGGAAATCGCCCACCATAGCCACTACCGTGCCAGACAACACCAGGGATGAAACGGCGTTGGCGGCCGCAAGCCGCACAACATCTGTAGTGCTCACGTACAGCCACCAGCCGCGATCCAAGCGCGCAAGATGGAACGTCATCAACTTGATCGGAATTGCCGCGGCAATGGCGAAGTAAAGCAGATACCTATCGCGGCCTTGTATCGCAAATTCGAATCGGAGCACGAAAGCGGTCAGCAGGGCAAACGCGACTGTGATGATATGCACCGCCCAAATCAGGATCCGCCGATGATGTATTACCGTTTGCATTTTGTATGAACTCCTTCGAACTAGCGACGTGCCCCGCTCAGGGCCACGATTTCAGCCTTTCGATTCTTGCGGGCAGTTTCTCGAACTGCGTTGATTACTCGGAAGGCCTGCTGCTCTGTCATTCCGGGGTAGAGCGGGAGGGATACAACCCGCTCGTATAGGCGGAGCGTCTGCGGAAACTGATTATGGGAATCTGCGCCCAGCGCGCTAAAGAATGGATGCAAGGGGATTGGAATGAAGTGCACACTGCACCCGATGCCCAAGCCCTTGAGTTCCTGGATGAATTTGGCGCGTGAGGTCTCGAGCTTGGGAAGATTCAATCGCAGCATGTAGAGATGCCACGAATGCCGCGTTTCTTCGTGAATCGGGGGCACTTCAACTTCTTCGAGGTCCGCAAATTCACGATTGTACAAGTCCGCAAGCTCCGTGCGGCGCTGGATGAAGCCCTCCAGACGGGCAAGCTGATGTATGCCCAGCGCGGACTGAAGATCGCTCAGGTTGTATTTAAATCCGCAGCTCTCTACCTGATAAAACCAGTTACCTTCTTCGGAATAGCGATTCCAAGCATCGCGGCTGATCCCGTGTAGGCATAGGCGCCGCATGCGGTCGGCCAAATCCGGATCCGCGCAAGTCACCATGCCACCCTCCCCAGTGGTCAGGTTTTTGGTGGCGTAGAAACTGAACGCTACAGCCGCTGAGCCCGACGGACCAGCTACGCCAATGGGAGCGCCACGATAATGCGATCCGGCCGCATGGGCCGCGTCTTCAATGACTTTAAGCCCGTGATCCTTGGCAATCCGCCAAATCCGGTCCATGTCGCACGGCAACCCCGCAATGTGGACTGGCATGATGGCTTTAGTGGCGGAGGTGATACGAGCCACGATGGCGTCGGGATCGATATTTCCGTCCGGACGAATGTCGGCCAGCACTGGAGTTGCCCCGACATGAAGGATCGTGTTCACCGTGGCACAAAAGGTATATGGCGTAGTTATGACCTCATCGCCGGGGCCGATGTCGCTGGCCGCCAAGGCTAGATGAAGCCCCGCCGTACACGAATTAACCGCCAGCGCATGGGGGCTCTGGACATATTTAGCGAAGTCACTTTCGAAACGGGCGGTTCGCGGTCCGGTGGTTAACCACCCAGACCGCAACACGGCCGTTACTTCTGCGATTTCTTCTTCACCAATGGTCGGTGTGTGGAAGGGGATAAATGCTGAGCTCACAGTGGTCTTTTCCAGGTTAAGTTTTGAATTTGTAAAACCATATAGGACCCGCGTACCGCCAACGGCTGAACCCCGTAGTCCGCAGGTTTGCCACGTAAGATGACGAAAGTTGCATCTTGCTCGCGTGCAAACTGAAGCAAGGCGGGCAAATCACAGGTGGCATCGCCGCACAGCAGTTGAGCTTGATCCACCAGATGTTGGTTCCGGGCATATTCCAAAGGCGCGACCCAAGCTATGGCGCTCATCGGCTCATTGACAGCGGTCCGTCTCGCGATCAAGCGGAATCCAATGCCATCGCTTGGGATCACAAACCGTGCAGCCGGAGGCGTATGGCTTTCCACCCATTGGCGGACTTCCATCCAATCCCTGGACGACTGCGTTTCACTGGTTTCCCAACTGTAGAGGATCATGCGAACCACGGCGAACCCGAATGCCGCGGTGACTACCTGGAGGCGCGTACTTTCTTTCGACGCCCACAGCGCGGCCAACAGCGCTAAACAGGGGGCCAGCAAACCCCAATCGCGGAAGGACTCAAAAGGAAGGTGCCCGGCGATGGTCCATACGGTGATTGGTAGAATCAGCCCGGCTGCGGAGACCGCTCCAAGAAAACGGTCGAGTCTCTGTTGATCGTACCAGCGGCTCAGAACGGGATGGGCTACAAAAATGATGACAATCGCGGCGGCGAACGCCAGGGCCCATAGAGACTCCAAGATGACGAATACACAGAATGCGCTGAGCAGAACCCCAATCGCGGGTCGCTTTACAAATGCCTTGATCGTAAGGAACGCGAGTACAATCATCACCAGGAGCCAGACCCAATGGAAGAGCCTCATTGGCTGAATTTGGGCCAACCGGTACGACCCGGTCACCACTGTCAGGCCAGACAGCATCAGGGCGGCCAAACTACCCCAGAGTGCTGAAGCCACCAGGAGCCGCAGGTTTTCTCCGGCATCGAAGAACCGTCGGCAGCCCACCGTCACGATTGTGAGTGCAAGGACGATCATGACCCAGCCGGACAGCTCTTGGGAAAACATGGAAATATGCGCATTGGCGCCCTTGGCAGTCAGAAAAATCTCACGTTCCGCCGCTGACATCGGCGGCGGAGCCATCACAAGGTAGTAGGATATACAGGCGGCACCGAACAGAATTCCGCCAGCGAGGTTCGCCTGGGGGCGCTGACGCAATACATGCAACAGAAACGGCAGCAGCACGATGGCCAGATGCAACGTAACTAACGGGTGGATAAAGACCGCGATGCTCATCGCGAGCCAAGCCGCCGCGGGCTTATTCTTTAGGAAACACCCCAGGGCTAGCAAGTCCAATACCATTGCAACTTCAATGTGTGTCAGTCTTGGACCAAAAATGGCCGTTCCGCCGAGAGGTACGACTTTGGTAAGGCAGCAAAGAGCTGCAAACAACGCTAGAATCGGCGTAGTCCCGCCGAGTACGCGCACCACCCAGAACATCGCACCCACCATGGCCGTCTTAACCAGCACGTAGAGCGTCAGGTAGACGGTCGCCACTGAATCGGCACTCACTCCAAAGGCACGAATACCCCAAATCAATCCTTCGTAGAACGCGCTACGGAACCCTGCAATAGCGGACACTACACTATCGTTCGGAAACAGGCTTGGGTCTGCAGCTTGCAGCACCGGCAGCATGTACCGCGTATTTTCGGACTCGTCGAATTCAAAAGGACTCCCGAGCACCGTGACGAGAATGAACAGGAGCAGCACCAACGCGACCGCGTGTGTCTTACTTCTCTCTGCGTTCATGATCGGATGCGGAATGGCGCTTACTGCCATGACCCCTCCCTAATTGCGGGCCGGTAGCTCGGCCAAACAGCGACGAGAAGCGTGGTGAAGATAACTCCCAGGTCCGTCAGAGGTGTTCGACGCCTCAGGTAGTGAATGCTCATCCGCAGCTTTCGCGGCAGCACGATTTCCCGGTAGTATGCGTCCGGATCCTCTACGGAGGCCAGCAATTGTCCCTCGTCTCGATAAATCACTGAACTGACACATGTGATCCCCGGCCGCACAGCGAGCGCAGCCTGCCAATCGGGATTCTGCAGGTCGACATATTGGGGAACTTCGGGACGCGGGCCTACCAGACTCATATCCCCTCGTACGACATTCCACAGCTGAGGCAACTCATCGAGCTTGAACCGTCGCAAAAAGCGACCCACACGAGTGATCCGATCGTCTCCAGCCAACGTGATCTCGCGACCGCCGCTGCGGGCTCGCATGGTTCGGAATTTAAGGATTTCAAAGCTTGAGCCGTGGTGGCCGACTCGTTGCTGGCGAAACAAGATCGGAGAGCCATCCTCCAAGGCAATCGCCAGCGCAACCGCCAACAGTAGAGGAGACAGGATCAGCAGACTAACAATGCACGCCAACCGCTCCAACGCCGTTTCAACTGCGAATCCCAACTTCGCCATGGTGCTGAGAGTTACCGTCGGCATAGCTTGTCCAAGATACTCATGGAACCTGCGGACGATATCGGTCCGATCGTACTTTTCACACGCCAGTCGCCGTCCCGCGTTTCCGTACTGACGCCGGAGATCGGGTCTAGCGGTCGCTATTCGCAGGGCCTCCACCAATGCCGGTGTATCTCCGGGACTCACGACCCAGCCGCATTCCCCCGAACGTACGATATCCGCAGCCTCACCCTCCGCCACAAGCACGATCGCAAGGCCCGCGGCCATCGCCTCGTAGATTTTCGATGGCACGGCTCCCGGTAGGTGCATGCGAAGCGGAATGATGGCTAGGTCGGCCTTCGCCAACGTTCGTGGCATTTCTGAACGGCCCTTCGGATCCAGGAAAGCGACGTTATTCAGCTGACGGCGGCGGGCGTCTTCAACCAACGCTTGCTTCTCCGGCCCGTCACCGACTAGAGACATGCGGAAACCCGTGAGCGGCTTCAACTGCTCCGCGGCGTCCAAGAGTTGTCCTAATCCTTGCGCTACACCATGCAGACCTGCGTAGATGGCTTCGCAACGGTTCGGTTCATCTCCCGGCTCGACTTCCGAGCTAGCCGCGCGAGGTGTGAACAAGTTCGTGTCGACTCCATTGGAGAGATGGTAAAGCCGCCTCTCGGGATGCCGCCCGCCGATGTCGCTCAGGATTTCACGGCTCTGGCCGGACACCAACCATGCTCGCCGGTAGCAGAACGTTTCCAGGGCCTCCGCCATTCGCAATGCCAGCCCTTCGCGAACCATCCCTAAGTGCACGGCACTCTCCGGCCAGAGGTCAGACACATTGAAGATCCAACGTGCACGGCAAAGGAGGCTGAGCACCCAGCCCGAAATTCCGAGAAATAGCGGCGGACTCTCCGTCAGGAGAAAATCCAGCTTGGGCAGCGTAACTGCTCCACCAATCATGGAGGACAACACGAAAGAAAAGTAGTTCCACAAGCGCGGCAACATCTTCACGCTCCGCGTCGGGTACACCCACGTTCGGATCACAACGACGCCATCCATGGTTTCCCGCATGTACACGCCGCCGTACCCTTCATAAATACGGCCAATCGGATAACTCGGCAGCGCCGTCAGGACAAATACTTCGTGGCCAGCTTTGACGAAGCTCCGCGCCATCTCGGATAGGCGGGCCTGTGGCGCGCCGACTTCCGGTGGATAGTATTGGCTTAGAATTCCTATACGCATGATGAAGGACCAGACGGGCGCCCCACGGCGCTACTCACCGTCAGGCTAACGGTGGGACTCCCAACCGTTCTTTGTCTGGAATGGTGCACAGAACTGTCCGCAATTTCCCGTTGGCGCTTCGTGGAATATAGTCCATGCGCTCCCACACGACTTGGACCTTTCCAAGCCTCTGCTGCAATTGCTCCGTGATCCGCTTCTCGGTAAGGTCCGTGAAGCCCTCGGCCGCTACGTACCGGAAACGTATTCGGTTCGTAGCCTCTTGAATGATCTGTGACTCAACAATCGGCAAGTCTGACTTCAGGACCGGATCCAACCGGCCAACGGAACGTCCGTCAGTCGTGTAAAGCACGTCGTCCGAACGCCCTTCAACACAGCGCATGATGGGCAGCGCGCGCCCGCATGAACAGAGTGTTCCCGGAGGCGCCAGAGCCGCCCGATCTCCAGTCCGGTACCGGATCAAGGGCATGTCAGAGTTCAACAGACCCGTGCAGACCAAGTCACCAACCGTACCCGGAGGCACTGGCCGATTGTTCTCGTCGAGCACCTCAATCACACCAACTTCTGGCCAGGAATGCAGGGTTCCCGCAGTACACTCGGAGGCAGCGGTCACAATTTCGGAGAGCCCGTAGGTCTCCCGCACCGGACAATTGAATGCCGCTTGAAGCAATTCACGGTCTTGTTGCTCCAGTGGTTCACCGTTTGTTAACACCACGCGAATCCCCGGGAGACGCCGATTCGCTTCGATCGCACCTCTGGCGATAGCCACCAGCGCAGAGGTGTATCCCCACAGATACTCCGCGCGATGTTGTTCGATGGCATCAAGATAATAGCCGATCCATTCCGGCTTCAAATGGTAGGAGGAGAGATACAATTGCTGGAACGCCATGTTGGACACCCAGAATGGCGGTTTGGTCTGGGACACCGGCACGATCAACTGCCCTCCCAGGATGGCCCACCGGCTTTTCCGAGAAACGCCGTTCCACAGCCGCCAGCGCGCCTCGAACAGTGCGTACCACTTATGTGTGGTCTCACGGCTCCACCACAGTTTAAGTGGAGTTCCAGTCGAGCCGCTGGTTTGTTCGCAAAGAAACTTGCTCAGGTCGAGGCCTTCCTCCACAAAGCTTTCCGGCGCGCGCCGAATGGACTCTTTCTCGAGAATGGGCCAATTCTCCAATCGATCGTTCGCGATTCCCTTGTGCTCGTTCCACCATGCCCGATACACGGGTACTTGCTTCGCGGCTCTCGGCAGCAACTTTTGCAACTGCTCTTCTTGCCATCGGTCCCATTGTTCTCTGGACCAAGACTCGCGCTCGTGAGCCTCCCTCACCATTTGCTCTGTCTGCGGGCCATAACGCCACCATCTGAGGTACAGACCTCGCAAGGTTGCGGGCAGGGATCGCATGTGGGCCGGTAAGCGGTGGTACAGCCCTAGTAACACTCTTCCTCCGCAGCCTGCGCCGGGTTACCGGAGATTCGCGCCGATTCAAGGACTGAGCACCACTTCCGGACGACACACGGAAAATCAAATCCCTCGACCGTATGACGTGCGCGGCGGGCCATGGCGATTGCTTCTTCGGGCGCACAGATAAGGGTCTCGATTGCGGCCGCCATCTGGTCCGAGTCTCCCGCACGCACCAGCAATGCGTCGTGCCCTTGCTTCAACAGATACGGGATTCCGCCTACGTCCGTACTGACTACGCACAGTTCGGCGGCCATGGCCTCGATGACGCTCACCGGCGTATTATCCACGGAGGCGGTGTTCAAGAAGATGTCTCCCCGCTGCAGTGCTTGGGGAACCTCTTCCTTTCTGATGGCGTTCCGAAACACTACTTTGTCCAGGACGCCCTTCTCCCTCGCCCGTTCGCGGCAACGCTCCAGGGAACCGTCGCCTTTGTCTGGACCAACCATCTCCAACGTCACATCGGCGTACTTTTCCAGCACGCGTGACAGGGCATCGATCGCCATGCTCGGATTGTAGATTTCGTGGAAAGCGCGCAGCCACAACAGGCGTTTGAGCGAGGGTTGCGTACGCACAGAATAACGGTCGAGGAAAATTCCGTTAGGAATCACCTGAATATCGGGCCGGTACGGCCTCATGGCGGTTGCCAGATATTCCGAAGGCGCGATCACGGACGCAGCCCCGGCCAGCAAGCGGGTAACCTTTTGCGGGTGCTTCATCGCGAATTGCGGCAAGGCTCCTCCGTGCAAGGCCAGGATCACTTTCTTGCCCATCGCGGACAGGATCTTTGAAGTGATTTCCGCCCACATGAAGGCTCGTCCGCTGAAAACGTTTACCACTGCTACCTGATATCTACGCCGGTGTCTCGCAACGGCTGCGACCATGCTGAACAATCGAAGGGGACGATAGCGCTGACTAGACGTTGTCAGTATTTCTCGAAAGTAGGGCTTTAGCGCAACTGCCAGGTCCTCAGAGGCCGAATGCGCACCCGTGATTTCGGACAGGAAATTCCCGATAATCAGGACCCCATAAGGTTGCCGAGGCTGTATAAGTTCGATCTTCAGCATGGATTGAATTTTTGGGACTTTATAGAGAAGATGCGCGCGACGGTTGCCTCGCGAGAACCAGCCAGGCGGCAGACGCCTCTGGAGCCGGGCCGTTCACACGATCGACAGCATCCAGAAGGATTTCGAATGGGTACGCGCCGAGCCTCTGCAAACGCGAACGGCAGTGGGACGCAAGCTGTTTGGCGAGGACACCCCACTTCCCAACCTGAGGATGAATCGATTCACACTCGAATTGGGCTGCATGACACATCTCTTCCAGATCCGCCAAGCTAAACACTTCATGCGCCGGTAACGGGCGCAAGTGCAAGGCTTGGGGCACTTCTTGGTGACGGCGAGGCCCATAGAGGACCAGCAAACCGCCAGGGCTCAACCATTCTTGAAAGCACTTAAATAGCTGTTTTCCCTTGCCGGCTTCGACAAGATAGTGCGCCGATGCTACCGAGAGAATGACACTGAATCGGCTACTTGGATTGAAACGAAGGAAGTCTTGCACAGCGAAAGAGACGTTCTTCAATCCCAACGAGCATGCGTCAGCTTGGGCCTGGCTGATGGCGGCGGCATCTCTGTCGATCCCGTGAACCGTCCAATCCGGCCGGCGAGCGGCGATTTCCAGCGCCCAGCGGCCGGAACCACAGCCTGCGTCCAGCACTGACACGGCACCTCGGATGCGGTCTAAGTGCGGCCAGACTGCCCGCCATTTCTGACGGCTATGTATATCCGGGCAGCCCCAGACCCGATAGAGCCACCGCGTTCCGGTCCCTTCCAGTCTGGCAGTCAGGTTTCCAAGCATTTGTTAAGCCGCCATCCGCAGTCGGACTAATCTTCGAGTTATGGGTGCGAAATCCATGAACGCCAAACCAAAAGCAAACGAGGGAGCGGCTACACGCATGGCGTTTGCCCCCATGTACAGAATCGTCCAGGCGAATAAGGTGGCCGTCAGGGCTCGAGACTCCGCATCGCGGAGTTTCCAAAGCCGGTGGGCACCGGCCACGAAAAGCACAATCATCCCGACGGCTCCGAAAATCCCATGCTCGGCAAGCATTCGCGAGAATTCGGTATGTGCTGAGAAGTGTGACCCCCCAATATCCCGAAAGTTCCGTGCATTTCCGGGGCCCACCCCATACACAGGATGCTCAAGCCAGATGCGAATATCATCGGTTACCAGTTCATCCCGATGGCTGGTGTTCGTTTCCTTAAATCGTGCTTCGAGCATGCCACCCGTGAAACTATTCAGCCGCGGGAGAATAACAGACGTGGCCAACACTGCGATGGCCAGTCCACCCAGCACAAATCTCTGACGAACTACTGGGAGCCGAAATCCAAAAACCCCCAAGAACACGGCAGCCACACCCGCGATGTAGAGTCCGTTCCGCGAAAATGTCATGGCGCTTTGCACCGCGCATAAGAGCATTAGACCGGTTATGAATAGACGGAAAGCCCTGCCTGCGGATGAGAACAACGCATAAAACATACAGACAAACACCCCCAGCCCGAGGATGGAGGACACCTGGTTCGGTCCAAAACCGCCGCTGGTGACAAAATTGGACTCCGTGGTGAACTCGAGAATGGGGGCGGTCAACGTGGCATACAGCGTGATGACCGCGAGTCCCGCGATAGGGCCAATCATAGCGATGAGCATGTTCGCCAGTTGTCGATCCGTGAGCTGGACGTTGGATAGAAAGATCATCCCAACAGCCAGCGCAAGGGGGCCGGCCAGATAGAAACTGAGTTGCTGGCGCGCCTCCTCGGAGTGGTATGTCATGATGGTCAGGACACCGGAAGGCAGCAGCAGGGCGAAGTAGATAATCGCGCTCATGGAAGGTCGCCAGCGGCCCATCGCGAGTAGACCGGCTCCGAATACCGCTATCAGGGAGTATTTCCCGGATTCGTAGGACAGGGTTGCGTGACAAACTCGCCACACCAGTTCCGCTCCTACAACATAGGCTCCGGTGTAAACTACGAGATCGAACCGGCGCCTCGAGGCAAAAAAGAAGCCCACCAGAACGGCGGCCAGGTTATGAAGATTAGCAAGAGCTGGCACCCGGAACATGATTAGGGCGAGGGCAATGTTCCCTACAATAAAGCCGGTTAGCTTCAGGTCGCGTTGCGAATCAGAAGTTCGGCCAGCTCCCCGGATTGGTTTGGAATGTGCCATCATACCAACGCCGTTTCGTATAGTGATGTCAAGTAGCCGGAGAGGCGATTTACCGAATACGTGGATTCCACGTGTGCCCGCCCGCGCGCTCCCATTCCCAGCCTCAACGGAGCCGACTCCACAAGTTGACACAGCCTTGCCACGAGCACCGGTTCATCTTCCCGCTCGACAAGGAATCCGGTTTCTCCATCCCGGATGAGGTCCGCAGCGCCACCGACGTTCGAACTTACGACGGGAAGGCCCGTCGCCATCGCCTCCAATACGACATTGGGAGTGCCCTCATGGTCGGAAGTTAGCGTAAGAATGTCCGCGTCCTGGTAGGCGGCCAGCATTTCTTTACAGGACCCTGCAAAACGAACAACATCTGCGACACCTAGATCGGTCGCCATCGCAACCAGAGAGGGCAATGCCTCGCCCGTGCCGATAATGGTCGCTTTGAACGGGGTGTTCGTGTGGCTGCGGAGGCGGGCGATTGCTCGAAGCAAACGATCATGCCGCTTCTGCGCCACTAGCCGGCCCACGCTAAGAATGTGAACGGGAGTCCTGACCGCGCGTGTTTCATAGGGAAACGCGCCCGTATCGATAACATTCGGTAACAATTTCAACTTGCCCCGGGGAATGCCACTGGCTCTGGCCGCGTCCAGTGCCCCTTGCGAGTTCGCCGCCACCACACCGGCGTGGCGATAACCCCAGCGACGCGCCGGTGCTCCAGGACCCTGAACTTCCGAAATGAAATCGTTGCGCACCGCCGCGATCACCGGAATCCGCAAAATGCGGCCAGTGGCGGTGGCGTAAGGATTTGTATAAGCATGCTGGCTTTGAATCAATTCGGGTGCCCAACGGCGTACTGCCGCGGTAATCTCAAACAGACGTCTCAGTCGGGACTTGTGGCGGCCCACCCATCGGATAGGAATGCCGAGCGAACGGATTTCCTTCTCCCAGAACTCGCCCGAGGTCAGGGTGAGGAGTTCCACTTGGCTTCCAAGGTTCTTGAGTGCCATCAACATGTAGAATAACTGCCGCTCTGCGCCGCCTTGGCCTAAGGTGCCCGCGATGAAGCAGACTCTAGACGGAAACATCTTCGGCCTTCGTCAAGGGTCCCCAAGCCGTGCGCAACTGCCGGCCGATCTCGTCCCGCCACTTTTCCAATGAATATTGGCGCGCATTCAAACGAGCACGCTCAGACAACGCGCGATAGACTTGCGGGTCGGTGCAGGACCGGATCGCCTCGGCGGCGGCCTCCGCCGTTGGGCTGGAAAGAATGACTCCGGCGCCTCGCACAAGAATGGGCAAGACCGACACGGGCGTGGTCACTACTGGGAGTCCCGATGCCAACGCTTCCAGGACAGCCTTGGGAAAGCCCTCTGACGCCGTGATGTGACAAAATACATCGGCACCCTGCAGTAATTCAAGTACTCGACTGTGCGGCTGCTTTCCGTGAAGAATCACCCGGTTTGCCACGCCTAGACTCTCTGCGGACTGCCGCAGGGCCGCCAGAGCACTCCCGCCACCGACGACATCGAGAACTGCTCCGTCCAGCATTTGCAGCGCGCGAAGCATGATGTCGGTGCCTTTGCCTGGTTCTTGGCGGGCGACAGTAATGAGTCGGAGGGACTGCCCCGGCTCCCGCCTCGGCATGCGTGCAAGCGATTCCAGTTGCGTCTCGGTTAGTGACGAGGAAAAAATCCAGGTAACCCCAGCCCCGGAGGCGCATGGCGGTTCCGTGGAACCTCCGGTCGCCATCATGATATTTCGGCCTCCCGAGAAGGCTTCCATCGACCATCTCCAGAATTGTTCGGCCAGGGTTCGCTGAACAAACCAGTTTCCGCAGTGACGAACAAAGAGGGCCTTCCGGGTGAAAAGAGCAAGCAGCATGCCTATGGTGCCGATGTCGCCGGGTATCGGTACGTGAACCGCGTCCGCGTTTCTAAGGGCGCCCAGGAGAGCCGGCGCGTTTTTGACTAGCCACGGAACCAGAGCCAGCTTCCGCCGTAACCCTTGTCCGTCGGGCATGGTTAGCGGCAGCACCTGAAGGTTGCGTCCCGTCAGGGGCGCTCCTCCTGTGCCAGCGGCGCTGACAGGGACCACAATCTGTATCGAGTCGAAAAGTTGGGACAAATAATTCATCTGAAACGGAAACCCGCCATCGGTAGCGAAACCGGAGTTTACGTCCGGGTCCCGCCAACACGGTTTGTGAGAGAAAACGACGAGCTTCATTACGTTCTAGCGAGCTGCCCCAGGATTACGGTCGAATAGGCTGCCATGCGATGACTTCAGCAAGCAATTGCCGTGGCGGGGTCTGATTTTCCCGCCTTCTTCCCACAAACACCGATCCTCCGGGGATAGAAGTTGCTCCTCGCTGCCAACTGGAACTGACCCAACGGTCGATCCAGAGAAGTGGCCGGGTACACACGCGCACAGCCAGAGAGCTTGCGAGGGACCAACCGCGGCTGGAAGGATTCATAGCCTGCAGAGCGGCAATGGCCGCGAGCGAGAGCATCCCGATCGGACCGCCCGTGCAAGCCAGGGATACGGTGTCAAACCCCCCAAACAGGAACCGATGTCCCCCGGGAGTAAAGCGCTGAAAATCGTAAGGCATCGGTCCGTGACGGGGAAAGAAGAACGGGATGCACGAGTAAACGATACCCCCCACCTTGAGACATCTTTCTATTTCCTGCACAGCGGTACGCGGATCCGCTACATGCTCGAGCACGTTGTCCACAATGACGCAATCGAGACACCCATCTTGGAGCGGCAAGGCCTGCAGATCGCAAACCAAATCCGCGTCCCCTTGGAGCGTGACGTCCGAGAAGAGAAACTCGCAACTCCCCGGAAACGATTGGGACAACCTTTCCTTGCTTCGCCCCGAACCTGCCACGAACACTCTGGCTTTCTCTGGAAGCCTAGGAATTCTGTCCTTGAGCGGTGGTGCTGCACGATGGGCGGAGGCGGGGAGAAGGCGCTTTACGCGGTACTTCCATCCTGATTGAATGATGAATGCTTTGTGCCGTCGCTCAATGACAGTTGCCGTTTGGAACAGCGATCTGTCCTCATCGAGCAGCACAGCGCACCCGTTAACAATGGGGAAATGCCTTCCGCAGGTCATGCATTGGAGGTCCCCCACCGTTGTCTCCCGGACAACGCCCTGGTCCACCGGACATCGCAGGATCGAAAGTGCGACTCGAAGCGCTGTCTCTTTCGGAGGGGCCTGCTCGATGCTGCCCACGGGGTTATTTGTAGGCAGCGGCATTCTTCTGCACTGTCGGCGGACTCAGAATTTCTGATTTTGCTCCGCGTGTCCTTGGAGGAGACGCCCAAGCACTGAGACGATGTCCAAGGTCGCCATAGGTGGCGGCCATGCTGTAGTCCTGTTCAACTACCTGCCGGGCCCGTAAGCTGAGCTGCTTCGCAAACGCGGGTTCGCGTAGCAGTTTCATGACATGAGCCGCCAATTCTTCGTCCGACTCACCTGTAAGCAACGCTTCCTGCTCCGTCAGTCTCATTCCGTACACTGCGTCGGAGTTGGCCACCACCGGGATTCCCATCAGCATCAGCTCTACAAGTCTGCTGCGGAATCCGAACCGACCACGGAACGGACAAAGCGCTACGGACATCGCGGGCAGTTCTGCCTGTGGACGTTCCACAAAACCAGTGATGCGGATTCGCTTGTCAACCTGAAGATTCTGAATATCTGGAGGCGGGTTACTGCCGACAATCCAGAATTCAGCGTTAGGGATTTCCCTCCATACTTGGGGAAGGATTTGCCGAGCGCAACGGAGAACGCCTTCCTGATTATGTGCATTGCCCAGCGCGCCGTAATAGACGACCCGAGGGGGAGTGACGGGTTGCCATTCATAGGGCCACGCTGTTGAATCCACCCCCATCGGTGCGTAGAAGACTTCGGTCCTTGCTGTAACCCGTGAAGTAACGTAGTCTCTCTCGGCGGCGCTAATCGCAATCACCCCATCAAATTGGCGCCAAGTATGCTCTTCATACTGGCGGTAACGGTCTACTTGAACTCGGGTCACCCACCGGGTCGCGACCCCACCCTCAAACTCAGCCTGACGGGCCCGCCACAGCACATTGTGCATGTCGAGGATGCAACGCATGCCTTTCGCTTTCAGCGCCGGAACCAGCTGCGCTGCGTGCCAATACTCAAACAGAGCACAATCGAAATGTCGTCCTTCCAGAGCCGGCATGACTCGATCCGCGGACAACTCCAGCCGCCCAATCGTATAGTTAGATGTTTTCACGCCATTGATCGCCGCGTAGGTTCCCGCCGCCATTTTGTGCAGAAGCTTGCCGAAGAAATCCCGTGGATACGCCGACTGCAAGACGAGAGCCTCGTCACAATACTTCTCCAACGCCATCTTCACAGGCGCGGGTTCTGTGGCCACCGTTAGAAAAGTCGTCCGGAATTGTTTCGATAACGCCCGAACCATTTGCAGCACGCGCTGCTCTTGGCCGGTAGCGCCTGGAAACGGTAGAACATGGGAAACGATCAGTAAGCTGGGCTTCATCTGGGCCATTCATCGCGGTCGGATTTTAGAGTGGCTATACCTGTCAGGATCTCAGCGATTCTGCTCCCGGCCCTTCCGTCCAGCGTGCTACCGAACATAGACTCCTTAAACCGTGCCCGCTCTTCGCGAAGTGCCTCTGGTTCCGTCAATCCACGCATGATCATCGGTTCCAAATCTTGCGGGCTGCGGGCAACCATCACCGCTCCACTTGCGACCACCGGCGCATAGTGGTCGAATCTCAAATGCCGCTCATACTCCCAGAGCGGTCCCAGCTTGGATCCGGGTGGATCGAACCCCAGGTTGATCACGGGCTTGTCGTGGATGATCAATTCCAACGATACCGTTGAGGCAACATTAATTCCTAAGGCCGCCTCACGCAAGAGGCTCGTGTAGATCGGCAAGTCCTCGTAGAGAGGCGTCTTCCACTTCTCCTCCCACAGAATGTCTGGGAACACAACGTCTGGAAGATTCCGATTGGCCAAATCCATCATTTCCCGGCTCGTTCCCTTCACGTAGCGCCGGACGACGAGCTGCGGCTTGGGGCGGAGATTCATTCGCTCGAGAGCTTGGATGAGGAACTCCACCGTTCGATGCTCTTCCGGAAAGTGGGTGTTCATCCCGGTGGTATAGAAAATAATCGGCCTCTGAGGATCCAGTCCGATCCGCCGGCACAGTTCGACGCGGCTCAAGTGGAACTGATCTTGAAAATGAAAATCAAATTGTGGCGTCCCGGGCGCAAATACGTTCTCCGGCCTGAGGTGCGAATACAGGTTCAGAAGTTGTTTCTTCATTCCTTGATTCCACACGAAGAAATAGTCGTAGGGTGCCATGATGCGACCCCTGGACGTCAGATTGTCCCAGGAGAAAACGAAGCCGGCTGTGGGGATACCCATCTGATGGGCCGCCCGCAAAGGCTCCTCAGCCGCTGGGCCGTGAATGTGGGACCCGTTAAAAACCAGGTCAGGTTTTAGCTCTTTGAACAGCTCGCAGAAATCGTCTGTGGGGCGCAGCTTCCAACTCGCGCTTTTTTCCACCGTGTCTAACAAGCGCAAGCCAGGGCGGTTCGCGAATACTCTAGTGAGCGCATTCACGGCGCTTCGTTTAGCCGCCGACAGGCGATTAGGAGCTTCTTCAGTACGCCTTAGCAGTGTTTCTCGAGCTACTTCCGAATCCAACCACCGGAAGTGCGCCAAGTCGATTAGGCCACGGAGCAGAGAAACCGCCGGGTGGGGTGGATAATTCTTGAGCTCGACGATTCGCTCGGCCCCTTGTCGCAGCCGCTCCACCACGGACCCCGTAACTACGGACAATAAAGTTACCTCTGCGATCTCACTTAGACAGGAGAGAGTGTCCGAATAGACAAAGTTCCGAACTGCCTCCCCCCGGGGAAGTATCATCACAATGCGGGG
Organism: Acidobacteriota bacterium; assembly: GCA_039931205.1. Taxonomy (GTDB): domain Bacteria; phylum Acidobacteriota; class Terriglobia; order Bryobacterales; family Bryobacteraceae; genus Palsa-187. The sequence continues at coordinate 57,843 of JBDTSJ010000029.1, forward strand.
CCTTTTAGATGCGCCGGCTGGGCTCATCTTCAAGGGTGATAGGAGCTGAGTGTTCATGCAAGGAAAAGAGGGACCTGAGGCTTTTAGGCGACCTGGCTTGTTTTGGTGCTGACCGCAGTCCGCACGCGGCGTAATCGATCCAGGGCGGGTTTTTCGCTTTCGTAAACTCGCTTCAGCCCATCGCCCATAGCCGATTCAATGACGCGGATATCCCGGACCATACGCATCATGCCCATTGGCTCAACAGATGCAGCCTGGTCGGATCCCCACATGGTGCGATCCAGCGTAATGTGCCGTTCGACGAAGGTGGCTCCCAGGGTTACTGCCGCGCAGGTGGTCTGCAACCCAACTTCGTGACCAGAGTAACCAACCGGGCAGTCCCACATTTGTTTTAGCGTCCTAATCATATTGAGGTTCAATTCGCTCGGATGGCAGGGATACGTGCTGGTAGCGTGCGCCAACAGAAGTTGATCTGTCGGAATAAGCCCCACGGCGTGTTTGATCTCTTCCATTGTGGACATCCCGGTGGAAAGGATCACGGGCTTGCCGGTTTCCCGCATGCGGATCAACAGGCTGTCGTCTGTGAGACTCGCCGAAGGCACCTTGTAACACTCTGTCCCGACCTGTTCCATGAAGTCGACGGACTCTTCATCCCAGCATGAGGTGAACCACGTTATCTGCTTTCCCTTGCAATACGCGCTGATCTCGGCGTACTCGTCAGCGTCGAACTCCACCCGCTTCCGGTATTCCAGATACGTCATAACGCCCCATGGCGTTTCGCGCGGAATATTCCGTTGTGCAATCGGTACGCATCGTTCCACAGTTCTTTTCTGAAACTTCACCGCATCGCAGCCAGCGAAGCTCGCAGCGTCGATCAGCTTCTTTGCAATCCCGATATCTCCATTGTGGTTAAGCCCGATCTCCGCAATAACGTAAACGGGCTGGCCATCGCCTATTAAGCGATCGCCGATTCTAATTGCTGCAGACATGTTGTTCCTCCGACCTAACTTTCAAAATCTGATCGCAAATTTCACGGACGGCGTGCTGTCCGCCGTTGCGCCGCGTCACGATGGCCGCGGCTTGCACTACTTCGGGCACTGCGTCCGCGACGGCAATAGAAAGTCCCGCCCAACGCATGCAATCCAAATCGTTCAGATCATTTCCGGCATAAGCGATCTGGGTGGCTTTGAGACCCCGCTGACTCGCCATATCGATTAGCTGGGGTAGCTTGTCGTCGACGCCTTGAATACAGGGGATCTTCAGCTTGCGGCACCGCGTCGAGACCACGGGGTTGGTCTCCTTGGACAACACGGCGACTTCGATGCCCGCCTCAAGCAGCATTGAGATTCCGTAGCCATCAGCGCGCGAGAACGATACGGATTCCTTGCCGTCGTCGCTCACCAGCACACGGTTATCCGTCAGGACGCCATCGCAATCAAGGACCAGCAGACGCAGAGACCGCAAGCGTTCATCGACGTCCACAGTCCGCTCAGGAATCAGGAGTCGCGCAATTGTCTCAAGGTCTTCAGGCTCGTCGATCTGCATGGAGTCCGCATAACTCATGCGATACACCGCGACTCGTCCTCCCAAACGGTTCCCGGTCTCCAGTAGAACGGAGGGCCTGAAGACGTAGATCGACCCATTCTCGATGACATCTTCGGGCGCGTCCTGTCGCCGAGGCCGGTTGAGGTGATCGTAGCTGAAGGACTTCCAGCCTTCCGCAGTCCTGCGCCATACAAACCCGTGTGACGCGTTCGCGGAAAACAGCGAATCCGCTCCCTCGTCCTCCAGGATCCCGATAGCTGCGTCGATATCGGTGCCGGTCCTGAGCGGGGAAGTCGCCTGCAGAAACACAACCAGGTCTGGGGTGTAGCTTTCGCGCTCCCGAAGGACTTCCAGCGCGTGCAGCAGCGCGGATTCCGAACTGGCGGTGTCCCCGGAGATTTCAGCCGGCCGGTTGACCACTTCGGCACCGGCCTCCCGAGCGGCAGCAGAGATTGCAGCATCGTCCGTCGATACCACGACGCGATTCACGCACGTGGAGGCGAGAGCGTGTTCGATTGAAATGGAGACCAATGGCGTGCCCCCGATCGGGACCAAATTCTTCCCCGGAATCCCCTTGGATCCTCCGCGTGCGGGAATGATCGCCAGAACTTTGGCCGTTGAATTCATATTAAATGGAGCGGGCAGGTTCCTAAACCGGAAGTAGCGCGATCGATTTCCCACGCAAATATCCGAACCGATAAGTTTCAAGATCTGCGGCTGGTCGTACCGATACCCGAGTCCAATCCATGTCTGAGCCATTCTGGGTCAGTTTTTGAATGGATTCCGCTACGTTGCACACATCCCCAAACCCGAAATACTTGTCCGACTGTTCCCACGTGGTTTCGAAGACATCCTTGAACTGCGCGAATGACCAGTGGATCGACTGGCCCAGCGCGCGGCGCGCGATGGCTCTGACGCGCCGGCGCAGAGGCGCGCCCGGTTCGCCGACTCCGTCGATCGCGCGGGCACAGTAGTCGAGAGACGCACCCTCGCAACCTTGGGCCGCATCTTGCACCGCCTCCGCCACGCGACGGTGCGACTGCCCGTCAATCGTCAGAAAGAAGTCGGACGTGATGGCGGAGATATTGTCCTGGATTTTCTTAGGCAAGGCTTGCACTCCTGAGAAGATCGCTTCCAACCGATCTGACATGACTTCGAGGGTGGGGCAAAGGATACTCACGCTGGAAGCAGTCTCGTTTGCCTCCGTCCAGGCCGGAATCCATTCTGGTGTCAATGCCGGAATCCCTAGAAGGGAGGCCTCTGTCGCTGTCGAACAGCCACGCTGAATCAGCGCGCTTGCGCGGAGCAGCCAGCCATCGACGGTGCCCCTCTTGATAGCATGCAGATTGGGAAGTTTCGGAAACAACTCGTGGTACGTAGAAAGTCGTTCGAACGGATGTGGCCGATAAACGAAGCTGGCGTCTGGAAACCTCCTGGCCAATTCGGCGGTCATATCGACGAATCCTTGTAACGTCTGGCGTTCGATCCGCTGCCACTCGAACACCTCCTCTTCGGTACGCCGCTGAAACGCCGCCACTCCTCGTGCCTCAACCGCCGGGTCACGGAAGGCTGGGTTAGCCAGTGTGAAAATCCCATTCACCAGAACCAGCGGGCGATGAAATTCATCCACGTAGGAGGAAGCGCTCATCGCCGCATTTCGCCAAGGGTCGGCGTAGAAGTCCAGCCGCGGACAACCGGTTACAGAAATCTGCTTATCGGAGAATAGGTTGTTGTCGACAACCCATTCCGCTAGCTTCGGTCCCCAACTGCAGAAGCAATGAATGGCATCGCGGATCGCCGCGTCGGGAGCTATCTCTTCGCCGTACACGTCCAGGTTTGCGAATACGCCCCCTTCCGTATCTAGTACTCCCACGCGTATGCCTGCGTCCATGGCCCGGCGCGCGAAACTCTGATTATTCTTCTTTAGATAGTTGAGAAGTATGAAATCTGGGGCTAACGACCACGTCTCCCATTCCAATAGGTTCAACGGCACCAAATAACAGGTGTGTCCCGCCTGACACAGTTTCATGCCGGTTAACACTAGGCCCGGGAGATCCCGGAACGGATTGTCTACTACTAATGCAATTCGCATGCGTTTCATTGATTCGAAGCGGCCTCTCTATACAGGGCGGAAGGGGTGGAAGACACTTCTGCGGGTTTTCGTAGCACCAATAGATCCTGACCCATGTTGATTTCTTCTCCGGGGTGAAAATCAACGATGCTGAAGACGCGGGAGAAATTCTCAATTACCTTGTGTCGGGATTGGAAAATGTCGCACAGACCGCGAACCTGGCTGGAGTAAGAGAGTCCAGAGTCACCGGGGTTCAGTACCACTGAGCCCTCCGTCTCCAGCTGCTGCCTCTCTTTGACGCCGAGCTGCTGGTTCTGATGATTATGTCCGACCATCGTGCAAAGAAAGATGCCGCCGGGCCGCATGACTCTGCGGACCTCCATCAACCAGGGCAGCTGCAGTTCCGCTGAAATATGGGTGAAAACGGAGTAGGCGATCACCAGATCGAACGAACCATCCAACAGATTCTCGAGGGGCGGCCTCGACCTGTTCGAATAGAACTCGACGCCCGGCACGTTCTGTTTGCACCAAGCCACGCAGTCCGGATTGATGTCCACCCCGACCAGCCGCATGCCGCGCACGCAGCGCAGCATTCGAATCAACCGAGCCGACCCGCAACCTATTTCCAGCGCCGCGCCGGCCTTGCGGAAGTTGAATGCACTGCTCTCCAAAGCGTCCAAGAAGATGTTCCATTCCTTGAACGCTCTCGAATAAAACTGTTCCTGGGTTGGCTTGCCCAACTGTTCTGTTGGTACCGCGTGCATCAAAGAGGTTGCTGCCTGAATCTCGGGGCTCCAGACAAGGCCCGGCTCCACGGGGTCGAGCCAAGACGCTGGTACAAGCTTCGTCATGCGGCGGTTGAACTTGCGTTGTAGCGCTAAGCGACTCCAGCGTTGCCGGAGTTGTTTCCCCGGTAAACGATGCCGTATGCTCCGTAAGATTCGTCCGCCCAGCTGACCGAGAGTCTTCATGTGAGTCGCGCACTGTCAAAAATGCTCAAATCCTGCGGGAATGATAGTCCTGGTCGCCGCAGTGTTCTAATCTAGGCCCGGCGGAACACAGCCTCTACGGGCTTGCCGCGCAGATGGCTCGCCGGATCCCCGCTATCGATCGCCGTGCGTAGCGCGCGCAGAGCACAACCGTAGCTCCGCAGCGTATGGTCGATATCCGCGTCACTATGCGCCGCTGTCAGGAAATGATACCCGCCCGAAAGCACTCCTCTGGCGAGGACTTCCTGTTGGAAAATACTCTTGTAAAGCAAGGAGTCCGAACCGGAAGAGTCGCGGAACGTGAGCGCCGTTCTGGGGGGATATCCAATACACTCCGTGAGGTTCCTAAGTTTCAAGGCCGTCGCCATGGTGTTATAGCCATCCTGCAACTTCTGACCTTGCGCCCAAAGCCTTGGAATGATGTCTTCTGAGCGAATCCGCCGCACCGTCTCCAGAGCGGCGGCAATCGATACCAGCTCTCCGCCGAAAGTGAACGAGAAGAAGATTTCGTCGAATATCTGCATCACGTCCCGTCGTCCAACAATCGCCGAGATGGGGAATCCATTACCCATCGCCTTTCCGAATGTTGCCAGGTCCGGAGTCACTCCAAAATAATGTTGCGCGCCGCTGGCGGACATGCGGAACCCGGTTATGATTTCGTCAAAGATGAGCAAAGCGCCTCCCGCATGAGCGCATTCCCGTACCCGCTGAAGAAAGTTATCCTTTGGAGCAACCACGCCGACCGGTTCCATGATCACCGCAGCCACCTTGCCGGGATGCTCTTTGAAGATTCGTTCCAGACTGGCCAGATTGTTGTACTCGAACGGAATGGTCAGCTTCTGTACTGCCTCCGGTACTCCCTTATTCCTGGTGGTCGTTCCGATATACCAGTCTTGCCATCCGTGGTATCCGCAGCATGCAATTACTTCGCGTCCCGTAAACGCCCGCGCCGCCCTCACCGCGCCGGCAGTCGCGTCGCTGCCGTTCTTTCCGAATCGAACCATCTCAGCGCATGGAATCATCTCGCACAGGAGTTCGGCGAGTTCCACCTCTTGCGGCGAAGGCAGGGACATGGAAACCCCGCGCGCAAGCTGAACGGTCACGGCCGCGTTCACGCCGGCATCGCCGTGGCCCAGGATGACCGGCCCCAGGCCGCTGATGTAGTCGATATATTGGTTGCCATCGACATCCCATACCAAGCTGCCTTTGGCCCGATCGAGGAACACCGGCGCGACACCTTGCACGAATTGGGAAGGTCCCTTACTGAACGTCTGCGCACACGAGGGAATCGAGTTAAGAGCCCGTTCCTTCATGGCGAGAGAACGGGTCACGACGCGCCCGGGCGTGGGGGCGACGGGAGCGTCCAACAAGCTACGGTAATACCCCGCGTTTGCGACGATGTCCTGGTTCAGTTGCGCGATTTCAGGATTTGCCTCCACGATGCTTAATATTTCCTTCCAGCCCCAGTCTTCACTGCTGTTATCTAAGTGGGCGTAAGTCTGGCGAACGAACTCCAGATCTGCAGGCTCATCGACGGTCCAACGCAGCTTGCGGGGCGACAGGTCGGTCTCGCAAGCTACATTGCGCAGCCGAAACTGCCCGCACGTACGGATCCATGGCGTGACATGTTCTCGTTCCGAACTCAGGCTGGCGTTCTTCCAGGCTTGCTCCAATGCGTCAAAGCTGAAAACCTCGACATCCAGGCCATCCGGATAGGTGTAGCGCAGAGTGTTGCTTACGTAGTCCCAGTTTTGAGATTGGTACTCGTCAATGACCTGATCCATCACCGCTGGATCCAGTAACGGACAGTCCGCCGTGATCCTTACTACGGCTGTTGCGGAATGAGCTGCGGCAGCCTGATAGTAGCGGTCCAATACATCCTGTTCCCCGCCGCGGAAGCAGTCCACCCCCTCCGCCTTGCAAAACGCCTCGATGGCGTCATCGGCCTGCGCCGTTGAAGTGGCAACGACAACCCGCTGACCACACCTCTGCGACGCTCGGACCCTATGAACCACGTGCCAAAGCATAGGGTGTCCCCCAATGTCCGCCAGAGCCTTACCGGGGAATCGGGTTGAGCCCATTCGGACTTGTATGATGGGGAGGATGCAGTTCGAATCCATGGCGTAATCCGTCTTCCCTGACTTATTGGCAGACTTGCTGCAGTTCCTGCTCCGTGTACCACCGCTCGTTGGAGTCGCTCGCGTACCGGAAACCGTCCGAAAGCGGTTTCCCGCCTTCGCCATTGTTATTGCCATTGCGCGCGTCCGCTGGCTGAATGATGTACATGCCGTCAAGTTCTATGGCGTAGCGACCCTCGTCCTCGGAGATGAGGACCTCATGGATCTTTTCACCTGGTCGGATGCCGATGAATTGTACGCTGCACTCCGGAGCGATGATGCGAGCCAGGTCCGTTACCTTCATGCTCGGAATCTTGGGCACAAAGATCTCCCCGCCCTTCATTCTGTCGATGCAATCTCTGACAAATCCAACGCCTTCCGGCAGGGTAATCCAGAAACGCGTCATGTCGGCGTTCGTCACGGTCACCCGGCCAGCGGCCCGCTGCTCTCTGAACAGCGGAATAACGCTGCCGCGGCTTCCGACAACATTGCCGTAGCGGCAAATGGAGAATCGTGTCTTATGCTTGCCGGCGTAGGCGTTCGCCTGCACCATCATTTTCTCGGCGCACAGCTTGGTTGCGCCGTACAGATTCACCGGATTTACCGCTTTGTCTGTACTGATGCCCAGAACCTTGCTCACGCCGTTGTCGATGGCAGCATCGATCACGTTCTTGGTCCCAATAACATTCGTGAGAATCGCTTCAAAGGGATTGTATTCGCATGCTGGAACCTGCTTCATGGCCGCGGCATGAACTACAATGTCCACCCCGTCAAACGCCCGATTGAGGCGCGCCTGATCCCGGATATCGCCGATGAAGAAGCGCAACGGCGTATCGGCGCTGTCGGGATACTTCTGCCGCATCTCGTGCTGCTTCAGTTCATCTCGGCTGAAGATGATGAGCTTCTTCGGATGGTACTCATTGAGCATCGTATCGACAAACTGCTTGCCGAAAGAGCCCGTACCGCCAGTAACCAAAACACTCAGATTCGACCAATCCATTGTGAGTTCCTCCAAATCAATCCGCTAAAAATTGCACTACCCTACATCCGCGCAAGCCGCGCGTTGGAAGCCTGTCCGCCGTGGACATCCGGCCCCGAAAACTCCTAAACCACATCCGCGAACGTTCTTTCCATTCGCCGAAAATAGAAAGCGCCGCTGACCAGTAGCAGTACTGCGGCACTCGAAGAAACGGCCAGCATCGGGCCTGGAGCGTCGACGCTTGTACCCAGCAAGGCCCACCGAAATCCTTCGATGACGCCGGCCATGGGGTTGATCCCGTACAAGGTACGCCATGGTTCGCTCAACAGACTGCTCGGATACACGATCGGAGTCGCGTACATCCAAACCTGTGTCAAAAAAGGAACCGCGTACCGTACGTCCCGATACTCCACGTTCAGCGCAGAGAGCCATAGACCCACCGCCAGGGATGTGACCATAGCCAGAAGCACGAACAGCGGCAGGAATATGACATTTGTGGTCGGAACGATGCCGTAGTAAAACATCATGACCAACAGCACCAGAAATGCCAGGACCAAATCTAGTAACCCTGCCGCGAGGGTTGAGATTGGAATCGCCAGCCGCGGAAAGTAGATCTTCGTAATCAGATTCGCGCTGCCTACAAGGCTGTTGGACGAAAGAGATATGCCAGTTTGAAAGAAGGTCCAGGGCACCAATGCCACGAAACTAAAGATTGGGTAAGGTACATTGTCTGACGGAATTTTTCCAAGGCGACCGAAGACAATACTGAAGATCACCATTGTGAACACGGGCTGGATAATCGCCCAAGCCACGCCCAGACCGGTCTGCGTGTAGCGGACCTTGATATCCCGGACCGTCAAAAAGTACACGAGTTCACGGTAAGCCCATAAATCTGCCAACTGTAGGGAGACCCAGCCCTTGGATGGCTGTATGCGGGTTACTGGGCTCGATTGCATTGCGCTGGTTGCGGACATAGATTGTGATTTTCTGCGGGCAAGCCCGCTACGACTTCAGAAAGGAAATGCTTGAATGTGAATTATGAATGCGCGCTCGAGGTTTGGCGCTCACTATTCCAAACCAGGCCGAGAAGCGGGGCTTTGTCCTGAGCAAGTTCGGCAACCGCTTCCAATGCGGTCGCGCACAGTGTATGATCCGCGCGAAGGGCGAGAATCACACCTGCCGCCGACCGGCTAATCAAGCGTGCGCCTCCCAGTTCCAGAATCGGCGGACCGTCGACCACAATAAGGTCAAATTCCCTCCGCAATCGCTGGAGAAGTGTGTCAAACCGCCCCGAATGGAACAGAGTCACAACACTAACCGGGGCGGGTCCACTGGGCAACACGCTGAGTCGGGGAATTCGAGTTTCTTTGTAAATGATGTTCAGCGGCAATTGTTCCAGATCAATGCTATCTGCCAGCACATCGCTCAGGCCCCAACTATTGGCCACGCTGAGAATTGAATGCACGCGCGGCCTTCTCAAATGCGCATCGATGAGCAGCACTCGTTTCTTCATCTCCGCGGCGGCCACGGCCAGGTTGCAAGCAATCGTCGTCTTGCCCTCGCCCCCACTCGGGCTTGTTACCAACACGACCTGGGGCAGGCCGTCGGGACTGGAAAGTAGAAGCGAACTAAGCGTGCTGCGAAAGGACTCCGCCAGATGGGAAGGCTTCCTCAACGCAGTGGCCAGTTCCACGGCAGCTAGGCCCGCTTCACGCTTTTCCACCCGCCGTGCTCCGAATGCGGCTATTCGCAGTTTTTGAAAGTGAGAGTCCAAGCCCATCCCTGGATCATCTTCATCGGCCGCTGGGATGATCCCTAGCATTGGCAAGCCCATAATCCGTCGCGCTTGTGATGCCGATTCGATTCGATCATTTAGCTGACGAAGAGGTAATATGAGCAGCAGACCGAATACCCCGCCCGCGACCAGACCTCCAAGGATCTTTGGCCAGCGATTTGACTCGGACGCGGCCCCAGCCAATTCCGGAGGATCGAGAACCCGTGCCAGCAATCTTACGGGTCCGCTCGGGGACTGCGCCTCCCGGTCCGTAAAAGCACTATACAAAGCGGTCAGAAGATGTGCGCCCAGACGCTGATCCGAGGATTTGCAGGTCAAGGCGATCACCGAACTCCCCTCCACTCGATTCACTTTGATTGTCTGACTCGCCCGATTAAAGATGCCCATCCCGGTCGAATCGCCTGACGAATCGGGCAGGCGGGTCACATTGATCACCCGTTCCCACCAGGAGGGGGCTTTCGTGGTCTCTAATTGCTCTCCGCTCAATCGTCGAATGGCCTCGTTCAGCACGCTACGGCTGCGAAGGTGCTCGACCTGAGTGTTCAAAAGAAATGGAATGCTCGACATCTCGCTGCTGTTCGAGGACCCCTCGGGTGAGAATTCGATGGTCATGCTCACCGGGTATAGAGGAGTTTCAAGGGAGTTGACAAGTGCGCCTGCAAAAGCGCCTCCTGCTGCCAAGAAGAGCACAAGCCACTTCCGTCTCCAGACGGCTTGCAGCAGACCAGCCTCCGCGGACTTGTGGTCTGGCGGCAGAGCCATCAGAGGAACCCGTGATTTGCTCCGTGTTGGGGACAAACCCGACGCGGCACTAGTGGGAGCGAGTTTCATTTGTGGAAAAACCTGGTTCAGGTTGGACTTCAAGGCCGGGCGGATGCATTGCTTTCCCGGGAATGTGTGCCAGCCATTCTCGATTGGGTGCTGATGGACGAAGTCGACGACCTACTCCTTCGAGTAGTAACTTTGACCGTAGCCGTATCTGGCTTTCTTGTTGCCGTCCCATGCATTCAGGATCGTGCCAAGCAGGTGGATTCCATCGTCTTTGAGGCGTCGCTTCGCTGCCATGGCATCGTCGCGGGTCGTGACTCCTGCCCGAAGCACCAGAACTGCCCCATCGGCCACGCGCCCCAGGATTCTCGCATCCGACAGGAAGGAGATCGGCGGCGTGTCGATGATGATCGTGTCGAATTCGGTACGTAGGCGCTCCACCAACTCAGACATTCGGTCTGAATAAAATAAGTTCGCGATGTTGGCCATGCGCGGCCCGCTCGAGAGGAGATACAGTCCCTCGACGGACGTTGGTTTCGCCAAAACGTCCAAGGGAGCCGAGGCTAGGCTCGTCTTCTCGTGCAGAATATCACTCAGTCCCCATAAGTTAGAGACTCCGAAGCCATCATGTAGGGTAGGTCTGCGTAAGTCGGCGTCGATGAGCAGAACTTTTTGATTGATCTCCGCCAGGGCGCGAGCCAGATTGCTGGCGACGGTACTCTTGCCTTCGCCTCGCGCCGAACTCGTGATTAGGATCACCTGAGGGCGATCGGTGCTCATCGACGACAGCAGAATCGAGGTCAAGGCGTTGCGATAGGCCTCGGCCATAAGCGGCGACGTTTTGCCCCAGTCGACGGCTTCTCCTACCTCCCGGCGATTTCCACTCTCGTCGTAATTTGAGGAAGATGACTTTTGTAACCTCAAGACTCCGACACCCTCCGACGTGCTCAAGGTCGGAATCACGCCAAGTTCGGGAATTCCCAAATGAAATTCTGACTCGCCCGGCGACTTCAGTCTACGGTTGATCGACTCAATCAATAAAGCGAACAGAATTCCGAGCATCAGGCTGGAGGCCGTTCCCATTAGCAGGTTCCGGCTGATATTGGGGGAATAGGGCTTGTTAGGAACGCCCGAAAGGTCCAACACAGAACTACTATCAGCCTGCAGGCTGGAACCGATAGTCATCGCCTTCACTTGCTGCAGCAATTCCTCGTAAATTTTCCGGTTAGTATCTACTTCCCACTTCATCAACCCGTAGCGGATTCCCTTACGGGCAGTCTCCGAAGCCTGCGGTATCTGGGCCTCATAGGCCCCGGCTAGCATTTGTTCCGTGCGTTGGGCTTGCGCATAGTCGTTTTGAATCCGGGAAACGATGCTCGTGCGTTCTCGTTCTAGCGCGGTCTCTACCGCGGTGATCTGCGACAGAACATTGACTACTCGGGGATGCGAATCGGTATACAAGGCGCTCAACTCTAAGTAGTTCCGTCGCAGTTCCTCCAGCCGGGTGCGCATGTCGTTAATGCGAAGACTGTCGGCCACAGCGGGAATGGAATCGGTCGGGCTGGCCTTGGAAACTTCATAAAGCGACTGCCGTAGCATCCGGTCGGAGGTGGCTTTATCCAGGTCGGCCTGCAGGTCCCGCAATCTCTGCTGATCCGCCGTTTCGAGCTGTTCGGCACCTGTATAGATGAGTTTTTCTGACTCAGCGTACGTCTGTAGTTGCTGCTGGGAGTTTTCCAGTTGCGCCCGCGCCGCTCGCACCTGATCGTTCAGCCAGGAATTAATACGGCCTGATGAGGCCAACAGGCGTTCTGTGCTGTAGTTCAGGTACTCGTCCGCTAGCGTGTTGGCATAATCCTTCGCCAGCTCGGGGTCCCAAGAAGAGCAAATGATTTCAACGATCCGGCTGCTGCCGACTACACCGATGGCGAGTCCAACCGCCGGCATTTCGGTTGACGTCAGCACATTCTTCTTTTCGGGGAAGTCTAGTTTCTTTCGCAACTCGGCAACCACATCTTGTCCTCGATAGACCCTACCCGGGTGTTCGGCCCGCAGACGCGCCCCGACACGTGTGTTCAGCGCGTCGCTTTCCAAGATCCGAATCTGCGTCTCCAAGTCGCCGCCCGAGTCCTGCCCCTGCCCCGGTGCATTTGCCGCCGCGTCCGCCAGATAGGCCGCCCCATTTCGGGATTGTCGGATTTCGATGGTGGTGCGGGCTTGAAACATCGGAGTTTGGTAAAAGGTAACCGCAATTCCCCCAGCCAGCCCAAGAACCGCGCAGATGATGAGTAGGAACCGCCGGTGCAAGACCAGCAGAACGTAGTCAAGGACAGACTTCCCGTCCCCTCCGGTGGGGACATGGTTGTCCTCCGTCACCGGCTCAAGGTAAAACGATGTCGGCCTCTGCGTAATTTGGTTTGGCTGACGAATCTGATCCGGGCTGATTCCGCCAGAAGATACGTGTTTAGGAATTGACATGCTTGCTGCCCAAAAGCGACGAAAGTTTGCGGCGCGATCCGCCGCCTATATCCGGCCAATAACGGAGAATCCCGTTGCGATCGCACCCTGCGAAATGGCGTTGATGTAGGTAAGCCACTGGTTGGTAGGAACCACGATGATGTCCCCCTCCGACAACTGGATGTCCTTGACCTCGCCCTTCAGGATCTTGGTTACATCCACAAACGCGAGCGCGGTTTCAATCCCTTTTTCGTTCAGGTGGCGAATCATTGTCTTCCCGGGCTTCGCCGTTCGTGTGAACATACCCGAGATCGCGAGTGCCTTCGTGAGGCTCACGCTGTCCTGCGTGATCAGTTCGATGGCGCCCGGCCTCAGCACTTCGCCGGTTACCAAAACGGTCTTGGCTCGCTTTGCCGCCTCCACCCGAATCGTGTCGCCTGTCACCAAAACAAACTCCGCTGCTTCACCTGAGCCCGCCATCACGGTAGGTGCGGGAAACTCGATGATCGAGTAAGCACGGTCTTCGGAAAGGTGGGCCGACGCCGACGGAATGAGGCCATTCTCAATTCGCCGGGATACTTCCACGGCCGAAGCAGTACCTTCCGCCCCTGCATCCACGAGCACGCTGAATAAGGAACTCCGCGAGTTTAATTGGACGACCCCGGGGCGGGATACGGCTCCCGACACCGTAACCGGCCGGCTCCGTCTTTCAGATATGAACACCGTGACCTGAGGTTCGTGGACATACTTCTTCAAACGCTCTGCAATCTCTCGTTCGAGTTGATCCACTCGCATACCGGCGGCGTGGATGGTGCCCACCATCGGGAGACTTAAGTCGCCAGAGGAACTGATCCGAAATTGCTTGCTAATCTCATCCACGTTGAGGGCGGAGATTGTCACGGAATCCTCGTTGCCGATCGCGAGTTCTAAGTTTAGTTCTCGCGCCGCGCCCGTCGGTCCTTGCGCCTCGACCTGCACTAGGATCACGAGACCGAAAAATATGCTTGTTGTCAGACGTCCCATGACACTATCTTAAATTAGTAACCACCGTGCTGGAAACACCCACATTGTTCGTGAGAGTCGTCGAGACCGATTGAATGTCAGTAAGCTTCCCGGCCAAGAGCAGCGTCACCGACGCCGTGAACTGACTTCCGAATTGTCGGGAAACAGATGTCTGATACCAATTCCCGAAGGCCGTTCCCGCGCTGATCACCAACGACTGGGCTTTCGTCGTAGTTCCAGCAGTTGGAGCGATCTCCAAGCGAATCTCCGATATTTGACGAGTGGACGCATAGCCAGTGATCAGAAGTTCGAAACTGTTGGCCGTCTGTGCTCCAAGCTGCACCAGTTGCAACTGGGGTGGGCCCGCCAGAAGAGTAACCGACTTCGTGGGTGGGGATCCAGGCGTGATGTCTACTTTCTGGACCGAAAAGGACGGAGTAAACGTGATGATTCCGGCCACGGTGCCGGTCTGAAACTGAATCTTAGTCGCTTGTCCGAAGAGTACCGTGGTTGTGTTCGCTGGAATTTGGAAGGTCACCGAGCGTCCCGAGGAGGAAAATTGAATGCTTGGGTCATCGACGAATGAATCCGACGTGAAACTCAAAACCAGGGTTCCCTGAAGGTTGTATGGGTAAGGTTGTTCCAGTTTCATGCTGATCGATGGTTGCTGGGCTGAACCAACCTGGTTGGGAACGTCCCCAAATAGCACGTTGGGGAGCGGCACCACTCCACTTCCACTACCCCGCAGCACGTAGGTGCGCCCTGAGATCAATAGGTTTCCCGTGAGCACCCCCAGTGTATCCGGTAGGAAACGTACAAAGAAGCTCACGTTTTCCCCAGGCTGCAACTGAAGGGGTAAGGGTGGCAAACCTTGTGTGAAGAAATTTCCCCCGCTGGCCGCGATGTTGCTAATTGCCAATGTCTGGTTGCCGGTGTTGGATATCGTAACGGTCGCCTTCTGTTCCGCTCCTACGATCGTGTTCGGAAACTCGATCGTAGCTCCGGCAGCAATGTTTGTCGAGATGCCGCCCACCTCCACAGCCAAGCTTAACTTGCTTCCCAGCCCTGTTCCGCTCACCAGAAAGAGCTCATTCTCAACTCGAAGCTGAGCCGTCGCCACGCCCACATCCTGAGGAACAAACTCAACTGTGAACGCCAACGTCTGCTGCGATGCGACACCTTGCGGTAAAGGCGGGGGACTGGGTAAGCGAAACCCGGCATCGACACTGACCACGGAAATTGCGGTCAACTGGGCCGTTGCACTCCCAATATTTCGGATGTTCATCAACCCTGTCCGAGCTTGACCTAGTGGTGTAGACCCGATCGCGATGGCTTGGCCACCGATGTAAGTCGTGGTGGTGTTGTCGAGCGTGAATTCATACACCAGGACGGGTGCGGCCAATACGAAGAGAGCATTTACGGACGGATCCGTCCCGCGCCGAAGCGACAGATTCAAGATACCGTTCGTACCCGCGTTCACGGCCGCTGGCGAGAACGTCAGCGTGATAATCACGCTCCCGCCCGGAGGGATGTTCGTGTTTTGAGTCGCATTCGCCACATACGCGCCCTGACCCACGCTTGCATCCTGCAACAGATAGTTGCTCGTGCTTATATTCTGGATCGTGAATTGTACGCTGGTAGATTTTCCAATAGCGGCTAAGGGAAACGCTACAGTTCCCACTGGCGCAACGGTTGTTGCCGAGCCTCCAGCGCTGTATTGGAACCTGAGATCCGTCGTCAGGTTCGTCTGCCCAGAGCAAACGCCAACCAGGATGAACGTAGCTGGGATCCAGCGGAACGCTTTAAAGATCGCGAAAAGTTGTGCGAGCGATACCATTATGACTGTCTTAAGGCGCTACGGCAGGCGGGACAAAAAAACTCTGCGGCGTTCGGCTGACGTCCAGGATCTGGACCGGCCCAGGTGACGGCCCCGCCAAAAGATAGAGATGTGGAGCGGAGAGTCTGGTGAGCAAAGGATTCGTTATGGGAAGTTCCAGGAGCTCTGTGGACGTGGAGTATTCATCTCGCAGCGCGACGACGAACAGCCTTTCGTTCTTCGAGCTTCCCACCAAGACATAGTCGGTTGCGTCGCTGGCGGTCAGGCGGTCCACCGGGTCAGGGGCGTCAGAGAACGTGGCAATTACGCGGCTCCCTCCGGAGCCGAGAACTTCGGGCAAGAAAATCAATTCGTTGCTTCCCCGGTCGAGGGCCAGCGCGTCACGCCCTCCATGAACGAAGGTCACGGCGACTGGCTGGATGGCCGGAGTAACCATGACGATGGATGTCCATGTCCGCTGGTCTTCTATGCGATAAACCCCGCCGTGGCCCTCAGAATCTGCGCTTGCAGCCAGCACGTAGGATCCCGAATTGTCAGGAGCCAGAGCTGCAACCTCCCCGGACAAATATTGAACGTCTAACGTTTTGGATCCAGAGGGCGGCGCAGGGAGTCCGCTGAAGAGTTGCACCTTCCCAAGTGCCTTCCAAAACAACGCCACCGCGGATCC
This sequence comes from Acidobacteriota bacterium, assembly GCA_039931205.1. GTDB lineage: Bacteria > Acidobacteriota > Terriglobia > Bryobacterales > Bryobacteraceae > Palsa-187. The sequence continues at coordinate 74,070 of JBDTSJ010000029.1, forward strand.
GTTCTGACTTAGCGTTAGAATGTCCGGATTCGGCGCCAGCGTATCGAGTGGCGTCACAAGTGGCTCATCGGAGTCCAAGCGGCTGAGGATCGCCACCTCGCCCGTTGTGCTAATCGTCACCGCAAAACCAAGCGGACTGATTACCGCCCGCTGGAATGGAGTTGGAACATTAACAGGGTTTCCTAAGATCGCGGCGCCTGGGATGCCCTGGATTGGCAGGATCTGACCTGTCGTGTCGTTAAACACGTATCCGCTCAGCGGCCCTCTAAGCCCGCTTCCCTGCACATTGAGCGAGAGTACAGCGCACAGCCCAAGTAAGCCAATAAGAGACTTCACTACCGAGGCCCTCCTACGCTAATGGAACCGATGGTGACCACAGTGCCTGGCGTCGGCGTCGGGGCTGGCGTGGAAGATCCGCCGCCCTTCGTAACAACCAGAACTCCGCCGGCCGCGCCGCCAACCAGGGCCAATATCCAATATTTTTTGCTCTTGCTGCCGCCCGCCTGGCTGATCTGTCCCCCCGCCAATGTGTTGGTCTGGACCACTGACGTTCGGGCGGTCAGGCCCTGGTATGAGGCGCTGATTGCGATGTTGAAGCGCCCTTCCATTGCGTTGGGTTGAAGCCCGACGGTTGCGGCAACACCGGTGTTTGACGTGGTTGTGATAAACGACGACTTTCCGTCTGGAAAGCTTCCGCTCGGCCCATTACCTGGTAACTGGAAAACCACAACAGCTCCGGCTAACGGGCGATCGTTTTGGTCCCGAATAACCAGTTCCAAATTCCTAGCCCGCTTGTTCTTAATATCATTGATCGCGCCGTCCCCACCGGTTACATCGATCTTTAACGCCCGGAGTTCCTGGGCGACCGAAATAGAGGGAGCGATGATGCACTGCAAGATCGCAAGCGCGGCCGAAGCGCGCACTACGACCCGGCGTCCCCGGCCGTTTAGCCGCTGCAACACTACAATGGCCTCCGTTGATTGGCTACGGCCTGCTGCGTCAGACGGTCCTGGTGTTCGTCTAACGGATCCGGCTCCACTAATACAGGGCCACTTTCACTAGCCGGTTCGAGCGGAGATCCAGCCATGCTCAAACCTCGTGATTCTTCCCGAGCGGACCGGCGTGGCGTGCCGAGAACCCTCGCGATCACGGCATGCAACTGTCGCAAACTTCCGTCCAATTCCTCCAGCCGCATCGCGACGGTCGTCAGGTCATCGCTTAAGAGGATCTGATTGGATTTGCGCGACGCCGCGAAACGAAGAGCCGCCTGCCGAACAAATTCGGAGAGACTTCGCACGCCGGCGTCAAAGCACGCTTCGCTCAGATCGCGATATTCGTCCGCAGAAACGCGAAATACAACGTGTTTGGGTCTATTCTTGAATTCGGTAGTTCGCAATGACGCCTCCCTTCGGAAGCTATGAGGATTCTATTACGTGAGAATAATGAGGATACTACTGTTCAGCAGGCGCGCGCAGCAATTAAGCCGAAAGATGGCTGAACTGGCAGCTTACGCACGGGACGCGCCCACTCCCGATTCACTTCAACAGCCACGGAGCGCTGCAGCAAAGTGACGGAAATCACCAGGCGCCAGGAGTTCTTGACCCGAACGATCTGGCCTTCACATCCGGCCAGTGGCCCTCGGATCATCTCCACGGCTTGGCCAACGGCTAGCTGCGGGTATGGCTCGATCCGCCCACTAGCCACCGCTTTCTGAATTGCATCAATCTCGGAATCGTCCAGGGAAAGCGGTGTCCTGCCGGCGCTCACGATACCAAACACCCCCGGCGTGGTCAGTACAGGAAGGATTCTCTTATGCATGTCCATTCGACAGAAAACATAACCCGGGAACAAGGGCAATATCTGGTCGTGTTTACCGCGGGATAGTTCGCGATCTACATAACTAGGGCAGAACTCGGTGTAGCCTTTTGCTCTGATCTGCGAAGCCACCTGCGCCTCCCGGCGACTGCTGACTTGTAGAGCGAACCACTTCTCATTGCTACATTCCATTGGGTTTCCTGGTAAATCCTCGAAAGGGTAGCTAAGGCGTTTTGGCAAGCTGCCGCCATATTTTCGCTTTTGCTAACCAGCTTTTCCTCAGATACACTCGCGTTCTTAAGAACTGCACAACCTCTTCTCAGAGCCGCGAATAGTCCCATGATCGGGTTTTCGGGAGGACCGGTCAAGGTTACCAAGGGTCTATTTTGGAAGCATGAGAGGTATAGTTCTTTTATCACTCCCCCTTCTGTTTGGGGTACAAATGTGCTACAAAGTGATCCATTTGTACTTATTTGTATGCCGATTGAAAGCAGTTTGCCTGCCGTCTGTAGACGACAGGTGTCTTAGTTTGAGCAATTTATCAACATCGGGCGCTTTTCTCGGATTTTCTTCCTTCGTACCAGCGATCCAAATCTAGTACTGTGTACTATTGCTCCTTTCAAGGGATGCCCGTATATTGAAATACTTGACGCGTGGATCCGGCGTTCGCAAAATAGAAGGGTGTGGTGATGAGAAGTTGAGGATCATCGGCGTCAGCGGCCTGGAGCATTCAATTCCGTTCAAGCGGCGCCACTGGCCGGGGCTTTCTGAACGCGAGTATCGGATCTCTCAAGGCCACGACGCAGCCGCAGTTCTCGTCCAGGATGGGGAGATTGTGGCTGCGGCAGCAGAAGAGCGGTTTTGTGGGCGCAAGCATACCGGCGAGTTCCCTGTTAATGCGCTCATGTACTGCTTGGCGGAGGCGGGAATTTCGATTGATCAAATCGATGCCATAGTCCATGCTTTTGACTATTCTCCGTTTGCGGAATTATATTCTCTCGACCCGGTTTCCACCGCGCTGTATACAGAGGTCCTTTCAAACGAGTCTTTCCTTCGTACTGTACACGCCAAGCTGCCCCAATTCCCGGCGCAGCGTGTGTATCACATAGATCATCATCTGTCCCACGCAGCCAGCGCTTTTTTCACATCGGGGTGGGATGAAGCCCTGGTGATCGTGCTCGACGCTATGGGCGAATCTCAGAGTATAAGTGTGTACCACGCCCACGACGGCGTTCTTGACAAGCTCCGTGAAGTGTCCCTCGCCGACTCACTCGGCGTCCTTTACTCGCTCATTACGCTTCACTTAGGATTCGATTTCAACTCGGACGAGTACAAGATCATGGGGCTAGCTCCCTACGGCGACGCAAAGCAATTTCAACCTTTTTTCGATGGTGCGGTACATCTGCTCCAGGATGGAACTGTGCGGATCCCCATGCTCCATCTCAATCAAACCCGGGAAGAACGGGAAAACTATTCCGCTACACGCCGGTACCTTGAGACCCACCTTTGCCCGGCGCGAGCTCCGGAAGCTCCTCTCGCTGACATCCACCGCGATGTGGCGGCAGCCCTACAGCAATGCCTCAATCGCTCCCTGGAACACATTTGTATTACATTTGCTGCCCGCACGGGACTACGCCGCCTTGCGCTGGCAGGTGGTGTAGCGCTGAACTGCACCGCTAACGGACACCTAATGCGATGCACGGCTTGGGACGAAATTTACATTCAGCCGGCCGCCGGTGACGATGGCGCGGCTCTCGGCGCCGCGCTTTTCGCGGCGTCTGCATTAGATCGCGTTTGCAATCGCCGGATGCCACCGCCTTTCTTAGGCCCCGAGTACAGCTCGGCACAGATCGAAGCTGCTATCGGCGAATTCAACGGCTTGCACGTAACTCGCTTTGCAAACCTTAAAGAGACTTGTAAGGCAACTGCCAGGCTGATTGCCGACGGTAGAGTCCTGGCTTGGTTTCGCGGCAGAATGGAGTTTGGGCCACGTGCACTCGGACATCGTTCTATCCTGGCGGATCCACGAGATTTAAGGATGCGCGATCGCATCAACGCCATGGTCAAAAAACGTGAGGCGTTCCGGCCTTTTGCCCCGGCTGTCTCTGTCGAGCAAGTCCACCAATGGTTTGAGGTTTCACCGAGTACAAAGCTGCCCTACATGGTTGCAACGGCTGGGGTTCGTGCCGAATACCGCACCCAGCTGCCGGCGGTGACCCACGTAGACGGGTCGGCACGCGTTCAAACCGTTTCCCAAGAAGAGGACCCAGACTTCCATGCGCTCTTGTCCGCAGTCGGAAAGGAGACTGGCCGGGAAGTGATTCTGAACACTAGTTTTAATGTTCGCGGGCAACCCATGGTGAATACTCCGCAGGAAGCGCTCAGCACGTTTCTCAATACTGGCATCGACTTCCTTGTGATGGAGAATATGCTCATCGCGAAGGTATCGCCGCAGGATTGGGACTGAATGCCACCCGGATCTCAGCCAACGCTCCCTCTCCCCCAAATCGCTCAGCCGACGCTCGTACCCGTTCCGCAGTCGGCTCTGCCAGCTGGGAAGCCGCATCGCCCGGATCGGAGCAAGACTCGCCAGACCGCGACAGTAAGGCTACTAGATCAGTTCACGTCCGATCTAACCGCGTTTTGCCGTAAGGCGGACGTGGACCTAGGAATTTTTGTTTCCGCCGCATGGGCCGTTTTACTGGGCAGATTTTCGGACCAGGACGAGGTTCTTTTTGGAATCGCTGTTGGTGCCGGACCTTTGAGGCCAATGAAGTTCCGAATCGATCCCAGCGAATCCGCCGCAGGAGTGCTGGAGCGGTTCAAGGCGGAGCTGCGCGCTTACGGGATCCTTAAAGGATCAGATGACTCTGTTTCCACCGCCATTGTGGATAATTCGGCGCGAGCTGCTGTGCCCGACCTTCCGTTGATCGTTTCCCTTTCATTGACTTCCTTGGGCCTTACGCACCTCGTCGCGGATTATGCTGAGCAACAGTTTTTGCCCAACGCGGTGCTCGGAGTGCTGGAGAGCTTTGTGGCGCTGCTCATGAGCTGGGTGGAGCAATCCGACCAGCCCCTCTCACGCATCTGCATGACGCCAGCCGGACAGCACGAATTGCAATTGGTTGGCTGGAACCAGACGTATGCCGATGATACGCGTCGAGGCGTCGCTCACGCTGCATTCGAAGATCAGGTCAAGCGGACCCCGCGCCGAACCGCGATCACATATAAAGGCACAAGTCTGACCTACCTCGAACTGGACCGTAGGGCAAGTTTGTTGGCGAGCTGCTTGCGCGAACGGGGCGCCGGGCCTGACCGGATTGTTGCACTATGTGTAGAACGCTCCTTGGAAATGATGGTTGGTCTCTTAGGAATACTAAAGTCAGGGTCCGCATACCTTCCTCTTGATCCTACTTATCCCTCGGAACGGCTGCAATTCATGCTTCGGGATTCGAATGCACCCATTCTCTGCACCCAATCCAGCCTCCTTGCGAAGTTCGCAGAGCGTCCAGCGGAGACCATCTTGGCGGACTCCGAGGGTTGGCAAATACCAGATTTGGCCGTACCAGATGACGTGCCGTCTGCGAATGAAAGCAATCTGGCTTATGTGATTTATACTTCCGGCTCCACGGGAAAGCCTAAGGGTGTGATGATTGAGCATCGCAACCTCACTAATTTTTTTACTGGAATGGATAGGTTGTTGAACCCGCCCTCGGATCCAGGGGTCTGGCTGGCTGTTACCAGTGTGTCTTTCGACATTTCGGCTCTGGAGCTACTCTGGACGCTCACGTGCGGTTTCCACGTCGTGTTGCAGCCCGAAGAACACAAGCTGGCAGGCAGCGGCGAGTTCTCAATCTCCGAACAAATCGTCCGGCACAACGTCTCCTACCTTCAGTGCACGCCTTCCTGGCTTCGAGTGATGTTATCGATCCCGGAGTTCCCCAATGCGCTTGCCGCGCTCCAAGTATTGCTGGTGGGTGGTGAGGCTTTGTCAGCCTCCCTGGCGGCTAGTATCGGATTTCTTACGGAGGCAAGGGTCTTCAACATGTACGGCCCCACAGAGACCACGATTTGGTCGACCTCCTGCCCGCTGACGGGAGAGGAGGAGGATTCGATTTCAATCGGGCGCCCCATCGCCAACACCCAAGTCTATATCCTAGATCCACATTTGCACCCCGTCCCAGTCGGAGCTCCCGGCGAACTTTATATTGGCGGTGCGGGTGTCGCGCGAGGCTACCTTCTTAATCAAGAGCTCACAGTCGAGAAGTTCCCCAAAGACCCCTTTCGTCCGGATAGCTTGGAACGGATGTACAGGACCGGCGACCGTGCCCGCTACCGGCCCGATGGCAATATTGAATTCCTGGGGCGGGTGGATAATCAGACCAAAATCCTTGGTTGGCGCGTGGAAGTGGAAGAGATCGAAGCCATTCTGCTGCAACATCCTTACGTTCGCGCGGCAGCGGTCGTTCCGCAGACACCTTCCGTGGGCGAAACCCACTTGGTGGCTTTCATTGTCGCGGAAGGAGCCGCACCTGCCGTGTCCCCAGACCTGAGAATATTCGTGAGCCAAAAGCTGCCGTCGCAGGTGGTGCCATCTGCCTTCATTTTTCTGGATGCCTTGCCGCGGACCCCCAATGGCAAGCTGGACAGGAAGTCCCTGGCGGACAGGAGTCGCACACCTGCGCCATCGCAGGTCGCTCGCCCTGGTCGCCACGAGGTAGAAGCGTTGATTGAGGGAATATGGCGAGAGGTATTAGGCACCGAGCGTGTTTCCACATCCGACAATTTCTTCGACTTAGGCGCAAACTCTTTGCTCATGCTCGACGTTGCGGCCCGGATCAGCGCCTCATTGGCTCGAACGATCCCGGTGACCGACCTATTTCGGCACGCGACAATTTCCACGCTGGCGGGTTACCTTTGTGAACAATCGCCCGTCGAACCTCTCCCTTCCCCCACTGCGCGAGCCAACCAGCGGAGATCGATGTTGCGGAAATCGCGGGGTATCGTGACCTGACTTGGGCGGGCCTTAGAACTCGCGTTCTCGTACATAGGTCCGGGTCATTTTGAGACCACAGTAACCTTGAGGCGTCTGGGTTGCACCGCTATGCTTCAGGCAGCCATGAGAAATAAGCCGGTGCGACGAACTCGTGAACTGTTGTGGGATATGGTCGGCAACGAAATCGTCGTGTTAGATCAGGCGGGAAATCGCGCTCATCGCCTGGATCGAATCACCGCGAGGGTTTGGCGCCAATGCGACGGAAAGCACACGGTGACCCAGTTGGGTCAACTTCTGGAGGAGGAGTTAGGTGTCAGCAGCGCTAGTGCTCATCAACAGGTCGTAGAGTCGCTGACGACGTTGACGGCGCTGGAACTTCTGGACAGAGGCATCGGCATCAGCCGTCGCGAAGCCGCTGGGCGGGTGGTGATGGCTGGGTCAGCCCTGGTGGCCGTCTCTTCTGTCGTGGTTCCAACACCGGCTCGTGCGGCCAGCGGTCCAGTGAGACCGATATTTAAGAGAAAGTGATAGGATCCCAAGCGACCCAATTCCCATTAAAGTTATCTGTACCAGTACGATACGAAGGTCAATTGAACCTTGAATGGGTGTGGGGCGCCGGTATACACTCGTATTCTTATGAGAACCAACGAACCGCTCGCGCGCTCCGAAGGACTATTGACCGAACTGGTTGGAGGCGAGTTGGTCGTGTACGATCACCGACTCAAGAAAGCGCACCGACTCAGCGAAACCGCGGCATTTGTATGGCAGCACTGCAATGGCCAGCACAACATTGCCGAGTTGGAGAAGCTGCTCGCGAGTAAGTTGGGCGCTTCGGAACCCGCTCGTGAAATCGTCGAAAGTGCCATCGAACAATTGCAGAAATTCCATCTGTTGCAGCAGCCCGATGCTATGAATCGGCGCGCCCTCGTCGGTCGGTTGGCGGTGGCAGCCTCAGTGTCCGCTCTGGTTACGACGATTGCGCTGCCCACGCCAGCGCGCGCCGCTAGCTTCGGCGGCGGTGAAGATTTCTGACGAAATGAATTTGACCGGACCGACCTCTGTCTGCTTCATGTCGTTCGGAGCCACGATCTGCGTCCGCTGCAACGATGAGCAGGTTCTGAGGAATGTGCAAACCGCTCTTCCGCCGGGAAGCCTGCCATGCTCCGGCCGCTTTGCGGATGTGACTTTCTCTCTTTCGGTCCGGTCTGCGGGTTCTGCGGAGCAGTGTATCCTTTATCGCGGAAAATCTATACTCGCGAGGCCCGGCAGTATATCCGAAGGCGTTGCGCTCATCACTTCCGCACTACACTTGAGCGTGGCCAAGCATTCTCCCTACCTATTTGTCCACGCTGGCGTGGTTTCCTTTCGGAATCGGGCGATCGTGATTCCCGGTCTCTCTTTTGCAGGGAAGAGCACGCTCGTGAGGGAGTTGGTGCGGCAAGGCTGTGTGTACTACTCGGATGAATACGCGGTTCTGGATGAACACGGTCAGGTCCACAGTTATCTGAAGCCGTTGTCGCTGCGCGCGCCGAATACATCCACGCGGCAAGTGCCGTTGAAGGAATTGGGCGGCGGCCATCCACGCCTTCCGATTCCAGTTCGTTTGATCGTATCTGCACGATACTGCCGTGACGCGGCTTGGCGCCCACTTCCGATGTCCGAGGCCCAAAGTATGTTAGTCCTCATGGAGAATACCGTCATGGCGCGGTCTCGTCCCCAAGATACGATGCGCAGACTGAGCGCTGCGGTACGCAATACGACGGCACTGGTGGGTGAGCGCGGAGATGCTGAGACGTGCGCCGCAGAGATCTTGTCTCAAGTGAGTTCGGCTCGAGCGGAGAGATTCGCTTGAGCGAACCCCACGTCATTGAGTTACTCACATGTTGCGGCCGCGCAACCATTCCCGAGAACCTCGTCGACCGCCTTCGACGCCTGTGCGAGCAGGTGACCGATTGGGAAGCGGTTGTGCAGTCCAGCGAAGAACATGGTTTGCTCCCCTTGGTTTCCTCCAATCTGCAGCGTTTTTGTCCTGATATACTCCCAGACCGAGTCGCACACCTGTTGCAAGTTCGCGCCACCGAGAACGCGGCATGGTCTCTTCGCCAACTCTCCGAACTGGCGACTGTTCTCAGAGAGTTGGGCGCAGTGGGAATTACCGCGATTCCGTTCAAAGGACCCCTCCTGTCCGCAGCGCTATACGGTAGTCCGTCGGCTCGAGTGTCGACCGATCTGGATGTGCTCATTCGGAGACGCGACCGGCTGCGGGCCTTGAGCGTCTTGAAACGTCTGGATTACCACCTCCTCACGCCGATTGCCGCTTCCGGCAAACCGCTGAAACCTGGCAAGTTTGAGTATCATTGCCGGCGAACCCATGCAAGCGACGTGGAATTGCGCTGGCGGCTCACCGCGCCGCAGTTCCTGTCGTCTCTCGATCTCGAAACCGTACTACCCCATTGCGCACCCAGCGCGCTGGCTGGAATCCCGACACTTCGGATCGCTCCCGAGGACCTGCTCCTGATTCTTTGCGCGCACGGCGCCAAACATCAGTGGGAAAGGCTTATGTGGCTGAGTGACATTTCACAACTAGTCCAGTCAACGCCTCATATGGACTGGCCCATTCTGCGCCGCCGCGGGCGACGCCTTGGCCTTGGACGCGTGCTCCGCTTCAGCTTGCTGCTCGCCGCGCGTCTTTTCGATGCTCCCATTCCGGCTGATGTTGCCTTGGAGGCGATAGGCGATAAGGATGCCGTTCGGCTCGCCCAAATGGTCGAATTCAAGCTGCGAGGCTCGCCAGATGACTTGGCGGATTCCCTGTATTGCCGGGCGATCCTGGAGCGGCGGCGAGACCGTTTGTGGAACTTCGCACAGATCTCCCGACTGATTCCAAATGAGCGGGACCGACAGCTCATTTCGCTGCCGGCTCCGCTGCAGTTTTTCTATTATCCGATTCGCCTGGTGCGCCTGCTCTACCGTCAGGCTTTCCCATATGCTGGCTTACGCGAGTAAGCCGTAGTTCCTTAGTACCAGTACTCTCGTGCTGGATTTGCAATTGAGGCCTTTCGCGTAATGGATCGAGGCGCCTATTCCGTGGCGCACCTATTTACCTGATCATTGAGGATGGTCCATATAGATGTTTTCAATTAGCTCGGCGGTTTAGCATGGCGGACAGCAACAAGCCCAAGAACATGGACATCGCCATCGTCGGGATGGCCACGCATTTTCCCGGGGCGTCCAATCTTGAACAATTTTGGGAAAACCTTACGAAAGGCGTCGAGTCCATACGCACCTACTCGGACGCAGACCTTCGCTCATTCGGCGTCGGTGAAGACCTCCTGCGTGACTTCAACTACGTCAAAGCCGGCGCGCCGCTCCCAGATGTGGACGCCTTTGATGCGGCGTTTTTTGGTATCAATCCCCATGACGCCGCCATCATGGACCCACAGCATCGCCTTTTCTTAGAGTGCGCTTGGGAAGCACTCGAAGACGCCGGCCACACTCCCGAAGAGCTTGGGGAATGGACTGGAGTATTCGCAGGGTGTGGCGCCAACATGTACCTGGTACACAATGTCTTTCCCACGCGTGATTTGCTGAAGCAGGAGGGATCATTCGCACTGCGCCACACCGGCAACGACAAGGACCTTCTGGCGACCCGGGTAAGCTATCAGCTCAACTTGAGGGGACCGAGCTTGAGCGTTCAAACAGCTTGCTCCAGTTCGCTGGTTGCCGTTCATCTTGCCTGCCAAAGTCTGCTTAACTTTGAATCCGACCTAGTGTTGGCAGGAGCCGTGAGCATTGAGATCCCACACGGGCTCGGGTATTTGCACCGCGAGGGCGAAGTTCTCTCCCGCGACGGAAAGTGCCGGGCCTTCGATGCCGCCGCCTCCGGTACTGTGTTTGGAAGCGGGGCCGGCATCGTGGTGTTGCGGCGCTTGTCGGATGCGATCGCGGCCGGGGATCGCATCTATGCCGTGATCAAAGGGTCCGCGGTGAATAACGACGGTGCTCGCAAAGCGGGTTACCTCGCGCCTAGCGTTGACGGTCAATCGTCGGTCATCTTGACCGCTTTGGCCAACGCGGGAGTCGACCCGGCCTCGGTGGATTACCTGGAAGCCCATGGCACCGGAACAAGAATTGGAGACCCTATCGAGCTCGCCGCGGTTGGGCAAGTTTTTGGCGGGCGCCGCGACCCGTTACTGTTGGGTGCGGTAAAAACGAATATTGGTCATCTGGACACCGCCTCGGGGATCGCGGGACTCATCAAAACGGCGTTGGCTCTGGAGAGTGGACAGATACCGCCAACATTGAACTTCTCGCAGCCCAATCCACTGATCGATTTCCGCCAGGATAGGTTCCGCGTAGTAACGCATCTGACTGGTTGGCCCACATCCGATCACCCGCGCCGGGCCGGCGTGACGTCCTTGGGAATCGGAGGCACCAACGCTCACGTCGTCCTTGAGGAACCTCCAGGCCGGGCGGTGTCCGCGCCATCGCGTCGACCGTTTAGTCTCCTCACGCTGTCAGCAAAGACCGCGACGGCGCTCGATGCGGCGACGGAGCGCTTAACGAGCCACCTTCGCCGCCATCCAGAGTTGCCCGCGTACGATGTAGCGTATACTCTTCATACTGGCCGCAGTAGCTTCCAGTACCGCCGTGCGGTTCTGCGTGATACGCCTAAGGCTGCCGCGGAAACAGCGGAAGAGAGATATTCTATCGTCTCTGGGGAAGCACGCAAGGATCATTCCGTCGCCTTTTTATTCCCTGGGCAGGGATCTCAGTACGTAGGCATGGCCCGTCAGCTTTACGACTCGGAGCCGGAGTTTCGTAGGTGGATCGATACCTGCGCCATTTCGGCCCTCGGATCGCTCGGGTTGGATCTCCGAACCATTTTGTACCCGGCTCCGCAGGAGGAAGAATCCGCCCGAAGCCGGATCGTGGAAACCTGGTACGCGCAACCGATCCTCTTCATAGTTGAGTACGCCTTGGCGCGGCTCTGGATGTCGTGGGGCGTTCAGCCTGCGGCACTCTTGGGACACTCAATTGGAGAATACGCCGCCGCTTGTCTGGCGGGAGTGTTCTCCCTCGAAAGCGCCCTCCGATTGGTTTGCGCAAGAGGCGTCCTCATGCGTGGGGTTGAACGCGGTTCCATGCTCGCGATCCGGCAGCCCGAAGATCAGATCAGAGAATGGCTCACAAGCGGTCTCTCCATCGCCGCGGTTAACAGCCAAAATCAATGTGTCGTGGCGGGCCGCACCGCACTTATCCAAGCTGCACACAAGGAATTGCAGGCCAACGACGTGTACGCGCGCGTGCTCCGCACGTCCCACGCCTTTCACTCTGAAATGATGGATTCGATCCAGGAGCCATTCCTCAAAGAAGTGGAGTCTGTTGAACTCCATCCGCCCAAAGTTCCCATTCTTTCGAACGTGAGCGGGACATGGCTGACAGCCGAAGATGCAACGGACCCGAACTATTGGGTCCGCCAGCTGCGCCAAACGGTGCGCTTCGATACGTCGCTCGAAATTTTGACCTCCACTCCGGACCTTGTTCTGCTGGAAGTCGGCCCCGGCGCGCTTCTGACGTCGCTCGCACAGGAGCGCATGAATGGCGCAGGGTCCGCGAGAACCGCAGCGACTCTTTCACAGCACTCGGACCGGTGCGACGACTCAAAGAGCCTGTATATGGCACTGGGCAAGCTTTGGACCATGGGTTTCCCCATTGACTGGCAGAAATTCCACGAAGGAGAAAATTGCGGGCGCGTTTCCTTGCCATCCTACCCGTTCGAGCGAAAACGCTTCTGGCTGGGCCCCCGCGACGGCTTGGACCTGTCGGTGCCTGGCCTATCGAATTTGGATGGCTTCTTCTATACCCAAGCCTGGAAATCGTCACTCGCCGAACCTGTACCCATGAGTGAGGGTCCCTGGCTGGTCTTGGCAGGTTCCCATAGCCTAGGCGACTCTCTTTACAGGGAGCTGGTGCACGGTGGAGCGACTGCGACTTTGGTTCGAGCAGGGAACAACTATCAACAATCTACGGCTGGGGAATTCACCATCAACCCCGGCTCATCCAACGATTGGGAAGCCTTATTCGCGGACCTGAAGAGCCGCGGGTTGCCCCGCAAGATCGTGTGCTTGTGGTCTCTGGAGGAAGCTGCTTCTCCCGCCGAAGCCCTGGATCAAAGCTTTTTCCATTTGCTTTCCTTGGCGCAAGCCCTGGGAGACTTGGATTTGCGCGTCGACGTAGGCGTGATCTCCAGTGGACTGGTTTCCGTGCAAGGGGAGCGCATACGGAACCCGGAGCGCGCGACATTGATAGGTCCATGCCGCGTGGCGCCACAGGAGTATCCGCATCTCCGTTGGACCCATATCGATATCGACCAGCCTCTGGCCGCAACGGCCGCGCCTGCGATGATTCACGAACTCTCCGCACAGCAGATAGAACCTTCGGTCGCTTACCGCCTTGGAGAGCGCTGGATCGAGGCACTGGAAGCGTGCCAGCTTCAACCTGTCACGAACCGAGTTCGGAAGCACGGGGTCTATCTCATCACGGGCGGGTTAGGCGGACTAGGCCTCGCGGTTGCCGTATGGCTCTGCAGGACTTATCAGGCGCGGCTGGTTTTAGTGGGCCGTACAGCAGGACTGAATGGTTCGGACAGAGAACAAGCCGCACTGGAGACGCTGCGCCGAGACGGCGGTGAAATCCTGGTTTGCGCCGCCGACGTCACCGACACCAAGGCGATGGCGGACGTGATGGCGCGCGCCCGTAAACAATTCTGCACATTTGACGGAATTTTCCACGCGGCGGGCGTCCTCGATGACGGTCTTATTGAGACCAAGACTCGGTCCACCGCAGAACGTGTGCTTAGGCCCAAGATCGAGGGCACCCGAGTCCTCAACGAACTTCTGCAAAACTCGCCTTCTGGATTTTTGGTGCTGTTCTCCTCCGTGAGCGCTGTTTCCCCGCCAGCGGGCCAAGTGGACTATTGCGCTGCAAATGCTTTTCTGAATGCGTTTGCACAGAGTCAGGACGCCAGGGACAAAGTCATTGCCATTGGCTGGGGCCCTTGGGAACAGGTCGGAATGACGGCTCGCGACACGGCGGCCCGTCCCGCACAACGCGTGGCAATCCACCCGCTGGTGGAGGTTGTCGATCTCGAAGACAATTCGAAACTAATATGCTCTGGCTTACTTGACGCCGATACCCAGTGGGTCCTGAAGGAACATCGGTTTCAGCATGGACCTTCTCTTCTGCCGGCTACGGCATCCCTGGATCTTGCTGTTTCAGCTGCCAGACACAAGCTGCCTGGGCATTCCACATTCAGATTGGAGAATCTTGCTTTCCCGGAACCCTGCATCGTGCCGGCCGGAAATCCAGTGACGTTTCAGCTATCTCTAAACCGGCAAGACGGAGCGTTTCGTTTTTCCCTGAGCTCAAGCGACGCTACCCACTCTGTGGGCCTGATCCGGGTGCTGCCGGAACCCCAAGACGTGCAGTCCAAAATAGATCTGAGTTCGATTGTTGATCGATGCCCTATCGAGATGGAGGCACCGCGTAACCTCCGTCAGGAGGAGCATTTTGAATTTGGGCCTCGTTGGGGATGCTTGCGCCGTCTCAACCTCGGTACGCGCGAATGTCTCGCGTTCCTGGAGCTTGCACCGGAGCACCAGCAGGAGGCGCAACAATACCACCTTCATCCAGCATTGCTCGACGTGGCGACGGGAGCAGCCTTGTATCTGATTCCCGGTCACAATCAGCCGGGCGACATGTTTTTACCGCTTTCCTACGACAGAGCAACGGTGTATGGACAACTGGGTGGTCGCGTGTACAGTCACGCACGTTTGCTACAGGATTCCTCCTCTGAAATCGAGCGTTTCGACATTACGATCGCCGGAGAAGATGGCATCGTGCTCTTGGAAGTAGAAGGATTTAGCGTCAAGAGAATTGGGAGGCAGCATGCGAAATCCGTGGGAGATTCCCAAACACGCGCGCTTACTCCTGCCCTATCCCCTGCCAAAACTCGCTCCCTCCGGCTCTCGGTGGAAGAGGGAATTCGATCGCTTGGCCAGATCATGGCTGCACGTGCCAATCCCGTAGTGTTAGTATCCCCTGTGCCGCTACGCTACAGCGGGTCCTCCTCCCAGATCGAGCCGTCGTCTCTTTTCTCGCCTAGCGAGAATTCAGAGCGCGATTTGACAGAACTATGGCAGAGGGCTCTCGGACTGGATTCCGTTGGATTGGACGACGACTTCTTCGATCTCGGTGGACATTCGCTCATCGCACTGAGGCTCTTCACCGACATACGTCATAGATTCGGAATCGACTTGGGTCTGGCAACGATCTTTAAAGCACGAACCATCCGGACGCTTGCCAAACTTCTTTTCAAGGCATCACTACGGAGCCCTTCTTCGGCAGATTTGGGGTGCGTAGTGCCAATTCGGACGACTGGATCCAAAACGCCTGTCTTCCTGGTGCATAGTGTGGGAGGAAACGTGGTGGGGTATGAGGAACTGGTTCGTTGCCTCAACGCGAACCGGCCAGTCTACGGGCTCCAGTCCAAGGGCCTCGATGGCAGCGCGCCGCACATCAGCATCGAGGAAATGGCCACTCACTACATTCGCCAAATGAAAGAAGTGCAGGCGAATGCCCCCTACACAATCTGCGGGCAGAGTTTCGGCGGTTTGGTCGCTTATGAAGTCGGACGCCAACTGGAAGACGCTGGAGACGAGGTCGGCTTCGTGGGACTAATCGACACTTTTCAGAAGAGAATTCCGAACGTAAATGACCTTCCGTCACTACTTGGGCGGATCCGTTCCTACCTCAGCAGAATGAGGTTTCACGGTCGAAAGCTGGTTTTCGGGCCCAATCGCATGAAGCATCTCAGCGCGCAGCTGGGAACCCGAAGGCGCAAGCTCGGAGGCGCTCTGTATCGCCGCAGAGTTCGGCAATGGGAACAAAGCGGGCAAGAACTCCCCGCTAACCTTCGCGATGTCGATCAAGCCAACCGCATGGCCGCCCGCCGCTACAACCCCGGCAACTTTCGTGGCGCCGTCATGCTGTTCCGCTGTCAGACGCGCTCCGCCGGAGAGGATCCCGATTACTGGATGGGGTGGAAGACTTTAGTGCTCGGCACACTGAGCGCGATTGACATTCCTGGAGACCACTTGTCTATGCTCAACGCGCCGAATGTAGAGGTGCTTGCAGACAAGCTCGACCGTTGTTTGGAAAAATATACAGACCGTGCGATGGTCGTTGGCTCGCCAACCTCGAGGTAGAATATTTTGGAACAATCCTTACAACCCCGCCGGCGTCGGTTCCAGTTAGTGCTGCGAATTTTCCTGAGCGGGGTGCTCGGGCTGACCTTGCTGACCGCGCTCGCCTATACGTTCCGCTTTCAGCTCCTTGTCGGGGTCGGGCATTTTCTGGTCGTCCGCGACAAATTGGAAAACGCTGACATACTTTTCTTGCTCAATGGTGACGCAAGCGTCCGCCCACAGTACGCCGCCGCGCTCTACAATCGGGGACTTGCAACCAAGATTGTCATCGCTCGTAGTGAGGATTCCCCTGCGACAAAAGCCGGCGCATATCCTAATACCACCGATTCAAACTTGCGGATTCTTCGCAGCTTGGGCGTGCCCGAATCTGCCCTTGTGGAGGTCAAGCCGACGGCGGGAGTAATGCATACGTTTGACGAGGCGGAAGTCTTGCGAGACTATGTGAACAAAAACAGTGTCAAGCGCGTGATCCTCGTCACTTCAGACATCCATTCCCGCCGCTCACGATTCATTTTTACCAAGATTCTGGCGGACCGGAATGTCCAACTCATGCTTGCTCCCATTCCGGATCGAAAGTATGGAGCCGACAATTGGTGGAAGTCTGAAGACGGGATCATCGGTTGTCAGAACGAATACTTGAAGCTGGTCTACTATCACATCAAATACTAATGCCTTCGGTCCCGCAGTTACTTGCCGGGTTGCCTGCGATCTCAGTTGCGGAAACCCTGACCCTTGCTCCTGGGATCGTGGATCTTTGGTATTGCTTCTATGAAGATCTAGACAAGAGTACGGCCGGAACATATGAAGCGCTCCTGACCCCGGTGGAGCGCCAACGTTGTACAGCTCTGCACTTCGAGTGCGACCGTCATCAGTTTCTCGTTACCCGGGCGCTAGCCCGTACGGTGTTATCGTGCTACGCGCCAGTGCGACCCGCAGACTGGCGATTTGAGGCAGACGAATACGGTAAGCCGCAGATTCTATCCCCCCTCGTCAAGCCGGACCTGTATTTCAACCTCGCCAATACCCGCGGACTCGTCGTTTGTGCCGTGAGCGCAGTCCACCAGGCGCTCGGAATCGATGCAGAACGGCTAGAGAGTGACATCGACGTGACAGCGCTCGCGGAACAATACTTCTCCCCTTCTGAAGTGAGGGACTTGAAGGCGTTGCCGCCTGCCGATCACTGGCATCGCTTCTTCGCCTACTGGACCCTGAAGGAAAGCTATATCAAAGCCCGGGGGCTAGGCCTAACGATTCCCCTTGATCAATTCTCTTTCATCCTTCGGGAGGATGCCGTCGACGTAGTTTTCCAAGCGGAACTTAGGGACGATGCTGCGCTGTGGCGGTTCGCGCTGGTGGGCCCAGGACCGCACCATGCCCTCGCGGTTGGGGTGAACACAGGTGGAGCCGAGCTCTCTCTCCGCGCCGCCCGAGCGAGCCTGCCCTACTGAGGGACGGAGCCGCACACTTTGGCTTCTGACAATTCCTGAATTTGCTTGCGGGCCGCGTCCTGATTAAAAGTCACAACTCCGTCGCGAATTTCCGATTCGTCATACTTGGCGACGACTTCCTCAGGCAGTTGCGCAAAGTCCGATGAGCGGAGAAAGTCGCGTAAGGAAGTGCCCACAGAACGCGAATCCACGTTCAGAGCCCCTATTCCCAACTGGATATCGTCCCCATTGGCGGTCCGGAAATCGAGGCTGTAACGCGTCAACCCGGTCGTGTTCGGGTTGGTGGAATGCAGTTGCGCTGCCGAGAATAGAATGACTGCGCCGGGTTCGCATACAAGCCGTACGCCGTTGGAGAGGTCCAAGTCTTCCAGTGCTTTAGGCTGTTTCCGCGTGTCCTGGTGCACATGTTTCGACGCGTTCTTTCTGCCATCGCTGTTCCACTGATAATAGTTGAACTCGTCGGAACCGTTCTTCACTTCGCGCGACCAGTAGTTCAGGTGGAACGGCATCGAGGCTTCCACTTCGAAGTCATACAGCGGCATCCACCAGTTGATCTGGCACATCGGCGCCGAGTACCACGTGTCGCGATGCGGGTGATGGGCGTAGCCGACGCCGCTAGTGAGATAGGCGTCGCTGGTTACCATGCGCAACCGTGGCACGTCCTGATAGGTCTTCTCCAAATCGCATTGAAATTCTCCCATGATGTTCCGAACCAAATTCTTGGTGTGGGGATCATGGATAAATTTAGGCTTGAGCGGCGCGCAGATGTCTACGTAGTGTTCCACCGGCATCGCATACTGAGCACGAAGCGGATCAAGCCCGGTGAACGCCTCCTCGATCATGGATGCCGCTAGATTCCTGAGCGCAAGCGTAGAGGTCCGCGGGCTATAAACATAGACAGCGCCCGCATATAGATTTTTCCTCCGGGTCTCATCGTCGTGCTTCGAATCGTAGTAAATCGCGCCTTGCTGTTCCATGTGAGTTAGTGTTTCTGCTCCGAAAAGATCTGTCGAATGTCCTTCTCTTGGGACTTTATCACGTGACTGCCGTAGAAACATCCTACTCCAGTAACGGTACTGTGGGCGGCCCTACTAGGACTCTCGGCGAAGTTTGGCCGAAAGTCTTAGAAATCAACTGGTTGGCTGCTATTTCTTTGACACGCTGGAGGTTCGGACTGCGAGCCATCTCAGCTACCGATCCTCATCTCGTAAATACATGATTCTCAACAAGACAGTTCTAAACGTATCTACGATGGGAAGCCATACTCAGACGTCATTGTAACAATCGTAGGGCCAGCGGTTCAGCCCTTCAATCATAGTTGCCATCCAGTGCCCACACTCCCCGTAAGTTGTCCCGCGAGATGCGGAACACGCCTAGTTTAGAAATCTCTACGTCCCATTCCTGGCGATCCCAGGCCTCCGCTGTCCACCAATCGCCCGCGATGTGCCATGGTCCGGCGCACGTAAGTACGGTACCGTTGCCTACTGGCGAAAATACTCTGGCTGGTTTGCCCTGCTCCGTGCACCATACTTTTGCCGGATGCGGTGGACGGAACCGGCGCAGTACCAGCTTCGGACACAACGGCACGTTCGTCTCTTTGGAACCAGTCAGCATGCTCATACGGAACGTATCCGGCCGATGCGTGTCCAGAATCTCTGGCGCGCCCACATTTGCCGCGCCCACCAATCCCCGAATCCGCGCGAGTGTGATTTCGAGCTTCTCGGGTTCCGGCGCCGCCGGCAAAAATAAGCCGTGCTGGGTTGTGCGCGGCTCCACGGGTACAAGCTCAAGGTAGAGCCTTTCCGCCGGAGCCTGCGGAGGCCGTCCTGTAAGCTCCAGGTGCAACAGCTTCAGCAGTACCTTCGCGTTCAACATGGGAACAGGCAGAGACAATGTTGCGGTGTAATCAGCGGCCCTCTCCAGCTTCAAACGTAAACGAAGCTCGTTCGTCGCCCGGCCGTGAAATCGGAGCCGTTCGCATACATCGTGCAGCATCTGTGAAAGCAGAAACAATAATGGTTCCAGCAGATCGATGGAGTCTTCCAACTCCCGTTCTTCGCGAAACACCAGCGGGTCCACGCGCAACCGTAATTGACGTTGAACCGCGCCGCTGGCCTGGCGTTGTAACTGATCTCCTTCCTCGCCCAGCCGCGCAACCACACCTAACGGAGGCAGAGCCGCAAACTCGCCGAATGTGCGGATGCCCCACAAATCCAGATTGCGCGCGAACTCGGACGATCCGCCTAGTAAATACAGCGGCAAGGGCGCGAGCATGGCCGCTTCGCGTCCTACAGGAACAATCGTGGTGCCGGAAAACCCACGCGCCGCATGCACCGCCGCATCTGGATTCGCGGCGAGAGCCAGGTGAGCCTTGATTCCCAGACGCCGTGCAATCGCGGCCGCAATCTGTTCTTCCGCTCCGAACATCCGCCGCAGCCCGCGAACGTCAAACACCACTGTGTCGGGCGACGTCTCCTCCATCAGCGGCGAAAAATGTCCCGCGCATTCCAGCAGCAGGGCAAGATTGCCGGGAGCATGCAAACACGCAAACATAGATTACCGCCGGGCAGTGAAGACGTGCTCTTGCGTTTGATGATTCCGCGTGCAGTGCGCCGCCACTTCAATGCCGTTCAGCAGACCACCCGGCAATTGTCCGCGCCAGAATGTGTGCTTACGATCCAACTCCACCTTCAAGGCCGAGCAGGACCGCGCATGGATCGCTCGCGCCACCGTGACTAACGCTGTGCGGGTATTCTCCACACCATGCCGCATACGGAACCACGCGGCCAGTGGGATGCGGCGCACCGCGCGCTCCGGACTATCTCCTAGATCGATTGCCACCAAGCCGAAGCCTCCGCCTTGCGCCAGCATGTCCGCTGCTTTCAGCGCGTGCTCCACGTTACCGCCACAACGGACCCACAGGACCTGCGAAAGCCGCACTCCGGAAGCCGCCGCGCTCTCGGGATGGAACGTGTTCTCCGCGTCGAGCAGCGCGCAATACTCCTGCCGCGAGGTCATCCCTGCCAGCAGCGAATGCAACAATGACGTGCGCCCGGAGGAGACCGGACCCGCGATTTCCGTCAGCGCGCCTCGCGGAATGTCGCCCGCGATAGAAGGAAACGTTTCTTCCGTACGCTTCCGGAATCCCAGGGATTCCGCCATTGTCCAGATTGCCATGTTCGCCTTATGTTCGCCTATACTGGGGGTGCGCGTCAATGCCCCCTACTTACGTTGAACTCCACGCCCGATCTGCTTTCAGCTTCCTCCAGGGAGCTTGTGTGCCCGAAGACTATGCTGCTCGCTGTGCGGAACTCGACCAGCCGGGCATGGCCCTGATGGATTGCGATGGCTTCTACGGATCGCCCCGCTTTCATCAGGCCATGACAAAGGCAGGGTTGGCTCCTTATTTAGGTACGGAAATCGGTTGCACGGATGGGGTGCGCTATTCGTTGCTGGTGACCAGCCGCCGCGGGTATCAGAACTTATGTCGTTTGATCTCGCGCATGAAACTGCGCGTTCCCAAGAACAAGCCCGCGCTGGCCACCCGCCAGGAGTTGCTGGAATTTGCGGGCGACTGGATCTGTCTGACCGGCGCCGAGGATGGGCCGCTATTCGCCGGGCTTCGTAAGAAAGAAGGCCGGGCCGCATTGATGCGCTTGCAGGAGACGTTCGGACCCAAAAACGTGTACCTGGAGTTGCAGCGTCATGGGCATCGCGATCAGGAAGCTCGCAACCAGGCATTGATCGAAATGGGGCGAAGTTTGGGAGTACCCCTGGTTGCCACCAACGGTGTATGTTACGCCGAGCCGCGCCAGCGTGAAGTGCTCGACGTGTTCACGTGCTTGCGGAATCACACCACGCTCGCGCGCGCCGGGCGGCGGCTGGAGCGCAACGCGGAGCGCTATCCCAAATCCTCGCAAGAGATGCTGCGGTTGTTCGCCGACGTACCGGATGCGATCTCGAACACGCACCAGGTTGCATCGCGGCTGCAGTTCACGTTGCTGGATCTGGGCTACGAGTTTCCGCACTATCCAGTTCCCCCTGGCCACACCGAAGCCAGCTACTTGCGCAAGATGACGGAAGAGTTCGCCCGCCGCCGCTTTGAGAATCGCTATGAAGGTGCGCGCCCGCAGCTTGAAAAAGAACTGGCCATGATCATCAAGCTCAAATTTGAGGGCTACTTCCTGATCGTCTGGGACATCGTCGAATACTGCAGGAAGCAAGGAATCCTGATTCAAGGCCGAGGCTCGGCTGCCAACAGCGCAGTGTGTTACGCACTAGGAATCACTGCGGTCGATTCCGTCAAGATGGACCTGCTGTTCGAGCGCTTCTTATCGGAGAATCGCCGCGAGTGGCCCGACATCGACCTCGATCTTCCCTCCGGCGACCAACGCGAGAAGGCGATTCAGTACGTTTATAAGCGCTACGGCCAACTGGGCGCGGCGATGACGGCGAACGTCAATACGTACCGTGGAAGATCTGCTGCACGAGAAGCCGGGAAGGTGCTCGGCTTCGATGAACAAACACTTTCGAGGCTCTCGAAATTCGTGCCGATGTGGGGCTGGACGGATTCGACCGACACGCCGAAGAAGCACTTTAAAGAAGCAGGGCTCGATCTATCCGATCTTCGCGTGCGCAAATTTCTCGAACTGACAGTAGGTCTTCAAGACTTGCCGCGGCACCTCAGCCAGCACTCCGGCGGAATGGTGATCTGCCAGGGACAACTCGACTCCGTAGTGCCGCTGGAACCCGCGACCATGCCGGGTCGTGTGGTGGTGCAGTGGGATAAGGAAGACTGCGCCGACATGGGCATTGTGAAGGTCGATCTGTTGGGGCTGGGAATGATGGCGGTGCTGGAAGAATCGATTGATCTCATAGAGCGCCATCATGGCGAAAAAGTGGACTTGGGCAACCTGCCGGCGGACGACAAAAAAGTGTACGCCGCCCTCCAACAAGCCGACACCATCGGCCTCTTCCAGGTCGAGAGCCGTGCCCAGCAAGCCTCGCTGCCGCGCATGCATCCCGAGAAGTTCTACGACCTGGTGGTGCAAGTTGCGATTGTACGCCCGGGTCCGATTGAGGGCAAGATGGCGCACCCATACCTGGCTCGGCGCCAAAAAAAAGAGAACCCGGAGCCGTTACATCCTTGTCTGGATGAGATTCTGAAACGTACTTTGGGCGTACCCTTGTTCCAGGAACAACTGCTCCGCATGGCCATGGCTGCCGCGAGTTTTACGGGAGGCGAGGCGGAAGAGTTACGCCGTGCGTTCGGTTTCAAACGGTCCGAGAAGCGCATGCGCGAAATTGAGGGTAAACTGCGCGCGGGAATGGAGAAAAACAACATCACCGGAGCCACCCAGGACAAAATCGTGAAGGCGATTGCCTCGTTTGCGATGTTCGGATTTCCAGAGTCGCACGCCGCAAGCTTCGCACTGCTCGCCTATGCCAGCGCCTACTTGCGCACCTACTACTTGGACGCCTTCACCTGTGCACTGCTCAACAACCAGCCCATGGGCTTCTATCATGCTTCCACTCTGGTCAAGGATGCACAGCGTCACGGCCTTCGCGTGTTGCCCGTGGATGTGAACCGGTCAGGAGCGATCTGCACGCTTGAAGCTTCCCACCTGCGGCTGGGTCTGAACTATGTTCGCGGCTTGAATAAGGACGCCGCGGTGGCCATCCAATCCCGGCAGCCGTTCGCGACCATCGACGATCTCGCCTTGCGCGTTCCGGAGCTTCGCAGGGAACATCTGGAAAAACTGGCCTCTATCGGCGCGCTCAATTCCATCGGCGCCAAGCATCGGCGCGACGCGCTGTGGCAAGCCTCTTGGCGTGCCCAACGAACTGGGCCACTACTCCAGCCCATCTCCGAGGTGGCTCCCCAATCCCCCTTGCGGCAGATGACGCTCGATGAGCGCCTTGTGGCCGACCATACCGGCACGGGCATGACCATCGGCAAACACCCGATGGCATACCGGCGAGTGGAACTCGACAAGCTGCGTGTGATCCCCGCCGCTGCACTTGCCTCTATCCCAAACGGCCGGACCGTTCGCGTCGCGGGCAACATTATCGTGCGGCAGCGGCCCAGCACGGCCAAAGGAGTCACCTTCCTCAGCCTTGAGGATGAAACCGGCATCTCCAACGTCGTGATCTTGCCCGAGTGTTTCGAAGACCATCGCGTCGTGATCTTAAGTTACGCGTGGGTGATGGTCGAAGGACGAATGCAGAATGTCGACAGCGTGATTCACATTCTCGCGGAACGCGTTTCGCCTCTGGCAAATCCGCTGGAGCTTGGGAACCACTCACACGATTTCCATTGATTGCCGCCACCTTTTCGCCTGCTCCTCTACGATCTCAAGTTCCATGTTATCTGGCCCCCGCACAAACGCCGACCGCAGACCGTTCGCGGTACGGGGAGCACCTAACACCGTCACTCCTTCGTCCCGCAGCCGAGCCAAAGTTTGGTCCAGGTTGTCCACGCTTACCGCCACGTGATCGATCACACGCCCCCCGGTTCGAGGCGTACTGGGTGCGGCCTTTCCATTGCCCCCCATAGAGCGCTTTGGCGTGCGCTGTCGGATACCAGAAGAAGGTAACAGCATCCAGTTGCGATGACGCGGAGGGGCCGGTTGGAATTCCCCGAAACGCCCGCTCAGGCTTCAACTGGTTGCGCGCTGTCAGGCCGAGGTGTTTCTCGTACCACGCCGCCGCGGCTACCGGATCGTCACTCAACAAGTGCACGTGCACGAAATTGTGGTGCATGGCGCTCTGCACCTCAATCGTCACGTGGTCCGGACCGTCCAGGTACATAAAGAAATTCCGATCGCGCATGCCGGTACCAAACAGTTCCACACCGTCGGTTAGAACCGTTTGAAACGTGGTTCCCAGTTTTATCTGCCGCTCAAACTCCGCCTTCATATCCTCCGCGCCCCAGCCAATATGAAATAAAGGGGAAACAATTTCGGTCGGCGGCGACTGCTTCACCTTGTTGAATAACAACCAGGAGCTTTGGGTCCAAATGGCATCGGCTCCGGCGAAGGTGGCTTTCTCCCCCGAAAGGTGCTCCGTGTAGAATTCTATCGCCGCTTTTGGATCGGTCGAGTTCAGATGAACATGGTGGAAATGCGTTTGCGCAATAGCGCAGGGAAGGAACATGAGCAATAGGAATCCACGTGGCATGATTGTACGGCATTATAACTCGCGCTTCCTGCTGCTCGCGTCGCCGTCGCGTAAAATCACGTCCCCGAACCAGCAACAACCCTCGCAATTCCGCCACTTCGCATTTCACCCGCCATCAGCCCCGCGTTTGCGGCTTACTCTCATCGCGCCATGCCAATACCGAAATCCATCCCCGCCGTCCATCTGACCGAGAACAGGGACTCCGCAACACGTCAATCACAAACCACCAGAGCTTTTCCGTTGGGCGAACCCAATCGCCCGTCACGCGCCACCGGTCTCGATGCCATCGTTCGTTACCTTGATGTGGAGCATAGTCCGCGCTACCAACGCACCCCCGCCAGCACCTTCTGCAATATCTACGCGTGCGACTACTGCTACCTCGCCGGCGCTTATCTCCCGCGCGTGTGGTGGACCTCGACGGCTCTAGCCTCCTTCGCACAAGGTCGCGACGTAGCCGTGAAATATGGGGTAACGGTGGCCGAACTCAGTGCCAACGCGCTGTACGATTGGTTGCGCGACTTCGGCCCCACATTTGGTTGGACCCAGACCACTTCGCTCGACGTTCTGCAATCCGCCGCCAATGCCGGCCAAGTCGCGGTGATCTGCGTCCAGGCCGCAGTCCTCTCGAGACCCGGCCACATCACCGCCGTAATTCCTGAAAGCGCCCCGACCCTCACCGCCCAACGCCAGGGCGAAACAGTCCTGATGCCGCTCTGACATGCCTCGCTTTTATCAACCATTCATAACTGAGGATTCCAGCACCGCC
>JBDTSJ010000030.1:0-11918 GCA_039931205.1 Acidobacteriota bacterium
GACCAGTAACCGCCAGAATCTGGTATCCGCGCAAGTGGCGTATGCCACCGCGAAACTGGCGCTGGACGTCGCCACCGGCAACCTGATGGAGAAATACAACATCGTCTTCGAGGAAGCCAAAGACGGAGCCTTAACCCGTCGCGCCGATCCCATTCCGGATGTCGTCAATCCGGCCAACGCCCAGGTCGCCCGGCCGCTGGTCAATTCCGGCGCAATCGTAACGCCTCGCTAAGTAAATCGGTAACTGTTTCCCTCCCAGGGAACCCTAACGGCACCCGCTGGATCGCATCCGGCGGGTGTTTTCTTTTGGAATCAAGCTTTTGCGAATCTGGCACAGGGATTGCATTCTGAGAATGCGTATGACGCAGCAGACGCAAGAAGCTCCAGCCAAAACCCCGCTGTACGCCCCGATTTTCTGACCCGCCCGCAACCCCCAAAAACGAACAACCCCATTACCGCTACCTAGGCTGAGAGCTTCTTGAGCCTGCTGGTTACCGGCTGCCTATTCGGCTATA
The DNA here is from genome assembly GCA_039931205.1 of Acidobacteriota bacterium. Classification (GTDB taxonomy): domain Bacteria; phylum Acidobacteriota; class Terriglobia; order Bryobacterales; family Bryobacteraceae; genus Palsa-187. The sequence goes on from JBDTSJ010000030.1 coordinate 516, forward strand.
ATCGAACCGAAGGACTCCCTATGCGCCGCAGAACTTTCTACCTACGCGGAATCACTGGCCTCACCCTGGGCGTCGCAGCCCTGTCGGCGGTCCTGTGGGCGCAGGAGCCCGAGGCTCCTCCGATTCGCGTCAGCGTCACGGAGGTCATCGTACCCGTCACAGTGACGGATTCCGAGGACAAGTTCGTCAGCAATCTCACGAAAGCCGATTTTGACGTTTGGGACCAGGGTTTCAAGCAGGATATCCGCTTCTTCACAGCCGAGCACAATCAGCCGGTGGTAGTCGGATTCCTGGTGGATCTGAGCAATGGCATGAAGATCCGCTGGAAGGAATACCAGACTTCCGCCGTCGAAATGGCCCTGGCTCTGTTGCCGGGCGACGCCAAGTACTCCGGCTATCTCATTGGCTACAGCTCCACGGCGGATCTGATGGTGAACACCACCTCGAATTCTGAAAAGATCGTGGACAAGCTGAATAAAGTCACGCCCGGTGGCGGGTCTGCCCTGTACGACGCCATCTACATGGCTTGCACGAATCGTAAACTGGTCAAGGGTGAGCCGCTGGAGCCCCACCGCGTGATCGTGATTATCGGCGACGGGCACGACAACGCCAGCAGCCATACCTTGCAGGAAGTGATCGAACTCGCGCAACGCAATCTGGTCAGCGTCTACGCCATGTCGACCAACGCCTATGGCTTCACCTCCGACGCCACCAAGAACTTGCGCCGCTTGGCCGAGGAAACCGGAGGGCGTGTGGAGTATCCGCTCGAGAACACCTACGACAACACGCAGGGCTTCCTGTCACGTCCTTCGGACGACGGGAACTACGAGTTCAAAATCGGCACCGGCGGATATACCGCGAAAATTTCCGGGTCGCTGTTCAAGTCGATTTCAGCCATCGCAGGGGAAATCACCACCCAATACATCCTGCGCTACCAGCCCAATACGCCCGAGGATGTGAACGCCTTTCACAAAATCAATGTTCAGGTCAAAATTCCGAACGTGAAGGTGCGCGCACGGCCCGGTTACTACGTGGACAATCCCTAGGGTCCACCGATCGGGAACGAAACGCATTATTGGCTGCCGTGGGCGGCCGATAAGATCCACGATGGCTCCAATTGCGACACAGACCGCCCGCCTGATCCTGCTGACGCTGGAGGCGCCGGGAACGACGCCGGTGACCGCGGGAGTTGTACTCCACGATCCCCTCATGGACGGCCTGCATGTGCGCTTACGCCGCGACTGGGACGGCTTGACCGCGCCGGAAGACGCGCACGTCCTGGCAGCGCTGCAGGACGATCTGGAGTCCAAGGCCGCGGAACTAGGGGCCAGCCAGTTGCTGTCACAGCTGCAGGAGTCGCTCTCGAACGTCCTCCAAATCTCGGAGCCCCGCAAAGTCCTGGTCGAGGACTATGAACGGGCGCTGGGCCGGTTCTACCGCCAGCATGTGGAGGCTCGCCCCCTGCCGTTTGTGACCCACCTGCCACGCTACTCGCTAGCCGTGGCGGCGGGTAAATTTCTGGAGAATACCGAGGTTTCCGAAGAAGGCTGGGAGGAGGCCCCCGTGAGTCTGCGGCTGACGCCCGGCATGTTCATCGCCAGGATTCAGGGCCGCTCGATGGAGCCGCGTATTCCCGATGACAGCTTGTGCATTTTCCGGTCGGGCGTAACAGGCTCGCGCCAAGGCCGCCTGGTGTTGGTGGAATACCTGGGCGGCGGCGCCAATGATCGCTACACCGTGAAACGTTATAGCAGCGAAAAAGTCCAGAAGAACGACGGCAGCTGGACCCACGAGCGCGTCCGCTTGGAGCCGTTGAATCCGGAGTACGATGCCTGGGACCTGGATCCAGAAGAGGATCGCTTCCGCATTGTGGCGGAGTTCGTACAGGTACTCTATTAGCCCGCAAAGGGCGAAGACTCCGTTTTGCGGGCTACTCTATTAAGAGTGTCTAAGCGGCTTTTTGGAGTTTCGTGGGTTCTCCTTGCCGTCCTAGCGGCCATCTCCGCCTACGGATTTCTGCACGAACGCCTGCTCGACGAACACGTGTGGACTTCCGAAGGGGCCCGCACGTTTCTGATCTACACTGCGGTCTACTGGACGGTAGCCGGGTTGCTGCTATGGCGTTGGCCCGCTGCATTGGGCGCGGTCATCGCCGCGGCCGCGGTGGCGTACGCGGCGTGGTGGGCCGGACCACTGGCTCCGCTAGCCGTAATTTACTTTCTGGGGTCGTGCTATTGCCTGGGTCGCTTGCTGTCGAAAGTGGCGCACGGTGTGACGGCGATCCTGTTAGGCGCCGCGGTGTGGATGCTGGTAATTTGGACCGCCCTGCATTTTCCCGTCAACCACGCGTGGGTCTACGGAATCGCGTTCGCTCTGCCTTACCTGGTTTGGCGGCCGTCGTGGAGCTTCACATTCCCGGCGCAGCGCGAAGCAGCAGGCTCCCTTGCGGTGCTGCTGTTTATTTTGCTGGCCCATTTCTTCGTCGCATTAAAGCCGGAGATCAGCTCCGATGGTCTTTCGATGCACCTGGCGCTGCCGGCCGTGGTGGCGGACCAGGCAATATGGCCGTTCGATCACATGCATGCCATCTGGTCGCTGATGCCCGCGGGAGCGGACGCATTATACACGGGTGTGTATCTTCTGGGCGGTGAGCTGGCCGCGAAGCTGTTGAATTTCGCCTTCTTGGGCATCGTCGTTGCGTTGTTAGTGGAGGCGGGCCGCCGCTGGGTGTCCCCATCCCTGACATTTCTGGGCGCGGCGCTATTCGTGTCGACCCCGCTGGTTCAATTGGTGACCGGATCGCTGTTTGTCGAAAACGTATGGGCGGCCCTGGTATTGGCCGCCACGCTCGCCCTGCTGCGGCATTTTGATTCGGACGACGGACGCGAACTGCTGCTGGTCGCGGTACTGTCCGCAGCGGCCGTAGCGGTGAAACTGATTGCGGCCGCCTTCGCCGCTCCGCTCGCAGTCCTGGTGGGCTTTTCCGTAATTCGCAGCAAGGCATGGCGTCATGGCCTCGCAGCGGCGGCCGTGGCTGTGCTGTTCGCGGCTCCACCCTACCTGTTCGCCTTTGCGAAGTCCGGCAATCCAATATTTCCGTTCGAAAACGCCGTGTTCCAATCGCCGGATTACGACGCCGAGAAGTCATTTGTGGACCCCCGCTATGCGGACCTGCAACCTTCGTGGAATGCCGCTTACGAGATGACGTTCCGCTCCGCACGGTACGTCGAGGGGCAGGGCGGAGCAGCGGGATTTCAGTATTTCCTGCTGCTGGCCCCCGCGGCGTTGCTGATTCGCAGACGCGATCAGGCCATGGTGTTGGGCGTGGCCGTGGCCGGTGGGGTCATCGTGTTGGCGGGTGCTCCCAACCTGAGGTATCTATATGCCGCCATGCCACTCGCGTCCCTGGTCATGCTGTCCACTGGCCGAGCCGCGCTTCCGCTGGTCTTGATCGCGGCGAACCTGTTCTTCCTGCCCTCTGCCGGCTATTACGATCAGGATTTCGCGTTGTTCCGCAAGCCGGATATCGGCCCGTACATCCAGGCCAAAGCGCCCGTGCGACTCTTAATCGACCGCTTGAATCGCCAGGCCCCCGGTGAGGTGGCAGCCTTCTTTTCGACTGATGCCACCGCGGGTTTGCACGCGCAGGCGTACACCGACACCTGGCACAACGAACATTATTGGGAACGCGTACGAAACGCCCCCGACGCGGCTGCGACGGCCGCGTACTTTAAGTCGCTCGGCATCCGGCACGTGATCGCACCCGCGAATCGCGAAGCCCCCTTTGAGGTCGTGCGAGCGTTCCTCGTCCGCTGGCTGGACCCCGAACCAGCCGCAACCGCCGGGACGTTCGCGCTCTTCCGCGTGCGCGATGCCGAGATCCCCATTCGCAAGGACACGCGTCCCCTGACATCGGGAACCCACGACGACAGCGAGCCGCGCATCGAATACACCGGCGCGTGGCTGCACGACAAACAGTTCGCCCAGCCTGTGGGACAGACGCTGAGCTATTCCGACACCTCCGGCGATCGAGTGAAGCTGACGTTTGAGGGTCGTGCCATTACCTACGTCTTCACCCGCGCGGTGAATCGCGGCATCGTGGAGATCCGCATCGACGGAGAGATGGTCCGGCGCATCAATCTCTACGCGCCGCAAACCACCTGGAAATCATCGGCGCGCTTGGCCGGCTTCAGCCCCGGCCCCCACACCCTCGAGCTGATCGTCACCGGCCGCAAGGATAAGAAGGCATCCGGCACGTTCGTCGATCTCGACGCGGTGACGGTCACAGGAACCTCTGAATCTGCTCCTTAAAGCCCGATCCGCGCGGGCCGTGGAAATACTGCTGGACGGCATGCGATGGCGGGAGTGGTCAACGCAGGCGGCCCTCTCCCACCATTTCCTCCGTTGTAGGGAACGGTCCCGCCCCAAGTGGTTTGCGATCTCGCAGCCGGGCCGCTCTCTGGCAAAGTTTACGGCGGCGAGCGAGTTCGCTGGCAGTCGCGACGTTTTGCTCCAACAGCGCAATGGCCTCTTGCGCAAGTGACCGGTGGTTGGTTTTGGCGCGCTCGCGGAGGGCTTGGTAAAGTTCGTCAGGCACGTTTTCTACGTATAGCGTAGCAGTGCTTCACTGCGCGAACTTAGCGGCGATGGACTGCGGCGCTCGACGCTACGTGCGGATGAGCACCCTTTCAAGCGACACTAAAGACATCCCCTCTTATGGCTGAATCCCCGATTACTCCCCGCGAGAAAGATTTCGCTACCTGGTACCAGGACGTTGTCCTGTCCGGCGATATGGCCGAGCCGGCCGAGATTGTCAAAGGCTGCATGGTCATCAAACCCAACGGGTACGCCGTGTGGGAGCGCCTGCAGCGCGAGCTCGACGACCGCTTCAAGGCCACCAATCATCAGAACATCTATCTCCCCCTGCTGATCCCGCAAAGTTTCTTGAAAAAGGAGGCCGAGCATGTGGAAGGTTTCGCGCCCGAACTCGCGGTCGTCACGCAAGCCGGCGGCAAGGAACTGGAGGAGCCCTACGTCATCCGGCCAACCTCGGAAACCATCGTTGGGCACTTCTTCGGCAAATGGATTCAGAGCTATCGCGACCTGCCCCTGCTGTTCAATCAGTGGGCCAACGTGATCCGCTGGGAACTGCGCACCCGCATGTTCCTGCGCACCACTGAGTTCCTGTGGCAGGAAGGCCACACCGCGCATTCCACGCATGAGGAGGCTCTGGAAGAAGTGCTGCGCATGCTGGATGTGTACGCCGAGGTCGCCGAAGATGTCATGGCGATGCCGGTGGTGAAGGGCAGGAAGACCAGCGCGGAGAAATTCGCGGGCGCCGTGCGGTCCTACTCCATCGAAGCCATGATGCAGAACGGATTGGCTCTGCAGGCGGGCACCAGCCATGACCTGGGGCAAAATTTCGGCAAGGCGTTCGACGTCCAGTTTCAGACCTCGGAAGGCAAACTGGATTATGTCTGGCAGACCAGCTGGGGCGTCAGCACACGGCTGATCGGCGGCTTGATCATGACGCATTCCGACGATAAGGGATTGGTGCTGCCTCCGAAGATGGCTCCGCGCAAGGCGGTACTGGTGCCGATTTTCCGCAAGGAAGAGGAGCGTGCCGCGGTCATGGAAGTGGCCACCAAGCTCGGCAAGGATCTCGGCGCGCATATCGATACACGGGAAGGTCATTCACCGGGGGCGAAGTTTTTCCATTGGGAGCGTCGCGGCGTGCCCGTGGTGTTTGAACTCGGCCCTCGCGACGTCGCCAGCGGCAACATCGTTCTGAAACGGCGCGATACCGGCGAAAAGCAGGTGATTCCGCAAGCGGACGCCGTCGCCAAACTCGCCGAGACGCTGGAAGCCATGCAGAAGGATCTGCTGGCCAAGGCCAAGCAGCGCTTGAAAGACAACACCTGCGTGGCCAACTCCATTGGCGAGGTGGAGGATATCCTGCGTTCGGTCACCGCCGAAAAAGGCGGCGGCAAGTTCGTGATGGCTCATTTGAAGGACGATCCGGCGAACGATGCCCGCATCAAGGAATTCAAGGCCAGCGTTCGCAACATTCCTTTGGTGGATGAGTACGATGGTCCCGGCAAGTGCATCCTGACGGGTGAGACGGTGGACCGCCGCGTCGTGATCGCGAAGTCCTACTAGGAACATTTTTCGGAAAACACACGTATAATCGAGGCAGATGCGGCTTTTTCTGCCTCTTTTTCTAGCGGCCACAGGTGCGTTCGCGGCCGGACCCGATTTCGAGGTTCGGGATACGGCAGGCGCGCGGCACACCGCGCAGGAATGGCGCGGCAAGAAAGCGGTAGTCGTGTTCTTCACCATGACGGACTGTCCGTTGTCCAATGGCTACGTACCCGAAATGAACCGGATTCAAGCCGAATACGCCCCCAAGGGCGTCGCCGTTTATGCGGCGCATTCGGATTCCACGGTGAGCGACAGCGCAGTGCGGAAACATGCCCAGGAGTTTGCGTTCACGTTCCCCGTCTTTTTGGACGTCAAATTAGCGCTGGCGAAAGCTGCCGGAGCAAACGTCGTGCCGGAAGTCGCGGTGTTCAACGCGGCGGGCGAGTTGCAGTATCTGGGCCGCATCGATGACCGCATGCAGGACATCACGCGGCGCAAGACAGTGGCCAGCAGTTTTGAATTGCGGGATGCATTGGACGCGGTGATTGTGGGCAAAATTCCGAAGATAACGCGGACGCGGGCGGTAGGATGTTCCATCAATCTCGAAGGGGTGAAATGAGAAGCAGGGCTCAAATGAATTTGGCGATTTTGCTTGCCGGTGCCGGCGCGCTGTACGCCGCGCCAACTTTCAACCAGGATGTTGCGCCCATTCTGCACCAGAATTGCGCCACGTGCCATAGGCCGGGCGAAGTTGCTCCGTTCTCATTGCTCACCTACCAGGACGCGCAAAAACGCGCGGGCTTGATTGCGCTGGCGACCGAAAAGCGCTTCATGCCTCCCTGGAAACCGGAGCCGGGATACGGCGAATTCGCGCATGAGCGGCGGCTTACGGATGCGCAGATCGCAACTTTGCGCGACTGGGCCGCGGCCGGCGCGCCGGAGGGTGAGGGCCAGCCTCCCGCGACGCCGAAGTTTCCGGAGGGTTGGCAGGGAGGTCAGCCCGACAGGGTTTACAAAATGCCGGTCGCTTTCGAAGTGCCCGCCGATGGACCCGACCAGTTTCAATGTTTCGTGATGCCGACAGAATTAGCCCAGGATGTTTATGTGGGTGCGGCGGAATTCCGGCCCGGCAACGCGCGCGTGGTGCATCACGCCCTGGTGATGCTGGATACCACGGGGCGTGCCCGCCAGCTGGCCAAAGAGAATGGCGGGTCCAGCTATCCATGCTTCGGCGGAGCTCGCATTGGCGCGGGCGGGCTGCTGTTCGGCTGGGCTCCCGGAGCGGTGCCGCAGCCGATAGAGGCGGGTATTTCACGGCGCCTGGAAAAAGGCACTGACGTTGTCGTGCAGATCCACTATCATCCGTCCGGAAAAGTAGAGCGCGACCAATCGTCGCTAGGGCTTCGCTATTCCGATCCTCCCACCAAGGGCGTCGCGACCATGCTGATGCTCAACACCGGCCTCTACATTCCGCCCGGCGAGACGGATTACAAGGTCAAGGCCTCAATGACCATGCCGCGGGACGGCGAGCTGTTTGCTATCGCTCCGCATGCCCACTACCTGGGCAAGGAAATGAAGGTCGACGCATTCTTGCCGGATGGGTCCGTGCAACACCTGATCTGGATCAAGGACTGGGACTTCAATTGGCAAGGTCAATACCGCTTCAAGGAGCCCATCAAACTGCCCAGCGGCACGCGCATCGAATTGAATTACTCCTACGATAATTCGACGGCCAACCCGCAGAACCCTTCAAATCCGCCCAAGCTGGTCCGTTGGGGCGAGCAGACCACGGACGAGATGGCGCTGGTTTTTCTCGGAATCCTACTGCCCACGCCCGCGGATGTAATTCCGTTCCAGCGCTCCGTGCAACGGCAAATGGTCGAGAGCATCTTCACGAATCTTCAGAGCTTCGACGATCTGCCGTCAGAAATCCCCCCCGCGACGGCGCAATCGTTGAAGCGAGCCCTGGTGCTGATGGACCGCAACAAGAACGGCAAGTTGGATCCGGAAGAACGCGCAGCCCTGATGGCGCTGCTGGATCTGACGACCCCGAAATAGGACACAGACCCAATGCCACGGAAATTGCCGTCGTCGCGCTTTGGACACTCAACAAGGAAGCATGGACGATTGCAGTCGGGTCTGGCTGCCGAAGCCATCGCCGCTTCTATCGAGGTGGAGGCATGGCAGCGTAAAGAGATTCGTGCGGGGATCAAGCAATTGGAAGCGGGTTCCGGCTTAGGCCACGCGCCGGTATCCAATTGGCTGAAATCTTGGGGACGGGTGGATGAAGGCAAACCTCCGCAATGAAAGTCGTGTGGTCGCCGCAAGCGATCAGACACCTCGTTGCCGTCCGAGAATACATTGCCCGGGATAATCCACGCAGCGCAGCTCGCGTCGCGAATTCTCAATGCAGTTGACCTTCTAGATGGTCAACCCAGCATCGGAAGGCTCGGGCGAGTTGCAGGGACTCGCGAACTGGTAGCGACCGGCACGCCTTACGTGATTCCCTATCGCGTAAGATGTGCGAGGCTGGAAATCATCGCAGTGTTTCACGGACGCCAAAAGTGGCCGGAGCGATTCTGAACGCTACCAGAGGTTGTAATATCCATCCCGTTCCGTGAGGTCCAAAGGCAGGCCGAATAGCGCCGAGAGGCGCGCGGCCGTCAGCGTTTCATTCGTCGGACCATCGGCAACCACACGGCCGGATTGCATCAGGATCACCCGCTCCATTTCAGGAATCAAATCGGATAGGTGATGCGTCACCATTACAATCCCGATGCCGGAATGCGCCAGCTTTCGCAGGATCTCCCGTAATTCATGTTGGGCGAAAAGGTCCAGTGCGGTGGATGGCTCGTCTAGAATCAAAGCCCGCGGTTCGTGTACCAGGGCCCGCGCCAGCAGCACGCGGCGCGCTTCGCCGGAAGACATTTCGTCGGTCCAGCGATGGGCCAGGTGGCCAACCTCCATCTGCGCTAGCGCTTCATTCGCGCGATGCGTCATCTCTGAGGTCACTTCATGATGCGGCCATATTCCGATGCTGGAGAAAAATCCAGACAACGCAATATCCAGACCGGTGGAATCGCGCGAGCAAGCCGTCATCAGATCGCTGGATACGATGCCCAGCATCTTACGCAGCTCCGTCACGTTCCAACGGTCCCGGCCCAGAATGCGCAGGCTGGAGTTGTCGCGTACCAGTGGATAACACTCTCGCGTGATCGCCTTGATCAGCGTCGATTTGCCGCAGCCGTTTGGGCCCAGGATGGCCAAATGTTCTCCCGCGCCGATACGCAGGTTGATGTCATCCAGCGCGAGTGTGTCTCCGCGCATGACGGAGACATGTTCAAATTCGATGAGGGCAGGTTCCATGAGTGGGATCTTTCATCTTAACGGGTCGGATCGCGGTGTTAATCTGGAATGGAAGTATGAATTCCGGTACACGCGTGTGGCTGTGGCCGAACCTCTTGAGTCTGGATGCTCCTGTGGTGGCGCTGCTGTGGCAGTTATTGTTCGTACGATGTTTCCACGCCAGCCTTGGGTTTCCGGTGGCCATGCTCCTGGGCATGTCCGTATGGCTGATTTACGCAGCGGATAGAATGTTGGACGCTTGGCGCGGAGCGGACCTGCAGGCTCGGCACCAGTTCTACCGGCGGCATTGGAGAGGCGTCGCCGTGATTTGGTTCGCCCTGTTTCTGGTGTGTGCGTGGATCGCATGGACATCTCTTTCGTCCGCCACCTTGGGACGCGGTTCCCTCCTTGCCGCCGCCGCTGGGCTCTACCTGGTGGCCGTCCACGCCTTTCCGAAGATCTGGCGACGGCCAGGATGGAAAGAAGCGTCCGTTTCAGTCCTGTTCGCGCTGGGCGCATCGCTGGCCGCTTGGTCCGCCATCGCGTCATGGTCGGACATCTTATCCATCGCCTTATTCTGCGTGCTGTGTTGGATGAACTGCACAACAATCGAGGATTGGGAGCAGGGCCGTCCCGCGCGCGGCGCAGTTTTAGGATTGGCTGTGGTTGTGGCCGTCATGGCGGTCGTGATGAGTGGAAACCGCCCGGTGCTGGCCTGCGCTGAGACTGCCAGCGCATGCGGCCTGGTGTTTCTGGACCGCTATTGGTGGCGCCTGTCTCCCGATCAATTGCGGGTGCTGGCGGACGTCGCCCTGCTGACGCCCATTCTGTTCCTGCAGGTGGCCGGGAAACTCGCGTGAACTGCGACGCGATAGCCAGGCATTACGCCTGGATCGAATTCGCCGCCTTTGGCAAGACTCTGCAGCGCTGCCGATTCCACTTTTTAGACCAGTTGACGGATACCCGTCGCGCGCTAGTCTTGGGCGATGGAGATGGCCGCTTTCTAGTGGAACTGCTGCGCGCGTGTCCGCAAGTATCGGTCGATTACGTCGATCGCAGCGCAGCCATGCTTGCCCTGGCGCGCCAACGGGCTGGAAGCGATCGGGTCCGCTACCATCACGCCGATGTACTCACGGAGGCTCTGCCTGGTGTGGAATCCGGCGCGGAATATGACTTGGTGGTAACTCACTTCTTCCTGGATTGCTTCGCTGCGCATGAGTTAGCCAGCGTCATCCGGCGCGTTGGCAGCGTCGCGGCGAAGGACGCCCGCTGGGTGATCTCCGAGTTTCGCATTCCGCCCGGCCGTCTTTTCGCGATCTTCGCGCGGCGCTTTATCGGCCTTATGTACGCATTTTTCCGCTGGGCCACCGGCTTGCGGACCACGGAACTGTCCGATCATCGGCCTCTACTAACTGGCGCGGGATTCGTCTTGCGCTTGCAAACGGAGCGCGCCGGAGGCCTGCTGGCTTCGGAACTCTGGCAACGTCCCGTAGAATAGTAGTTTGGACCTGGAAAAAACACTGCTGCGCAAAGTGGGCGAAGCCGTCACCCGCTTCAAGATGATCCGCGACGGGGACCGGGTGGCCGTGGCGCTTTCCGGCGGCAAGGATTCCTTGACCATGCTGGAAGCCTTGGTGCTGCTGCGCGACCGCGCACCCATCCAGTTCACCGTGTGCGCGTTCACAGTGGAGCAGGGGAAATTCCTGCGTCCGATTGAACCCGTTGGGGCATATCTAAAGGGCCGAGGCATTGACTGGACGTATTACCGTGATTCTCCATCCTTCCGCCTGCTGGAAGAGCAGCCCGACCATGGCTGCGATCTGTGCAGCCGCTTCCGGCGGCGCGCCGTCTACGAAATCGCGTCCCGATCAATTGCGGGTGCTGGCGGACGTCGCCCTGCTGACGCCCATTCTGTTC
>JBDTSJ010000031.1:0-31533 GCA_039931205.1 Acidobacteriota bacterium
ACGACCTGTGGGCCGACTATCTAGAGCAGGTCGCGGAATTCCGTTCCGGTTTGCCGTGGCTGGAATGGGCGGCTCCCAGCATGTTGTACGGTACCGGCATGGGCCGGCGGAGCGCGTACCAGGAATATGCGCAGAAGATTCATCAGTGGTTCCCTGAATTGGAGTCCTCGCTACCCGATGAGATCGCGCGTCGCGTGGAGCAAGCGGAAGCCGGCGGTGCTCCTGATCCGCGCGAACGCGGCGCTGTGTGGACCTACATCACTACCGATCAACCCTTCGGGACGTGGACGGAGCGAATCCTGCGCGGGCTGCGCCGCCGAAAATCACAGCCAGCCTGAGCTACAGCTGCGAGCGATAGTGCTCCAGGGCCACGCGAACCGCCTGACTTCTGGTCTTGACGCCGATCTTGTCGAACAAGGCCCGCAATGCGGATTTTACGCCGCTTTCCGTCATGCCCATGCTGGTGGCGATTTCCTTGTTGAGCATTCCGCGGAATATCAGCCGAAGGATTTTTACTTCACGTTCCGCCAGCCGGGGCGGATCTGTTTCGGCTTGCGGGCCGAGTGTCCGGAAGATGCCGCCCAGGTAGCCAGGCTCCAGATGGGGATCTCCGTTGGCGACCTGCCGAATTGCCTGGCACAGTGCCTGCGAGCCGTTGTGTTTGTGGAAGATTCCGGCCACGCCGGAACGTACCAACTGCACCGCCTCCACTTCGCTTACGCCCGCGGTGACAATCAGGATCTTGCCGGTGAATCCGGTGTCGATCAGTTCCTGGACCAGCGGCGTGGCGCGTTCGCGCCCCAGGTCGAAATCCAGCAGCAGGATATCCACGGCGTTCGACGCCAGAATCGCCCGCGCTTGGCTGAAAGTCTGGACCGTGCCGGCCACGGTAAAGTCGGGCTGTCCCGCCAATAGCCGTTCCATGCCTTCCAGGAACAAAACGTGATCATCGACTAGCAAGAGCCGAATGGTGCTCGTGTCCGGCGATGGCATGAGTGTGCACTCCATACAAAGGAACTTCCACAATGAATCGCGCTCCGGGTACGGCGGGATCGTACTGGACATCTCCGCCATATCGGCGCAGCAGAGCGCGCGAGATGTATAAGCCTAGACCGGCGGTGCCAGAGGGAGAACGGAACGGTTGAAACAGCACATCGGGATCGGAGATGCCGACTCCCGAATCCGTAAACGAGATCCGTGCTTGCTTGTTCGTCGTTTCCACCGAAATGAATAGCGACTTGCGATCGGTCCGGCGGATTGCGGTCAAGCTATTGTTGGAAATATTCAAAAACGCTTGCAGCAACGTAAACGCGTCAGCGCCTACAACCACTGGCGCTTGAGAATCCGGCCAATAGATCTCGGCGCCCTGTTCATCCCACGACGGACCAATCAGGATACGCAACTGGTTGAGGACATCCCGGAGATTGGTCCGGCTTATGCCGATATCCTTGGCGCCTTCCAGTTCAACTCGCGCGAGTCTACCGATGCCCGCGACCAGCTGGCCTAAAGCCACGTAATCCTGGTTGTCCTGCAGGCCAGTCATGCGTCCAAGATTGGAATAGACGACCGACATGGCGCCGGACACGTTCCGGACTTCGTGAGCCAAGGCGCCGACTACGATCCGGCTGCTTTGCAGAATCTGCTCTTGGCTTTGTTCTTCCCGTTCGCACGTCTCTTCGGTATTATCGATGGCAATCGCGGCTAACCGCACGCTGTCGTCATCGGCGCTATAGGTTGAAAACCAGGCTTGTGCCAGAAACGGAGTTCCATCCCAGCGGATTCCCTGAACCTGCACGGAGGTGCGGAACGGCAGCTCACTGCCGCTCATCCTTAGAGCGTCGGCTAGAGAGGGCAGGTTTGCTTCGACGCAATAATCAAGAACCGGAAAGTCCGGCGGCAAGCCTAACAATTCGTGGGTAGCCCGGTTTGCGGAAAGGATTCGTGCCGAGCCGCTCAAGGTGAAGATCGCCGCAGGACTGCTTTCAGCAAGCAAGCGTAACTGCGTTTGGGCGTTTCGGAGAAGAACCTGCTGGCGTTGGCTTTCCGTCAGGAGGTCCAGCATCCTCTGCCGGCTGTTTACCAACTCCAGCGCGAAGAGTCCGATCAGCGCGTAGGCTAAAAACGAATTGGTGGTGTTAGTAATGCGAGTGATCAGATCCGATGGAGGATTCAACGCGATCCGCAAGAAAGTGCAGGATATAGCCAGCAAGACCACTTGCTTGCGGGAAAGCGCGCCGCTCAGAAAGAGAATGGGCAGAATATAGATTGAGCCCAGGCTGACCTGCGCCAGGTTCCAGTCAGAGAATGCGATTAGCGCAATGCCAGCCAGCGCGATGGCCAACCGCTCGACGCGCGGGATGCTCAACAATCGATCTATCAGGCTCTTGCTAGTACCCCTGGGCATATTTGTGATCTAAGAACCCCGGCTAATTAGTAATGTAGCGCCGCTTCCCAATTCTGTCACCAAAAGGAGTTGCGGGTGAGCAAACTTCCGTCCAAAGATCCTAAGCCGAAACGAAAGATACATTAAAAATGATGAAACCTTTTAGCGTCGCGATGCTAAGGTGACACAGGGTAAGGGATTGGATGATGCCGCAGGGTTGGTTTGCAAAAGCGCCAACCCTCGCGGGCGGGATTTTAACGGGACTATGGCTCAACGAGCGGAGCCTCGCCTTCAGCCCGTAGATGGGCTTGGGGTCGGGGAAGGCGTCCAAATAGATCGACCTGTCGGCACGCACGCCGGCACTCGAGTTTGGCCGGTAGTGTTGTTGGCCGCACTGATATATGTGCCAACCCTGTTCGCGCCGCATCTCATGGATGACACGGATGCGGTGAATGGTCAAATTCCGCGCACCATGCTGCACTCCGGCGATTGGGTCACCGCGCGGCTGGACGGCGTTCCATTCCTGGAAAAATCGCCCCTCATGTATTGGATGATCGCGTCATCTTACGCGGTGTTTGGCGAATTCGATTGGGCGGCCCGTCTGCCCATAGTACTCAGCATAATTGCCATTGTCTGGCTGATAGCCCGCATGGGCATCTGGGCCTTCGGGGGTTCCGCGGGTTTGTACTCGGGCCTCGTGTTCGGGACAGGAATCGGTCTGTTCCTGTTCACGCGCATCCTTATTCCGGATGTGATTTTGACGGGCACCATTGCGCTTTCGCTGTGGGCTTTTCTCCGTGCCCTGGACGAACAGGAAACGCGACCGGGCGCGTGGGCCTACACAATGTGGGCGTCCATGGCCGTGGGGCTGCTGTTGAAGGGGTTAATTTCCTTGTTGTTCCCGATGGCCGCCGCTGGTTTGTTCCTGGTCTTCACGGGACAACTCTTCGCGCGCCGCACGTGGGCACGGCTCCGGCCTATCACCGGTTTCGCATTACTGCTTTGCATTGCGCTGCCGTGGTACGTACTGGCCACGCTGCGTAATCCGCCTTACTTCGATTTCACGATGACCTCCGGGCCGGGACAGTATCGGGGCTTCTTTTGGTTCTATTTCTTCAACGAACACCTGCTCCGCTTTCTGAATCTGCGCTGGCCGCGGGATTACGATACGGTGCCGCGTCACTACTTTTGGCTGCTGCATCTGCTGTGGTTTTTCCCGTGGTCCGCATACCTGCCTGCGCTGTTGCGGCTGAATTATCGCGGAAGTGATCGAGCCAGCCGCCTGCGCCTGTTATGCCTGTGTTGGCTGGGGTTCGTGCTGGTGTTCTTCACATTTTCAACCACCCAGGAGTATTATTCGATGCCGGCGTACCCCGCTTTTGCCCTGCTACTGGGTGCGGCCATGGCGGAAGGCTCCGTGTGGTTGCAACGGGGAGCCAAGGCTGTCGGGGTCATCGCAGCGCTGGCGTTGGCCGCGATCGTGGCGATTCTGGCCAACGTCTGGACGCTGCCCGCGCCCGGCGACATCTCGCAGGCTCTGACGCAGAACCCGGGCTTATATACGCTGTCGTTAGGCCATATGGGCGACTTGACGCTCGCCTCTTTCGCCTATCTCAAGGTGCCGTTATTGCTGGCGGGGATAGCCTGCTTACTGGGAACGTTGGCGGCATGGCGCTGGCGCGGGACGCTGCTCTACGCCGGCCTCGCGGTCATGATGGCCCTCTTTTTGAACGCCGCGCGGCTGGCAATGGTCGCCTTCGATCCATATCTGAGTTCGCAACCGTTGGCAGCCGCGTTGAAGGCTGCGCCTCCAGGAATGGTCATCATGGGTGACCAATATTACGTTTTCAGCTCGGTCTTCTTCTACGGCGACCTGGAGCAAGGGCTCCTGCTGAACGGGCGCTATCAGAATCTGGAGTACGGCTCCTATGCCCCAGGGGCGCCCGACGTGTTTCTGGATGAGGTAAACTTACCAGCAATGTGGTACGGGGACGCGCGGGTGTATTTGGTTGTGGAAGGTCCCAAAGTCGAAGGCATCGCCAAACTTGTTGGGAAGGACCATATGCACGTAGTGAAAGCCAGCGGGGGGAAGTATCTCTTCACGAATCGTCCGTGGGATACAGATGGCCATTTGTAGAGGCAACGCATAGTTACTGTTGGATTGGGAAGAGGGGGAACGATGCGCCAGGATCTAATATCCGTGGTAGTTCCTGTGCTCGACGAGGAGCATAGCCTGCGGGCCTTGTACCGCGGAATTTGCGCCGCATTGAGCACGGTCGAAGACATCACCTACGAGATTATTTTCGTGGACGATGGGAGCCGCGATGAGACGTGGAGTGTCATCTGCTCTTTTCGGGAGCAGGATTTACGCGTGAAAGCAGCTCGCCTTTCGCGCAACTTCGGTCATCAGGCCGCCTTGACTGCAGGCTATCATTACGCTTCCGGACATTGTGTGATTAGCATGGACGGCGACTTGCAGCATCCGCCGGAACTGTTGCCTCTGATGATCCAACGCTGGCGGCAAGGCTACGCCGTGGTGTCCATGGTCCGGGATGAAGCCGAGACCGAAAGCTGGCCGAAAGTTCTCTGCTCCCGCTTGTTTTACCGCTTCATTAATGCGTTGTCGGAAGTGAAGATCAAACCCGCGGTCGCGGACTTCAGACTTCTCGACAGGCGCGTGGTGCGACGCCTCAATTCCCTGACCGAACGCGGCCGGTTCGTGCGTGGATTGATCTCCTGGGTGGGGTTTGAAGAAACGGAGATTCACTACACGCCAGCGCCACGTTTCGCTGGGCGTACGAAATACTCCTGGCGCAAAATGGTGGGCCTGGCCGTGAATGCGGTGTCGTCGTTTTCCAGCGCTCCGCTCAAGTGGGGATTTAACATCGGGCTAGCCGTCACTGCCTTGTGCGTCGCTCTAATGAGTTACGCCGTTTACAACAAGGTTTACGAACACAAGGATTTGACGGAGTGGTCGTCCACATTTCTCACAATGCTGTTTCTCAGCGGCGTGCAACTGCTGATGATCGGCGTAATCGGCGTATATGTGGGCCGGATTTTCGACGAAGTAAAGAAACGTCCGGCCTATATTACGGAAGAACGGCTGGGTTTGGTGCCGCGTTCCCGCCTTCGCGCCAGCGCCGCCGCTGCTCGACGTTCGGCGTAGCGCAGTCCGCCCATGAAGCGCCTGATCGTGAACGCCGATGACTACGGCCTCTGCAAAGGTGTCGTCGACGGGATTATCGAGGCGCATCGACGCGGGATCGTAACCAGCGCCTCTGTCATGGCGGGCGGTCAGGCATTCGATTACGGGGTCGAGCAGTCGCGTTCCAATCCGAAGCTATCTTTAGGGGTCCACTTGACGTTGGTGGAGGAGAGGCCCGTCTCGGCGAACCCGGGAACTCTGGCCCAAAGCGACGGGTGGCTGCCCCATTCTTACCCCGCATTGCTGACCGGAATCCTAATGCGCCGCATTCGCTTGGGCGACGTGGAACGCGAACTGCGCGCCCAAATAGAAAAGTGTTTTTCCGCTGGTCTCCGCCCCGCCCATCTGGATAGCCACCAGCACGTCCACACGCTGCCGGCCATCCTTCGGATTGTTCTACAGCTGGCGCGCGAGTACGGGATCAGCCGCGTTCGTCTTCCACGGGACAGTCCAGGACGCCATGGAGCCATGCGTGGCGATCGGTTTTGGCAAAAGGCGGCATTGTGCTGGCTGGCCCGCTACGATGCCGGAAGATTTCAGGATAAAGAGATCTCCTTCCGTTACCCGATCACCGGGTTGTTTGAAAGCGGCGCGTTAACGGAAAGCCGGCTGCTGGGAATTCTGGATCAGATTCCCGAGGGGACCACTGAGTTGGTCTGCCACCCCGGCTGGGAGGATCCAGCCTGCAAGGAAGACTACGCGCATTGGGGCTATCACTGGGAGATCGAGGAACAGGCCCTGACCAGTGCGGCCGTTCGAGCGCGCATTCACGCTCGTGGTATCGAGTTGGTGACGGCCTGAGCCTATGCTTCGCTCGCCAATCTTCGGAGCGATTCCTCATACGGAGCCCGCGCTACTCCGCGCTCGCAGATGATGCCCGTCACGTAGCGATTTGGCGTCACATCGAACGCCGGGTTCTCCACTCCAATTCCATCAGGAGCCACATGCACGCCGAATACGTGCGTCACTTCGTCACGCGAGCGTTGCTCAATGGGAATGTGGTCACCGGAAGGAATCGTCAGGTCGAAGGTTGAAACGGGCGCCGCCACGTAGAACGGAACGCCATTTTCCTTGGCTAGCACCGCGACCGAATACGTGCCGATCTTGTTAGCCACATCCCCATTCGCGGCGATGCGATCCGCGCCCACTACCACGCAGCCAATGCGTCCGCTGCGCAGAAAGTGACCGGCCATATTGTCGGTGATCAAGGTGGTCGGGATGCCGTCTTGCTGCAGTTCCCAGGCAGTGAGCCGAGCGCCTTGCAGGAAGGGCCGCGTCTCGTCCGCGAACACGTCAATCTTCTTGCCCGCGCTGACGGCTGCGCGAATCACGCCTAGCGCGGTTCCGTATCCCGCAGTAGCCAGCGCGCCGGCATTGCAATGCGTCAGCACCGTTTTGCCGTCCGGCACCAGATCCGCGCCATGCCGTCCGATGGCCTGACAAATCGCGATGTCCTCCGTGCGGGTGGTCTGCGCTTCATGGATCATCGCGCGCGTCAACTCCTCCGGCGGGGCGTCCGCAAGCTTGGCCTTAAGCCGCCGCATGCGTTCAATCCCCCAGAAAAGGTTCACCGCGGTAGGCCGCGTGGCTGCCAACGTGTCGCAGACTATATCGAAATCCGCGCCTTCCTGCACGCCTAATGCGACTCCCATGGCGGCCGCAACGCCAATCGCCGGAGCCCCGCGGATCACCATCGTCTTAATCGCATCCGCCATCTCAAGATATGTGCGGCACGTAACGAACACTTCCTGCCGCGGCAATAGGCGCTGATCGATCATGACCACGCCGGCATCCGTCCAAATAATCGTTTCAACCATGAACTTTCTATGATCGCGCAAGCCGCGATTCCGGCGTGAATCTAAATTTCGAGGGCCAATGCGTTCTCAATAGCTTTGCCCGCGCGAAATAACACGTCCTCGCGATTCGGAGCCGCCACCAGTTGTATCCCGATCGGTAATCCATCCGGCGAGAAGCCGCAGGGCAGCGACATCGCGGGCCAGCCCAACAAGTTAAACGGACGCGTCAAGCGGGTGGTCTCGGGGCGCATGTCTTCTTGCGTATCGATCGGGAACGCGACGATGGGTGTGGTCGGCATCATGAGCAGGTCCACGTCGTTCCACACTGCGGCGAACTGTGCGGCCAGGCGAATACGATCTGCCTGTGCCTTGTCGTACTGGCCGGAGGGTATGGCGCGTCCAGCTTCCAGCAGCGCCCACACGTCTTCCCCGTAGTTTTCGCGTTGCGAACTGTACCCGCCCAGAGACGCAACGGCTTCATAGAGCAACGTCATGCGCGCTATTTCCATCAAGGGGGCGACGTCTGGCATTCTTAATTCCCGAAGCTTGGCACCCAAAGCGCCGATCACTTGTACAGCTCCGCGCGCGGCGAATCTCACTTCTGGAGCCAACGCATCCCAGAAATAGTTTTCCGGAACGCCGACCCGCAGATCTTCGACGCCGGACTGAGCGCCGAGTTCCACCCCCGCCATCGCAGCGAAGAGCAACGCCGTATCCGTAACATTGCGAGCCAACGGGCCAACATGATCCTGCGTCGGCCCCAATGGCATCACGCCTTGGCGACTAACGCGGCCGTAGGTCGGTTTCAATCCCACGCAACCACAAAAGGAGGCAGGAATGCGGATAGATCCACCGGTATCCGTGCCCGTAGCCGCCGGAAAACCGCCCGCGACCGCGGCCGCGGAGCCTCCGCTGGACCCGCCGGAAACGCGCGTGCCATCGTGCGGATTCCGCACCGCTCCATAGTGCGGATTGATGTTGGATATCCCGTAGGTGAACTCGTGCAGGTTCGTCTTTCCAATCATCACCGTGCCGGCGGCATGCAGGCGTGTGACCACTTCCGCGTCTTCCTGCGGGATGTACTCCGCAAAAATCTTCGAGCCATCGGTGGTGCGAACACCTTTGGTCAGAATGCAATCTTTGTGCGCGATAGGGACACCGTGCAGAGGGCCCAGGTCTTCACCGCGCGCCAGCATCGCGTCCAACTCATCGGAGCGGGTCAAGGCCTGATCCGAGGTAACCGTGAGGAAGGCGTTTAGCTTTGGATTCTCGCGCTCTACCGTGCGCAAAACGAATTCAGTGGATTCCCGCACCGACAGCTCGCGCGCGCGCAGCCGCCGGCCAAATACAGATATGGTCACCCTATAATCAGAGCATGCCAGCCGTTCAGCGCGAAACCGCCGCCCCGCTGACGGTTCTCAGCGAAGAAGAAAGCATGTTTCAGGCGTCGGTGCGGCAATTTGCCCGCGAACGCCTTGCCCCGCACGTTCGGGCTATGGACGACGAAGCGATGTTTCGCAAGGACCTGCTTGCGGAACTATTCAAACTGGGCCTCATGGCGATCGACGTTCCCGAGGAATACGGCGGACAAGGGGGCAGTTTTTTCCAGGCCGTCCTGGCTATTGAGGAACTCGCCAAGGTCGATCCCTCAGCATCGCTGATCGTGGACGTCCACAATACACTCTTCCACCATGCCGTCTTAACGTGGGGCTCTCCCGAACAGAAGCGCAACTGGCTGCCGAATTCCTCTAAAGACGTGGTCGGAGCATATGCACTATCGGAAGCCGGGGCCGGCTCCGACGCCTTCGCACTTTCCACGCGAGCAGTCGAAGACGGCGACGTCTTTAGCCTGACCGGCCGCAAGCTTTGGATCTCCAACGCCGCGGAAGCGGGCTATTTTCTGGTGTTCGCTACGGTCAATCCGGAAGCAGGATACAAAGGCATCACGGCCTTTCTGGTCGAACGGGATTTTCACGGTTTTAACGTCGGGAAAAAGGAAGATAAGCTCGGCATTCGAGCATCCTCCACGTGTGAATTGATCCTGGATAACTGCCGCGTTCCGAAAGCCAACGTGTTAGGCGAAGTTGGCAAAGGCTACAAGGTCGCGATTGAGACCCTAAACCAAGGCCGCATCGGCATCGCCGCGCAGATGACCGGGCTGGCCGCCGGAGCTCTTGAACACGCTTTGGCCTACGCCCGCGAGCGCAAACAGTTCGGCAAGTCCATCGCCGACTTTCAAGGAGTACAATTTGAATTAGCGGAGATGGCCGTCCAGGTGGAGGCCGCCCGCTTATTGACCTACAACGCGGCGCGACTGAAAGATTCCGGCCGTCCGTACGTAACGGAAGCCGCGATGGCCAAGTTTTTCGCCAGCGACATCGCCGAGCAAGTCGCCTCACGGGCGGTGGAAGTGCTTGGAGGCGTTGGGTTTACGAAGGATTATCCGGTTGAGAAGTTATATCGGGACGCTAAGATCGGGCGGATTTACGAGGGCACCAGCAACATGCAACGGATCACCATTGCCAAGCAAATGCTGGGAAACCGGACCTGAATCGCCGCGTCTAGTTTATGGGGAGCCATTATGCGCGTTTTTGGATTGATCTTGCTGTGCAGCGGAGCGCTTCTCGCCGCGGATGCCAATGAATTAAGTCAGGCGAAAATCGACGAAATCATTAAAACGTTCGCCGCCAACGAAGCCAGCTTTGCTAAGGCGCGCGAAAGCTATACCTACCGGCAGACCGCGCGCATCCAGGAACTGGACCGCGCAGGCAACACCACAGGCCGCTGGGAGACTGTCTCCGACATCGTCTTCGAAACCACCGGCAGGCGTACGGAACACGTGGTCCGCGCACCGATTCCTACCTTGAACGCCATCAATCTCACTCCCGAGGACATGCAGGATTTGAAGAACGTGCAACCCTTCGTCCTAACTACCGAAAATTTGCCCGACTACATCATCCGCTACCTTGGCAAAGAGAAGCTGGATGAAATCGAATGCCATGCGTTTGCGGTAAAACCAAAAACACTGGTCAAAGGGGAGCGCTACTTTTCGGGCATCGTGTGGGTGGATGATCGCGATCTTCAGGTGGTCAAGACCTACGGTCGCGGCGTCGGTATCGCAAAAGGGCAGGCTTTTCCCAAGTTTGAAACGTTCCGTCAACAGATCGACGGCAAATATTGGTTCCCTACCTACACCATTGCGGAAGATACTTTACACTTTGAGGATTCCAATCAACGCATCCGCCAAGTAGTTAAATACGAAGACTACAAACAGTTCAAAGCGGAATCCACCATTATTTTTGGAGATTTGGACGAGCCTGCCACAAAGCCGGCGGAACCCGCTGCGCCCAAGCCGCAGCCGGCAAAACCGACTAAGTAGAACGATTAGCGAACGCCTAGGGAAATACCCTACTCCACGGCGGCGAATCCGCCGATACAACCACTGTAATGGTTGTTGAAACAGTTCCTTCCGAGTCCCGGCAAAACGACGAGAATCCGCAGTTCGATCAGGTAAAAGGCGCGTTTCTGGCGAGCCTGAATCACGAAGTCCGGACTCCCTTGAGTGGCATCGTCGGCATGCTCGATCTGCTAGCCGAGACCACGCTGGACGAAGACCAGAAGGATTATTTGAACGCCGCCAAGCTGTGCACGGAATCGCTGGCCGAGCTGTTGAATACCAGTTTGGAATACGCAGCACTCGAAGCCGGCCAGATCACGTTGGACGAGAGCGAGTTCAGCATCCGCGAAACCCTGGAAGCCGCTTTGGCGCAGCACCAGGCAAAGGCGGAGATGAAACGCCTTAAGCTATTCCTGACGGTGGACGCCAGTCTGCCTGAAACTCTGGTGGGCGACGCGCCACGCATTCGCGAGTTGCTCAGCCATTTGATCAGCAACGCCGTAAAGTTCACGCATCAAGGCTCGGTGGAATTAAGAGCATTTCTGGAAGGCAGCAACGGCCAGAGCGCGGCCGAAGCTCCCCGCCTTATCGCCGTGGTCAAGGACACGGGCATCGGCATTCCGGCCGAGAAACTGGATACGGTATTCGATTCCTTCCGCCAAGGCGACGGTGGTTTGTCACGCGCCTATCCAGGCCTGGGACTCGGGTTGGCTTTGACGGCCAAGCTGGTGTCCGTGATGGGCGGGACGATCAAGGTGGCAAGCGAGGTGGGGCGCGGGTCGGTCTTCACGGTCGAGATTCCGATGCGGCGCAGTGTCGAGGCGATACCCGTAGCGACTCCGGAAGCCGTGCTGGGCGAGGGGCCGGTGATACTAGCGGTGGAAGACAATCCGGTAGGCCTGCGTGTTCTGCAACACGTGTTGCGGCGCCGCAACTTCCGCGTGGTCTGCGCCACGTCTGGAGGCGAAGCCATCGAAGCCGCGCGGAACCATCCCATCGAACTCATTTTGATGGACTTGCAGATGCCCGATATGAATGGACTTCAGGCCGCCGCCGAAATTCGAAAACTGCCGGGGTATGACACGGTGCCGATACTCGCGTTGACCGCCAA
The DNA here is from genome assembly GCA_039931205.1 of Acidobacteriota bacterium. GTDB lineage: Bacteria > Acidobacteriota > Terriglobia > Bryobacterales > Bryobacteraceae > Palsa-187. The sequence goes on from JBDTSJ010000031.1 coordinate 11,893, forward strand.
TTATTCGGATCAAACCCGCGAAGAGTGTCTGGCCGCTGGGATGCAGGCTTTCTTATCGAAACCAGTAGATGCTCACGAACTCTGGTCCACGGTCTCGAAGTACCTCAAGATTGCAGCCACCCACGCTTAGCGATTCACGTAATTGCTTTCGTAAAACTTTAGGTACTCGCCGCTCCGCACCCGGTTCACCCACCCTGAGTTGGCCCGATACCAGGCAATCGTCTCCGCCAAGCCCTGGTCGAACGTCATTTGAGGAGCCCACTTCGTTTGTCGCATCAACTTCGCGGTAGTGAGGGCGTAGCGTCGATCATGCCCGGGCCGGTCCGTCACGGTTTGCATCAGGCTTTCGGGCTTGTCGAGAATCCTTAAGATTCGCTTCACCACTTCGACGTTCGGCAAGGAACAGTTGCCGCCGATGTTGTAAATCTCACCCGCCCGGCCTTGATCGATCACCGCCTGAATACCGCGGCAATGGTCGTCCACGAAAAGCCAGTCGCGTATTTGCATGCCATCGCCGTAAATCGGCAGCGGATGGTTTTCCAGTGCGTTCGAGATCATCAACGGGATCAGTTTTTCCGGGAAATGATACGGCCCGTAATTGTTGGACGCGCGCGACACAGTTACCGGCAGCTTGTAGGTTGTGAAGTACGACAGCGCCAACAAGTCTGAAGCCGCCTTGGACGCCGAATAGGGGCTGGAAGTGCGTAGAGGATAATCCTCATGCGCCTCATGGGGATCGTCAATACTGCCGTAAACCTCGTCTGTCGAAACGTGGTGGAAACGAGGTACCTTCCACTCGCGCGCTGCCTCCAACAATGTGAACGTTCCGCCGATGTTGGTTTCGATGACCGGCGCCGGAGAGAGAATGCTGCGGTCCACATGGGATTCCGCGGCGAAATGCACAATCACGTCGGGGGCTTCCTGGCGGATTAGGTCTCGCACTAACTCCCGGTCGCAGATATCGCCGCGCACGAATCGGTAGCGGTCATTCGCGGCAATGCTCTCCAGATTTTCCAGATTGCCCGCGTACGTGAGCTTGTCCAAGTTCACCACGCGAATGTCCGGCCGCGTTCCGATCACCTGCCTGACAAAAGCGGAGCCGATGAAACCCGCGCCTCCGGTGACCAGATATTTCATTTGTGCTGGGTTTCCCAGTCATAGTGAATGGCTGGGTTATTGTGAGCGATACGGCCTTCGTCCGCGGGATCGTAATAACGATTGGTGACGTATACCAACGTGGCCGGCTCCAGGCCGACAACCTTGTAGCCGTGGCCCACCCCGGGCGGGATTAGGATCTGCCAGGGACGTAGCGCGCCTACGTACAAGGTATTACGTTGGCCGAAGGTGCGCGAGTCACTGCGCAAGTCCACTAGGGCCACCTGCAACATTCCGGTGGCAGGAACCCAGAAATCCGTTTGCTTCAGATGGTAGTGGAACGCCTTGATCGTGCCCGGATAGCTGAGGGCCGCGGAGACTTGCGTGGTCGCGGGATCGAAATCCGACGCCAGGCCCGTCCCCATTCGGATAATCTCCAGGAAGAACCCGCGGTCGTCCGGATGCAAACTTGCGGAGGCGATTTTCACACCCTCGATAGTGGCTGCATTAACGGACCGGATTACATCGCCGATGCCGGAAGGGCACTGCGGATAGTGCAGCCAATCGTTTCCAGGAACGACCAATTCGCCCATCGCTTTGGGACTCTGTTCTGCTGCCGGAGTAGCCACGATCTCAAGTTAACACGCGGATACAGCGCTCCGGCGGGCTTCCGGCAAACCGCCTACCGGCAGCTTGGGGATTTCGACGTCAATTTTCGCAGTATCCCGGCGAGTTCCGAAAGGCTACCCGCGCTTTGACAGGTATTCCCGAATGGCCGCATCCAGAAACGGCATGGGCTCCACGCCCAGTGACTCCATTTTTTGATTGGAAAGCGCCGAATACTTGGGACGGCGCGCGGCAGTCCGGAATTCGCGCTCGTTGGTAGGCTTCAGCCGCGGTTGGACCCCGGCAGCCTCGAAGATCTTCACGGCCCAGTCGTACCACGAGATCGGCGTGCCGCCGCCGGCGTGGACCACTCCGGTGACGCCTTTTTCGACCAGATCCGCCGTCCGCGCAGCAAGTGCCGGCGCATACGTGGGGGAGGCGACGTGGTCTTCCACCACCTTGATCGGCTGGCCTCCGGCGGCTAAGCGCAGCATCAGCTCCACGAAATTTCCTCGCGCGGTATGAAGCCCGCCGGGTCCATACACGCCGGAGGTTCGAATGACCAACGCGCGGTCGAGGTACGCGCGCGCATAGAGCTCGCCGGCGACTTTGGATACCGCGTACGCGCCTAATGGATGCACCTCGTCTTCCTCCCGATAGGCTTGGCCGGCCATACCATCGAACACGTAGTCCGTTGAAAAGTGCACGAAGGACGCATCCACATTGCGACAGGAAACAGCAAGGTTTCGAACAGCCAGCGCGTTCACCTGAAAGGCGGCGGCGGGATCCTGTTCGGCCAAGTCCACCTGATTGTACGCAGCCGCGTTGAAGACCAAGCCGGGGTCATAGCGGACGATGGCTTTTTCGACCGCTGCGGCGTCCGTAATGTCAACGCTGGCTCGATCAAAACAGGCGACTTCACAGTCGCGAGAGGAGTATACGGCGGCGAGTTCCACACCCAGCTGGCCGTGACTGCCAAAAATAGCGACTCGTTTCACCATTCCATTATGGATTAATGATTTTTGAAGTGCTAAATTTTAGAGACTTTTTTTACCGCACGGAGAGTGCGGCCCACATTACCAGAGTCGCGCCCACGGGAACCAGGATCTTAATCCAGTGATTGCGCAGGAACCGGGCCAGAGGCCGTGCCGGCGGCAAGGCGGGCTCCGCGGCGAGAGGTGTAGTTTGGTTCAGGGACGGCGCCAGACGGGTACGCAATCCCGAAGGCATGCCACGTAGAGCTCGCCGGACCTCGTCGCGGCCCCGGCGATCCGCGATCAGGATCGTCGCCGAATTAAAACTGTTCGTGGAATCCTCCAACTGCTTGCGCAAGCGTTGGGGAATCTCGGCAACGGAGTGATATACACGTGTGCGATCGCCTTTGGCGATGAAAATCGTGGACGTCTTAAGAGTCACGCGTTGCATCTATCTTTCCACCGCGACGGGCTTAGCCTTGGGCGCGCGAGGTGTGGGCGAAAGTTCGTTGGTCGCGTTTTTCAGAGTCACTTCAATGAACCCGAGAGCTGCTTTGGAAAGAGCCTTGTCCTTCCTATAGATTAAGGCAAGTTGCCGGATCATCGGCTCCGGTCCCAGGGAGACGGCGGCGAGCTTGCCGGCAGCTACTTCTTCCCGGCAGTGCGTGGCGGCCAGGAAGCTGACACCCAACTCCGCTTCCACGAAGCGCTTGATCATTTCCGTGGAATCCAATTCCATAGATACGTTCAAGTCATCCTCTACGGCGTTGAACCAGGTGGACAAACGGCGGCGTGTTGACCCGGTTTTAGGCAGCAGCAACGGGAAGGGAATCAGATCCTCCGGGAGCACCTGCTTGGTCTGCGCCAAAGGATGTTGCGCGGGAACCAAAGCCTTAATTTCGTCGGAGTGAATCTTCACCACCTGCAGGCGCTTCTCCTCCACCGGCAACTGCGTGATACCGAAATCCGCCTGATTGTCCAGCACGGCTTCGACGACGCGAGCGCCGTAGGACCGGTCCACCAGGATTTGAACGTTTGGAAATTGCTTCTTGTATTCGGAAAAGACTAGCGGCAGAACGTAAATGCAGGTGGCTTCGTTGGCGGCAATCAATAATTCGCCGCGGGGTGTGCGCTCCAACTCGTTAATGGAATCCTGCGCGCCGCGCCGTAAGCGAAGGATCTGTTCCGAGTAATCCGCGAAAATATGCCCCGCCGCAGTGAGGGCGATCTTGGTTCCCAAGCGCTCGAACAACGGCGCGTTGAGCTCCGTTTCCAGTTGGCGAACCTGGGCGCTGACCGCTGGCTGCGTGCGGTAACACGACTGGGCAGCCTTAGAGAAACTCTTCAGGCGGACGATTTCAAGAAACGTGTGGAGCTGATCGAGATCCATGGGCCCATTCCGGCCATAACAGTCACTTGGCCGCTGTCGGACAATAATAGTTTAGCGCATGCTGTTGCACCGCCTACGTTTTCCTTGTTTACCGCTGTTTCTGGCGGCACTTGCTCTGCCGCCGACGCCTGTCCGTGCGCAGGGACCGGCGAACGTTTTAGTGGTGGTGAATGACGCCTCCGCACTATCGCGAAGTATTGGTGAGTACTACGCGCAACGCCGGTCGATTCCGCTAAAGAACGTCTGCCATATCAAGGCTTCCTTGGCCGAAGTCATTGAGCGGCCCGACTATAACCGATCTGTGGCCGCGCCCGTAACCGGCTGTCTGCAACGCCAGCAGTTAGTCGAACAGATTCTCTACATTGCCACCACCGCGGGAGTTCCCTTAAGCATTGCCGGCAAAACGGGAGCGACCGGGGATTACGCCTCCGTCGACAGCGAACTCGCCACGCTCTATGGCGATCTGAAAGATGGGCACGGACACTCCCTCAACGGTCCCCTGCGAAATCCTCTGTTCGGTAAACGGGAGGCGGCGTTCACCCACGCCAACTTTCCCATCTATCTGGTAACTCGCTTGGAGGCCTATGATTTCGAAGGCGTTAAGCGCATGATCGACAGCGGGTTAGCGGCAGAAAACCGGGGCAAGTTTGTAATCGATCTCAAATCCAACGACGAAGAACCAGGCAACGACTGGTTACGCAGGGCCATGCTTTTGCTTCCGGAGGATCGCGTGATTTTCGACGAGTCCAGCAAAGTGCTGCTCAACCAGACCGACGTCATCGGGTACGCCGGCTGGGGTTCCAACGATCCAAACAGGAAGCAGCGATTCCTTGGATTCAAGTGGCTGCCTGGCGCCGTGGCGACGGAATATGTCTCAACCAATGCCCGCACCTTCGCACGACCGCCTAAAACCTGGAATATCAGCGATTGGGGCGTGCTCTCGCGGCCTCTCTGGTTTGCCGGAAGTCCCCAGACGATGACCGCGGATTATGTGGAGGAAGGCGCCTCCGCCGCCACCGGACACGTGACTGAACCGTTTCTTGCCACCACCCCGCATCCTGAATACCTGCTGCCCGCCTATTTCAAAGGCCGGAATCTGGCGGAGAGCTTCTATTTGTCGATTCCTGCATTAAGCTGGCAAAATATTGTGATTGGCGATCCTCTGATGTCGCTGGGAGCCCCCCCTCTCCCCGCGAGACTGTCTGGAAAATAGCTTGCGCCCCTTCCGGCCTTTCTTCAAAAACTCGCATCTAGCGACGCTTGCCGGGAATTTCTGGCCGCGCCCTGAAAGTGATGGGCGTTGGCCGGTGCATTCCGTTCTTTATCAGACCGAGCCTGATGTGCAAGTGCTGGTGCACTCACAATATCCGGAAGGCGACGCCCGGGGCGAAGTGATCCTGGTGCATGGACTGGAAGGTTCCAGCGTGTCCGGCTATGCACTCAGCATGGCCTTCGCGGCACTGGAACGCGGTTGGGCCGTGCACCGCTTCAACATGCGCGGCTGCGGCGGCACCGAACATCTCGCTCTCATGAGCTATCACGGAGGGCAAACCAGCGACCTGTTGCACGTGCTGCGCGAACGCCGGCGGTTAAGCGGCGCTCCGGTGTATCTGGCCGGGTATTCCCTAGGCGCCAACGTCGCCTTGAAACTCGCGGGGGAACTAGGCGAAGATGCGGCGGGGCTGTTAGCGGGCGTCTGCGCGGTTTCAGCTCCCATAGATTTGGGCATTTGCGCCGCCGCGCTAGGCCGGCCAGGCAATTTTTTGTATCAAAATCGCTTCCTGGGGCGCCTGAAAGAGCGGATTCGCCGTAAGAATATGCTCGCTCCCGACGTCTATACTCTGGAACACTTGCCTAAAGTGAACAGTATCGTAGATTTTGACGACTACTATACAGCCAGATTATTCGGGTTCGGTACTGCGGCGGACTATTTTCGCACCCAGTCGTCGAATCAGTACTTGGAACGGATCCGGGTTCCGACGTTGTTGGTTCAAGCCAAGGACGATCCCTTGATACCATTCTCGGTATACGGACACCCGGGAGTCTCCGCGAATCCGCGGATCCAGCTGGTCGCCGTCAAACATGGCGGGCATTTGGGGTTCATTTCGCGGGAAAAACCGCGATTTTGGATAGATGACGTGTTAATGGATTGGCTGGAAGGGAACAATTTACGCCCCAGCCGCGTATCCTAAAGTCTGGAGCAAGTGTGAGCGTGTTGATACGAGTAAGATCTCAGTCATCATTCTGGGAGGCGGCGATGGTCGCCCTGGATTCCTTACGCGGTAGTAAACTGCGTAGTTTCCTAACGTTGCTGGGAATTATACTTTCCACTACGACGCTGATCAGCGTCATGAGCGTGATCAACGGGTTGGAAAATTTCATCGCCACTAGCGCCACCACCATGGGCAGCGATGGGTTTCGCGTCGTACGCTTCGCATTCGTGGCCAACTGGGATCCAAAAAAGTTCCTGGAATACCAGCGCAAGAACCCGCAGTTGAATCCGGAAGAGTTTGATTACCTGAAGCATCACCTGACAATGGTCAGAGAATCGGGGATGTCGGTGCAGCGCTCCACCACGGTGGGCTATGAAGGGGACCAGGTGGCTGGTGTCGTGCTCTTCGGCAACGCTGACAATGCCGCCATCATGACTAATACAGAGGTGGCCCTGGGACGCTTCTTCACTGATACCGAGGTCCGCCACAAGGTCCCCGTCGTGTTGATCGGATCCGACATTAAAGAACGCTTCTTTCCCGCCGTGGACCCGCTCGGCAAGACGCTCACGATATCCGGAGCCCAGTTCACGGTGATCGGTGTCGCGAAACCGAAAGGTACCCTATTCGGCAGCTCGCAAGACAACTTCCTTTCCATCCCCATCGACGTCTATTTCAAGATGTTTGGTTCACGAACCGGCATCGATTACAATTTCTTCGCCGTCGACAAGGCCCACATGGCGCAGGCGCAGGAGGAAGTGGAGGTTGCGCTACGCTCCTACCGCCACCAGCTGCCGGGCGAAGACAGCACCTTTATGGTGGTTTCCTCAGACACCCTTGTCAGCGCATTTAACTCCATCACGGGAGCCATTCAAGGCGCCGCCCTGGGCATCGTTAGCGTCTTCATGGTGGTGGGTGGAGTTGTGATCATGAACATCATGCTGGCCGTGGTGACGGAACGAACTCGTGAAATCGGAATCCGCAAAAGCGTCGGCGCGCGGCGACAGGACATTTTGAATCAATTCCTGGTGGAGTCGTCGACGCTTTCCTTAATGGGCGGGTTGATTGGCGTGGCTTTATCCTGGCTCATCTCCATCGCGGTTTCCAACGTAGCCAATTTCCCCATGAAGGTGCCTTTTTCTGGCGTGGTCCTGGGCGTATTGCTGTCGACGGCGGTGGGTCTGTTTTTTGGAATTTATCCCGCGCGCCAAGCTTCCAAACTGGATCCGATTGTCGCGCTTAGGTCGGAATCCTAATCTATGCGCTTATTCCTTTCCGTAATTGGCCTGGCGCTGACCACAGTACGCGAGAACAAGGCCCGTTCCATTTTGACGGTATTGGGCGTGGTCATCGGAACCGCGACCATCATTGCCGTTGGTTCGATCATGGCTGGTTTCGATGGCGCCGTAACCGGCGTCCTCCGCAGTTTTGGAACAAACACTATATTCGTCACCCGGCAGGGACCTTTTCAACAAACGCGCACCGCCGCGGAGCGGAAAAGGAAACCCCTCACTTACGAAGAAGCCAGGGCTATTGAGGAACTCTGCCCTTCCGTCGAATACGTCAGCCCTATTCTCCCCGCATCCGGCGGCGGGATTATGCGAGCTCGCTACAAAGGTAACGACATGTTCCAAATGCAGTTTTTTGGCACGGATGAACATTACGGAGACACCGGCCAAGTGAATCTGCGTATCGGCCGCTTCTTCACGGCGGAAGAAAATCGCCACCGCAGCATGGTGATTGTTATCGGGGCCGACGCATACAAATCGCTCTTCGGTAGTGGCGATGCGTTGGACAAAACCATCCTGGTGGCAGGCCACGAATTCACTGTGATTGGTGTGCTGAACAAGCCGGCCACTGGCATCCCCGGCCAGAGCGACAATCAATTCATCGCGCCTTACTTCGTGATGAAGAAGATTTTCCCCAACTCGCGCGATCACCAATTCATGGTCAAAGCCTACGAAAACAAAATGGCTGCCGCCATTGACGAAATGCGCGTCGTGCTGCGCCAGGAACGCCGCGACGGATACTCCGGCCCCGACAGCTTCTCAATGTCAACGTCGGACCAACTGGTGGAACAGTTCCGATCCATCACATCCATGACTGCGTTAGTCCTCGTCATACTCAGTTCCATCGGACTTTTGGTGGGAGGGATCGGGGTCATGAACATCATGCTGGTTTCCGTAACCGAACGAACCCGCGAAATTGGCATCCGTAAAGCCATCGGCGCACGCCGCAGCGACATCATCATGCAATTCCTGACCGAAGCCGTCGTACTCACAGGGCTGGGCGGCCTGTTGGGCATGACTATCGGATGGCTTGTAAGCCTAGCAGTTCGATTAGCTCTGCCCAGTTTGCCCACGCTGGTCCCCACCTGGGCCGTCGTCGCGGGAATCGGCGTTAGCGTTGGGATCGGCCTGTTCTTCGGTATCTGGCCCGCCAGCAAAGCTGCCCGCCTCGATCCCGTGGACGCGTTGCGCTACGAGTAGCCGCCCCTATCTCCGCATTTTGCGATAGGTAGCCAAACACTTCTCAGCCGTCTCAAAGGCCGGGAACCGGCTGCCTTCCTGCTCGATCAGGTAATATTCCACGCCGCCGACCGCCTCGGCGGTCTCGAAGATCGCCTTCCATGGCGAATCGCCCTCGCCGAACAATACCCGATAGCCACGATCCGGCCCTTGTCCTGCTCCCCAATCTTTGCAGTGGACGCTCTTAATCCGCCCAGGGTGCGCCTTGATCCAAGCAATCGGATCCGCACCCGCATCAATGCAAGTGCCCACATCGAACTGAAGCACGAACTCTGGCGGAGTATTTGCCGCCAGAACATCCATTGGCCGCTGCCCTTCCAGTGCTCGCCACTCTGTCTGATGGTTGTGGAATCCCGTGGCCATGCCCGACTTCTTCATCTGGGCCGAAACCTTGGTCATCTCCTCGCCCCACTGCTTCCAGGCATCTATGCTGCGAACCGCCGGCGCACTCGCCGCAATCGCATAACGGGACCCGATGATTTGGTTCAGCTCGATCGTCTTAGCCAGATTCGCTGTGCTGAAATTCGTCGCATTGTTGTGCGTGGAGTTGCACTTGATCCCCAAATCGTCCATCAGCTTGCGGATGTCCCTGGCATGCTCCGTACTCCAAGAGAAATAAGGCGCGTAAAACTCCACGACCTCATATCCCATCTTCGCCACCGCGCGCACCGTAGCCATCTCGTCTTTCATCAGTTCATCGCGAACCGAGAAAAGCTCCAACCCCACGGGAAGCTTCTTCGCTTGTCCAAGAGCCTTCCCTTCAAAAACCAACGGAGCAGCGGCTGCCATCGCGGCAAAAGTGCGTCGAGTGATCGTCATGCCCAAAACAATATCACTATTTTGAGACACTGAAGATCCATGCAATACTCACGCCTCGGTAACTCAGGATTAGTCGTTAGCCGCCTTGCCTTCGGAGCCATGACCTTCGGCACAGGCCAGGGTCCCTTCGCCGCTGTTTCGAAAGTAGCGGACACATCTCTCGCCGATCAAATGATTGGAAAGACTCTCGACGCCGGCATCAACCACTTCAATACCGCCAACGGCTACACCGGGGGCCAGTCCGAAGAAATGCTGGGGAAAGCCCTGGGTTCCAAGCGCAAAGACGTGGTCATCTCCACCAAGGTCGGCTTCCGTACCGCGCCCTCGCTACTCCATCAAGGTTTGTCGCGCCACAACATCCTGGCCGAATGCGATGCCAGCCTCCGCCGCTTGGGCACCGATTACATCGACATCTACTTGGTCCATCGCGTGGATGTAAATACTCCTGTTGAAGAAACCGTCGCTGCGCTCGACACCTTGGTCCAGCAGGGCAAGGTACGTTACACCGGCTTCTCCAACTGGCCCGCCTGGATGGCCGCCAAAGCCGCCGGACTCCAGCGGGCCGACGGAAAGGCCCAGTTCCGCGCGGCCGAACTTTACTATTCGCTGCTCGGCCGGGATTTTGAGCATGAGCTGGAGCCTTTCGTTCACGATGCCGGTATCGGCGTCATGGTCTGGAGCCCGCTAGCGGGAGGCTTCCTCTCCGGCAAATACACGCGCGACAATCCCCAGGGCGATGGCGGCCGGCTCACGGGTTTTGACTTCCTGCCACATGATCGCGCCAAGGCGTACGATCTTATGGACGAGGTTCGCGAAATCGCCAAGAATCACCGCGCCTCTCCCTCTCAAGTAGCGCTGGCTTGGCTGCTGACCAAACCAACCGTGGCATCGGTCCTAATCGGCGCGAACAAAATAGAGCAGCTGGAAGACAACCTCAAAGCCGCGGATCTTAAGCTCACGCCCGTCGCCGTCACGCGCCTGGATGAACTAACAGCGCCAACGCCCCTTTATCCGAATTGGTTCACCAACCGAGTCCAGGACCCGCCCGTCACCGAGGCGCTCAGCCGTAAGTAATACTGAGAGCAAGTGGAACGAAAGATCTTTTGGCTTACCTTTACCGTCTTGGGCTTGGTGGCCGATTTCATGCTGCCGATCTGGTGGGCGCTGGGAGCCACCATTCCGATCGGGTTCGTCAGCTGGTGGGTAGCGTACCGTAGCGATTGGTTCTACTAAACTAATTTTTCGTGATGGTTAAGCCGCTGACCGTGACTTCCGTGTTGTGAGCAAAACGAAGTCCGTATAAGCCGTCGAAGGACTTCAGTTTTCCTGCCGTAACCAAGGCGGCCTTGTCGTAACCCGCTACCACGGCTCCATTGATGGCGCACTCCACGCGGTCGCCCTTGACGGAAATTGCGATCTCTTGTGTCACGGGCTGCCCCGGACCCGCGGCCTTGTGGACAGCAGAGTTCGGCTGACCTCCGCCGTTCATCTGAAAGGCGCCCGGACCAAATCCACGCACGATAAAGTTCCCATCGCCGTAAGCCGCGCAATAGAGATAACTCTGCTGGGCAGTGCCCAGATCATTGCCAGCAATCATAATGCCGTAGGGGTGCGGGTGGCTGTTCACGTTCATGTACTTCGGCTCGTTGAAGGTGGCCTTGACCGTGTAGTTCCCGGCGGCCTTGTTGGCCGGATTCCAATACGTCACGGCCGGACCCGTTGTAACGCGCAGCAGGCTACCCTCCTGCGCGAACTTCGCATTTCCCAGTGCTTGGCCTGCCCGCTCTTCATTCGCGTCGATCTTTCCAGTCCAGCCAGCGACACTGATTCCGCCCCCTTGAACCGCTCGAGATGTTTCCTTCGGGGCCTGCGCATTTAGCGCGGGAAGGATCAGCATGCAGAGTGCGGCAATAGTAGAGAAACCTTTGACCATGGGCATAACGCCTCAATTATAGACGCTTCTTCGAAACCTACAAAATCTGCAACATCTCCCGCGTGCCGGATTGCCATAAGTCCGTGTACCCAGCCATAATTTCTCGGAACGCCGAGCTATTGCGATAGTTGCGAATCGTAGTCTCTGCCTCCCCCGCGCTCGCGACCTCAAATTCCACGATCACGCGATTAAATCCGCCTGTCAGATCGGTCAGCACGCGATGCCGCGGAATCCCCGCCGCCGCGAACGCCTGCTTCATCTTCGCCGCCAGCGTGCCGGCACTCCCCGGTTTGGTAGTGAAACAGTTGCGGACCAATATTGGCATTGCGCAATCTCCGTCAACCATCCTAGCCTGGAGAGGTGACTCCGTTTCTGGAACGTACGCTCAGCTTCATCCCGCGCGAATGGCTCGCCGTGCTTGTCCCGTCGGTGGTGTTCCTCATCGTAGTCGCCGCCGGATTGGTGGCTCGCAAGATCATCGCCAGCAAACTACGAAGTTGGTCTCATTCCTCCGGCTCGACTATGCACAACGTGGTGCTGGATGTTCTGCGCGGACCCATTTTGCTGTGGATCGTCATGCTGGGCCTGTTCGCGGTCACCGAAACATCCGACGTGTCTCCAGATTTGGCCCGGCGCTTGGAAGGCGCGCTCAAGCTGCTCGCAATTCTTTCCGTGACGATCGTGGCCGCGCGACTTGCCGGAAGAATCGTCCGGCTCTACGGCATGCGGAGGCAGGGTGCTGCGACGGGCACGCTCACCGAAGTTCTGGCCACTTTGATCGTGGGTTTGCTGGGCGTGCTGACTTTACTGAACGCGCTAGGCATATCCGTAACGCCGATACTGACGGCGTTAGGTGTAGGCGGCTTGGCCGTCGCGCTAGCGCTGCAGGATACCCTGTCTAACTTCTTCTCGGGCTTCTACGTGAGCCTGGCTGGACAGATCCGCGTCGGCGATTTCATTCAAATTGAATCCGGCCCGCGTGGCTACGTCACTGATATCGGCTGGCGCAGCACAACTCTGCGGGAGCGTACCAATAACCTCATCGTGATTCCGAACAACAAGTTGGCCCAGAGCATTGTGACAAACTTCCACTTACCCGACCGGCACACGCAATTATTGATTCCCGTGGGAGTCGCTTACGGGTCTGATGCGGATCAGGTGGAACGAATTCTGTTAGAAGCGGTGGAACAGGTAGCGGCCAGTAATCCGGCTCTCCTGAACGATCCGAAGCCGGTGGCCCTCTTGCTTCCGGGTTTCTCGGAGCGTGCGCTGGAATTCACCATCATCTGCCGGGTGGCCGACTACGAAGATCAGTTCGCAGTCCAGCATCAAGTTCGCAAAGCCATATTGGAGCGCTTCAAGGACGCGGGCATTGTCATCCCCGCTCCCATTCGCCTGGAAACAAATCCTTTAGCTCAGTAGAACGAAAGCGTCTCAATGCCGGTACCGGCCGTGAACGTCTGCACAACCTTGCTCTGCGCCAGATCGATTACCGAAATTGTTCCGTCGCCGTGATTCGAGACTAATGCCGTTTTCCCGTCAGCCGAGTAAGCGATCCCGAATGCCTGCGGCCCCACCGGAATCACCTTCTGCGCGCCGTGCAGGTTTTTCATGTCGAAGATATTTGCCACCGCATTGGAGGAATTCGCCGTGATCAACATCGCCCCATCCTGTGAAAACCGCGCTCGAAAAGGTCCGATGGTGTTCTTTTCCACTTTTACCGTATCGATGATCTTGTCCGTCGCCGTGTCGATCACATAAAACTGAGGATCAATGTAATCAATGGCGATCACGCGCTTGCCGTCGGGCGAGGACGTGATTCCCTGCGTGCCCTTGGGCATTGCAATCTGGCCCGTCATCTTCTTAGTCTTTAAATCGATGACGCTGATAAACTTGCGGTCGTCTTTGTTCGCGACATACGCCTTGCTGCCATCCGGCAGCACCGCCGCCCAATGGCCGGTGCCTTCCGTATCGATCGCAGCCTTGATCTTGCGGGTCTTAGGGTCGATCACCACCAGCTTGCGGCTGGAGTCGCAGGATGCATACAGCAGCCCACTGGCGTCCACCTGCAATCCGTGCGGAGCGATGTACGGAGACACGTCGATGGTCCCGCTGATCTCACGCTTCACCAAATCGATCATCACAATACGGTGGTCGGGCTTAGGATTGTTGCCATACACGCCGTCTCCATAGAGCGGGATGTAGGCGGTCTTGTGATCCGGCGAAATGGCCAGCTCGTGCGGCAAATTGTCCGTTTTGATGCTGGAGACTTCCTGGAGCGTGGATGGATCGAAGAAACGCACAAAGCCGCCGCGCTTGTCGATCATGATGAGCCCTTGCGTACCCGTGGCGTTATTCGGATCGGCCGCCCAAACAGCGCCCGCCAGCAATACCAGTGCCGTTAGTTTCTTCATCCCGATCCTCCTACAGCTTCTGCGGCTTGAAGCCGCCTTTGGAACGATCATACAGCCAAATCGCCCCGAAGACGACCAACAGCAGCGCCGGTAAAATCGCCACCGCGCGGAACGACGCCTGCGCCGCCTGGCCCAAAATATTGTTGAGCGCATCGCCCTGCAGCACGTTGAATGCCGCCTCACCGCCGGCCAACTCGATCTTCTTCGCGTCGTAAATGCTACCCATTTTGGGCAGCACAAATTGGATCGACAAAGATCCCGCGGTTCCCATTAAGCCCATGAGCAGTGCCCCTCCGCGGGGAAAACGGTCCGATGCCGTGGCCAGCATGGTCGGCCACATGTAGCAGACTCCAGTTCCCCATAAGGTGGCTGCCAGCAGTCCCATTACGGGTGAATTCGCGTAGCTCAGCGCCACCAGCCCTAAGGCCGCGCCCAGGCAGGAAACCCACAACACGCCGATCGACGACAGCTTGTGTACCAGCGGCCCCGCAAAATGGCGCATCAGAAACATCAGCCCGCTGACGTAGACCAGCAGCAGGATGCCGCGCATGCCCACCGTGCGGCTCAAAGCCAGGTCCACCCATTGCCCCGGCGCCAATTCCGAGGCAGCCGTCAGGAACATGGAGCCGAACAAAACCAGGAACATCGGGTTTGCCAACTCGCGGAACATGGAGCCGGTGGAGGCGCCCGACGCCGCTCGTTCCGTCGGCGGGTACTGCAATCCCAGCGACATGATCAACACAACCAGTCCAGGGATGGCCACTAATCCAAGTTTCGCGCCCAAGCCCAATTGCATGTCCGACATGGCGAAGCCAAGCAAACCCCCAATCACCAGCCCACCAGGCCACCAGGCATGTGCGGCGTTCAGCTTGGCAGCTTTTTCATCGGGGTATAGCGCCGCGACCAAAGGATTTATTACGGTTTCCGTTAATCCCCAGCCCACGCCGGAGATTGCCGCGCCCATCCAAAGCACGTGATAGACCCCGGCACCCGGCGCAATGTCGCCCGCGAAACCCATCAGTAACATGCCTGCGGGAACCAGGATCGCCGCCAGCGGAAGCAACAAACGCATGCCGATGATATCCAGCAACGGGCTGCTCACTGCGATAGTGATGGCGAACGCCAGAAACGGCACGCCCAGAATCACTCCGACCATTTCAGCGGAATGTAACCGGTCGATGGGATCCAGATAAACACGCTGTAGCTCGGCAGCCGCGTTGGCGCGCAATGCATTCGCGATGCCCGACATACACAGGGCCAGACTGCTCACCCAGAACAGCCGGGTCTTGTTGTAAGTCATGCTCTAAATCTCCACCCAAGCGCGTCTTTGATGACTCGCCAGCTCGGCTTCCAGAATCGTCAACTGCCGCAGCCCGTCGGCAAACAGCGGATACTCAGGCTCCGCGGCCGGGTCTTCAATGGACGCGTAGAACCGCCGGAAGACTTGCTTGAAGGTGTCGTCGTAGCCTTCGCTGTGTCCCCCGGGAAGATCGGCGTAAGACCGCGCGCCTTCTTTTAGCAGCGACGGGTCTTTGATGATGATCTGGTTGGGTTCATTGCGATGGCCGATCCACAATTCGTCGGGGCGCTCCTGATCCCAGGTGACGGACGCCTTGCTGCCGTAGATCTCAATGCTCAGGCGATTCTTGCGTCCCGCCGAAACCTGGCTGGCGGTGAACGCCCCGCGTGCCCGGTCGCCCATGCGAAACATCACAGCCCCGAAATCTTCCGTGGTGATCGTTCGTTCTATGTAATCTTCCGGAGCCAGCGTCTTTCCCGCGAAGGTCTCCACCTGAGCCTTGGGTTGTTTGCGGGTTTTGTGGAACGTCTGCAGATCCGCGCAGACCGATGTGATGCGTTCCCCCGTCACGTGCTCCGCCATATCGCACCAGTGCGAGCCGATATCCGCCAGCGCCCGCAACGATCCGCCGGTCTCTTCCTCAATGCGCCAATTCCAGTCCGTATCGTAGAGCAGCCAATCCTGCGAATACGTGCCTTGCACCACCAGGATTTCTCCCAGTTCGCCCGCCTCCCGCATGCGCCGCATGTGCTGGACCATCGGGTAATAGCGCAAGTTGTGGCAGGTTGCGTTCCGCAGACCGCGAGTCTGCGCGATCGCCGCCAACTCCGCCGCCTGGTTTGAAGAAATAGCCAGCGGCTTTTCGCACAACACGTGTTTGCCGGCCTCCATAGCGGCTTTTGCCAGCGGGAAATGCGATGCGTTGGGCGTACAAATATGAACCGCCGTTACGCTAGGGTCGCCTAGCGTCGTGCGAACTGCGTCGTCGATGCGGCTGGCTACGGAGTATGCATCCACGTTGCCCAAGCGCCGCAACGCTTCCAGATGCACTCGGCCCATGAAGCCGGTGCCGAGTACCGCGGCCCTTAAACCCACCGTCTTTATACCCACCAGGCCGCTCCTGGTTTCTCGCGTGGCACGATCCCATTCAGGAATGCCGCCGCCCGGCTCAGGCCTTCTTCCGCGGACAGCAAGCTGTCCTCATGCTCAATCGACAGCACGTAATCGTAGCCGAACATGCGCAGCGTACTTACGAATTCTCGCCACCATTCCTCGCCATGTCCATAGCCGCAAGTGCGGAAAATCCACGCGCGATTGCGTTCCTCCGTGTATGGCTTGGTATCCAGCACGCCCGTCATCGGCAAATTGCGTTCGTAGATCTGCGTATCCTTCGCGTGTACGTGGAAAATCGCGTCGCCTAACACGCGAATCGCAGCGATGGGATCGATGCCTTGCCAGAACATATGGCTGGGATCGTAATTGCAGCCGATCGAGGGACCCGCGATGGAGCGCAAACGCAGCAAGGTCTCCGGACTGTAGACCACGAATCCCGGATGCATCTCAATGGCAATCTTCACGCCGTGTTCGGTGGCGAACTTGCCCTGCTCTGTCCAATAGGGTGCTACAACGTCATCCCATTGCCACTTCAAAATGTCGAGATACTCGGGCGGCCACGGGCATGTTACCCAGTTGGGCAATCTCGAAGATGGCGAGTCACCAGGACACCCTGAAAAATCCACCACCACAGGCACCCCGAGCTTCTCGGCCAGCAGAATCGTCTTCCGGCTCACCTCGCGATCGTGTTTCCCGAGCGCTGGATCGGGATGCAGGGGATTTCCATGGCAACTGAGCGCGCTGATGGTGACGCCATGGTCGGCCAGCGTCTTCCGAAAGACGTCGCAGGACCGGTCATCCTCCAGCATGGCTAAATTACAGTGCGCGTCGCCCGGATAGTTTCCGGTGGCGAGTTCCACTGTCGAGATATTGTGGGCCTTGAGTTTCTTTAATACGTCGGCCAACGGTAATTGTGAAAGAAGAGGTGTGAATACTCCGATGCGCAAGCTTATTTTCCTTTGCTTTGATCTGGGCCGGTGGTGTCCACAGGAGATCCGGTACCCGAAGATCCAAGGAAGAGTTTACGCCCATCGGGCAGGCTAATGGAACCCCCATTGGCGCGGTTGGCTCCGTCTTTAGCGCGATACCCCAGAATCACCACTTCCGTGCCCTTGGGCAGCGAGTCCCGATTGAATCCGCGCCGCAGCAGGATATTAGGGCTGCCGCCTTCCACCATCCAGGAGGTGATCTTACCATCGGCGCCCTTTACGTCAATATGAATCCACGCATGCGGATTGATCCACTCCATGTCAGTCACCACCCCACGCAGCTCCACCTGCTTGGTGGCGTCGTATTCCGCGGCAAACGCATGATGGGCAAGCGAGGGGAGCGCGGAAGCAAGCAGGCCGGCGGTCAATAGCAAAGCCGAAAGATTCTTCATGGCGTCTCCTTATTTTTTCGCAGCGGCCGCAGCCGCTTCATCCGCGCGCGCCGCGCTCAACATGTTGAACATCGCGTAGTTGCCTTCATGGCACGCGTACTCGAAAAGCTGATACTCCGGATCGGCCTTCAGGGGAAAAGCGATGCGGAACGGCTGCGTCCACGTCTTCGCGTCTTTTAGATAGGCTTCGTAGTTCACCTGATCCGGTCCCACGCGACTGAAACGCTCCGTCAGTACCAGCGCATCACTGTGGGGATCGCCGCCGCCGTTACCGGTCAGTCCGTTCTTGTCGCCCAGGAAATTCGTGGTTTCCACCACCAAGGTGTCGCCTTCCCAATGCCCGCGGGCATCGCCCATGTACGAGCGAATATTGGGGCCAGGGTGAGAACCCGTTAAAGGAATGATGCGCGCCTCGTGAATCATTTCATATTGCATAGACACGTAGCCCGGCGCTTGGATGATCTCATTGCCGTTGTTGTAAATCACCGGCAGAACGGAGCCCATGATGCCGCGGCTGATGCAGCGGTCGTAGAGGCTCTGATCTTCATAGGTCTCGTTCGGGCCGTGGCCCTCCCGAGCCTTGGCGCGCGCGGTTTTCTTCGCTTGAGCCTCCGCTGTCAAAGCTGGGATTTTACCGTTTTCCGGTTCCACGATCAGCGACGTCTGCCTTGAAGGCTTGGGATTATCCAGCCAGTATCCAGGGGGATTGATCGACACCGGCGTGTTCGGATTCGCCGTCCCCTGCCGTGCCGCCAGAGTGCGCTCGGCCTGTGTGGCCCTCTGGCTGAATTCATCGTCATTCAGATACAGCCGGTTGCCGTATTGATCCGGCCGGTTCAGCGGCACATTGATCATGTCGGTAGCCGGCCAGATGCCTTGCAGGTCAGGATCGCCCCACGGGGTGCGCGGGACCTTGTAGGTGCTTTGCCCGAAAGCAGCGGCGCCCATCACGATGCATAAGATAAAACGGGTCATAGGATCCTCCCGCCTACTTCTTCTTTGTTAGATCGCCGTACAGCAACTCTTCGGCGAATTCCACACACTTGAACTCTAACAGCTGTGCGTTCTTCTCCACGCGGCGATAGAGCGGCAGGCTTATCTTCCAGGGCCGCGTGAAAACGGTGGGGTCCTCAATGGTTGCCTCATATTGAATATGGTTGGCGTCGCTCAGCGTGTAACGCTCCACAATATGCGCCTTGTTGCTGACGAAATTGCCCGCGCGGTCCAACCAGGTCTTGCCGTTCAAGCCTGTAACGTCGATCACCAAAGTGTCGCCTTCCCAGCGTCCATTGGACCACCCCATCCAGGAATCCACCGGAGCCGGAGCATGCTTCTTCATCTCAACGGTTCGATTTGACGTTGCGAATTCGTAGGCGATCAGGATCTTATCGGTGCCCTGGATAATCTGGAACGGAAACGGCAGGTAAGTCGCGCGCGGCACGCCCGGCATGTAGCACTTGGCTTCAGGATCTTCCTTGAGACGGCTCGCTTGGTTTTTCTTCCTCTGCTCCAAGGCGGCAGGCTGGTAAGGAATACTGCCACCTTCGACGATACCCATGCCCGCTGGAGTGGCCCCGATCGCGCCCAATTGAGTCAGGGGGCCAGCTTTCGCGGAATGGTCTTCCATGTCCCAGTTGGCGGTCCCAAGCGACTGCCACAGGCCGGTGAAGTTCGGTTTGCCGTCTGGCATGCGTGGAACGTTCTGCGCGCTCAAACAGAGGGCTCCCGCGAATAACATCGATATTGTGAACGTTGCTCGCACAGGCAAAATCGCCGATTTCGATGGTACAGGGGCAGGCGGGTGGTGTCAATGAAGTACTTGAAAGTGTCGCTGCCACATGAGAATGTCCTATTAGTGCCATTTAGAAAAGTCCTATT
>JBDTSJ010000032.1:0-41698 GCA_039931205.1 Acidobacteriota bacterium
ACGTCCCGAAGATCCTCAATTCTATCTGGTCTAAATCATCGAGAGCATGTCAGTTTTGCTCCGGCTGCTGGTCCGAATCGGGCTGGCATGGACGGATTACGTCGCACGTGCGCTCGAAGCGTTGCTTGTGGCGGAGCGGTCAGATTGACGAAGCCCCGAAGAAATTCGGGGCTTTTTGTTTATACTTGAGGCGATGACTCGGCTTGTTTCATTCAAGATTGCTTTGCTCTGCGTGTTGGGGCTTCCGGGGCTGCTAGCTCAGGCGGCGAAGTCTCCGGCGGACGACTTGTATCAGCAGGCAACGGCCAGTATGCAGAAGCAGGATTTTGGCCAAGCGGAGTTTTTGTTTCGGGAAATGCGAACGGCCTTTCCGCAGGATGATCGGTGGGGTTTGGGACTATTCGCCGCTTTGGACAGGCAGAATAAGTTGGCTGACGCGTTGAAGGTGGCTCGGGAGATACATCCGAAGAGCGACAGACCCGGGTTTTATAACCAGCGAATCGGGGTAGTGTTGCTGAGGCTGGATCGCGCACCTGAGGCTTTGACCGAGTTCCAAACGGCGCTGCGGCTTACCGATTCAACCGATTTGTCTGAATTTATCAACAATATGATCGGCGATGCGTATCTGAGTATGGACCGGTTGGACGATGCGCTCACGGCGTATCGGAAGGCGAAGGAGTTGTTGGGGAGGGCGTCTTTGCCGCTGGCGTTCGCGTTGGGTGTGAAGGGCCACGACGAGGAAGAGATTCGGGAGTATCGCGCGGTGCTGAGGGACACTCCGGGGCAGACAATGGCAATGAATAATCTAGCGTACGCTTTGGCGGAGCGGGACGAGAGCCTGGATGAGGCGTTGTCGCTTTCGCTGCGTGCCGTGGCAGCGGTCCCGGGAAGTTCGGTGATGACGGACACGCTGGGCTGGGTGTACTACAAAAAACGAATGTTCGAGGACGCGGAGACGACGATGGTGGATGCCTTGATTCAGGAAGGCGGCACCCACCCGACTCTGCGCAAACACCTGGTGGCGGTGTTGGATGCGCGAGCAGAATGGACGCCGGACAGGCGAGCGTTACGGGCATTGCTTGACACGGGGTCGAAGCCAGATGAGATTGCCCGGATGAAGGAATTGCTCCGCAAGGTGCGGGTGAGATAGGGACGCTTTTGGCCGTGCTCCTGTTGGGCTCGGCATCGGTCTTACCAGCTAGGCGGCAGGGCGCAGGTAACTCAGGATATCCATGCTGGGCGGGAGTTCCATTGTATTTAGGCGATGGATGAGGCGGAGGGTGAAGAAGATCAGGGCGTCGTCGGCGGTGCTGATGCGGAGAGTTTTGGCGAGCCGCTCGAAGGAGCCGTGGGCCAGGGCGCAACCGATGTCGATGGTTTGTTCGACTGGGAGAGGGGTTAGGGCTCGGGTCAGGTTGGGCTTGAATTTGGCGGGCTGCCAGACGGACGACGACGCGAGGAGTCCGGCGAGGATGCGCGGGGAGCGGGGGGACTGGAGGGCTCGGACGGATGCGGCTTTTTCGCCGGCGTCGCGGAGCCATTGTTTGGAGATGGTGGGTTTGACTTCAAAGACGGCGTAGACGGATTCGATGGGGATATGGATGGCTCCATCGCGTCCGGCTTGGGCGGGGAAGAGGGGCGGGGAGTGGAGGTAGTCGAAGATGGCGATGTCGATTTGGCGGGAGCGGCGGCCGGCGGCGTTGATGATGAAAGCGGAGGAGGCTCGGTAGCGCTTGGGGAGGTAGTTTTGGAAGAGCTCCAGCCAGTGGTGTTCGGTGGCGGCTCCGGCGGTGGAGGCATGTTCGAGGAGGCGGCCGACGGAGAGGTGGGCGAGCATTTCGAGTTGGACGCGGCGGAAGACTTCGGAGAGGTCGATTTGGCCGGAGTCGGGGGAGCGGGGCATACGATCTCCAGGTTACGAGTGGCGCGGGTTGAGGCGTGGTGGGTGTAAGCGGTAAATGAGGGAAGTGGGGGAGTTTTGCGTCTCGGGCAGCGGCTATCGGCGGTGAGCTGCTAGGTCCCCGGCGGACCTGTTGCTTATATCTGGTACAAAGCCGCGCCGGTTTTCTTCTGCTTCGCTTCGGCGGAGCGCTTGCAGGCCTCTTCCAGGCTGATGTTGTCGAGCACCGTGGCAATGGCGTCGCGGACTTCGCGCATGACGATTCGAGTTGCGCAGCTATCCGCGTCGGGGCACTCGTCGCATTTCTTGTAGCGCGTCTCACTGGCACAGGGCAGGGGGGCCAGGGGTCCTTCAACGGGAAGTTTCGCAACGAGTGCTTGAACGCGAACTGGTTCCCGACGCTCGTGGATGCCAAAGAAAAGATCGAACGGTGGCGCTGCGAGTATAACTACGAGCGGCCTCACAGCAGCTTGGCCTAAGCCCCTTAAAGCCCCCCGGATGAAGGAATCCTTGGTATGCTCAGGTTAGGTGGGCCAAAGGCCTGCACGAGGTGGCCTAGGCCAAGTTTATGAACCGACGCTTTCATTACGCCGTAGTCGCGTCCTCTACCTGCATTGTCGGCCTGCTGCTTTTCGGCACGGTCGCCGTGAGCAGCGCCGCCCCAGACGATTCACCCTACACCCAACTGGGCGTTTTTAGCGATGTGCTGAGCAAGATCAAGAACGATTACGTGGAAGAGCCCGACATCAAGGCCGTCACCAACGGCGCTGTGAACGGGTTGCTGGAATCCCTGGATCCGTTCGCCAGCTATTTGACCGCGGAACAGTACAAGCAGTATCAGACGGAGCATGGCAAAGGCAAAGCCGATGTGGGCTTGTTCCTGTCGCGCGGGCCGGGATATCTGCGCATCGTGGATGCCCTTCCGGGTTCGGCTTCGGATCAGGCCGGCCTGACCACCGGCGACGTGATTGAATCCATCAACAAGATCTCGACTCGCGATATGCCGCTGGCCTCCGCCGAATTGTTGCTGCAAGGCGAGCCCGGCAGCACTGTCGAGATTAGCGCTTTGACACCGCGGCAATCCGATCCTCAGACCATCAAGATGACCCGTGCGGCCTTGAAGTATCCGGCAGTCACGGCCCAGTTGGTGACCAATAAGGGGCCTGACGCAGTGGGCGTGATCACGGTGGGCGCGCTGCTGGAAGGCCGGTCCAAGGAAATTGCGCAGAAGGTAACGGAGCTGGAAAAGCAAGGCGCGAAGAAATTCATGCTGGACTTGCGCTACGTGGCGGCCGGGCCGGTGGAAGAAGGCGTGGCCCTGGCGGACGTATTTATGGATAGCGGGTTGATTGGCTACACGCAAGGTCAGAAGGTGCGCCGCGCGGATTCCACGGCCAAGACCAGCGATACGGCCACCAAGCTGCCGCTGGTTGTGCTGACCAATCGCGGAACGGCGGGCGCGGCGGAAGTGGCCGCAGCCGCTTTGCAGGATTCCAAGCGCGCGCAACTGGTGGGCGAGCCGACCTTCGGCAACGCCGCGGTGCGCAAAGCCATCACGCTTGCGGACGGAAGTGCGGTTATCATCGCGGTGGCCAAGTATTACACGCCCAACGGAAAAGCGATCCAGGATAGTAAGGTGACTCCGGGCGTGCTGCAGGCGCAGTTTGAAGCTCCCGTCGTGAGCGAGGAAGAAGGCGCCGCGGCTGATCCGGCCAAGGTTCAGAAGGCATTGCAGCCGGATCTCATCAGCTCACGGGCGTTCGAGCAGATACAGAAGGGGCTCGGCGTCAAATAGTTTCCCCCCACCATGCCTTTGTACGAATATCAGTGCTCTAAGTGCGGTAGTGTGTTCGAAAAACTTCAGCGGTATTCCGATCCCCCGCTCACCGAACACGAGGGGTGCGGAGGCAAAGTGGAAAAACAGCTTTCCGCGCCGGCCTTCCAGTTCAAAGGCTCCGGCTGGTATGTGACGGACTACGCGAAGAGCGGCTCCTCGCAAACCGGTACCGCGGCGCACGATAAGGCCGAGAAGGCTGAAAAGGGCGAGAAGAGCGACTCCAGCGTGAAGACCGAATCCAAATCGGAATCCAGCTCTGAGTCGAAGCCGGCGGAATCGAAAACGGCGGAATCGAAACCGGCGGAGTCGAAGCCCGCCGCCGCCACTAAAACCGAGTCTAAACCCGCCGCCACGCCGACCAAGAGTGACTAAACGAAAGCGGAGCTCGCGGCGCGGAATCCCTTGGTGGATTCGTTGGCCGGTGCTCCTTTTTTTGGGGCTGCACCTGTTTTGGGGTGTTTGCCTGGTGGCGCTGCGCTTCGTCAATCCCATTACCACCGGCGTGCAGGCACAAAGGCGACTGGAGGCGCTGTTCTCGTCGACTCCCTACACCAAACGATCCACGTGGGTTCCACTGGAGCGCATCTCGCCCAACCTGCAACATGCCGTAATCGCGGCGGAGGATGGGCGGTTTTATCAGCATTCCGGGATCGATTGGCAGCAGGTGCAATTGGTGATGGAGGAGAGTCTGGAGGACATGGAAGTGCCGCGTGGCGCATCCACCATCACGCAACAGCTGGTAAAGAATCTTTTCTTTACGGCGCATCGCAATCCGTTCCGCAAGTTTTTTGAGTACACACTCGCGCCGATGGCGAGTGTGATTCTGGGGAAACATCGGGTGCTGGAACTATACTTGAACATCGTGGAATGGGGTCCGGGGGTATGGGGAGCGGAGGCGGCCGCGGCGTATCATTACAAAACGGCGGCGCGCCAGCTTACGCGCGACCAGGGGGCGCGCCTGGCGGCATGTTTGCCGAGCCCTCGCCGCCGCCGTCCCGCCGCCATGAACCGTTACAGTGAGATCATCGCTGGGCGAATGGATCAGCTGGGTTGGTAAATATGTTCTTTAGGCGAGCATTGTGCGCTGTCGCGTTTCTCATCGTGGCGCACGCCGAAACTGTCGTTGAGAAGCCGTTTGCGGGAATCACGCACATCCATCACACAGAGAGTGCGCCACGCAACGTTTCCATTCACGTTGTACTTGTAGACCTTGCGCAGCCCGGTCTACGTTTCCATTTGACTTCACCCGGTGGCTCGCGCGAAACCGTTCGCCAGACTACGCTCGAATTTCTGCGCGAGCAGCACGCGCAGGTGGCCGTGAACGCGCATTTCTTCCTGCCCTATCCATCGCAGGATTCGGATGCGTTTGTGGTGGGCCTGGCGGCCTCCGACGGCAAGGTCTATTCGGATTTCGAAACGCCGGAGCAAGCCTACGCATTGCTTGCCAATGCGCCCGCGCTTAATATCGATGCCGAAAACCACGCGCGCATCGTGAGGCCCGCAACCCGGGGCGAGCTGCGCACGGCGGTCGCGGGCTCGGCCCAGATCGTGACGGAAGGTGTCAGAACGATCCCGGTGTATAAGCCGGGGGAACTCACTCCGGGCGGCCCTAACAATTACTCCAATATCGATTCCTGGTATGAGCGCGTGAATGCGCGGACGATGATTGGACTCTCGCAAGACGCGCGCCAACTGGTGTTATTCGTGGTGGATCGCATGACGGTGGGCGAGGCGGCGGACTTTCTGATCGCCAACTACGGCGTGTGGAACGCGCTGAATCTGGATGGCGGCGGCTCCACTACTTTAGCTATGGAAGATCCGTCGACGCATGAGGCGATCTTGGTCAATGCGCCCTCGGAGGGTTCCACTGGGCGAGCCGTGGGCAGCAATTTAGCGGTCTTTGCGCCCGTCAACTGATAAACCAGAACGAGTGTCTCGTCTCAATTTGATCAACCGGTGATCCTGCTGTGGAGTCCCACGTTCGGCAAGATTACCAACACCTTGAACAGCGGGCGCGTGTTTCACTTCCGGCTTCAGTTGCAGTTCTGAACTACTTCCCGTAGGCCTTTTGCCAGTTGGTGATGATAGTGAGTGGTGGGGACGCCAAGGCGCCGCCGACGGGTAGGCGCATCAGGAACTGAGTGCCGTCACTATTAGGCTCGAACCTGTATCCGCCGGGGGCTTCCCCTAGCAGTGTTGTCTGGCGGAACAATTCGCGCGGAAGGCCAAAAGCGGGCTCCGGGGAAAATTTCACGTCGACTTCCATGACGCCCTTGTTGTTGGAGATGAAATAAAGGGCTTTCCCGTCCGCGCGCCAGCGAGGCACGGAACCTCCATCGACCGATACGGGGCGCGAGGAGCCGCCGGGCGCGAACGCTTCCACATAGACTTCGGCACGGCCAGATGCGTCGGAGCTATAGGCGATCCATTGACCGTCAGGCGAGAATACGGCCTGGTGTTCCTGGGCGGGTGTCTGCTTGAAGACGCGGGGTTTTTGTTCGCCGCTGCCATTCATGGGCAGGAGCCATATATCGTCTTTGGTGGCGCCGCTGGTCTGTGAATACAAAAGAAGTTTTCCATCCCTGGACCAGCTGGTGGCAAAGCTATTGGTGCCTTGCACCGGCAGGGCCACGGCTTTCGCGGAGTCTTTCGCCTGTTGGAACAGTCGATCCTCTGGATAAATAGAGAACACCACGGAGGAACCATCGGGGGACCAGACACCGCCGTAGGGCGAATCGGCTGTTCCGTCGCTGAATTTTTGCGAGGCGCCCCGAGCTACGTCGCGTAGCCACAAATCGCCCTTCGTCGCCTGGGCCGCGGTCGAATACAACAGGTGCGCGCCGTTAGGAGACAAAGCGAAGGAGGTGACACCTTTTTGTTTCAGGATGGCCTTGCCGTGTTTTCCAGTCCGGTCCAGCCACAGGATTTCGCGTTCCTGGCTGGTTGCATTCCCATCCGCAAAGAGGAGCAGTCCGTTAGCGGAAACCGAGAAGTCCGCGTAGCCCGTATTTCCTGAGGCGGTGACGTCTTCGGCCAATGGAAAGGCCTCGCCCGTGGATTTTAGAGCGGTGGCATCGAAGGGCTGAGCCATCAGCGTGGTCTCGCGGCGGAAGAGTAAGTATCCGTTGGTCTCTGAACCTGGCGACGGAACGAACCGGGTGGAAGAGAGTGCGGAAGAGATGCGGACGGGAGGCCCGCCGCTGAGGGAACCTACATATGTTCCGGTCTTGCTCGCGTTAGTTGCTTCGATGCCATAGAAAAACTGGTCTGGATTCGGTAGGAACGACGGGAAGCGAAGTGAATCGGCGGGGTCCTCTTCAGGCCGCGGAAGGTTTAGGGCGGTCGCGGGACTCACTGTTCCGTCGCTGGACATGGATACTTTGTACAGCGTACCCTTGACGCCGGGCGCAAAGACGATGGTTCCATCCGTACTCCAATCTCCGCCGCGGCCGGTGGGGGCAGGCGCGATATCGGTGGCTGGTCCACCCGCGAGCGCGACCTGGCGCAATTTCTTTTGCGAGAAGAACGCGATGTGGGTGCTGTCAGGAGACCAGAACGGATAAGTGGATTCCTCGGTGTTGGGGATTTCGCGCTCCTGCCCGGTGGTGAGGGTGCGCACAAAGAGACTGCCACCTTCGTTGGATCCAGACCGAACGATAAAGGCGAGGTAGCGGCCATCCGGGGAAAGCTGGAATTGAGTAAATCCGACATCGCCGTGGCGGATGAGTTGGGAGCGGAGACTCTGGACCGTGGGAGGAGTTTCGCGGAAGTGGGTCCAGGCGAGCGCCGCGGCGGCGAGCGCGATAACTGCGGCGGCGGCGGGCCACAGCCAACCGGTCGCTTGGCGTTCGGGCTCGGTTAGTAAGAGGTGTCGGTCGCCGATGGATTGCAGGCGTTTCTTGGGGTCCTTTTGCAGACAGGCTTCCAGCAGGCGGCGGACTTTGCGGGGGATCGCGCTAAGGTTGGGCTCCTCCTTGACGATACTGGCTAGCGTTTCGGTTAGATCCTCGCCTCTGAAGAGGCGGCGCGCGGTCAGCATTTCGTAAAGGACGACGCCGAAAGCCCAAATGTCGGAGCGTGAATCCACTGGTTTGCCGCGGGCTTGCTCCGGACTCATATAGGCAGCGGTGCCCAGAATGACGCCGGCCTGAGTGAGGCTCATGGAGAGCGTCGGGGATTCGTCGCTCGCGGAGGTGGTGGGCGTGTTGCCGATTTTCGCGAGTCCGAAGTCGAGGACTTTTACGGTGCCGTCTTCCTTGATCTTGACGTTGCCGGGTTTGAGGTCGCGATGGGTGATGAGTTTTTCGTGTGCGGCGGTCAGGGCTTCGGCGATTTGGTTGGCGATACCCAGCGCTTCGTCAAGCGGGATGGCGCCTTCCTTGATGCGCTCCTTGAGCGTTGGACCCTCGATCAACTCCATGACCAGGTAGTCCGGGCCCACATCGTAGACCTGGCAAATGTTGGGGTGGTTCAGCGCGGCTACGGCGCGGGCCTCGCGTTCGAAGCGTTCGCCGAAGCGCTGGGCGGATGTCTTGATGGCCACGTCGCGGCGCAGGCGGGGGTCGTGGGCGCGATAGACTTCGCCCATGCCGCCCTTGCCGATCAGCTCGATGATTTCGTAAGGGCCGATCTTGGAGCCGGGGGCGAGGGGCACTTAGATGATTGTATCGCGCTACTCGAAGATCCCGTCGACTGTCCCAGCGCGCCTGCGATACGAACGCCACGTTCGCCGGCAGCATTCATAGTCCGGGAGCGGCCGAAAGGGAATCTCCTTGTCCACGACGCCTGCATGTTCTGGGCTGACGTTTTCCGTCTGCTTCGAGCAAGCGGCGAAGCTGCCCTTGCGCCCGGATGTGTGCAAAATCCGGATAGGTCACTTGGATCGCTGGCCACGGGAACGCCTGCTCCGATTGTAAGTTACTTCGCCAACCCCGACTGCCAGTTCGTGAGCACGGTAACGGACTGCGCGCTGGCGCGATCTCCCGCAGTAACGCTGGCTAGGAATCGGGAACCGTCGGCGGACGGCTGGTAAGCGGCAAACCGAGCGTTCACTGCCATGTCCTGAGCAGAGAACAATTCATGGGGAGCACCCCAGGTCAGGTCCGGACCGGGCTTTACGTCTACCGCCATCAGCTTGCGGTCGGAGACGAAATACAGTTCCCGTCCATCGCTGCGCCAGCGCGGGGAAACTCCGCCACCGATGGAGATTTGACGCACGGCTCCGCCCGGGGTCCGTGGTTCGATAAAGATCTCCGGCTTGCCGGACGCATCCGAAGAGTACGCCATCCAGCGCCCGTCCGGGGAAAGCGTGCCGCCCGCGTCAGCATATGGCGTCTGTTTGAACAACTGCGGTTTTCGATCACCAGCCGCAAGGGGCAACAGCCAGATGTCGTCTTTGGTCGCGTCGCCGGTTTGGGAGAACACAAGAAACTTGCCGTCAGCGGACCAGTCCGAGGCGAAGGCGTTCGTGCCTGCCTTGAAAAGTAGTTCCTCTTTTGCAGCGCTTTGCGTTTCCTTTCGATAGAGGTCGAAGGTAGGCCGGCCGGAGGCGCGAACCGTGAAAACTACTGCATCTCCGCCCGGAGACCAAGTGGGCTCTGAGGCCCCCAGCGGACCGAAGGTAAATTGTTGCGAAGCGTTGCGGGCAACATCGTAGAGCCACAAGTCGGTTTGTCCCTGCCTCGGGCCTTGTGAGTACATGATCTGAGTCCCCTTCGGAGACAGCGATGAGGTCCCGAATCCTTTCTGGGTGAGCACCGGCTCGGAGCGCTTGCCGGCGCGGTCGATCCATACCAATTTGCGTTCGGTCAAAATGGATCCTGCGGAGTATAGGAGCACCCCGTTCCGCGAAACCGTGAAGGCGGGGTCACCCTCGGTTCCGCTAACTGGAACGTTTTCGGCCAAGGGAAGCGCATCGCCCGTGGACTTCAGCGCCGCGATGTCAAAGGGTTGGGCCATGAGTGTGTTGTCGCGCAAGAAGAGAAGCTGGCCCGCAGTGGACGGAGACGCGGGGGGCACGTAATATGGCGTTTGCGGCTCACTGAGGAGCCGAACTGCGGGCGAGCCGCTCAGCGTTGCCGTGTACGCGCCGGCGTCCTCGGGCTTCTCGGCCAAATACACATACATGAAGCGGTCGGTGCCGGGCACGAATTTGGGGAACCGAAGCGAGGCGCGATCGC
Organism: Acidobacteriota bacterium; assembly: GCA_039931205.1. Classification (GTDB taxonomy): domain Bacteria; phylum Acidobacteriota; class Terriglobia; order Bryobacterales; family Bryobacteraceae; genus Palsa-187. Next base: position 9,917 of record JBDTSJ010000032.1, read on the forward strand.
CGGTGCGGGGTAGCTTCAAGAGAGTCGGGGTTCCTCCTCCGGCCGCGACGCTGTAGAGAGCACCGTTGACGATAGGCGCGAACACGATGGTTCCATCCGGTCCCCACGCGCCGCCGCGTGCGTCGGGCGCATCCGCGATATTGATGGCGGGTCCGCCCGTAAGCGCGATCTGTTTTAGCTTGCCTTGGGCGAAGAAGCCGATGTGCGCACTGTCTGGAGACCAGAAGGGAAATACGGCTCCGTCGGTGCCCGGCAAATCGCGGGCCTCCAGTGCATCCAGATCCCGAACGCGCAAATGAACCCCTGAATTCGCCCGCGCGACAAAAACGACGTTGCGCCCATCCGGAGAGATCTGGAAGTATCTGACGGACAAGTTTTCCAATTCCATTTGGAAGCGCATGCTCTGCTGGACCTGCGGGGTTTCTCGAAAATGCGTCCAGCCGAGCCACGCGGCTCCCAGCAGCGATGCCACGGCAAGCGCGGGCCACAGCCACTGCGTGCGCTGGGGCGGAGGTGCGGCCTGCTCGGTGAGTAACAGGTGACGGTCGCCGATGGCTTGCAGACGCTTCCTCGGGTCCTTCTGTAAGCAGGCTTCCAACAGACGGCGGACCTTCGGTGGGATGCCACTTAGGTCGGGAGCCTCCTTCACTACGCTGGCCAGGGTCTCACCGAGATCCTCGCCCTTGAACAAACGCCGCGCGGTGAGCATCTCATAGAAGACGACGCCGAAGGCCCACACATCCGAACGCGCATCGACCGGCTTTCCGCGCGCTTGCTCCGGACTCATGTACGCTGCGGTTCCTAGAATGACACCCGCCTGTGTCAGCGTCATCGAAAGCGTGGGCGATTCCGTGCTGACTTCCGTCGTGGGAGTGCCGCCAATCTTCGCCAAGCCGAAGTCGAGAACTTTGACGGTGCCGTCTTCCTTGATCTTGACGTTACCCGGCTTCAGGTCGCGATGCGTGATGAGCTTCTCGTGCGCCGCGGCGAGCGCTTCCGCGATTTGTTCGGAGATGCGTAGAGCTTCGTCGAGTGGGATCGTGCCCTCATGAATGCGCTCCGCGAGCGTGGGACCCTCGATCAACTCCATCACTAGATAGTCGGGACCGACGTCGTAGACCTGGCAAATGTTGGGATGGTTCAGCGCGGCTACGGCGCGCGCCTCGCGCTCGAAGCGTTCGCCGAAACGCTGGGCCGATGTCTTGATGGCCACGTCGCGGCGCAGGCGCGGGTCGTGGGCGCGATAGACTTCGCCCATGCCGCCCTTACCGATCAGTTCGATGATTTCGTAGGGGCCGATCTGGGAGCCGGGGACGAGGGGCACTGGATAATTGTATCGCGGACCGCGACCGGCTACTTTCCGTATGCTTTTTGCCAGTTGGTGACGACGGTGAGCGGCGGGAAGCTGGGGGCAGTACCCGTCCTGAGCAGCAACAGGAATTGAGTGCCGGCGGCATTCGGGTAGATTGCCTGGGTACGCCCCGGCAGCAGGAGTGCCGGCTCTGTGAACAACTCGCGCGGCGTTCCGAAGGTAAGGTTCGGGCCGGGTTGCACGTCCACCGCCATGATCTTCGGTCCAGCGCTTGCGATGGCGAGGAAGTAAACTTCTTTTCCATCGCTACGCCATGTCGCGTTGCGACCGCCGCCCACCGAGATCTGACGCTGGACACCGCCCCCGTCCAGGGCCTGCAGATAAATCTCATTCGATCCAGAGGCGTCGGAGGTGTAGGTGATCCAGCGCCCATCCGGCGAAAGCTGGCCGGAGGTCTCACTGTAAGGGGTTTGCTTTACCATCTTGGGTTTGCGGTCCCCATTCAGGGGCAGCAACCAGAGATCGTCTTTCGTCTTGTCTCCGGTTACGGTATAAACCATGGTCTTCCCATCTGAAGACCAACCGGTGAGATAGGCGTTTGTGCCCGTGATGCCCAGCGATTCCTCTTTTGCGGAGGTTTGCGTTGTTTTCTGGACAAGTTCGTTCAAAATGCCGTTGCCGATAGTGTTGCTGTACACGATAGAGCCGCCGTCCGGAGACCAGGAAGGCGTGATGGGGTTGGCAGGGCCGTAGCTGAAGCGTTGAGAGGCCCCATGCGCCACATCGTGCAGCCACAAATCGCCTGGGATGTTCAGCCCGATTCCGCTGAAATTTCCCGTGGAATAAACCACCTGTGCTCCGTTGGGGGCTAACGAAAACGAAGCGATGTTCTTTTGCTTGACCACGGATTTGCCGCGTTTGCCGCTTCGGTCTAACCACACGATCTCTCGCTCTTCCGGGCTTCCGCCACCAGATGTAAAAACCAGGGTGCCATTAGGGGCCGCCGAAAAAGCCGCATAGCCGACATTCCCGTTGTCGGGGATCTGGTCGGCGAGCGGAAACGCCTCGCCGCGCGTTTGCAACCTATCCATATCGAAGGGTTGCGCCATGAGCGTTGTATCGCGCCGGAATAGAATATGGCCCTGGGTCTTAGATCGAGTGCCCGGAACAAAAATGGCTGAAGAACGGTCAGGAACAATGCGTGAACCGGGCTTACCGTCCAAAGAGGCCACGAAGATGCCAACGTCTTCCAAGTTCTCTCTTTGAGCAAGGTACAAGAAGCGGTCGGAGTCGGGAAGAAAGGCCGGGTAGCGAAGAGAGTCTCCAGCACCCTCGTGCGCTAGATTCAGCTCCGCGGGCGGGCCCCCGCTAACGGATACTCGAGATAATCCGCCGTTTACCGTGGGTGCGAAGACAATGACCCCGTCTGGCCCCCATGTGCCACCGCGCGGATCGGGAGCGTCGGCGATAACGGTAGCAGGGCCACCCCCGACGGCCATTGCTTTCATCTTGCCTTGTGAGAAGAAGCCGATTCGCTCGCTATCCGGCGAGAAAAATGGGTATGAAGCTCCCTCGGTTCCGGGTAAATCACGTTCTTCGAGGGAATCCAGAGCCCGCAGGTGCAACCGGGTGTTCCCGGTTCTAGACGAGTACGCAATATAGCGGCCGTTCGGGGAAATTTGCACGTAAGCAAACGGCGCGTTATTGGGGCGCGTGAGTACGTAACGCAGGGTTTGTACCTCCGGCTGAACCTCACGGAAGTGAATCCATGCCAGCCCTCCCGCCAACAGAGTCATGGCGCCCATGAGAGCCGGCCACAGCCAGCGTGTCTGCGAAGATCGTGGCGTCTGGACTTGGGCCGTAAGAAGGTGGCGATCACCAATGGATTGGAGCCGCTTCTTGGGATCCTTCTGCAGACAGGCTTCGATGAGCGGCCGCATCCTGGCGGGAACGGCACTAAGGTTGGGCTGCTCCTTGACGACGCTGGCGAGTGTTTCGGTGAGGTCCTCGCCTCTGAACAAGCGGCGCGCCGTGAGCATTTCAAAAAGGACGACGCCAAAAGCCCAGATGTCAGAGCGCGCGTCGACGGGTTTACCGCGGGCTTGCTCGGGGCTCATATAGGCGGCGGTACCCAGGATGACGCCGGCTTGGGTGAGGCTCATGGACAGCGTAGGGGAATTGTCGCTCGCTGAGGTTGTAGGCGTTCCGCCGATTTTCGCGAGGCCGAAATCGAGGACCTTAACCGTGCCGTCTTCTTTTACTTTGACGTTGCCGGGCTTGAGGTCGCGATGGGTAATGAGTTTCTCGTGCGCGGCGGCGAGGGCCTCCGCGATTTGCTCAGAGATGCGAATCGCTTCGTCGAGCGGGAGCGCGCCCTGTTTGATGAGCTCCGAGAGAGTAGGACCTTCGATCAACTCCATGACCAGGTAGTCCGGACCGACATCGTAGACCTGGCAGATGTTGGGATGGTTCAGCGCGGCTACGGCGCGCGCCTCGCGTTCGAAGCGTTCGCCGAAGCGCTGGGCCGATGTCTTGATGGCCACGTCGCGGCGCAGGCGGGGATCGTGGGCGCGATAGACTTCACCCATGCCGCCCTTACCGATCAGTTCGATGATTTCGTAGGGGCCGATCTGGGAGCCGGGGACGAGGGGCACCCGTTGATTGTATCGCGGCGGACGGGCTGAGATTCAGGCCTTCAGCGCCAATGTCAGGCGCTGATAGGTGAGGGCCAATTCTTCCGGCAGCACCCGCGTTTCGGCGACGGTGGTCATGAAATTCGCATCGCCGGTCCAGCGCGGCAGCATGTGGAGATGGATGTGCCCGGCCACTCCGGCTCCGGCGGCTTCGCCGAGGTTCATGCCCATGTTGATGCCGTCGGGTTTGTAGGTATCGCGCAAAGCTTTTTCGACGCGCACCGCCAGGCGCATCATTTCCGCCAGCGTTTCGGGATGCGCCTCGTGCAGCGTCGCCACGTGCTCATACGGGGCGATCATCAGATGGCCCGTGGTGTAGGGGTACAGATTCAGAAGTACAAAGTTGCGCTCCGCGCGCAGCACGATATAGTTGGCGGCATCCTCATCGGCGGCCGGTTTCACGCAGAAGATGCAGTCGTCGGACTGACTGGCGGTTGAGACGTAACGGTATCGCCAGGGACTCCACAGTCGGTCCATGTCTAATATTGCCGGAGCCGCCGGCTATTGGGGTGTGCTGGTACCGGCTGTCGCGCCGTTGACCAGATCCTTCAGTTCTTTGCTGGGCTTGAAGTACGGGATCCGTTTCGCGGGAACATCGACGCGTGCGCCTGTTTTCGGATTACGGCCGACGCGGGGTTGGCGGCTGCGGGTGCGGAAGCTGCCGAAACCGCGGATTTCGATTTTGTCGCCGGTGCGCAGGGCGCGAACGACGCTGCCGAGAATGGCCTCGACAATCACTTCGGAATCCTTACGCGTCATTTCCACTACGCGCGAGACTTCTTCAATCAGTTCTGCCTTGGTCATGCGTTTGCGGCCGGGTTAACGGCTCTCCCCTTTTCCTCGTTTATTCATTGCTTCTTCGATGGTCATGGTAGCAGCGGCGGCTTGGCGCTGGTAATCTTCCAGACGGGTGCGCTCCTCGTCGTCGGCGACGGCGCGCAGACTCAGACCAATCTTCTTCTCAGTTTCGTTCATCTTCACGATCTTGAAATCATACTCCTCGGCGATGGGCAGCGGGGATTCGTCGTCGGCTCCACTATCCGGCATCGCCGGTATTTCCGATTTGTGGCACAGCGCTTCGACGCCGGGCGCGAGTTCCACGAACACACCGAAGGCCGCGGCGCGAATCACGCGGCCGCGCACCAGGTCTCCCACTTCGTGCGCCTTGAAGAAGCTTTCCCAGGAATCCGGCTGCAATTGTTTCATGCCCAGCGAGAGGCGCCGGTTGGGAGCATCGATGCTGAGGATCACCGCTTGCAATATCTGTCCCTTTTTCAAAAGTTCCGAGGGATGCTTGACGTGCTTGACCCAGGAAATATCGGAGACGTGGACCAAACCGTCGACGCCTTCTTCAATCTCCAGAAAAGCGCCAAAGTCCGCCAGTTTCCGCACGCGGCCCTCCACCACGCTGCCAATGCTGTAGCGATCCGCGACGGTGGTCCAAGGGTCGGCTTCCAGCTGCTTAATTCCAAGAGAAACGCGGCGGTCCTTTTGTTTCACTTCCAGGACCACTGCTTCCACTTGATCGCCGGCTTTCACGATCTTATTGGGGTGCTTCATGCGGCGGCTCCACGTCATCTCAGAGACGTGGATCAAGCCTTCTACACCAGGTTCAATTTCTACGAAGGCGCCGTAATCGGTCACGCTCATGACCCGGCCCACCACGCGGCTGCCGGCGGGCAAGCGGTCCGTCATGGACTCCCAGGGGTCCGGCGTCAACTGGCGAATGCCCAGCGAGATGCGTTCTTTCTCGCGGTCGAACTTAAGAACCTTGGCGGTAATTTCCTGCCCCACTTGAATGACCTGCGACGGGTGCGTCACACGTCCGTGAGACATGTCGCTGACGTGCAACAAGCCGTCAATGCCGCCCAGGTCGATGAAGGCTCCGTAGTCCGTGAGGTTCTTTACAAAGCCGGTTACGACGGAACCTTCGGAAACATGCTCCAGCGCATTGGCCTTGCGGGACTTACGATCCTCTTCCACGGCCATGCGGCGAGACACCACGACATTGCCGCGGCGGCGGTTCACTTTCACAATGCGAACCGGCATGTCCTGCCCAACAAACTGATCCAGATCGTGAATCGGGCGGACGTCGATTTGCGAGCCCGGCATGAACGCGGGTACGCCGACATCCAGCATCAAACCGCCTTTGGTGCGCTCCAGCACGCGGCCGGAAACCAGCAACTGATCGCGCATGGCGTCTTCGAGCGTGTCCCAGATCTTCAGGCGCGCGGCCTTGGAATGGGAGAGAAGAATGTAGCCTTCCTGATGCGGCCCGCTGCGGTCGGCCATGACGTCCACGGCGTCACCGCGTTTAACCGTAATGGAACCGTCGGGATGACGGAACTGATCGATGGGTACTAGGCCTTCGAGTTTGTAGCCGAAATCGACGAAAACTTCGTTGTTTGTAACTGAAACAACGTGCCCTTGCAGCAGTTCCCCGTCGGCTGGCGGAGAGAGTTGGCTGTGATCTTCCAGCAGGTGCGCGAAATCTTCGTCGGCCGCGAAGCTGGCCTCGAGATCTAGCTCGTCCATGTTCTCGCGCGCGCTTTCTTCTTGAGCCATGTGTCCGACGTGAGCGACAACTGATTGATAGAACAGTACTTCACGCAACTATAGCGGACCAGAAACGAGGTTGTCAACCGAGTGCCGGTTCTCTACGTCAGGGTTCCTTAGGGTGAAATTACGCTCCTCAGTGTGCGCTGGGACCGCGATATATCTTTTCGCCGGCCTCGATGGATGACGTCAGACGATTCTGCATGGGCGGCAGGGGGCAAGTGGCATACGGGGTGAAGACGCACGGAGGGTTATAAGCCTTATTGAAGTCGAGGCGGGTGTGGCCTTCTTTGTCCGGCAGCTTTGTATACAGGAAGCGCGACGCGGCATAGGTAGTCTTACCGCTGGTTGCGTCGCGGAGTACTAGAAAAAGTTCCTCGTCTTCGGTGACCGGCTCCACGCGGTAGTGGGTTCCGGCGCGATCGAATTCCAGATAGCCGGGGCTGTCGCCTTCCTGCTGCAGGCCGACTTCCGTGTCGAAGGTCACTTTGTGCGGCGCAGGGACCAGCGTCGCTTCTACGTTCCATGTAGGATCGGGCGAGTACCAGTCCAGCCCAGCGAAGTTGGTTCGCGCGGGACTCTGCGGGTCCTTCACGCGGATGCCGTGGCGGCCGCCGCGCTCAATTAAGTAGAAGCGGACGCTGCCCAAGGTCTGAACATTATAGTTGGGCTGATTGTCGTCCAGCAGGTCCGTTTCTTTGAGGGCCACTCCGGCCGCGGGCTTGAAATGGACTTTGCCTTTGCTCAGAGTCATGGTTCCCACTTGCGCGGGCACGCTGGAGGGCAGAGGCACTTCCGCATTGGGATCGGAGCCGATTTTATTCGCGCCCTCATTCAGCCAGAACAGGCCGACCAAGGTGAGCCAGCCGTCGTCCGCCTTGAGGCGCTTCTCACGGTCGCTGCGCCATTGCTCTATTTCGCTGCTGTAAGCAGGATCGAGTTTCGCGGCTGGTTGGGTCGCGCACGAAGAGAGCAGGACGGCGGCGGCGGTCAGAGCGATGTGGCAACGCATGCAAATGCTACTCCAGTCCCCATGCTAGCAGGACGTTTCCGGCCGCGCCGCCGTTGCGCGAGTAGCCGGATTGCTGGAACAACATGCCTTGCGCCACAACGGGTCCCGCGCCGTCGATAGCGCCGCCGTTGGCCTTTACTCCGTTCACTGTCTGCCATTCGCGAGTGGTATCGAAATCCCACAGGGTCTTGCCGTCTTTGGTGGAGTACGCGCGCAGATGTCCGTCGACGGAGCCTGCGAGTACGGCTCCCGGAATGGCAGTGACGGCGGCGGGCTGGGCGGGGCTGCAGGAGGCGCGCGCGGCATCGCAGGGTTGCGGCGCGGCGAACCAGGTTTTGTTCCCGTCACGAATGCGGAGGGCGGTGAGACCTCCTCCGATCGCGGGGTCGACTGGATTGGGCCGGGGATCCAGCTTGTTCTTGTTCTGGGAGCGAATGCGTCCCACGTCGCTGACGGCGGCGTAAACGTTGCTGTCATCGGCAGCCATGCCCCATTGGACTCCTCCGTTGGTGCCGCCTTTGCCCACGCGCTGTTGCCAGAGGATCTTGCCTTCCGCCTCCGGATCCAGGGCAAATACGTTGCCGCTCTTTTGTCCAACCAGCATCACCTTCGGCCGCAGGATCACGGACGACCCGAAGTCATAGTCCGGCCCGCACTCCGGAGTCCCGGCGCAACGTCCGGTGAAGGCATCGTTGGGAGTGAGTTGTTTGGACCAGACGATCTTTCCGGAGGTCAGCTCCAAAGCGACCACCGCGTCGCTGGTGGCGCTGGTCAGCGAGTAGTTGTTGCCGGTGGTCACATACAGGCGGCCGCGTTCGACGTCGATGGTGGGTGCGGACCAGATGCCTGCGCCGGAAGGTCCCCACTCCGGCGCAGCGCCGACAGTCTTGCCTGTGGCCTTGGGCTCTTCCTGGATCATGAAAGTTTTCCAAACTTGAGTGCCGTCCTGGATACGGAAGGCCGTGACGCTGCCGCGGAAGGTACAGCACGCGTAGCCGGAGTTCGTGGCTCGGCCTTCCTCCCAGGATGCGGCGGGCACGTACACGATGCCATCGTGTACGGCGGGCGAGCCGGTGAGTTTCGTCGACTCGTGCGCCTCGGGCTTTTTCTTCCACAGTAATTTTCCGGTCTTGGCATCGAGGCAGTAGAACCATCCGATTTGATCTCCGAACATCACGGCATACATTTCATCGGAGTCAGTCACAAACGAGAAGGGCGTCACGGCGGGCGCTGTGCGTACCGGGCCATCCGCCTGGAACAACCATTTCACGCAGCCGGAGTTGCGATCCAAGGCATACACGGACCCGCCGGCGCTGCCAACGAAGAGCAGGCCGCCCACCACCGAAGGTGCGCCGAACGCATTGGTGTCACCTTCGAAGCCGAAGGCCCATTTCAGCTTGAGTTTGGGAATATCGGCGGCCCTCAGGCCGGTATGAAAGCGAGCATTCTTGTTATTGGGGCTCCAGCCGCTCCATGCGCCTTGAAAGTCGTGGAAGTCCAGTTGGACGCCGCGGTCGGCGCAGTAGGTTGTCTCGGTAACCACGCTCTTGTCTTCAGGCGTGCCGATCCATTTCGCGACGGCTTCCCGTTGCGGGCGGTCGAGCGGATTGGCGACGCTCATCATGACGCCAAAATCCAGTGCCCGGAGAATACGCGTGGCGGACATCTGCTTGAGAGCGCCCAACATCGGCGCGTGGGCTTCGATGGAGTTATGGCAACTGGCGCAGCGCTCGTTGTAGACGTCTTCGCCGGAAACGCCGGCCGTTTGCGTGGACCCGCAAGAGGTTAAGACTACCAGTAATCCTAAAGTTGGCAAAAGCCGCATATGTACCTTCGGCCTACCATCATATGACGCGAAACGTTATCGTGGCCGGGGCTATCTCTCTGGTAGGTACCGAAAGGAGCAACTCGATGAACGCAAGAGAAGCCGGCTATTTGGGGATTGGACTGGGATTAGGGGCGGGAATCGCCCTATTGTGGGCGCCGAAATCCGGAGCCGAATCACGTGAAATGCTGAAGAGCAAATTTAATGAGGCGACCGAGATGGCCAAGCGGCAAGGCACGCAATTACGGGACGTAGCGATGGATCAAGTGGATCGCGTGAAACAGACCGCGATGGATCAAGCGGATCGCGTGAAACAGACTGCGATGGATCAGGTGGATCGCGCGAAGCAGAAAATCACCGAGACTCGGGATAATGTGAACGCGGCCGTTTCGGCGGGCAAGCAGGCGTATCGCGAAGCCGGCGGTACGGGCGTTAGCAGCTAGGTCTCCTCCGCGGGGTTGGAACCACCCAGCCCCGCTTCCCGGCAGTTGAAACGCGTCTCTGAGTATGCCAAAGTGTACGCCAGAGGCTAAATGTATCCTTCTGTTTTTCGGGGCGCTTCCCGCTTTGTCGTCGTTGCTGCCTTTGCCGCCCGCGTATTCGGACAGGGTGCTCCCGCTTTAGAACTTACGAACTTCTCCGGCGTGTGGCAGGAAACGGTTCATGAGGATAGCTACGAGCGCTCCGGCGGCCCGCCTCTCGGCGACTACCAAGGTCTTCCCCTCAACGACGCGGGACGGATGAAAGCGGACAGTCACGATCATTCGGACTGGAGCATTCCGGAATTCCAGTGCCGTCCCCATTCGGCTCCCTATCAGTGGCGCGCGCTGGGCAGCGTGCGATTCTGGGATGAGATCGATCCTATCGGACGCGACCTGATGGCGATTCACGTCGAATATTTGCGCTCTATGGATCGTGTCATCTATATGGATGGCCGCCCGCATCCGCCCGAGTATGCTCCCTACAGTTGGTCCGGATTCTCCACCGGCGAATGGATCGGGAACACGCTGAAGATTACGACCACGCACATCAAGGCCAGCTATCTGCGCCGCAATGGAGCGGCGTTTTCTGAAAAAGCCAAGATGACCGAGTTCATCGACCGCCACGGGGATATCCTGCTGATCACCATGATCCTCAACGATCCTGTGTATCTGGAAGAGCCGTTGATTCAAACTACCAACTACGTGTTGAACAATCACACGCAGTTAACGTTTTATCCTTGCACGGTCACGGAAGAAAACATCTCCACCGCGTTTCCGCATTTTTTGCCGGGCACAACCGAGCATCTGAAGGATGCCAACGGTTGGGCTCCGCCGGAAGGCGTCCGGGGCGGGGCGGAGACGTTGTACCCGGATTTTCGGCAGAAGCTGAAGAAGTAGCACGCGGCTATTTGTGGCTTTGCAGCCACGCGAACCAACTCTCGAAATCCATGGGCTGATTTTGCGAAGCTTCGCCGCAGCCGGATTTCGGGTCGGGCGCTTCCACGCTCGTGGCCTGGCTGAACAAGCGCTTCCATTCCTGACAGGTTAGAACTCGCGACGCTGGAGCCAGCGCCAGAACTTTTTCCCGCACCTGTTGCGGTGAGCGGAGCGCCTCCACTTCGCGCGTCCCCAATGGCACAAAGCGGAACAGAGGATCCGGCAGCGAGGCTGCATCGAAGGGCGTAAGCTCGGTTGGGTCCGCGTCCGGTTGCACCATCCAGACTCTGCGGTCCGCAAAATACTCCAGCAGGTTGCGGTTGCTGGCGGGGTCCATCTCCCGGGCCCATATCACGCGGGAGCCGTCAATATCCGCGCCATTGTAGACCCACTCATTGCCGGAATCGTGCGGCACGCCGTAGCGCACGATCACCAGGTGACTGCCTCCAGCGGATTCGAGTTGTTTGCGGATCGCCTCGCGCGCCTGGCCGCTGCCTTCCCGAAAACCTCCGGTCACGGGCAGCAGTAATGAGCCCAGGCATAGGGCTCGCACGATCCACGGACCTCCCGGGGCCACGCGCAGATGGCGCAGGCCTTCGACGATGAGCAGGACTACGACTCCCATAGCCGGCGCGGCATAGTGGGCGCCGTGCCACACCTCGACGGCCAGCCCCGCGGTGAACCACAATCCCATGGCCGCCAGCAAGCGGATACGTCGCCGCCGCACATGCCATAACGCGGCCAGGAACGGAATCGCCAGTACGGGTCCCAAGAAGAATCGCGAATAATATTTTGCCTTGTCGATGAGACCATGGGCATCGGTATTGGCGACGGCGGCGCGATAGGCGCGGGGCTCCCAGTTGGAATAGAAATCCCAGATTGGCCGGTGGAGGTAGACGGGTCCCGGGCGTAAACCTTGAAAAATGAAGTGCGGGGCCTCGGTATAGTTCGACCGGAAATACTCATACGGCATTTGCAGAGGACTGCCGGTGATTCGATAGAAATAGTAGCCGGTGGTGAGCGCGGCCACGGCCACGACGATCAGCATCGGCAGCGCGATGGTGGGACGCCAAAGTTGCGCGCGCAGACGCCATGCCAGGTAGACACTGATCGCGAGAGCGAAAGCGAATCCTTCATACGGGCGGCTGTTGGCCAGCACCGCTAGTCCGAACGCGAGGACGGCGGCGTCCCGCCAGTTGCGGCGGCGAAGGATTCGCGGGACCGCTCCGATGACCAGCGCGCCCGCGGCGGCAGCCACGGCTCCTCCGTAATAGGAGTTCATCCAATAGCTGAAGACACCGAAGCGAGCAGCCACGAGCGCGCTTCCGAGTAGAGCCCATCCGGGAGAAACCCAGCCTCTCAGCATCCAATACATCGCGGCGCACATCGCTGCGATACTCAGCAGCACTCCAGCCCACGGCGATCCGGTGAGCACTTGTCCGACGGCAAGGGCGGCTCCCGGCGCAGGCGGGTAAGCGCTGGCGTAGACCGGTTTCACCAGGATGTGCATGCTCTCGAAGAATGGCCACATCGCGTGGACCGGATTGGCGAGGCGTCCATGCGCGAAGGTGTCGGCGATCAATAAGTGGCTGAATTCGTCGTGCAGGCGCGGCAACGGGGCGGGGAACCAAGGCAGCAGCAGAAGGCGCACCAGGATCGGGGCCAGGGCTACGAGAAGAGCGGCAAGGATTGGACGGCGAGCGAATTGCCGGAGCTGTAATTCAATCGCGCTAAGCAGTCCCTTTTTCAAACTGCAAGTCTAGCAAGCTTACGGTTTTTTCTCGGCTGCGGCCGCGGCCTTGGGACTCAGGAACGTCAGCGTGACATCGACCACGTGCGTCTTTTCGTTCACGTCCGCGTGCATGTCCGTCTTGCCGAGGTTATCGAAGAGGTCCTCCGACTTGATGCGGGTAAGGAAGCTGTCGGCATAACTTTCCTTGTAGGGAACTCCCTCATTCATCTTCCAGATCTGCCGGATGGTAGGTTCGCTGAAGATGTCGAGCCCTTTGATCGTGAGCTTGCCCATGGAGAAACGGGGGCCGGGTTCCACTGTGACGGTCAGGTTCACGGTATGGTCTGCATCGTGAATATCGCGGGCCACCTTGGTGTCCACGTGCAGGTAGCCCTCTTCGCGGAAACTCTTGCGGATACGCGAGAGGCCGTCGTCGATGGCTCTAAAATCCACCACCTGATCCTTGGTCCAATTGCCCAGCTTGTTGAGTCCGGAAACCTGCGAGGCAGCCACGCCTTTGAAATTTACGTCGCCCAACTTATAGGGCTCGCCTTCGACAATCGTGACGGCGACGTCGACACCTTCGTTATCAGTGGACTTCGTGGTTTCGATCTTAGTAAACGCGACGCGGATGCGGCCACGTTCTTCATAGGCGGCGCGGACGCTGTTATCCAGCATCTGCCGGAAAAGCGGTTCGCTATACGGCACCCCCACCGCGACGGCGTTGATGATTTTCCACAGTTCCTGCGTAGGCAGGACAACATTGCCGGTGAAATTGATTTCCGAAATGTTGAGACGGTCGCCCATGGGCCGGAAGACGATCATCGGCTCGCCCGTGTCGGCATTGACGCTGCCGATGACCTTGATTCCCTTGCCCAGAAAGCCGGCCAGGAAGCTGGAATAACGATTCATCACCTGCGGCGTGGGTGGAATCGCGTCGACGAACACCGGCTCTTGTTTGCGCAGAGCTTCGCGCAGGGCCGCGTCGCTAGCGGGCAGTTCCTCGAATCGATAGCTAAGGAGCGGAGCAGTTTCGACGACAGTAAAAACCGCGTCGAAGCCGGTATTTTTGGCGCTAGGTTTGTAATCGAACCCGACGCTCTCGAATGCGCCCGTGGCTAACAGGCGGTCGCGAGCGGCGTTGAACTCCGGGCGATCTACTGAGGCCCCGATCTTGAGACCGGTAGCGGAGACAATGCGCTGCACCGGAATCGCTTCATTGCCTTTGATTTGCAGGGATTCCAGCGGAAAGCCGGTTTGGGAAAACGCGAACGGCGCGGCCAGGGCTGCCGCGCCGATCAAAACTAGGATTCGAATACCCACACCACGATTATCGCCCGTCACAAGTGTGGGATGCGGGAGCGGCGGTTGGGGTTACTCCTCTTTCTTGAGGATGGTCACCCGTGACTTTAATACGTTGTTCGCCGGCTCTACGATTGAGTAGCTGCGGGGCACTTCAAACAGGCTCCGCACCTGCTCCAGCCGCTGGATATTGGTGAGCTTATAAACCGTCTCACCAGCGCGTGGATCGGCATGGCGCGTCATAACGGTGAGTTGAAGTTCCGGCGAATACCAGCGCTCATCCACGATTTCGATGGGGCGATCATTGCCGATCTCGCCGGCCGCGATGGTGGAAGTGATGCGGGTCCCTTGCGCCTGGACGCCATCAAACAAGCGAGTACCCAAGTCTTCTTCTTGGGGCGTTCCTCCGCTGGAGTTGCGAAACTCCGTAACCATGCCCGGACCCGCGGTCCCCATCGTGGCCGGAACCGCAGCAGTGAAAACGGCCTTCCCCGCCGTGGGAGCGAAGAAGAACGTCTTTTCCAGAGGGGACGACTTCTCCGCCGTCATCGTAGCCGGATGCAGCGTGTAACTGGCCTTCGCCACCGGATCGCTGATGAATACCATGTTCATCGCGCTGCCTTCTTCGCGGCGCTCGCGTCCTTCACTATCGCGATACTGCTGGGCTGAAGACTTCTGCGTGATGCGGTTTCCATCGTAGAGCGTTTGCGTGGTTTCCGTGACCGCCTCGGCTGAATACGGAGCGCCTTTCAGTGTGGCGCCGACGTTCATGGCCGATACAAACTCCATCGTCTGGCTGCCCATTACGATCTTACGGGTCTCGATTCTGCCTCCTGCGGTCCCGATCACCTCCTCGTTGAGGACGAAGGCGGCCTCGGCGGCGTGCTTGGCGGCGTCGAGTTTCTTGCGATCCTCGAGCTTGCGCTGTTCGATCTCGGCGCTGCTCTGGGCCAACAACGCGCCGGCGGTGAAAAGTGCGATCCACATAGATTTCATAATGTCCTGTCTCCTTCTTTATTCCTGATAACTCACAAACCGAATGGCGCGCGCCATGCCTTCTTCGCCCACCAACACGTCGGCCTGGATGCGTTCAGACCAGCGGTCTGGGTTCACCGGCAGGCCAACACTGCGCATGGTGGAGGCGGGGACCACCACCCGCAGCAGTTGACCACGCTCAAAGGGCGGGGGGGCGTCCATGAGCGAAAAAAATTCGGTGACCACTTCGCGGCGTACCGGAGCGGAAGCCCTTGTCCGGCGCACTGGCACCGCCATAACGACATCCGTTTTCGCGAATGCGGCTTCTGGCGCGGCGGGTTCCGGGACAACCGCAGCCGGTTGCGAAACCACCTGTGAAACGGGCGTCGGCAAAACGGGCGCTGCGGGGGTCCTCAGCAAAAGCGCCACAATCGCCGCGGCGGCCGCCAACACCGCATAACCCGTGCCTGTCTTCCACCGCGATACAGGTCTCAAGCGGAAAATCTGCTGCGCCGTAGTCTGCGACTCACGCGGCCGGTCATGGTCGGCCAGTGCCTTCAATGCGGCTTGCACTTGTTCTTCAGGACTCATTGGTGCGGGGCTCATTCGAGACTCCTTACGGTTTGCCGTTCACGGCACGGCGACACAGACAGGGTGATGCATAACTTCTGGGCGAGCATGGCCCGGCCTCGGTTCAAGCGCGAACGCACCGTGCCGATCGGGCAGGCCAGAGCAGTCGCGGCCTCTTCATAACTTGTCTCCTGCAGATCGCATAACACGATCACTTCCCGATACACCGGTGGAAGGCAAAGCACAGCCTCGCGAACCCGCTCGATGGATTGCGAACGCGTCAGATCGTCCAGTACATCGCCGTCGGCGCAGCTGTCTTCTTCCTGCTCAAAGCGCCTTTCATGCTCCAGCCGCCGCAGCACCACGTTGCGGGCGATGCCGTACAGAAACGCGGCGACGGAGCCGCGCGCCGGGTCAAAGCGCGTCCCATGCGTCAATAGAGCCAGGAACGTTTCTTGAGTAACATCCTCCGCTACGGCGACACTTCCGCTCATTTGCAGAGCGAAGCGAAATACGCCGCCTTGGCGCCGGCCATACAGTTCCGCGAAACGATCTTCGCGGCCCGCGAGGGCCTGGGTGAGCAACTCGGGATCGGTTTGCTGCTGGTCAGCGGTCATAGTAACGGAGGCTACAGGAGCACTCGTTAATACTTCCGCGCGGGAGGCCATGAAGTTCCCGAAAAGCGAGCTTATTTGTCTGCCGCCGGTATAGACGTAAACGCCGATCCGTAGAATCGCAGGCCCAGAGCCGAGACGCTACCCGTGGTAACAGTAAAAGTGACGGTCCCTCGGCTGTTCGCTACTCCCGATAAGCCAGGGATGCTGCGCAACGCGACGGCGGTTTTGTTCTTCGCGGCCAACGTGATGGTCCCAGTGCCTAGAACTCCGCCATTGGCGCTCTTCGCCGTGACGGTGACCGTGGTGTCAACGCTGCTGGCGTTGACGATGGCTGCGGCGGAGATGAAATTCGTGTCGTCAAAAATGAAGGAACTTGAGGTTCCTGCCGCGTTTGCCAAAGGCACGACAGCCTCCTGATCCGGCGTGCCTGCCACGCTCTGCCGGAAGACCCCGTACCCGCTCACGTTCTCCGGCAGGGTTACCGTAACGTAGCCCTGTTGGAGCGCGCCACTGTTCGGGGCTTCGATCCGCACCGACCCGCCAGCGGGGATATTCACCGTCGTGGACGTTCCACCCAGGGCCGCGATATTCAGCGGCGTGCCATTGTCAGCAAAAAAACTGACGGTCAGCGACGCTGGCACGATGCCTGCGTTACTGAAGTACAGCGCCGTGTACCACCCTCCTCCAAATGCTAACTGCGGGAGAACTTTACGGGCTATGCTGACTTGTCCAGAACCATTGACGATAAAAGTGGTTGTTGTCTCCCCGGTCGCGGTGCCCGATCCGGTCACTGACGTGAGCACTGCGCGAGTGCCTTCATACTTGCCAGTGCCACCGGTGATGGTGACCGTACCGCCCGCGATGGCCGTGCCACCGATTTGCGGAACCAGGTACCCCGCCGGGACGGCGATGGTTCCGTAGATGACTTCGCCAGCGGGAAATACCAGAGTGAACGTGGCGTTCACTGCCCCGCTGCTTTGACCGGAAATCAGACGGTCCAGGTTACCGGCTCCGGAGAGTATCGCCGTGCCCGAAAGCCCGGTCCCACTCAACGTCGCCGTCCCATTGAGCCCGAAGTTCGTACCTGTAGTGATAAAAGCATTGCCGCTTAGAGCCACGGTGACGGCGGTTTGACTAAAGGCCGGCGCGGCCAAAAAAAGAAGACTGAGTGCGAGGTTTTTGAGACGCATGCCCGATTCTATCTTTTTTCAATGGCGCGCGGAATACGCTGCGTTCCCACGACGGCGCGGCCACGCGGCCTCCTGCTAAACTGGAAGTTCACCTCATGACATACGACGTCATCGTCATCGGGAGCGGTCCCGGTGGATACTCAGCGGCTGTCCGCGCCGGCCAATATGGCCTAAAAACCGCCTTGATTGAAAAAGATCCGAAACTCGGGGGGACCTGCCTCCACGTGGGCTGCATCCCGACCAAAGCCTTGCTGCATACAGCCGAGGTTTGGGAGCGCTTCCAGCACTCGGAAGCCGAAGGCATTCAGTGCGAGAATCCGCGCCTGAATTACCCCAAAGTGGTCGACCGCAAGAATGGAATCGTCTCGAAACACGCCAAAGGCGTGGAATTCCTGATGAAGAAAAACAAGGTCGATTGGATTAAGGGCTACGCGCGGTTGGCCGGCGAGGGTGCCTCCGGTCTGCGGCGCGTGGAAGTGCATGCCGATGGCGGGCTCCAAATGCTGGAGGCTAAGAATGTCGTGCTGGCCACCGGCTCGGAAGCGCGCATGCTGCCGGGGCTGAAGGCGGATTCCCGCCGCATCCTTACCAATATAGAGATTCTCAACCTGACCGAGGTTCCCAAGTCGCTGGCGGTGCTGGGCGCGGGCGCGGTGGGTGTCGAATTCGCATCCTGTTTCAACCGCTTCGGCAGCAAGGTCTCGGTTTTCGAGATGTTGCCGCGCATCGTGCCGGTGGAGGATGAAGAAGTATCCAAAGAATTGCTCCGCGTCTTCAAGAAACAGGGCATTCGCGTGGAGACGGGCGCCAAAGCCGACAATATCGAATTGACCCCGACCGGTGTGCGCTTTCAAGTGACACTGGCGACCGGGCAAGTGGAAACCGTGGAAGCGGACGCCTTGCTGGTGGCCGTCGGCCGCAAGCCGAATACGGAAAATGTCGGCTTGGCCGGTACACGCGTAGAGTTGGACCGCGGCTTCGTGAAGGTAGACGAATTCCAGCGCACCGGCGAGCCGGGCGTCTATGCGATCGGCGATATCGTTGCCGGAACTCCGCAACTGGCACATGTGGCGACCGCCGAAGGTATGGTCGCGATTGGGCACATCGCGGGTATGGATGTGACTCCGATCCGTAAGGATCGTATTCCAGGCGCGACTTATACTGAGCCGGGCATCGGTAGCGTCGGCTTGACCGAGGCGCAGGCGCGCGCCAAAGGGTATCAGGTTCGCGTAGGCAAGTTCCCGTTCGCCGCCAATAGCAAAGCCTCGATTTTGGGGCAGCACGACGGGTTCGTGAAGATCGTCGCGGATGAGAAGTATGGCGAGATTTTGGGCGTCCATATCATTGGGCCGCAGGCGTATGAACTGATCGGCGAAGGCGTGCTCGCCATGGAAGCGGAAGCCACCGTCGAGACGCTGATGCACACCATCCACGCGCATCCAACTATTTACGAGGCCATGGGCGAGGCGTTTAACGCCGTCTATGGGTTGGCCATTAATGCTTGAAGTAGTCGCCCCCGGCACAGATCTCGCTGGTTCGCCCAGCATAACCGAGCCGCGCGCGTCATCGAGCGGTCAGGTGCCGTGCGACGTTCTCGACTTGGGCGTGCTCCGCTACGCCGAGGCGTTTGGACTGCAACAAGCCTTCGTGGAACGCCGCAAGCGGTGTGAAATCTCCGACCAATTGCTGTTCGTGGAGCATCCGCACGTAGTAACCATGGGCCGCAATGGGCGGGGTGAAAATCTGTTGGCATCGCCCGAACTATTGGAGCGATCCGGAATCGAGTTTCATTCCACCGACCGGGGCGGGGATGTGACCTATCACGGTCCTGGACAGCTCGTGTGTTATCCC
Source organism: Acidobacteriota bacterium (assembly GCA_039931205.1). GTDB lineage: Bacteria > Acidobacteriota > Terriglobia > Bryobacterales > Bryobacteraceae > Palsa-187. The sequence goes on from JBDTSJ010000032.1 coordinate 28,970, forward strand.
ATCGTGGATTTGCGCGAGTGGAAACGGGATGTAGTGGCGTACGTGCGCGCGCTGGAAGATGTAGTGATCGGCGCGCTGTCGGAATTTGGAATCGCCGGGGAACGGCTGGCGGGCGCTACCGGGATTTGGGTAGGCGGAGCCAAGGTGGCCGCTATCGGCGTACACATCAGCCGCTGGGTGACCTCGCACGGCTTCGCATTAAATATAGATACGGACTTGGATTACTTCCGGTACATCGTGCCGTGTGGATTAACCAAGCCAGTGACCTCGCTGCGGGCCCTGGGCTGCCCGGCGGAACGCGGGGATGTGAGCAACGCTTTGGTGCGTTCCTTCGGACAAGTATTCGGACGCACGATGATAATGGAGAGAAGATGATTGACGTCGTAATGCCCCAGATGGGCGAAAGCATTGTTGAAGGAACGCTGACGAAATGGCTGAAGAAGCCGGGAGAACGCGTGGAGCGCGATGAGCCGCTCTTCGAGATTTCCACCGACAAAGTAGATACCGAAATTCCGGCTCCGGAAGCGGGCACTTTGGCCGAAGTTCTAGTGCAGGAAGGGCAGACGGTCGGGATCAATACGGTGGTCGCCCGGATCAACAACGGTGCCGGTGCGCCCGCCGCGGCTGCTGCGCCTGCGGTTCAAGCTGCTCCGCCGCCACCCCCGCCGCCTCCTCCTGCCGCCGCTGCGCCGCCTGCTTACACGCCGCCGGCTCCGCCTGCGTATGCGCCGCCCTCGCCGGTAATAGTTGCTCCGAACGCTGCCGCGCTGGTGGATGACGCGGGTCCTCTGTCGCCGCTGGTGCGCAAGATGGCGCGTGAGAACAATATCGATTTGAACCAGGTTCGTGGAAGCGGCGCTGGCGGCCGCATCACGAAGCAGGATCTGGAAGCTTACATTTCTGGCGCTGCCGCTCCGGCGCCCACTCCGGTTTACGCGGCTCCTCCACCGCCTCCTCCCCCTCCGCCACCACCACCACCTCCTCCGCCACCTCAGGTTTCGCAGGTCCCGGCCGTCCAGGCGCCCGTGTATTCGGCTCCTCCTCCGCCCCCGCCGCCTCCGCCCCAGGCGCAGCCGCCGGCCGTGCGCGAACCCATGCAGTTCCCCGGCGCCGCGCCTTCCGCGCGCGTCGAACCCATGAGCATGATGCGGCAGAAGATCGCCGAGCACATGGTTTTCTCCAAGCGTACTTCCGCCCATGTGACCACCGTTCACAAAGCGGACATGACCACCATCACCAAGATCCGCGCCAAGATGAAAGCGCAGTTCCAGGCGCAATACGGGTTCAGTCTGACCTATCTCCCCTTTGTCGCGCGGGCTTGCGTGGCGGCCTTGCGGGAGTTTCCGATCGTCAACGCTTCGATCGACGGAACCAACATCGTTTATCATCGCGACATCAACCTGGGCATCGCCGTGGCTCTCGAGGGCGGCCTCATCGTTCCCGTGATCCGCAACGCGGACGAAAAGAACATCGTCGGCCTGCAGCGCTCCATCGTGGATCTTGCCGCGCGCGCCAGGTCGCGCCAGTTGCGCCCGGAAGAGATCCAGGCGGGCACTTTCACGATTACGAATTTCGGCAGCTACGGCAGCCTGTTCGCGACACCCGTCATCAATCAGCCGCAGATCGCGATTCTGGGCGTGGGCGCAGTGGTGAAAGAACCGGTGGTCATCGACGATGCCATCGCTATCCGTAGCGTGGCGTACCTGGGCCTGACCTTCGATCATCGGCTCGTGGATGGAGCGTTAGCCGACCAGTTCACGGCCAAAGTCAAATCGGTGCTCGAGAATTGGAACGAAGAAGTCGCGTAGCCTCTCGTTTTCGGCCAGCAATACTGACAGCCGCGCTCGGGCTTTTTGCCCACGCGGCTGTTTGCGGTACCGTTGTCCGCTTCTACACCGGACATGCCCCAGCAGATCACGTTCTTGGCAATAGTTCTCCCAGTTGCTCCAGCTTGCCTGTGCCCGCAACTTCGTTCAGCACCACCGATCCCGATATCTACGCCTTCGTGGAACTCGCCGATGTTGCGGTGGGCGACACGGTCCAGGTGAAGTGGTTCAACCCCGACGGCTTTCGCGAGCAAGGCCAGAACTCGGCATACTTTATTCAAACCTTGGTGGCCGGCAATACCATGCGTTGGTGCACCAGTTGGCTGCTTACCGCTACCGCGGACCAAGCCAGCAACCTGCAATATAGCCCCATCGCGGGACGGTGGGCAGCGGAATTAGTCCACTGGCCGGCGGGTTCAAACACCAATGGAGTGCTACGAACCGTTCCGGTCGATATCCTTCCAGCTCCGGTTTGCTCCAGCTATCAATTGCATCCCCTGGCCCCGCCCCTCTTTGGACACGTCACCGTCGAGACCGCTCACGGCTGCCTGTGGACGCCCGTCCCCAAAGAATCCTGGATTCATATTACGAACGTCTGTCGCAACACCCTTCACAGTGGCGGCGTGTGCGATACCAGAGGCTCGGGTAACGGCTACTTCACCTACGAAACCGACCCCAATGAGACCAAGGTTTCTCGCGTGGGCCAGATTACCGTTGCCAATCAGATCTTCACCGTCACCCAAACCCCCAGCCCCGGGATCACCGCGTTATATCCAGCCACGGGAGTCTCCGGACCCGCCGTAGCCGGAGGCATGATCACCATCATCGGCTATGATTTTTGCGGATCGGAGCCAGGCGTCGCCGCTCTCAACGGCGACTGGCCGCCTATACTCGGGAATATCCAAGTGCGCGTGGACAACCGCGCCCCGCTCCTTCTCCAGTACGCCGGCTTTAACGGCACCTCGTGCCAGGTCAACGCCCAACTTCCCTGGGACCTGCCCCCCGGCAACCACACAGCACTACCGATTTATCGCGGGTTCACCGTCGGAGTCGTCGCGCCGTTCACCACCACCCTCGTGAATCCTTCGTTTTATGCCGCCCCACCGCGGTATCCGGTTCTCCTGCAAATCGCGGATCGAGGCTACTCCATCATGACCTCGGTCAACCCGGTCTATCCCGGGGAAACGCTGGTTGGATATCCGGATGGATTCGGGCAAACGAATCCACCGCGCATCTACGGTGCGCCGTTCCTGTTACCTGCGGGCCAGTTCGCCACCGTCTCCGCTCCGGTGGAGGCGTGGTTGAAGAGCTGCTTAGCTTCGGTTTGCTCGATCACAACCGCAAAAGTGCTTTACGCCATCGCGTACCCGGCCAGTCCCGCAGGCTATCAGGTCGCCGTCACCCTGCCACAAACAACCGTCGATCCCGCAAAACAATACTCGCTAGTAGTCCGTGTGGACGGCAACTTTGCTCCCGATCTGGCACTGTATTTGTCCACCAAGCCCTGAAGAACTTGCAAGGAATCGACGGGCGAGCCCAGTAGGGTAGGGTCTTGGCGAGCTCGAATTGCGGAGCCAAACTGCGGGGCCACTCCAGGCAGGTAACTTAGCGGGAGCACGCTCCTTCGATTCCTTGTGACCGTACTCTAGCGGCCCGGTCCGTCCCCGCCTTTCCTCGCAAGCGGCATGTGAACCAAACAGTCAAGAAATGCTTCCCAACGAACGGCGAAAAGAATTCCCTGGACAGATATATCGGAATCCGGTATAACGGAATACGACATGGCAAGCGATATTCAACGAACTCCTCCGCTTCCCCCCGCTACTCTACATATTCTATTGGCGTTATCCAGCTCCGATCTGCACGGCTACGGCATCATGCAGGAAGTATTAAGGCAGACCGAAGGCAGTTACAAGCTGGGTCCGGGCACACTATACGACAACCTACAGCGCCTGCTCGACCAAGGCCTGGTGACCGAACTTGCTGGTGGCGAGGATTCGCGGCGGCGCGTCTATCGCTTGAATCCGAGCGGTCGAGCTGCGTTGAGCCACGAAATCACTCGCTTGGACGCGGTTGTGCGAACGGGCAAGTTGAATCTGCAAACCGGAGGCGCTTGATGGGACGCCGCCTCTTCGTCGCGATCGTCCGCCTTCACCCCCGCCCGTTCCGCGAGCGCTTTGAAGCGGAACTCCTCGAAGCCTTCGATCTGGGACGGGCTTCCCTTGGAACCGCGCCGTTGCTGTGGGATGCGCTTCGCTCCTTATTCCGGCAGTGGCTTCTGCGCCCGCCGATGCCCGGTCCCGACGTTCACATCGCCGTTGGCAGTGCCTCATCCCAGCATGGTCACGTACCCGGATGCGTGCAACTGGAGGCCTATCGAATCCGTCCCGCAGCCAAGGCCAGCGGCATAATGTTGGCGCTGGCGATGTTCGGCGCGTTGCAATTTGCGACCAACCACTGGAGCGGCCCGCGGCTCCAAAATGCGATGGGCGCATTCCGCCACGCCGTAGGTCTCCCTATAAGCCGGGTGGAGGGACCAGTGGCTAAGAAGGGAGCCGCGACCGTGGATGTTCCTCGTGCGCCGGACTCTATTTGGGATGACTTGGCCGAGAAATACTTCGCGGGCCAGCCGGTCTTGCGGGCTCTGGATTCGGATGGCGACTATCGCTTATCGGCCGCCGAGATCGCGGCAGCGCCCAGCGTTTTACCGATGCTGGACAAAAATCGCGATGGCAAGTTGGATGTGACCGAGTGTCTGGACCCGCCGATGCGCGATCCGGTTTTGATGCCGCTCAGCCCGGTCCTGCGGCAACTGGACGCGGATCGAAACTCGGAGGTGAGCGCGGCCGAAATGCGGAACGCCGCCGCCGCACTGCTTATTCTGGATGCCTCGGGAGACGGACAACTTCATCCAGTGGAGTTTCTGCCGGAACGCGGCGTGAATCGCACGCTGCGGTTTTTCTAACGCTGGCGATGCAGCACTTCTACTTCATCTGCCTGCTGGTACGTTAGATCCGCGCGAGTTCGCTGCGTATGCCACAGCAAAGTGACCGCATCGCCGTCCAGTTGCAGGGAAAGCTGGCGGTGACGGCGCAGCCCTGGAGGCTGCAAAGTCTCGGTGGGTTCCTGAAAGTCCAAAAAGTAGCCCTGCGCATGCGGAGCGTACGCCATTCCATGCAGCCGATGGACGTCGGTGGGTTTGCATTTCGCGAAGTACTGGATGATTTCGCGGCGGCCAAAGTGGGCGGGGTCGTATGGGTCCACCATGCGCGTGTCGGACATGCCATTGGTAACAGCGGCCACCAGATCCCGGCCCTCATAGGTCAGCGCATAGAGAAAGACATCGATCCGAATGTCGTCATCGGGGCGGGTGAATTGATGGTAAGGAAAGATGTGCGATGGATCTTGCTGGAACAGCGTTTTGTAGGCCTCAACTCGTTGGTCCGTGCAGCGGTCGTGCGGGTGAGCCTTCGGGAACCACATCGTATGGATGATCGGCCGTATCGAGCAGAGTCTTTAACGCAACTCCCCACAACGCCGTTTCTCTGGACGCGTTCGCGTCTTTACTCAACCGTCTGTTGATATAGTGTTTTGTAAGGAGCCAGCGTATGCCAAGGTTGCTGCTGTCGATATTCGTTCTCTCTGCCTTGCCGGGAAGCGCGCTGCTCGCCCAAAATATAACTGGAACCTGGCAGGGGACCCTTAAGGTCACTGGGACCAACGGCTCCGTCGATCTCCGCATCGTGACGAAGATCTCGCGGGCCGACGACGAAAGCCTCAAGGGGGTCTTCTACAGCATTGACCAGGGCGGCGCGCCCATCAACGCCACCAGTGTCACGCTCAAGGGCTCCGCCGTCAAAATCTCCATAGCGCAGTTGAACGGCACGATCGAGGGAACTCTTAGCGGCGACGGCAACACCATCCGCGGGACCTGGGCGCAGGGCGGTCCCGCACTCCCGTTGAACCTGGTTCGCGCCACGGACCAGACCGCTTGGGAGATTCCGCCGCCGCCCCCTCCGCCCGTCGTGATGCCCGCCACCGCGAAGCCGGAATTTACCGTCGCCACCATCAGGCCCAGCAACCCCAACGCGCAGGGTCAGGGGTATGGCTTCCGCGGCCAGGATGTGACCACTGTCAATACCTCGGTGAACTGGCTCATCACCTTAGCCTATAGCCTGCACGCCCGCCAGATCGTGGGCGGAGCGGGGTGGATGGATTCCGAGAAGTACGACGTCATCGGGCGGCCCGACACTCCCGGCCAGCCCAGCAGGGACCAGTTGAAGCTCATGATTCAGAAGTTGCTCGCCGATCGCTTTCAACTCAAGTTCCACACCGAAAAGAGGGAGCTGACCGCGTACACCATCACCGTCCTCAAAACCGGCTCTAAGCTTGCCGTGAGCCAGGCGGATCCCAATAGTTTGCCGGGAGTAGGCTTCGGCCTCGCACCCGGCGGCACCATGACCCTCTCCGTCCGCAACGCGATCCTCGACTCGGTGGCGAACGCCTTGCAGGGCAACCTCCTCGACCAACCCGTTGTGAATCGAACCGGCCTCACCGGCAAGTACGACTTCACCCTGAGATTCACGCCCGACCCTTCGCAACGGACCGCGCTCGGCCTGCCCCCGCCCCCCAGCGCCTCTGACCCCGATGCGCCCCCGGATATCCTCACCGCATTCCAACAACTAGGATTGAAGCTGGAATCGACCAAGACGTCCGTCGACGTGATGGTGATTGAAAAAATAGAGAAGCCTTCGGATAACTAACGAGGCGACCCGAATCACATGCTCAGCGCAGCTCGCCCCGAACCGGGGCGCGCCCGGATGGACGAAACCTTCCGGTGGCGGCAGTCTTTGGCCTTTTGATCGCGGATGCGAGTCTTCTTCGCGCGCCGTTTTAGCTATACCGGCGTCGTCCAGATCGTGCGGGCGGAGGCGGTTCACGTCTTCCCATTTAGCGCCGCCTCCTTATTATTCCTTTGAGATCCGCGGGACGCGGCCTAGGGTTTGCTCAACTTCGCACAACGCCGTATCTACGGAGTTTGAAGCGAGACGCGTGGCCGACTTCCGCCAAGCGGATAGTTTCCGGATGGCCGACCATCCTGGAGTAATCAAGGTGACCAACACACTTCGGGGCAGGCTGACTGGCTATTTGCCGCCCAGCGGCACCTTGCGCTTTAGCTCCTCGATAAAATTCAGCACAACATGAATCGGCGGGTCCCCTTGGCTTGTGCTTACGTCGCGCAGCATGAGAAAGCGACCGTCGGGAGCCACGTCGTAGGCAGCGGTGGGGAAATCTTCGAACAGCATCTTTGGGGTCCCTGCCCGTAATGTGGGGGATGTCTGCATCTCCACCGCCATCATCTTGGCACCCTGACGAAAGAACAGCTCACGCCCGTTGCGGCCCCAGCGAGGCTCGGTTGCTCCGCCGCTCGAGACTTGCGTGCGTGTGGCGGAGCCGGGAAATGCTTCGACGAAAATCTCGCGTATGCCGGATTCGTTCGATTCGTACGCCAGCCACCTTCCGTCGGGCGAGATGTATGGGTATCGCCGCCCAGATGGGGACGGAAAGATGGTGCGCAGTTCGTTCGGCTTCGCACCAGATCGGGGGAGTTCAAGAGCAAACAGTTGAGCAGGTTGCGAATTCGCGTAGCCAAATACGGTCTTGCCGTCGGATGCGACGGAGGTTGTGAAACGCGAGATGTCGTCCGCTGTTTCCGCCAAGGTGACTGGGGTGCCGCCACCATCGGCGGATGTGAGCAGGACTTTGTCAGGGCGTTTGGTGTCGCCAACAAGCACATACCCTGCGAACACGATTTTCCCGTCGGGAGTCCAAACGGGCCAGCCGTTGGATTTGGAGTCTCCGCCAAAAGTTGCCTTGTTCAGCGTCCGCCGGGTGATGTCGAAGATCCAAGCGTCCGCTTTCGACGCCGCCGCAAAGATCGAGGTCCGGACTTCGAGCGCGACTCGGTCCGCAGATGGGGACAGCTTGGGAAGACCGTAGATCCGTGGCGGGGCTCCCAGGCTCTGGGCCTTCCCGTCACGACTCACCAAAACCGGTTCCTGAAGCCCGTCGTCACCTGCTCCAGGTGTGTATGCAATAGCTCCTGCTGCGGACACTCCCAACCCGGCAGCCCCACCGGCGAGTCCCTCCTGAACGGGGACAGCCGCGCCGATGGTCTGGAGCTTGGCCGAGTCGAAAGGCACGGCCCACAGCGATCCACCTCGGTTATAAAGGATGTATCCCCTCTCGCTATCCGGCGCGACCGGTAAGAAACGCCCGATACCCGCGTCTTCCAGCAGGACCGTCTGCTTGTGGCTGTCCAAATCCAACGCCAAGACGCGAATACCGTTCCTGGACTGGAGCGAAAACAGCACACCCTTCCCTCCTGGCAGCAATTGGGGGAGGGCTGGCGTTCCTGCACCCAGGGTGGGGGGCAAAATGACTTCAAATTTTCCCCCAGTCGCGGGGATTCGCGCGATACCCTGTGCCGTGGCCATCCAGATGTTCCCGTCGGCTCCCCAAAAGGGGTGGCGGTAGGCGCCGCCGGACACGTCTGCCAACATCTGAACCTGACCGGCTAACGTCACTTTCTTGAGGAATGCCCTATTCGCTTCGTCGGCTGCGACAAAGGCGAGCGATTCGCCGTCCGGGGAAAACTCCGGTGGGAAGGCTCCTTGGGTTCCTGGGATCGCCCTAGGTTCGGCTTGGTCCCAGCTCAAGATGTTGATCTGGCGTGTAGGGCCGCTGGTGTAAGCAATACGTGAGCCATCTCGGGAGAGGCCGGGCGCGTTACCCTGATCGGTGCGCGGGACCGAGAAGCGGATCAGGCTCTTGGTTTCCGCAGGCTTCGGCTTGAGCCAGCCCCATAGGGCGGCAGCAGCGATGATCGCGAAAACTGCGACGATGGCCCAGGGGATGTAGGGGCTGCGCTCGCGGCTCGGAACGGACGTGAGGTCTGGAGTGGTCGTGGGGTTGGCGATGGCCCACTGGACTGCAATGCGAGCTTCGCTGATGACCTGGAGTCGGGTCTTGACATCGCGGTCGAGGCAGCGCTTTAGCAGTTCGCGAATCGAGGCGGGTGTTGTTTCGGGGAAATTCGCAAAGTCGATGGGATCTTTGATCACACTCGCCAGAATGTGTGCCGTCGTGTCTCCAGAGAATAGCTGCTTGCCCGTGAGCATCTGCCACAGCACCACGCCAAAACTCCAAATGTCCGCGCGCCGGTCAACCGCACTCCCCACCGCTTGCTCGGGAGCCATGTAAGCCGCAGTGCCCATGATCACGCCGGCGTCGGTCATTCCCATCGTTAATGTAGGCGAGTCTTCTCCACGACCTGCATCCGGACGAGCGATGGCTGCGAGTCCAAAGTCGAGAATTTTGACGAGCCCCGCTGGCGTGACCATGATATTCGCGGGCTTGAGGTCTCGATGCGTTACGCCCTTATCGTGAGCCGCTTCTAGTGCTTCCGCGATTTGCCTGGCGTAGTTGAGTGCGGTGTCGAGGGGGAGCGGGGCTTTGAGCGTGGTGCCGTCCACCAGCTCCATCGCGATCGCTTTACCCTCGGGCGATTCTTCGAGGCTGTAGATGGTCGCGATGTTGGGATGATTCAGCGACGCGAGCACTTTAGCCTCGCGCTCAAAGCGGGCCAACCGTTCCGGGTCGCGAGCCACCGAGCTGGGCAGAACCTTGATTGCAACTTCGCGGTCTAGCTTGGTGTCTTTGGCTCGATAGACTTCGCCCATACCGCCTTTGCCCAAGGGGCCAGTGATTTCGTAGGGGCCGAGGCGGGTGCCTAGAGTCAGGGGCATAGAGGCTCGCATCGATTGTATCGTGTGGAAGGGTGGACGACAGGATCGGGAACGTATCACGGCGTAACCGTCACTTACTTTCTCATTTGATGGGTTGGGCGCACAGCGGAGGCGCTGAAAAAATCCAACTTCCAGATAGCCGACCATCCAGGAGTTATCTGTACAACTCACTTGCAGGCAGTCTTTTGAAAGGGACCCGTGCGATGAATGGTGCTCGCTAGGATTGTCCTCAGGCGGAGCATCACCGGGCGGGCGTCGAACTGGGGACCCTGCGCTTCAACTCCTCCGCCCAACCCAGCACCACGTTGAGCTTGGTCACCTTCTGATCCGGCTCTTCCCCCACGCGCATCATGATGAACTGGCCATCGGAGGTCATGTCGTAGCTCCGCAGCGGCGTGGAACTCTGGTAAGGGCCCTCAAACAGAACGCGCGGCGCGCCCACGCGGGAGCCGTCCTGGCTGGAAATCTCTACCGCGTTCACCGTCCGCGTATTACTGGCTGGCACGGACTGAAGATAGAACAGCTCCCGGCCGTTGCGCGACCAAGCCGGATTCGTGCCGCCGCGGAGCGAAATGGGATGCTTTGCGCCGGGGCCCGGAAACGCCTGCACGTACACCTCGTCGGCGCCGGATTCGTTCGATCTGTAGGCGATCCAACGGCCATCCGGAGAAAATCCAGCGTCCTGTACGTTGAAGGTGGATGCCGCGAACGCTTTCGCCTCGCCGGGAGGCTGCATGGGCCGCACGAACAACTGACGCACATTCCCTACGGACTGCAGATAGGCCAGCCACTTACCGTCCGGTGACCAGGACGCCGGCCACATAACACGCTCGTCTTTTCCCTGTGCGGCAATCAAATTGGGCGTGGAGCCGCCATCGGTTGGCAGCGAGTATATCCCCGGATTCTTGCGATCTAGGTAATAGGTGATGCTCTTGCCATCCGGCGAAAACAGCGGGAAAAGGGACTCGCCAGTAGAGGTGAGGCGCGTGGCACTTCCTGACGGCAATTCGTAAGACCACAGATCCACCGCGCGTGAACCGTCGTTGGTCTTATACGCGACCACGCGGGAACCATCCGGAGAGACACGCAACCCATACAGGGACCCTTTGACATCAGCCAGCTTTGTCTCTTTGCCAGTTCGATCCACCCGCACCAGACTGGAAACCGGGGTGGGATAGATTCCACCGGAGGCGTACAGCAATGTCCCGGAACCCGATAGGGAGAATTGACCCATCCCCGTCTCGTTGGCGCTATTCCCAGCATTGACCGCCTGCAGGATGCCGGCCAGAAGTGGAATGGGGGAACCGGAAACCTCCACTTGGGCGGCATCGAACGCCACGGCCAGCAAGGCTGCGTTGCGCATGAAGACTAGGTGCCCGGTGGGGGAGTAACGCGCGTCCATGGCGTTGGTCAGCAAGGTCTTGCGTTGCTTGGTTGCGATGTGGATGGAGTCCACATGCGCTTCTTCCCAGTTATAGCTGGAGGGCTGTACCGTAAACAGCACGGTTTGCCCGTCGGGCAGCATGGCGGGGGAAATCAGAGCCGACTGGGAACGCTCCACCAGGGTAGCCGGTGTGCCGCCGGAATCCGAGACCGTACGGAGACTGCCTGAATCCCCAAAGACGATCACACCAGCCGATCCCCAACTAGCTCCCCAGGGTCGGCCATTGAGAGCACAGAGGTCGATGGGCGGACCGCCGCTCAGAGCGACCTTCCTGAGCTTTCGTTCCGTCGGTCTCGCCTGGGCGGCAAACCCAACCCATAGCCCGTCCGGGGAGAAGAATGGATACTCGGCCCCTTCCGTTCCGGCGATGGCGGTGGCAGCCGCTTCGGCAATGGGACGGCGGTAGAGCATGCTCTTGCCGTCCACGGCTCCCACGAAGATCACGGTGGAGCCGTCGGGTGAAATCGCAAACAAGGTGCGGCCCGACGCATTTTGGCCCGGCAGCCCCAACGTCTCGACCGGGGTGAGATCCATAATAAGGCTCGCGGAGCCAAGGCGCGTGGTGCCGGAAGCGGACGGGGCGCGCATCGCCCACACCACCGCCCCCAGCGCCACAATCCCCAGCACTCCCGCTAATGCCCAAGGAAGCTTGTGGGTTTGGTGGGGCAGTCCCGCAGTCTGTGCGGGAGCGTCGGTTGCGCTCTTGGGGTCCGCAAGATACTTCTGAATGGTGATGCGGGCTTCGCTGATGACTTGGAGTCGCGTTCTCACGTCGCGATCGAGGCAGCGCTTCAGTAGCTCGCGAATCGGCGCGGGTGTTGTGTCCGGTAGGGCTGCGAAGTCGATCGACTTGGTGATCACGTGCGCGAGGATATGCGCGGTAGTATCGCCGCTGAACAGATGTTTGCCCGTCAGCATCTGCCACAGGACAACGCCAAAGCTCCAAATATCGGCACGTTTGTCGACCGGGCTACCGGTGGCCTGCTCCGGTGCCATGTAAGCGGCAGTGCCCATGATCATGCCTGCTTCGGTCATGCCCAGGGTGAGGGTAGGCGAGTCTGCTCCCTGACCGGCGTCGGGACGCGCGACGGCTGCAAGTCCAAAGTCGAGAACCTTCACCAGCCCCCCCGGGGTAATCATAATGTTGGCGGGTTTCAGGTCGCGATGGGTGATGCCTTTGTCGTGGGCGGCTTCGAGCGCCTCAGCGATTTGTTTGGCGTAGTTGAGCGCGGTGTCCAACGGTTGCGGCGACTGGAGCGTCGTGCCGTCCACCAGCTCCATCGCAATCGCCTGGCCTTCGGGAGATTCTTCCAGGCTGTAGATGGTGGCAATGTTGGGGTGGTTCAGCGACGCGAGGACTTTCGCCTCGCGCTCAAAGCGAGCAAGGCGGTCGTGGTCACGAGCAAGGGAGTTGGGCAGGACTTTGACGGCGATTTCGCGGTCGAGCTTGGTGTCCTTGGCGCGATATACCTCGCCCATTCCGCCTTTGCCGAGCGGGCCGGTAATTTCGTACAGACCTATTCGGGTTCCGAGTTTCAAGGGCATATTACGTCGAATGATTGTACCCTAGCGGAGCGTGGATTACAGGATAGGGAATGGATCATGTCGCGGCAAAGTGAGAAGTTCCTAATTGGGCAAAGTAGAAAGTTCCTAT
>JBDTSJ010000033.1:0-38719 GCA_039931205.1 Acidobacteriota bacterium
CTCTTGAAAATCTCCCCGGCCTCCCCGGCGATGGAGGATATTTTCTGCACGCCCAATATCTGAAATTCCACCACCCCATCACCGGAGAACAAATCAATCTCGAGGCTGCTTCGCCGTCCGGATTCTCAGTGCATCAGTAGGTTCACTGCGGGAATCAAATCAGGGTGTTCGTTGAAACCTGCGCGATCCCGCCATTCCGAATCCTAGACGAACCTGGATGAGTTAGAATCTACTAACCCATGCTATTGACTGTCGGAACTCGAGTGGGTCCGTACGAGATCACTGGTCATCTCGGAAAGGGTGGCATGGGCGAAGTGTATCGAGCTAGAGATACCAAGCTCGATCGCGATGTCGCTATCAAGATTCTGCCGCACTCCCTGGAGCACGATCCGGAACGCCTTGCTCGCTTTAAACGCGAAGCCAAGGTTCTCGCATCGCTCAACCACCCCAACATCGGAACGATCTACAGCCTCGAAGAATCCGCGGATGGCGTCGCAATCGCGATGGAGCTGATAGAGGGCGCGACGCTCAAATCCCCTCTCCCAACAGACACGGCCCTCGATTACGCCAGGCAAGTCGCGGAAGCGCTGGAGGCCGCGCACGAAAAGGGCATCACGCATCGCGACCTGAAGCCGGCAAACATCATGGTGACGGCTGCGGGAGTGATCAAAGTACTGGACTTCGGACTCGCCTTCGTCACGCCCCCGGGCGTGGCCCAGGACTCCGAGGCCTCCACGATGACCATGGAGCTGACCAAGGCCGGAATCATCATGGGTAGCGCCGCCTACATGGCTCCCGAGCAAGCGGCCGGCGCTCCGTTCGATCGCCGCGCCGATATCTGGAGCTACGGCGTCGTACTATGGCAACTGCTTACGGGCAAGCCTCTGTTCCGCGCAGATACCGTCGCACATACGCTGGCCAACGTCATCAACTCTCCCATCGATTTCACCAAGCTCCCAAAGACCACTCCCGCTCCGATTCGCGACCTGCTGCAGCGTTGCCTGGAACGCGATATCAAATCCCGGCTGCAATGGATTGGAGAAGCACGCATCACAATCCAGAAGTATCTGGCCGATCCGAAGAGTGGCACGGTCAACCCCATGCAAGCGGTTGGGCGACCCAACAGAGCCGCGTGGGCGGCAGGCGGTGTATTGGCGGTCGTCGCGGTAGCGCTCGGTGCAACCGTATGGGAGTCCTGGCGGGCAGTGCCCGAACCGGCGAAGACCGTGCGTTTCCAACTTGCGCCCGAAAACGTTTCCATGGCTTCCTCATTCAGGTTTGCTCTGTCGCCCGACGGCACCAAGCTGGCGTATCAAGCGGCCGGGAATGATGGCGTAGTGCGGCTGTGGGTACGCTCCCTGGATGCGCTGGAAGCGCGGCCCTTACCGGCGACGGAAGTGAATCCGAATGTGCCAATCTTCTGGTCCTATGACAGCAGGTTCGTGGTGTTTAACAGCGCTAAGAAACTTAAAAAAATTGACGTCGCTGGAGGCCCGCCACAAACGCTTTGCACCGTACCCGGAACTCCTGTGGGCGGCACGTGGAACCGCGACGGCGTGATCCTATTTGGAAACGGTACGGGTGGCCCGGCCCCAATCATGCAGGTTTCATCCGAGGGTGGCACAGCCACGCCGGTTACCGCGATTGACCTCGCACGAAAGGAACTATATCACCATAGCCCCGTGTTCCTGCCCGATGGGCGGCATTTCCTCTACGCGCGTATGGGCAGTTCCGAATCCACCGGTATCTATGTGGGATCCCTCGACGAAAAGCCCGGCGAGCAAACACCCAAGCGCTTGCTCGCTAACGACTACAACATAGAGTTCGCACCGTCCGCGGACGGAAAGTCTGGTCAGATCGTGTCCCTGCGCGGGGGCACACTCTTCGCGCAATCTCTTGATCTAGCCCGTTTGGAGTTGTCAAGCGATTCGGTTCCGGTAGCCGACAGCGTGTCCAACTTTCGTGGGATCGGTCAGTTTTCGGCGTCCAAGTCGGGAGCCTTGGTTTACCGCACGGGCAGCGCCGAAAGTGCCCGGCTTGTGTGGTTCGACCGTCAAGGAAAGGTGCTGAGCAAGTCCAGCGAGTCGGGCTACGGAACCAACACGATTGCGTTTTCGCCAGACGGGTCACAGGCCGCGGCTGAGCGGTTTACCGGCGATGGTTCCAACATCTGGTTGGTAACGTCTGCACAAAGCGCAAAGACGCAGCTTACATCTTCGAGAACTGGCGTTGACAGATATGCTGCTTGGTCCCCGGATGGAACGCGGGTCGCATTCTCGTCCAGCCGTAGCGGCTACTTTGACCTCGACGCGAAAGGTCGCCGCACTTTGTGGGTGCTGCCCATGGATCCGTCCGCAACTGAACGCAAGCCGGCGCCCTTGGTACGAACGCTGGAGTTTGATGAGTCCGAGGGACGCTTTTCGCCAGATGGCCACTGGATCGCATACGTGGGCCATGAATCCGGCACACCCGAGGTCTACGTAAGGCAGTTTCCAAATCCCGACGGAGGTGGTGGGAAATGGTTGATTTCACGAGCCGGGGGACGCCAACCGCGCTGGTCCAGAGACGGCAAGGAGCTGTTTTTTCTGTCACCAGCGGGACAGGTATTGGCAGCCAGCGTCGCCGCAAGCGGGGCTGTGTTCAAAGCGGAAGTTCCCAAACTATTGTTTGAGCCCACTGTGGTTGGGGGCTCGGCCTGGGATGTCAGCGCCGACGGTGCCCGGTTTCTGTTCCCGACCGCCGGGGCTAAGGACGCTGCCGACGCGCCCTTCACTATCGTTCTGAACTGGCACGCGGTTTTGAAGAAATAGTTCGACCCCGATACGCGGCCATCTACCTAGTTCGCCGGCTCCAGCCGCAGCAGCGCGGCGTTCTCCTCGTCCATCAGCACGTAAAGCAAGCCGTCCGGACCTTGGCGAATTTCGCCCGGCGATCGCGGTATCGGGCATGGAGGTCTACACGGGAGACCGCTTTCGCCCAGCCGTGCTGTGCTCGGAATCTCTCATATCGTCAGCATCGGACACCATAAAGGCGTCGCGACGTTGGACGCTTCGGTGGTCGATGGCACGCAGTACATCGTGTATCGGGTGCGGCACTTGTCCGAAGCTGATTTTGGCGATCACTACCGCCGACACCTACGCCAGGCGTATCCGACTTGCTATGACGTCCACGCTGCACCTATTCTCAAGAAGAATCTGGGCAAGCTCCTCGATCGCACGCGGACCAACACAATCGCCTTGCCCATGGGACCGCAACCACGGATCTCTTGTTCCCGTTGGTGGGCGTGTATGAAGCGAGCCTTACCGCCGATGAAAGTCTCGTCAGCCTGAACAGTCCCAGTCATCTTGTTGATGCTACCCGTGTGCATCGCATGCCGAATGCGCTCAAGCATAAACCACGCGCTACGCTGCGAGACTTTGACGTCCCGAGCCAATTCGTAGGAACTAATCCCGTTTTTGCAGTTGGCAAGCAGCCACATGGCGGTAAGCCATCTGTCCAGACCGATAGCGGAGTTCTCGAAGATCGTACCGACCTTGACGGAGAACTGTTTGCAGCACCCCAAGCACGTCCACATACGGCGCGTCTTGAGAAACTTAGAAGCGCACTGAGGACACTCCGGGCCTTTGGACCACTTCGCTTTGGAAACAGTCTCCAAGCACACCATCGGGTCAGAAGAATATCGGATGGCCTCCATCAAATCCGCTTGATTGCTGAGGTTTTTCGTTTCTATGAATCAATCTACTACCGGATTCTGCGTGAGTCACGTGATTTGTTGCATAGCAATGGATGAAAACCTGAACCGCGAGCGCCGGGCGACGTACAGCTTGGGGAACGACTGTAGATTAAAAATACAAAACATCAGCGTCTACGGTGTCAATGAATGGCGATAGGACCCCCTTGTTTTCAATGGCCTGCTCTAACGCTGCTATTCTGAAAGCTGATGAAGTTCCGATTTGTCGCAGGATAAACCGAACACACTTGATGCAGCATTTTTCCGAACTCAATCTTTGCTCCGCCTTGCGGAACAACCTCGCCAAGAACGAATTCGTCACTCCAACGCCCGTCCAGGCCCAAGCCATTCCGCCACTCATGGAAGGCCGCGACGTCGTGGCCACCGCGCAGACCGGCACAGGCAAGACGCTAGCGTTCTCGATTCCGGTGATTGAAGCTCTCGCGTCGGTTCCCCGCACCAAAACAATCAAAGTCCTGATCCTCAGCCCCACACGCGAACTTGCCATTCAGATCGAGGCGGCATTCCGGCAACTCGCCCACGGCATGCGCATTCGCACTGCCGTGGTTGTGGGCGGCATGAGCGAGACCAAACAGTTGGGCGATATCCAGGCCGGGGCCGAAGTGGTGATCGCGACGCCGGGCCGTCTCTGCGACTATCTGGAACGGCGGCTGATCGATCTTTCCGGCGCCGCCACTGTGGTTCTCGACGAGGCTGACCGGATGCTCGATATGGGCTTCCTGCCCTCTCTGCGCATCATCCTCGACAAGCTTCCGTCGAAACGCCACACGATGCTTTTCTCAGCGACGATGGAGCAATCTGTGGCGGGTCTGGTCTCAAGTTACGTGCGCGATCCCGTGTGGATCGCGGTAGAGGCGTGCGTACAAACCGCCGCTCGGATCGATCTCTTCTGCTACGAAGTCGCTCAGGGCTCCAAGTTTGATCTCCTCGAGCATCTGCTGAAGACCGAGAAGGGTTCTTTGCTCGTCTTCGTGGCCACTAAAGAGGGCGCCGACAGGCTCGCGAAATTTCTGGAGCGCGGGAAACACAAGGTGGCCGCGATCCACGGCGACCGCTCACAGAGCCAGCGGAATGAAGCGCTGCAGGGTTTCAAAGACGGTGTTTACCGTGTACTGGTCGCCACCGATGTGGCGGCGCGCGGAATTCATGTGGATGACATCGCGCATGTTGTGAACTACGATTTGCCGCAGGAGGCGGAAAACTTCATTCATCGCGTCGGACGCACGGGCCGCGCCGGCGCACGTGGCGCCTCGTGGACCTTTGTGACTCCGCTCCAACGCTCCGAAGTGCGCAACTATGAGCGCGCACTGGAGATTCAGGTGCAATATCGCGAACTGCCGTCGCTGCCGCGGCCCATCGGGCTCGTGACGGACGTGCAGGCTTTTCTGGCTTCGATGGGTACCAGCCAGCTTCCGCCGGGCGACGGGCCGAAGCCGACAACGACGAGAAGCTTCTCGGGCCGCCGCCGTCGCTGAATTTGTTATCCAGAAGTCCGGTTCCGGGACGTTGGCTGATCGACCACCATTAACGGCATACTATTGGTGATAGCGCCTGTATTGTCGGCCTCCAGGTAGCCAAGATTCTACGAAGTCCCGTGATGGGAACGGCGTTTCACGGGGTGATCTGTCCGGCGTAACTTCCTGCGAGTGGACTTCTGGCTGCATAGTTTCCGGATTGCCCCTCAACCCTCCAGAATGACTTCCTGCGCAGCATTCTACGGCGATTGGCAAGCGAGCAAGAGCCTCCCTGTTGTAATGGGTCGGCGAGCAGATGGAGATGGAGAAAACAGTCACGCGCCGGAGGTCGTCGGCGCTGCCGGCGCCGGCGCGTTCGCCGCATCAGGCCTGATGGGCGCTCCGCCAAAATCTCGGTCAAATGTTTGTTAGTCTGGCCGACAACCTTGGCTACGGCGATCTGAGTTGCTACGGTCGCCCTGACTACAAAACACCCGTGCTTGATAACTTCGCGCCGCCGCACCCGTGTGCACTCCGACACGGTGTGCGTTCCACACCTGGCGTTATCCGCAGCGGTTAGACGTCGGACTCCGTGACCCTCTGCAAACGTCCGAGCGTCTGGCCACGATTGGCTTGCCACCCGATCACCCGATGATCGAATCGTTGCCGAAAAACAACGGCTACAGCACCTCGCTGGTGGTGAAGTGGCACTTAGGTGGGAGCTCGAATACGGCCAGAATCGCCCATGGTTGGAGTTCTTAGGTATCTTGAGTGGTGCGGCGGACTATTTCACCCATCGCGCGGACGATTTAGGAGGGGTGGACCTGTGGGGAAGGCACGGCGGCGGCCCCATGGCGGACGGACGGATCACTCGATAGCTACGCAACCATAGTATGGACGCCGGAATCGGGCGCGTACTAAACGCTCTGAAGAAGAATAAGGTCGACCGCGATACGCTGGTGATTTCACTAGTAGCGGCGAACGTTACTCATTTAGTTGGCTCTTCGGGTGCCTGCCATGGTGCGCTGGCCTGGGGTGATCGCTGCAGGCAAAGTCACCGAACAGGCCGCCATAACCATGGCTGGACAGCCACAATTCTTGCGGCCACTAACACTGGCTGCTGACCCGTCATATCCCGCTGAAGGCGATAACTTAATGCCCGTTTGTTCAGGAATCCGCGCTGCCTATGACCGGCAACTTTTCTTTCGTAACAAAATAAACACGCAATGCGCAGGGGGCGCTGGAAGTATTTGAAAGAGGAAAATCACGAACCTCTAATCGATTTGGTGAATGATCCGGGCGAGCACGCCGACCTGCAAATTGCGCAAAGAGTTTCTTGCATGGAATGCGAAGATGCTGCCGAAGCCTTGACCAAGGCGTAGACTGGAATTCTGGGTCGTTAGTGTTTACATGAGTTTGGATTAGTCCTGGATAGTCGGTAATCCGGAAGCTGTCTGTGGGATTTCTCCTGGCGCGCCGAAGAACCCTGGCCGGTGTTTCGTTTCCACTTCGCGGTCCCGAGATTCGATCCAACAGCCTCTCGCTTCCGGCGATATCCGAACACTCGATCGGAAAAACGGAAGGAGAGCACTCTCTCCAGTCCGTTAACCCGATCTGGTACGTTTGGTCCTACCGTCCATAAACCCCTTTAGCGTCGCCGCCAGGACATGCATCTGGTGATTCGGGGTATACGACCCGTTAGGCTGAAGCCCGCTACGCACCTTCGAGGAATGGTGGGCAGAATGAGATTCACCTGGGCCACGTGCAGCACGTTCGCCGAATCATGGCGTTGTTGCAGGACCGATCGTACTCGATTTCACACGCCAGATTTGCACAGGCACCCATAAAAGCAGGCCGTTGCTGCGTCGATTGGGCCGCGGGTGTCGGGGCGTTCAACAAAGAAGCAAACAACTCCAAACCGAGAAAGTTTTAATCGAAGGGGAGCTTCCCCACGCGATCCCCTCTAATCCTTGTAGGGCCGGCATCACCCGCAGGGCACCGTGGGCGTTTCTGCTCTTATTGAGGTGCTCTTATTGAGGCTCTTATTGAGGCTCTTATTGAGGCTCTTATTGAGGCCCCTTATTGAGGCCAGGCACAGGCCACGCAGGTTTGATATACTTCCGACGCGCCAAATCTACTCCCAAAAGGAATCGATGAAACAAGCCACTGCCGTTCTGCTGACGATCACGTTGTCTACTGCGGCCTTTGCGGACGATATCCGATGAGTTCCTGCTGCCTGATGAACAACCCGAATTCCATGACTGGCAAGACCGGTGGCGAATACCACGCCGACATCGGACCCGAGTGGCATGCGAACTCCCCGCTCGCTATGGTGGATCAATACTGGACGAACCTTAAGATGTACAAGGCCATTATGCTGGATGTAGGTCACCAGGACGGCCTGATCGGCGGACACCGCGACATGGCCACATCGCTCATCCCGCTCGGCGTGAAGCGTGTCTATGAGACCTACGAAGGCGATCACACCAATCGAGTGCGGGAGCGGTTCGAAACCAAGATGCTGCCGTTCTTCTCGCAGAACCTCGATTCCCCGGCTCGGTGAGGAGGAGCGGCATGCGGAGCTCGTTCGTTTCATGAGATGGGCCGGTCTGACGGCGTCCGTAGTCTTATTGCTAGCCGCGTGGCTGGCGGCGCAGACCAGTGTCAAGAGCGGGGAATGGCAACACTATGGAGCCGACCTCGCCAACACGCACTACTCGCCGCTCGACCAAATAACCGCTACCAACTTCAATCGCCTACAGATCGCATGGCGGTTCAAGACAGACAATCTGGGTCCTAGCCGTGAAGGCCAATTGGAAGCGACGCCGTTGATGGTGAATGGAATGCTCTATTCCACAGGTGGTACCCGGAGAGCTGTTATCGCGCTCAACGCTACAACCGGTGAGCTGAAATGGATCCACTCCGAAGACGAGGGCGAGAGAGGGGCGAACGCCCCGCGACAGCTTTCCGGTCGGGGCCTCGCCTACTGGACCGATGGCACCCAGGAACGCATCCTCTATGTAACCCCTGGCTATCGTCTAATTGCGCTGGATGCGAAGACGGGCGCGCGCGTCTCTGGATTCGGTATCGACGGGATCGTAGACTTGAAGCTCGATGACGATCAGGCAATGGATTTGGTCACTGGCGAGGTGGGTCTGCATTCCACACCCGTGGTCGCACGCAACGTTGTGATTGTCGGAGCCGCACACAGGTCCGGCGGTGTCCCGCGCGTGCGCAACAACGTACGCGGCTTTGTGCGTGGATTCGATGTAAAGACCGGCAAACGATTGTGGATCTTCCATACGATTCCACGGCCCGGTGAGGCCGGATTCAATACCTGGGAAAACGATTCTGCGGGTTTCACAGGCAATGCCGGTTCGTGGGGACAAATCTCTGTGGACGAACAACTTGGCCTGGCCTATTTACCCATCGAACTCCCCACTGGCGACTATTATGGAGGCCACCGGCCCGGCAATAATCTGTTCGGCGAAAGCCTGGTCGCAGTGGACCTGGAAACCGGCGCTCGGCGCTGGCACTACCAGCTGGTGCATCACGGCATCTGGGATTTCGATATTCCGTGCGCCCCCATCCTGATCGACATCACGGTCAACGGGCGAGCTATCAAAGCGGTCGCACAACCCACGAAACAAGCCTGGGTATATGTATTGAATCGCGAAACCGGCGAACCCGTGTGGCCCATCAATGAGCGGCCGGTCCCCAACGGCGAGGTGCCGGGCGAGTGGTATTCGCCGACGCAGCCATACCCCAGCAAGCCGCCCGCCTACGACCGCCAAGGTTTGTCCCTCGACGACTTAATCGATTGGACGCCGGCGCTACGCGCGGAGGCGGAGAAGCGAGTCGCGCGGTATCGTATCGGACCCATCTTCACGCCCCCGGTGCTGAGTAAGATCGATGGTCCACTGGCAACGCTCGCTCTGGCAGCCACGTCGGGTGGCACCAACTGGCAAGGCGGATCGTACGATCCGGAAACGCACATTCTCTACGCTCCGTCGCAGCGGTCCGTCAGCGTGATGGGGCTGGTTCCCCCTCCCCCCGATGTTTCAGACATGAACTTTGTGCAGGGTTCCGCATTGACAGGAGCAAGGCGTTCCGGCGGCGCAGGCGCGGAAGCGGACGCAGACCGGCCTTCCGGTGGACCCGCGGCGGAGCTCGCGGCAGGCAGCTTGGTGATTGACGGACTGCCCATTATTAAGCCTCCTTACGGAAGCATCACGGCGATCAACATGGATCGCGGGGAGATCGTGTGGCAGGTGGCACACGGCGAGACGCCCGACGAAATTCGCAATCACGCCGCCCTCAAGGGACTCACGATCCCGCGCACAGGGCGTGCAGGCAACTTCGGAGTACTCGTGACCAAGACGCTTGCAATCGCGGGCGAAGCTGGCACGTTCACGAATCCGCAAGGACAAAAGGGCGCCATGCTGCGCGCCTACGACAAGGCGACTGGCCGCGAGATGGGCGCCGTCTTCATGGCAGCTCCGCAGAGCGGAACGCCTATGACCTATATGTTCAACGGCCGGCAGTACATCGTTGTGGCGATCAGCGGCGGCGGATATTCGGGTGAGTTTGTGGCGTACCGGCTGCCCGCTAATGTGAATTGAATTCGCAGGAGCTCTCTTGAAACCCATTTTGATTACCATCCTTACACTGTTTCCTCTGGTCGCCCAGCGACAGTATCTTTCCTCCGATGTCGAGAACGGTTCCCGGCTCTACCGAACCAACTGCTACGCCTGTCATGGTCCGGAGGGAGCGTCGATACCCGGCGTGAACTTCCAGCGCGGCCAGTTTAAGCGCGCTACTTCCGACGACGACCTGTTTCGCATCATCGCCAGCGGAATCCCCGGCACAGCGATGCCCCCGACCGCCGTCAACGATGGAGCCAGATTCGCCATGGTCGCCTACCTGCGGTCGATGCAGTCTGCCATGAGCGCGGTTGGCAGCGGCGATGCCGCGCGCGGAAAAGCGTTGTTCGAAGGGAAAGGTGGATGCGCCTCGTGCCATCGCGTCCGAGGTATCGGCTCGCGCATTGCTCCGGATTTAAGTGAAGTGGGCGCAATTCGGACTGCCGCGTACCTCGAGCGCTCGCTTGTCGTACCTGCGGAATCGGTCTTGCCGGAACACAAAGCGGTCCGCCTAGTCACCCGCCAAGGAACCACCATCTCCGGCCGTCGATTGAACGAAGATACCCACACCATTCAGATCATCGATCTCGACCAACGCATGATCTCGTATCTCAAATCGGACTTGCGCGAGCTGATCCTACTAAACACAACCTCCATGCCTTCCTTTCAGGGCAAGTTCACCGCCGCCGAAATGACCGACATGGTCACGTATCTACTCTCCCTAAAAGGGGAATGAAGGTGAATCAATGACACGTGTGCTGCTATCGATCTCCGCTCTCGCTTTTAGCCTTGCGGCTCAGTCCGTCACCCCGGAGCGCCTAATCCGCGCCAATCAGGAGCCACAGAATTGGCTGACCTATTCCGGTAACTATTCCTCGCAACGCTACAGCACCCTCAGCGAGATCGCTCCCGGAAACGCCAAGAATCTCGAACTGCAGTGGGTATACCAGGCGCGATCGCTCGAGAAGTTTGAGGCGACCCCGCTGGTGGTCGATGGCATCATGTATGTCACCGAGGCGCCCAACAACGTGGTGGCTCTGGATGCTAAGACCGGGGCCATCTTCTGGGTCTACGACTACCGGATATCGCCCGACGCCCGCGTCTGCTGCGGATCGGTGAACCGCGGTTTGGCGATCCTCGGTGAAACGCTCTACATGGGCACGATCGACGCGCATTTGGTGGCGATCGATTCCAAGAGTGGACGCCCGTTGTGGAACGTGCAAGTGGGCGATCCGAAAGTCGGCTACTCGCTCACCCATGCCCCACTGGTGGTAAAAGACAAGGTCATCGTCGGCGTGGCGGGAGCCGAATACGGCATCCGAGGATATATCGCCGCGTTTGATGCTGCCTCGGGCAGGGAACTCTGGCGCTTCTATACGATCCCTGCCGCCGGCGAACCAGGCAACCAGACATGGCAAGGCGATTCCTGGAAGTACGGAGGCGGTTCCGTTTGGATTACCGGTTCCTACGATCCTGCTCTGAACCTGGTTTACTGGGGCACCGGCAATCCGGGTGCGGATTGGAACGCGGACAACCGCGCAGGCGACAACCTTTACAGCGATTGTGTAGTGGCTCTGGACCCCGACACGGGCAAGTTGAAATGGTATTTTCAGTTCACGCCGCACGACGAATTCGACTACGACGCGGTACAGGTGCCTGTGCTTGTGGATGCCAACTGGCGAGGAACACCCCGCAAGTTGATGATGTGGGCAAATCGCAACGGGTTCTTCTATGTGCTCGACCGAACCAACGGCGAGTTCTTATCCGGCAGGCCGTTCACCAAAGTGACGTGGGCAACGGGTCTCGACTCAAAGGGACGTCCGATTCGCGCTCCCAACAGCAGTCCAACCGTGGAAGGCACGATTGTTTATCCAGGCGTGCAGGGCGGCACGAATTGGTATTCGCCCTCCTACAGCCCGCGCACAGGATTGTTCTACATTTCCTCCTGGGCCGACTACTTCATGAACGTTTCAAAGATGCCCGCCGAGTATACCCCTGGCCAGCGCTATACAGGCGGCGCTCCGCGTTCGCCGGTGCCTTCACTGCAACGTGGGCTGATCAATACGTGGACTACCGAAAACGGTTACGGCGCCGTAGTCGCGATGGACCCGAATACGGGAGAACGCAAGTGGGAGTTTAAGATGACCGACGTCACCGGTGCGGGTATATTGACCACCGCCTCTGACCTACTCTTCACGGGCAATAGAGAAGGCTACTTCTATGCTTTGGATGCGCGCAATGGCTCCATATTGTGGAAGACACGGCTCGGTGGTGCGGTATCCTCCGGGCCCATGACCTTCCGCGCCGACGGACGGCAGTACGTTTCGATTGCGGCCGGTCACGCGCTATTCGTCTTCGCGCTGCGGCAGTAACGATTTCCGGACTACGGCGCGGTGAAGCCCGCCTTCAGCGCGCCGCGGTCGACGGCCGCGCCCTGTAAGTACACCGTTGAAATGCGCCGCGTATTAGTGATATCGTCCAGTGGATTCGCGTCCAGAACAAGAAAGTTCGCACTCTTCCCGGCCGCTACCGCCCCCAGTTTGTCCAGCCTCATGATCTCCGCGGCCGTCTTCGTGGCTGCTACCAACACCTGCGACGGAGTCATTCCCGCGTTCACCATGTCCGCGAGTTCCTGATGCGCGGTCCAGCCGACGGCCACGCCGGCATCGGTACCGAACGCAATCTTTACCCCCGCAGCATTGACCTTCGCAAGATTGCCCGCTTGAACATTATAGAGATCCAGATTCGGCTTGGTGGGGTTTTCGCGCATGCGCTGGATCTGCGCCGGAGGCAAGCTTTCTGTGGCCAGTTCCAGGTCTCCCGTGCTGGTTCCCCGGTCCGGCAGATTGGGGATCATCCAAACATTGGGATGCGCCTTCATCAGCCCTAAGAACTCATCGTCGACGTCGATGTCGCGGACGCCGTGGGCGAACCCGTCGATGCCTGCCTTCACCAGATCCTTAGCGTCTGCCAGATAGAAGATGTGGGCTACCACACGCAAGTTGTTTTTATGAGCCTCGTCGATGATGATTCTATAGAGCGCTGGCGTCAGCTTCTTAACGGTGCCGCCACGATCGTCCACCCATATCTTGACGATGTCCACTTTCTTCCCAGCCAGCTCTCGAACTGTGGCCCGCGCCTCGGCGTCCGTGCTCACACCGTAGGCGACCGGTCTCCAATAAGCCTGACCCGGACCTGCGTTCGGCATCGCGATGCCGCGCCCCGCGGTCTGCAAAAGCGCCGCACCCGGGATCTGCTGGGCCCGAATCTCGTACGCAGTCTCACCCGGATCGATACCCAGATTCCGCACCGCGGCGATCCCGTAGTACGAGTAGCGGCGCAGGTGATCCGCGAGGTTTTCGCGCGAGTACGTATCCGTGTCAGTACGATTCTCTTTCAGCAGCGTCCAGCCGAGATGAGCATGCGCGTCCACCAATGCGGGCATCACAGTCTTGCCTTTCAGATCGACGTGAGCCGCTCCAGCCGGAGCTTCCACCGCGCCCCGTTTCCCTACAGCCCGGAATTCGCCCTTCTCGACGACGAACGCCGAGTCCTCAATCGCGCTGCCATCGCCCACAATCAGGCGCGCACCTTCATAAACGACCGCAGCGCCAGGTTCCGGAGTGGAGCGGGAACAGCTAGCCAGAACCAGCCCGAACAGTAGAGTGGATAACGTACGCCGCATGAGAGTCTCCTCTAGCTTTGCCAGTCTTAGTTAGTTGTGTGGATCCGCCGCGCCCGAGGCGGGCCCCGCACCTTGGTTGGGCAACACGGCCTTGCCGTCGAGACCGAATACCAACAATTGGGGCTTTATCTGTGTGGTAACGGCTCCCGGATTCGTAACGCCCTGACTCTGCGTACCACCCGAGCCGCCCATCAGCGCGATGTACTGCTTCCCATCGATGGCGAACGTGATCGGCGGTCCCATGCCATTGTGTAACCCGGTGGGCAGTTCCAAGAGTTGTTCGCCCTTGGCCGCCGAGTACGCAATCAAGCGGCCATCAGGCGCCACTTGGAACAGCAGATTGCTCGCGGTGCTGAGCGTGCCGCCGAACCTACTGTTGCCCACCGGCACGCGCCAGCGGATCTCCTGTTTCACCGGGTCATACGCCACCAACGTGCTGACATTGCCGCCATCGAGCGGCTCCGGACCAATGGCGGGTCCGCCAGGTTTACGCGGCAATCCAGCCGTGTTGGGCCTCAGCCCCGTTTGTCCTCCGTTTACGCGCGAGGGGTCGGGTTTGAAATCGTAATCCACGGCATAAGTGAACGTGTCCCAACCCCGGCTTGGAACATACACCAAGCCGGTTTGCGGATTGTAAGACATCGGCGACCAGTTGTGCGCACCCCCGCCCCCCGGCGACACGGGCGTTGGATCCTGGCCGTACTTCACCTCGGTGTTGATCATCGGCCGTCCCGTCTTCGCATCGATCCCCTTGGCCCAGGTGACCCGCGAAAAGGGTTGCGCGGAAATAAACTCGCCCGTGATGCGGTCCAGCACATAGAAGAAACCGTTCTTGTTGGCCTGCATAATGACCTTGCGCATCTTGCCATTGATGTTCATGTCCGCGAGGATCATTTGTTGCACGCTGTCGTAATCCCACTCGTCGCCGGGGACCATCTGGTAATGCCACTTGAGCAACCCGGTATCCACGTTCACCGCCACGATAGAGGCCACATACAGGTTGTCCCGGCCCGTACTGGTATCCTTTGTTCGAAGCGCCGAGGGCCAAGGCTCCGCATTGCCTGTGCCAACGTACACCAGTTCGCTTTCAGGGTCGTAAGATATGCCGTCCCAAACCGCACCGCCTCCGCCGAGCTTCCACCATTGTCCTTCCCAAGTCGCGGCGGCCTTGCGCATCGCCTCCGACTCAAAGCCCTTGGCGGGATCGCCGGGAACAGTGTAAAACTTCCAGACTTGACGCCCCGTGTCCGCATCGTAGGCGGCAAAAAAACCGCGCGTAGGGCGGTCGCCCCCCGCCGTGCCGACGATTACCTTTCCTTTCGCGATGCGCGGCGCGATGGTCAGTGTCTGCTCGTCCTGAGTATAAGAGACCCGGGTTTCCCAAACCGGCTTGCCCGTGTCTGCGTCCAGCGCTATCAGCCGTCCATCGTTCGCGGGAACATAAACCTTGTTGTGATACAGCGCCAGCCCACGGTTTACTACGCCACAGCACATTTTGTCGCTGGTTGGCTTGCGGTTTACTTCAGGATCCCAGCGCCATTTCTGCTTGCCGGTTCGTGCGTCAACGGCGAACACGATGCTCCAATTGGTGACCCCAAAAATCGTGTTATTCCAGACCAGCGGCGTGGCTTCCTGGTCGCCGCCTCCGTCCCCTACTTCGTAGGACCACATGAGGCCGAGGCGCTTCACGTTAGACGCATCGATCTGAGTGAGCGGACTAAACCGCGTCTCGCCCGGTGTCAGCCCGTAACTCAGCCAGTCGCCGTCCGACACCAATCTTGCGCCATTCTTGAGCAGCGCATCGTCGACACGTCTGGCTTGTCCGAACAAACTTAGCGACAGAGTAATTGCAAACAAGTAGCGCATAAGAAACTCCAGCGGGCAAGAGCGAGTTTAGCATTTGGTGCAGGCGGTGTTAGGTTCTCCGTTTTGGTGCCCGAACGCCGGTGTGCAACGCGGAAGTCGTTCGCCACCTGGAAGGCTGTGCGAAATGCCTGGAGGGCGCGCGGGAGGCCCGGGAATGGGCAGCTTTACTCAGGAAGGCCCTGGCAAATTAGATAGAGTGGGCGGTCACGCTCACTTTAGAACCACAGTAATCTTTATTACTCTCCGCTTGAGCCGACTTCCGCGGCTTATGTGGAAATTGGTGGGCCGGGCCTGCTAAGCCGGCCAATCTTCAACTTGTCGCGGGAAGTAACCCTGGAATGCTGAGGCCTCCAACGTTACATTCGTAAGGCGCGATCTCTCGAAGGATGCATTGCCTCAAGTTGGTTTAGTTTTGTGCCGCGACTGCTTTGTGCATTTTGGTTCGAAGATATCCAAAGGGCGCTAGCGAATATCTGTGACAGCCGGTCGAAGTACCTTCTCACCACGACCTTCAGAGGCCGTGTGGAAAATCCAGATATTCTCACAGGTTAATGGCGACCCCTCAACTTGGAATGTGCCCCTTTCCGGTCTCCGCGGCTGATCCGATCGGTGGATGAGCAGTTTCCGGAAGGCGATGGAGCCTTCCGGGACAAGTATCTGGGACGCGGATCGACGATCTCAGGAATTCGTTCGACCCCCCGATAGCGTTGCGACAAAACCCGAAGTTCCCGCGTCTACTGCTTGCCACTGAAGCCGCGGTCGAGCCAGGTTCCTACGCCATGGTTGGTCATTCCCCTCGGCCCAGCGGCAAACGCAGCGCGAACATCCGCGCCACCCTGCACGTTGATCGAACTGACCGACAGGTAGTACGTTTTGCGGAGGTCTTCCACAACTCCGCCGACGTGTCTGCGATGGCGTCATACCTCCGACCTCGACCAGTTTCAGCCGCGCGATCACTATCAGGTAAAGCTATGAGGCAAAGCCCGATCCGATGTTTGGCTAGCTCATTCATATTCAGCCGGGCAAGCCGATGTAGAATGGCGTGGAGAGTTTCAACGGGAGGCTACGAGCAGAGTGCTTGAATGCCACCTGGTTCAACAATCTGATGGATGCCAGGGCTAAGATCAGAGCGTGGCGTGAGGAGTACAACGGCGAGCGGCCCCACAGCAGTCTGGGTTACCGCACGCCCAACGAGTTCGAGGCGGTGCTGGAATCCTCAGTTATGAATGGTTGACAAAAGCGAGGCATGTCAAAGAGCTCTTGCGTGTAGCCGGTTTGAAGGATGAGAAACGGCTGCCCTTGCAGAATTGCAGTCGCACGATTCGCTAGTATACTCCAAACACGAAACGATCATTTCTGGAATCTGCGGGCTCTCCGCCGGGTGCGCGATGGGCCGTTTTACTGCCAGTACGTCCGATCGAGACTGCGATACTGCACCGCTTCGGCGAGGTGCTTCGAACTGACGGCGTCCGCGGCATCCAGATCCGCGACGGTGCGTGCGACTTTGAGGATGCGGTCGTGGGAGCGGGCGCTGAGGCCCATGCGGCGCACCGCCATTTCCAGGGTTCGCTCGCCCGTCGAATCCAGGGCGCAGAGTTTTCGGAGTTGGCGGGCGGGGATATGGGCGTTGTAGAATCCGCGGTCGGTTTGGCGCGCACGCGCGTGGGCGACGCGGCGCGCTATTTCGGCGGAGGTAGCCCCGGCGGCGGAGCCGCGCAATTCCTGGTAGGGTACGGCGGGAACTTCGATGTGCAGATCGATGCGATCAAGCAGGGGTCCGCTGATCTTGCTCAGGTAGCGCTGGATGATCGCGCCCGTGCAGCGGCATTCACGGGTGGGGTCGCCGTAAAAGCCGCACGGACACGGATTCATAGCGGCCAGCAACATGAAGCTGGCGGGAAATCGCAACGTCATTTGCGAGCGGGCCAGCGTTACCGAGCCTTCCTCGAGGGGTTGGCGGAGTTGCTCCAGCACATTGCGCGGGAACTCCGGCAGTTCGTCTAGGAAGAGTACTCCGTTGTGTGCCAGGCTGACTTCGCCGGGGCGAGGCATGCCGGAGCCTCCGCCCAGGAGCCCGGCGTCGGAAACCGAATGGTGCGGCGAGCGAAAGGGCCGTTCGCCGATCAGTCCAATCCCTTTGGGAAGAACGCCCGCGACGCTGTGGACTTTGGTAGTCTCCAGGGCCTCGCCAAACGTAAGAGCGGGCAGGATCCCAGGAAAGCGCCGTGCCAGCATCGTTTTCCCGGAACCGGGCGGCCCCAGTAGCAGCACGCTATGGCCACCGGCCGCCGCCACCTCCAACGCGCGTTTGGCGGTATTCTGCCCCTGGACATCGCGAAAATCAAGCGCCGCCGCGGTTACCGAGAGTTCGGGGTCAGGGGGGCGAGGCTCCGGCGCCGTCTCTCCCGGATGCGCCAGGATGCGAACCACGTCGGTCAAGTGACGCACGCCGAACACGCGCACGCCTTCGGCGACGGATGCCTCGGCGGCGTTGTCGGCTGGAACCAGAAGATTCCCGATCCCGCGTTCCCGCGCGCATGCCGCGATCGAGAGCGCTCCCCGCACTGGCCGCACCGCGCCATCCAAGGACAATTCGCCCACAAAAAGATGGTCGGACGTGTCGTGCACAACGCCCATCGCTCCCAGAATCCCCAGCGCCATCGGCAAATCGAATCCCGCGCCTTCCTTGCGGATGTTCGCCGGAGCCAGGTTGATGGTGACCGACTTGTTGGGATAGCCGAAACCCGAGTTCATCAGCGCGCTCTTAATGCGCTCCCGGCTCTCGCGGACCGCGGTATCGGGCATGCCCACAGTGATGAAATCGCGGCCCGCGCCGGGGTACATGTCGACTTCCACGTCGATGATGTGAGCGTCAATGCCGAACACTGCGGCGGAGCGTGTCCGGTAAAGGGCCATACGGGGTAGTGCCCTCAGCCCCGGTTTAATCTCGTTACGGTAGGTTCCTACTGAACCAAGAACGTTTCGCGGAATTCCTGGGTAATGCCGCCCACCTTGTCGCGCAAGATGATCACCAGTGTATGGGTACCTACCGCGACATCCGGGTCCAGATTGAGTCCGAAACCCGCCGGTACCCAGCGTTGCGGATAGAACGATTCCTGCGATTCGGACGCCGCCTGCTCCTGGGTAAAGAGCGCTTTCACCTCGCCCTCGGGATTCGGCGGGCCCAGGATCTTCAAGCCGTATTCCACGGCCAGATGATTGTTGCCTTCCAGCTTGTAGCCGATAATGTCGAAGCGCGCGAACAGTGCGGCGCCTTGTTTAAAAACCGCGGGCCGCAGGGCGAAGCGGTCGTCCTCATGCGCCAAAAACCGGAAATTGCGATAGCTCAAGGCCGCGTCCGCGGGCGGTGGGTCTTCGCCGCGCACTTTGAATTCCAGCTGGCCCGAAACCTGCGTCTTGCCGAGGTCGTCCTTTACTGCCACCGGAATGCGATAAGTCCCGCGCGGAGAATAGCCGGGAATAGTGAAACTAACGTTGACCTTGGGGACCCACTCCTTGTCTTCGGGCCGCAGGGTCTCTTCGATTACGCCCATTTGAGGCGGCTCCAAGAGGATTCCGGCTGCATCGGCAGCGCGCACGTTCCACGACAACCGGACTCGCTCTTCGCCGGTGTCCTTGTCCTTTTCGGAGCGTTGAAAGCCGGTCAGGCGGCACGTCAGCCATACTGTTTCGCCCGGAAGATATTCATAACCGGGTGTGAGGGTGGGCCCGCCTTCATATTGCAGCAACGCCAGGCGCTGGATAGACAGGTCCGCCGCTGGGGCTACCGCCGTGGCCGCCAGAACCATCGCGAAGATGCGCACCGGAGTCACCAGAACCTTCGCTCCTCGAAAGGACCTCTTATTTATTTTACCTGGGGGCCGGGCAGCGGCGCTTGGACTTGGTCGGCATCGATGCGCAATGGAATATCGACGTACGCATATTTCTCGTAACCGGTTTCGCCCCCGTCCGGTAGCCGTAGGCGGAAGGAGCTAAGGGGAACATCGAAAACGATACGCCCTTGTAGAGGCTGCGAAGGGGCCACGCCGCGCAAAACGCCCAGCCACTGGCTCAGACCCGTGCCGTCGCTCAGTTCCTGAAAGGTCTTGCCGTTGGACCCTTCCACGCTCAGCATTGGGATGGACACCTCCGCATTGCTATTGTTCTGCACGGACAGGTTGACCACCAGGAAGCGCTCCCGCGCGGAACGAACCTGAAAGCCTTCCCCCAATTGGCTGGCCCAGCCAGCTTCCACAACCACGTACGTGAATGGGCCAATGTCGATCCGTTCACCCATCCCGAACGTTTTATTGACACCGCTCACTTTCTCCTGCTGGCAAGCGGAAAGTATCAGGAGCGGTAACAGTAGGAAGGACGATGGCTTCAACAGGTTGGTAGGCATGCCACCCTCAAATGTAGCGATTTCGATTCGGGAACGCAATTCTCCCGTGCCCAGTGTGTCGTGCCCAGTGTGTCCAGCGCTCTAGTGGCAGGCGGCCTCCGCCGCGGCGATTCCTTCCTCCGACAAATGCGCGCCGTCTACCGGAAGCACAACCACGAAGGTGGTTCCCAGGCCGCATTCCGTGCGAAATCCAACGCGTCCCCCATGTTCTTCCACCACCACGGATCGCACCAACGCCAACCCTTGTCCTGTACCTTTCCCCGGCTCCTTGGTTGTGAAGAATGGCTCAAAGATGCGTGCTCGTACGGCCTCGGGAACTCCATCACCCGTGTCCTCGACCTCGATTTGGACCCACTCCGGATGCGCAATCGTGCGGATAGTGATGGTCCCCTGAGCCGGCCCGCCCTTGGCGGTGCGCGATTCAATTGCATGGGCTGCATTCACGATGAGATTCATCAGCACCTGGCTCATGTTGCTCGCAATGCAATGTACAGAGGGGTTGGCCAGATCCAACTCCGTTTTCATCTCCGCGACATCTTTCCACACGCTGCGGGTCAAGTCGCGGGCGTTGACCATGGTTCGGTTCACATCCACTCGCATTTTTCCCTTTTCCGGGTGCGAATAGTCCTTCATCGCGCGCACAATGGTGCTCATGTGGTTCAGACCATGGATCGACTGCTCCACCGCGAGCGGCAACTCGGCGTACAGATAGGCGATTTCCGATTGCATGTCTCTGGCCACAACACACAACTGGCCGAGAATGTCGGTGGTATCTTCGTCGCGTACCAAGGCAGTGCCGAGTTTTCCACCCAGGCGGGTAAAATTCCCAAGTTTTCCAAAGGACTCTTTCAGAAACCGAAGATTGTCCGTGACATATTGCGCGGGAGTATTCAGTTCGTGCGCAATGCCCGCCGCCAACTGACCGATCGCCTCCATCTTTTGCGACTCATTCAGTTTGCGCTCCATTTGGTTACGGGCTGTAACATCCTTAACCAGCACTCTCTGCGCAGGAGCGCCCTCCCATTCGACGAAGTCATAGGTGACCTCCACTTCCAGTTCTTCGCCGGAGCGGGTCATGTGGCGGTCCTTGAAGGATTCGATACTTGCTGGATTCTCTTCGATGGTTTGCATCCGCTTAAGGAACGCCAGAACACCGGACGCGGGGTAGAGTTCCGACACCTTCAGGTGCAGAAATTCCTGCTGGGTGTACCCATACTTCACGCAAGCTTCTCGGCTCACTGCTATAAAACGTAACGTTTTTGGATCCACCAGCCATGTGGGTAAGGGTGTACTCTCAAACAATTCCCGGTAGCGGGCCGCGGACGCCTGCGACGCCAGCTGCGCGGCTTGTGCGACCTCTACCATCCGGTTGGTCCGCGCGTTCTCCGACTCCAGGGCCTGCTCGCCTTCTTTGAACGCCGTAATATCGTTGCGGAGGGAAAGATACCCTATCGGTTTGTTGCGTGCGTCCATCACGGGAATGATGGTGGTAGCCACCCAATAATACGAGCCGTCCTTGGCGAGATTACGGATTTCTCCGTGCCATGTCTGCCCAGCGGAAATGGTTCTCCAAAGGGTGGCCATGAAGTCGCGGGAATGGTAGCCGGAATTAATGATGCGATGGT
Source organism: Acidobacteriota bacterium (assembly GCA_039931205.1). Taxonomy (GTDB): domain Bacteria; phylum Acidobacteriota; class Terriglobia; order Bryobacterales; family Bryobacteraceae; genus Palsa-187. Next base: position 21,427 of record JBDTSJ010000033.1, read on the forward strand.
TCCGTCCGACCAATTCTTCCCGCGAATATTGGGAGATGCTGCAGAATTTATCGTTTACGTAGGTGATCGTGCCGAGGTGATCGGTAGCGGATACAATCGCGTGTTCGTCGAGCGCGAACTTCAGGTCCAGTAGTTGCTTTTGCAGCACTTCCGCTGTACTCGGCTCCGCTACAGCGGGGCGAGGCAAGAAGATATCCGGCAATGTTTCGACACTCATGTTCTGATGACTCTCCTGATTCTTATCGGCCGGGGTGCCAGTAGGGTGACGAAAATTCTAGGGGAAAACGGGATTTCGCCGATATGCTTCAACGAAGCCGAAATTGCCAATGACCCAAGAAACTTTGAATAAGAAAATCCTTTTCGTCGATGACGACGTGAATATCCTCTCGGCTTTCCAGCGCAGCCTACGTGGAAGCTTTGAAATAGTCGGGGCTCTGGGTGGCGAAAAAGCACTCCAGGAACTGGAAACCAAGGGTCCCTTTGCGGTCATTGTGTCCGATCTTCGAATGCCCCGGATGGGTGGCATGGAGTTCCTGGCGCGAGCTTACGAAGTCTCACCCGCGAGCATTCAGCTGGTTTTGTCCGGTACCGCGGAAGTCAGTGTTGCGATTGAAGCACTCAACCAAGGCCGTATCTTCCGGTTTCTGACCAAACCATGCGCTCCAGACGTTTTAGCTGCTACGCTCACCGCCGCATTGAACCAATACCAGTTGGGTATCACGCAGAAGTCGATTATGGAAACTCAGCTTCAGGGGGATTCCGCGGAAATCCTGGATAGCCTCAAGGCTTTGGTGGAGACGGGTAAGCAGCGAATAGCAGAGTTGGCTCAAACGGGCGAGTCCATCCAAAGCGACTCGCCAGCCGCGAGTTCGACAGACCCGCTTACCGGTCTCTTCGGTCCCGACGCAGCCTGCCTGGCGATTGCAACCGCGCTTGCTTCCGATTCTCCACCCCAGTTAGCCGTCTTTTCCGTGCAGCGTATGGAGTTCATGCGGTCTCGCTACGGGCAGGCGGTTAGCGATCAGGTGATGCTGCTGGCGAGTCAGCACCTGGCTACGAACGCCGAGTTAACTGGGGATACTCTGTATCGCTGGAAGGGAAAGTCGGACTTTATCGCTCTTCTTGCCCGGCCGGAACCGTTAGAAGCGGTGAAGTTGGACCTTCAACGGTCGCTGAGCAATCCAATCAATCAGTTCTTCGAGACGATGTCGCGGTGCGTCTTTCTACCTATCAAGATCACCGTGGATGCCTTCTCATTGGCGCATGCTTCGATGGACGAAGTGGACGCCCGCATTGAGGCATTCAGCTCGATGGGCAATTAGCCTACTTTACAGGTTCAATACGCAGCACAGCGCCGTCCTTTTCATCGGTTAGCGCGTAGAGTAGCCCGTCAGGCCCTTGGCGTACGTCGCGGATGCGTTGGCGCAATTCTCCTAGTAGCGATTCCCGTCGCAGTTCCTCCATCTTGTCGTTAAAGAGAATCCGCTCAATATGTCCGGTCCCGGGAATCTCGCCGGTGCGAAGCGAGCCGACGAACAGGTCACCCTTCCATTTTGGAAAACGATCTCCGGTATAGAACGTCATGCCTGAGACCGCAATCGCCGGTACCCAATACACTACGGGAGGCTCGAAGCCAACATGTCCCGGAGGCTGCGATTGCCAGGGTCCCTGGTATGTGCGTCCGTAGCTGACCAACGGCCATCCATAGTTGCGGCCCGGCCGCAGGATGTTGATCTCATCGCCGCCGTTGGGACCATTCTCGTTTTGCCAGACATCACCGGTTCCAGGATGCAGCGCCAAGCCTAGCGAGTTGCGATGGCCCAGGGTGTACACTTCCGGCTTCGCGCCAGCTTGGCCGACAAACGGATTGTCACTGGGAATACTTCCGTCATCGCGCAGCCGCAATACTTTTCCGCCCTGCGTGCTGAGACTCTGCGGGTCGGTACCGGACACCGACACGAAGAGTGTTCCGTCGCGGCCAAACACTAAGCGGGCCGGTCCCGAGCCTTCGGTGACAAAGATATCCTTCACCTCTGTGAGTTGCTTGCCATCCCATTTAGCGCGCGCGATCGCCGCTACGTTGCGGTCGGCGCCCAACGGTTTGGTATAGCTCAGGTACACATAGCGGTTCTCCGCGAAACGCGGGTGTAGCACGACGTCCATATATCCATGGACCGCGCCCGGTAATCCCGATTCGCCCACGCCAAACCCAACGGGGCCGCCGGCGACGGGCTTGGGATCCAGCACCCCGTTGCGAACGATGCGCAGCCGGCCAGCGCGCTCCGTCACCAGCATGCTGCCGTCCGGCAGGAACGTGAGGCAGAAGGGAGTCTCGAGTCCCCGCGCGATCGCGGTCACGCGGATGCGCTGACCCTCCCCGGTATCGAACTCCACTGGTTTCGCGGGCAGCTTGTGGCCCGCCAGTCCTTGCGGAGCAACGGGAATGCCGCCCTGAAACGGCACCTTTTGCTGGGCGAATCCTACGGTCGCGGCCACCAGAAGTATCGGCCCGGCAATCCAGACGAAGACGGGGTTTTTCATGAGCAGCCCTTTCGAGAACAAATCAACTTAGACAAGGATACTCCGGCGGCGCCAGCTCAGGCCTAATCCTAAGCCCACGAACTCGCATGGGAGGATGGTTTTAACGTTGCGGCACGACGATCGGATTGCGGGGTGACGACGCTTCCGGCGGCGCCTTCAGGTCCGCTTCGGATTGCGCCTGGCTCTTGGTGGGCACCACCTTGTCGGGGTCGATGCGCACCATCATGTAAGTGATGTGATCGCCGGGAATTTCCGTAAATAGATGTCCCGTACCCGCCGGGATCACCACCATGTCACCCGGCTTCACGTGAAGCACCTGCGGATTTGTAATCCCATCCGAGCTCCATCCCGGGCCGTTCTGCACACGAACGGTCTTCTCATCCGCCGGCCGCTTTACCGGATTCACCAAGTCCGGCCCTGTGATCAGAGTTCCGGTGCCCTCGATGATGTAATAGACTTCGCTGACCTGTTCGTGTTCGGCCACGGAACCACTTCGGATTGTGGCGCTAGGTTCCAGATGCGGACGCGTGACCATTCCAATGCCGACCTGCGATTTCCCGACGTCCACCGAGCGCACCTGCTGGTCGACGATGTTGAACTGGACCGCCTTGGCCGTATACGCGTCCAACTCACTCTTCGGGATGTAGGTGGCTGGACATTTTCGGCAGGTGGGTTGCTGCGCCGCTGCGGATCCCGCAGCCAGGACAGTGAGCAGCAAAGCTCGCACGAGGCTTGGTTTCGAAACTATGGTGTGAAACATGGATTTACTTCTTCCCCTTTGGCCACAGGACGCCTTGATCCGCTTTGGTCACTGCCGCGATGCCTTTGTAAACGAACTTCTGAATGCGTTGGCCGCGATAGGTCTCCGTGGTGTAGATATTGCCCTTGGAATCGGTAGCGATACTGTGCACTCCGTAGAACTCTCCTGCCTGCCGCCCTCCCTCGCCGAAGGTGGTCAGTAATTCCAGCGATTGGCGCTCGATGATGTGGACGCGATCATTCTCTCCATCCGCGAGGTAGATGTACTTCTGCTGGGGGTCGCGGGAGAATGCGATATCCCAAACGGAGCCCGATCCTTTGGTCTGCTTTTCGAAGAACTTCTCCTTGACGAACGTGCCGTCCGGTTTGAAGACCTGCACCCGATCATTGGCTCGATCGCAAACGTAGAGCAGGTTGTCGACGGAGAGTTCCGCGCAATGCACCGGATTGCGGAACTGCTGCGCGGGTGGCGCGCCTGGATCGTAGGGACCCAAGTCCACATCATCGGGCTTATTCCCGTAGGCGCCCCAGTGGCGCTTGTATTTCAGCGTATCCGCGTCGAAAACAATCACGCGATGATTCCCGTAACCATCGGCAACGTAAAGCTCGTTGGTCTTCGGATCTACATAAGTTTTCGCGGGCCGGCGCAAATTCGCGATATCGTTGCTACCTTTACTGGAACTAGGTTTGCCGATCTGTCCCAGGAACCTGCCGGTCTGGGTAAACTTCAGCACCATGTTGTCGTAATTGCTTTGGAAGCCCGTCGCCGCTTTGGCGTTGCTGGCCGGAGCGGGTTCGTCCGTGCCGCCTATCGCTCCAGTGCTGGCCGCGGTCTGTCCATTGCCGCCAATCCACACGTTGCCTTTGAAGTCCACGGTGATTCCGTGGTTCGCTGCGGGCCAATCGTAGCCTTGTCCTGGACCACCCCAGTGTCCAATGAGGTTCCCGGCCATGTCGAATTCCAACACCGGCGGCGCGGCTGCGCAGCATTGTGCGATTCCTTGCGTTAGATGTTGTTCGCCCGGTTCCAAGGTCCCGGCGCCGCGATGGATCATCCAGATATGGTCGTTGCCGTCGACCGAAACTCCGATGGATTGGCCTAGGATCCAGTGATTGGGCAGAGGCTTGGGCCAGAACGGGTCCACTTCGAATTGGGGCGCCATTACGGCGGCAGCTTGCACGGTGGCGTGGCTGACGTACGAACCCAGTCCCCATGCCACCAGCGTGGCCGCACATCCAAACACCAGGTACGAATCTCGCCGCATTGTTACACTCCTCAAGGTGCCCAAACGTCTCGAAGTGATTGTATACAATTACCGGCGAGAGTCAACGGTTGACGCTCTTTAGAAGTGTGGTCTACGCGTTTTTCGCCCCGAGAGTTTTGTGGTAAATGAACAACAGCAGAACGGCTCCGATCAGCGCCATGAAGAAGCCTACCGGTTCATCCGGGCCGTACAAACCCATCGTGCGGCCTAGGAATCCCCCAATCGCGGCGCCGGCCATTCCTAGCAAAATAGTGATGATGAAACCGCCAGGATCGCGCCCCGGCGTCAGTAACTTTGCAATTGCACCAACTACCAAGCCAAAGACAATCCAGCCGATCATATGATTCTCCTTTTGTGCCTAAACAAAAGGCCGGGAGTCATGGAACTCCCGGCCCGCCTGATCAATTGGTGAGATTGATTAATGTGCCTTGAGTTCCGCGATCAACTTACTTGCTGCTGCGGGAGCCGGCATCGAGGATTCCACTACCTCTTTTGTGGTTAGTTTCTTGCCGTACAGCGCGAAATTTTCGTCCTTGTCCTCGCGCAGAGTAGCGGCCTGTAGGGAAACCCCGCCGAACACGCCGCGCGACCTGGACCAGGAAAGAATTTCGGCGCGGAACTTACCATCCGTCTGTGCGGACGCGTTGCGCCCCAACGGACCCGCCGCCACTTCGCCTTCCGCGCCGACCGTGAATTCACTTTGCATCAGCTTTTGCGCACCCTTTTCGTTCATCACCAGCAGCACTAGCTCGGTCTCCGAACCACCGATCTGGAAGCCGACGCCGCCGCCTTCAATTCGAATGGCTGCGGGTGCGGACCAGCCACCCGCTCGGCGGCAACTCACGAAGCCGCGTCCATACTTAGCGCTGACGATAAATGCGCCTTTCTTCAAGCTGGGAACAACCACCGCGCAATGCGCATCTCGAAGCAGATCTTCGGGTATGCCCTTGTCGCCGGCGTTCGTGATGTCGTGTAAAACGGTGCCGGCTTCCTGCAACCGTTCCGAGGCATTTTTTCTATCGTCGTCATTATCTCCACGTACGGTCGAGGGCATTAATGTCGCCACCGCCGCAACGCAAACAAAACAAAAACTAGAGCGTAAAACTTTCATCGGGTTACTTCCTCCCACCGTTTTAGTTGCACGCACAGGGCCATTTTGCCTACTTCTTCTTGGAGCCGCGGCCGGCGTTCTCAGCTTCTTCCATAGGGCTGGTTCCGCCACGCTCCGGTCCAAATTTAGGAGCTTTGGTAGTACCTGTAATTTTGATATGCACGAACGTTCCAGCCCCGCGCTTGGAGAAAAAAGGGTCCACGGGCTTCAGCATCCAGCGTTTCCAGCCAGTCTGGGTCTGCGATACCTTGGCGTCCAACATCAAGGCGCCGTGAAAATCCAGAATATCGGTGCCCAGATCAATGTTGCCCCCAAGATTGACCGTGGCTCCGGGGATTTCGAAGCCCAGCGTACGAAATGTAATAACCTCGTTGGCCATCGCGAAACTGCCGGACATACGATGCACCACTTCGTCGATCTCGGTGTTATTGGGTTGGCCCATGCCGCGGCGAGCGAACGAGTCAATCTTTGCCTGCATCGTGGAGCGCAAGAATTTGCCGCCGGTGATATCGAAGTCACCATCCAGAAGCAGTTTGCCCTTCACTCTGCCGTCCTGGGGAGGAATCCCAATCGTGGTGTTCAAACGAATGACGCCTTCCATGTTCGGCGTACCCTTCATCGCCAGACGTAAAACATCCCGCAGGTCACCGGCTGGAATGGAAGCCTTTAAGGAAATCGTGCGGTGTGTGTCGCCGTCGTGTTTCACCACCACACCACTCGTCGTGAGCCGGGTGGAGCCCAACTTCGCTTTCACCGGTTTCAACTCAGTATTTCCATTTGTACCGTCGACCAGGACTTCGAAGTCCGCCACCAGCGGAACTGGATTTCCGGCGCTCTTCATTCGGAAGTCCGGAACGCGCGCCTCGCCCTTCGCCTCGATCCTCGCCAGCGAGCCCTGGAAGGTACCCGTGGATTGCAGAATGCCCGCGATCCCTTTAAAGACCCCCAAATCCGCGTTTTCAAACAGGTATTCTCCCGTAAGCGGTGTATCGCCCGGCTCCTCAGCGGACCACGGTCCGAATGTCCCGGTGCTGTGAATTTCGCCTGGAGGTTTGGGATTCGTTAGAGCCGCCTCATAACGCATGGCGACATCTTTGCCAGCGGAATACAACCGGATGTCATGCAGGTCGAAGCGCAGAGGGACTTTCTTGGAGTCTTTGGGCAAGATCTCCAGCAGGGCATCCCGAATGATGACTTCTTCAATAATTACGTTGGAGTTCTTTCCCGCATCGCTATCGGTGACACCGTTTTTGTCCCCGAACTTAGCGCGCTCTCCCTTGGGAGGCAGGTGGAGTTCCATGCCTTCCAGAATCACCTGATCGACGGTTTTTGCCGCGCCGAACAGTGATCCAAGATCCACGCTCGCCCGGAACCTCTTCAGGATCAGCAGCGGAGGAATATCGCGCCGGCCCTTATGCCGCAGAACAATGTTGTCGCCGACAGCGCTGATCAAAACACCCTCGCCGCCGTGAAACAAGAGTTTCATAGGCGACATCGCAGGCACCGAGACTCGTATGGAGCCCACTTCCACTTCGCCATCGAACCGCTCGCGCAGGTATTTTATGGCCTGTTCCCGGACGTACGGATCTATGCGCCGCGCCACAATCGCGGCGGCGCTAAACAATCCCGCCACCACCAGCAAAACCCCGATGCTGCCCCACAGGAGCCAGCGGAGCTTTCGGGAACGTGGCATAGTATGCACTCTTAAAGGAGTCAGTCCCGAAGTAAATTGTTTCCACTGTGCGTCTTATCTTCTTTGAAGAAGCCAACTAATGAACAAAGAGGACGCCCTCGTTGCGCGAGGCGTCCTCTTCCCTTAGGTAGAATTATTGGTTAACGTGGGGAACAGGCCGGTCGGTTTTCCCGTAGTCCGCGGTGGCTTCCCCGGTGGAAGAAATATCCTCGGCGCCGTAACGCTTCATCAATTCCTTCGCCCGCTTCGTCCAGTCTCCATCGTCGCAATGGACGGACATCAGGATTCCTCCTTGGCGCACCAAACCCTCGTACCGCTTGGCTTCATACTCAGGAATTCCGATGCCAACCAAGGCGCCGGTCGCACCGCCAAGTACGGCTCCCGCGCCCATGCCAGCCAAGGCAGCCATGATCGGACCAGCGGCGATGAACGGCCCAATGCCTGGAATCGCGAGCATCCCGATTCCCGCTAACCAGCCCAGCACACCTCCGGCAACCGCACCCGTAGCGCCGCCGGTAGCCGCACCCTCCGGACCCTTCGTCGCCTTCTCCGTGCCCATCTCTTTGTTGCCGATATTCTCCGGCAGCAAAACGGAAATGTCCTCGGCGCGGAACCCGGCGGCACGGAAACCGTCCACCGTCTGTTCCACTTGATCCCGAGTTCTCAAAATCCCAAAAACAGATGTATTTTTACCCATGTTTGTTCCTTTCGCGTGCTACTTTTTCGGAGCTATCTCCAGGTCATTCTTCACGTTCGCTTTGCCGGCAATGCCGGAAGCAAGCCCGGCGATCAGGTCGCGTTCCGCTGCATCGCGAACGGGTCCGCGTAATGTTACGTTGCCATTCAACGTGATCACCTTCACGTTGCCGCCATACGTCGACAACCCTTTGTGGTCCAGGATCGCCTTACGGATCGCGGCTGTCCGCTCCACGTCCGCCTTGGAGTTGCCTTGCTGATCCGCCGTGAGTGCCCCGGACTTTTGATCGCGCTGATTTACCTTGGTGTTGTCCGGCTGTTGCGCCACCAGGCTAAGCGCGAGAGCAAGCATCATTCCAACAGTCTTCATTGTTGCCATCTCCTTTCTTAGTCCCTTTGGCTCGCGCCAGTTTGGACGTCTGGAAAGTAGAGGCACCGCGCGGGGTCGTGTTACGGAAAGATCAATCTTGGGATGTGCCTGCCTTGGGGCCGTGGCGCATTGGAGGAAAAGAGAGATGGTGCGCCCGGACAGATTCGAACTGCCGGCCTACTGGTTCGAAGCCAGTTGCTCTATCCAGCTGAGCTACGGGCGCATTCTGTTCGAGTGTACTACGGACTGCACATCCGTCACCGGGGCGGCGTCATACTATACAGGTGGCCTCCGGGTATGACAACGAGCTGGCGAATATCGTCGCCGAACTGAATCGCTCCGTCCCCGGTGCGTCCGCTCCCGCCCCCGCGAAAGAGCCGCGCCCCGCCGCGCATACCGCGGAAGGGAATTCGCTCGACAAGCTGCTAGCCCTGGCGGTGCGGCGCGAGGCTTCCGATGTGCTGGTGATTGCGGGCGCTCCAGTGACGCTGCGCATAGGGGGCACGCTGGCTCCCGCGCAAGGTCCCGCGCTGGATGCGGAGGAGACCCGGCAGTTGCTTACCGCCCTGCTCACGCCCGCGCAGTTACAAGACCTACAGCGCAACAAATCCGTGGACTTGTGTTTCAGCCGCGAAGGGATCGGACGCTTCCGCGCGAACGTGCACCATCAGCGGGGCACGCTTTCGGGCAGCTTCCGCTTGTTGCCGGAAAAAATCCCAACCCTGGAATCGCTGCATCTGCCGATTGCCCTGCGCAAGCTGGCCGAAGCTCGTCAGGGTCTGGTGCTGATCAGCGGACCCACTGGATGCGGCAAAAGTTCCACCCTGGCAGCCTTTGTGGACCAGATCAATAGCGAGCGCCAACACCATATCGTGACCATCGAAGATCCGGTGGAATACATTCACCCCAATCGCAATTCGGTCATTGAGCAGATTGAGGTGGGCCGCGACGCGCCGGATTTCGCCAGCTCCGTGCGCAGCATCCTGCGCCAGAATCCAGACGTGATTTTGGTCGGCGAGATGCGCGATCCGGAAACCATCGCCACCGTGCTGACGGCGGCCGAGACGGGCCACCTGGTGCTTTCCACGCTGCACACCAACGACACCTCACAGGCGGTCTCTCGCATACTGGATTCCTTCCCGGCAGCCAATCAGCCGCAGGTCCGGCAACAGCTCTCGCTGGCGCTGCTGGCAGTGGTGGCGCAACAATTGGTGCCGTCGCCGCAAGGTGGACGCTACCCGGCGGTGGAGATCCTGATGGCGTCCAGCGGCGTTCGCAACCTGATCCGCAAGGGTGAGGACCACCAGCTTTACACCGCCATCTCGACCGGCCGTAATTTAGGCATGATCACGATGGAACAGTCGCTGGCTGAGATGGTCCGCAACGGGCGCATCAGCCAGGAAACGGCGCTGGCGCACTGCTACAGACAGCAGGATTTCCAGGCTCCGCGTTAACGGCGCTTTAGAACGACAACGAGAACACGATTTCGATTTGATGTTGGCGCGAGGTCGCGTGATTCGAGTCGAAGGGCTTGCTGAACCAGTAGGTGTAGCGTACTTCCGGAATAATTCGGATGCCGAAATCGTCAATGAACTGGCCGCCGAATCCCGCCACTGCGCCTAATGAATTCTTACGGTGGGCGAGGTTAGTGGTATCGCTCACAGGCAGCAGCTTGGGTGGGATCGTCACCCGCGAGGTCGTCAGCTTCTGGGTGATTCGCATGGACGGTCCTGCTTCCAGGAACCAGCGTGGCCCGCTCTCATGCCGGTTTTTCGAATAGTGCCTGGCTAAGACCGGGACGTCCAAATACCGCCCCGTTGTCTTTTCCGTAATCATCGTATCCGCGCGCTCATCCAGGAACGTGCTGGAATTGTCGACGCCTTCAAACTTGTGCGTCACCGCGCCAAAGGAGAATTTCCGTAAGGCCGGTGAAATTCCCACGGTCCAACGTTCGTTCAAGGCGGCGTGCGCGGTAAAGCCGTAACTTACGCGGCTGCTATTCGGATCGAACTGTGTTTCGAACCTCGTGGGTGGGCTGAACGTGGGGTGGTCCTCCACCAAGCTCGCTTTCGGAAACAGGTTGGTGGGCACCATGAACGCCGAAATGCCGATGGAGAAGCGGCGCACGTACGCACGCTCTTCTTGCCGTTCGGGCGTGCCGCTATCAGGCGCAGGAGCCGCCGCTGGAGTATTCTGAGCGCAGGCGGCCACGGCGGCGCACACCAAGGCGCTGCCACACAAAATCAATCGCTTCAATGTGGATGTCCTCTTTGGGAGTTAGATCTTCTAACGGATCTTCTAATGATAACTGGGACGCAGCAGGTCCGCGCTTGGTTGCAGTCCGGTGGGGCGGGCTTGCAGCCTTGCAAGGCTGCGTACTCGTCCACATTCAAACCCGCATGATTTCAACAGCCTGCTTAAGGCTAGCCAGGTAATCCCGCCCCTCCGCGGGCCGATATTCATGCGACACAAATCCCGTATATCCCAAATCCGCAATCGCCAGCGCCACGGAGCGGTAGTTGATCTCCTGCGTGTCGTCCAGCTCATGCCGTCCCGGAACGCCGCCCGTGTGGAAATGCCCGATCCACTGGTAATAATCGCGAATGTTGCGAATGATATCGCCATCCATGATCTGCATGTGATAGACGTCGCAAAGTATCTTGACGCGCGGCGAATTCACGCGCTTCATCACGTCCGCGGCCCACGCCATATGGTTGAAGATCTGGTCGGTGCGGCCCAGAGCGGGGTCATCGTTCTTGGTGTTGACCACTTCGGTGACCATGGTGACGTTCTTGTCTTCAAGATGGGCTTTAATCCGGTTGAAGAACGCGACGGCGTTGTCCGCGCCCTGCTCGTAAGACATGCCGCGGCGCTGCCCGCCAATTCCGATAATGTTCGGGCACCCGCCCGCGGCGCATTGATCGATCAGCGTGCCCACGGATTTCTCCAGATCATTGTGCATTTCCGTCCGGATAATGCCGTTGGGAAAGCCCATGCCTCCGCCGGTGGCCGCCGTCGGCTGCAGTCCGTACTTGCGCAACGTAGGCCAATCGTTCGGGCCCGTGAGATCCATCCCCCACATGCCCAGTTCGGCTGTGATGCGGCAGCGTTCCTCTAAAGTGACGCCTGTGGGGAAGTTCTGGCCCATGGAGCACTGCTTCAGGCGGCCTGTGTTTTTCGCGGTCTGGGGTAGGGCTTGCATGCTTTTACCTCTAGACAGACTACCGCGTTGACGAGGCTGGTGCACGGGGTTGCTCTTCGCCTCTTCCCGGCCGTAGACTAACTAACTGACGATATGACCAACCTCAAGCCCGTGGACGTTGCCATCATCGGAGGCGGCTGGAGCGGCTTGGCGATGGCCAAAGAGTTGGCCTCCCGCACCGCGCAAAGCGTCCTGGTGCTGGAACGCGGCATTCCGCGAAAGACTTCCGACTACGCGCTCGACATGGACGAGCTGGACTACGCCATCCGCTTGCGGATGATGCAAAACGTCGCGGATGAAACCATTACCCACCGGCATTCCGCAAACGCCGCGGCCGTTCCTGTACGCCAGTACGGATCATTTTTGCCAGGTTCCGGTGTGGGCGGCGCCGGAGAGCATTGGAACGGCGCGTCCTGGCGTTTCCTGCCGGAGCTGTTTACTCTGCGCTCGCATTTAACAGCGAAACACGGAGCGGCGAAGTTGCCCGCGGATCTCGCTGTGCAGGATTGGGGCGTCACCTATGACGAACTCGAAGCGCATTACTGGCGTGCTGAGCAGATGCTGGGCGTGGGCGGAAAGGCCGGCAACATCCAGGGCAGGATAGTAGAAGGCGGGAATCCGTTTGAAGCCCCAAGACAGCACGAGTATCCGCTGCCCCCCTTAAAAGATGCATATTTGTCCACACTCTTCGCGGACGCTTCGAAGAAGCTGGGCTATCATCCCTATCCCCAGCCCGCCGCCAACTTGAGCGAAGCTTACCGGAATCCCGACGGCATCACGCGAGCCCCCTGCGCCTACTGCGGTTATTGCGAGCGCTTTGGCTGCATGGTGGGCGCGAAAGCGCAGCCCTCGAATACGCTCATGCCGGTGCTCGCGCGGCACAAGAATTTCGAGCTACGTCCCGGAGCATGGGTGCGCCGCATTATTCACAAAGATGGCCGTGCCACCGGCATTGAATATGTAGACGCCCGTGGCAAGGAATTCTTCCAGCCCGCGGGCGTCGTCGTCGTGGCCACGTTCACCTTGAACAACACGCGAATGCTGTATCTCTCGAAGATCGGCACGCCCTACGACGCCGCTACCGGGAAAGGCACCCTCGGCCGGAACCTCACCCATCAGGTCCAGGGGGCGACGAATATCTTCTTCGACAAGCCTCTCAATTCCTTCATGGGATCGGGGGCGCTCAGCATGCGCATTTCGGATTTCGACGGGGATCGCGCGCTGACCGGCGCCGAAGGTCTGCTGCGCATGGGACAGCTCTCCACAAATAGTTTCGGCAACCGCCCCATCGCCTCCTTCGACGTAATGCCGCGCGGGTCTGTGAATCGTAGTTGGGGGTCTGAGTGGAAGTCCGCCGCGCTCAAATGGCGCGATCGCTCCGCTGCCATCAGTTTTGTAGGCGAACATCTGTCCTATCGCCAGAATTTCATGGATCTGGATCCAACGTACAAGGACAAATATGGCGATCCGCTCCTCCGCTTCACGCTGGATTGGACTGAGCATGAGTATCGCCAGGTGGAATTCGCCTATGAACTCGCCCGCAAAATCGCCCCGGCCATGGGGTCCGCCATGGATGACACTCCACCGGTTCGCGGCAAGTACAACGCGATCACGTACCAGACCACGCACATTCAAGGCGGCGCGATCATGGGAGCGAGTCCTGAATCCAGCGTCGTCAACCCCTACCTGCAGCATTGGAATGTGCCCAACGTCTGGGTCATCGGAGCTTCCGCGTTTCCTCAGAACGCCACCCACAACCCGACACTCACGGTATTGGCACTCACCTACCGTGCGGCCGATGCGTTGATCGACCGGTACCTGAAACGCCCGGAGGCCCTGGCATGAAACGGAGAGAATTTCTAACCATCCCTGCCGCAGCCCTCGGCGTCCTTCGGCTGCAAGGCCAAAGCCGCAACGGAGACATAAAGGTGCCTCTTCGCTTCTTCACCGCCGAAGAAGCGAAGATCGTGTCCGCTGCTTGCGCGCGCATCTTCCCGAGCGATGCGAACGGCCCGGGCGCCGCCGAAGCCGCGGTCGTCATCTTCATCGACCGTCAACTGGCAGGACCCTACGGCCGCGACAAGTACCGCTACACCAAGGGACCTTTCGTTGCATCGTTCCCCGAGCACGGCTACCAGGGCAAGGAAAGCCCTCGCGAGATTTATCGCGCCGGCATCAAGACACTGGCGGACTTCGCCGCGAAGTCGCCCGCCGAGCAAGACACGATACTGGCCGCGATAGAGAAGTCGCGCTTCTTCCAACTGCTGCGTACCCACACCATCGAAGGCATGTTCTGCGATCCCATGCACGGCGGGAACGCGGGCCTGGTGGGCTGGCAGTTGCTCGGCTTCCCCGGCCCCCAGATGAGCTATCGCGCCGAAATCGACCAGCACTTCAGCCAGCCCTGGCGCCCCAAACCCGCCAGCCTCCAACAAATCATGGGCCGGCCGGGAAAGCCCTGGGAAGACGAGAAAGACTAGCGCACGTCAAATCCGAGCGACGTGGTTTCCGCGCTGATTCGCTCAGAGACGCGCTCAAATAAGTCGAGTCGAAGGGACGGCCGATTCGGTTGCCGGCCAGGTCTTCGAGCGCCATGTCGATGATCAGCTCATAGTGCCCGGGCTTCCAGGATTGCGAGGGACTGAAGCGCCAACGCGTTTCATCGCGGTCGATGGCGGACGTGCCAGTGACGAACTGGCCGCCATCGGCAAGGCCGCGAGCATTGGCGAACTCCGCGTTCACTAGGACTGTCTAGCTGCGGCCGGAGCTCCTTGGTCTCCTTATGAGCCTCAAGCTTGAACCGCTCGGCGAGCAGGTTTTGAAGCATCACGGTCGCCTGCTCTTTGGTAGCTCCGGGCGCTACCGTGGCGGCGATGTCGAAGCGTTCCGTGTCAATCCATGGAGGACCCGCGATCTGATTGAAGGGAAGGTCGTAGGCGGCCATGAGCAGATTCTTCATGGATAGGGAGCGATAGTTGACGTGTTCCGGGTCGGCCAAACCGGGGCCGCCGCGTGGCAATCCGGGTCCTGTGATCGTGGCGGCGGGTTTTACCGTTGCGACCTCGAATGCGAGCCTCGGCTGGCCCTGGGCGGCGAGGGCGGTCAGAATGACAAATCCGGTCAGGCTGGCGGCGCTGGCTCGCATAGGGTTCGACTCCTCGGATGATTATACGCCGCCGGATTGGCTTCGTTTGGTAATCTCCGAGAATGTTCCCCAAGTTACTCATTCCAACCAATCCTCCGGCATAACGGTAGGACGAGTGGGGCGGTTCCGGCCTCGCAGACGGGCTAAGTGTTGAAATGCCAAGGTTTCCCCCGGAGCGGGGCAGTGACCGGTTTCTCAAATCTGGCGCGGGCGGATGCCGCCATTGGGCGTGCGGCGGCGCATGGTGGAGATACGGCGTTCTGTTGGAGACATTTAGAAGAGGCCGGGCCAATTCATCACCGGGATGGTGGCGAAGGCCCCGCCTCCGTTGAGGTTGAAGCGCAGACCGATGGCGCTGAGCCTTGCGGTGTCTCCGGTAGCGACAATCGTGCCCGCTTTGCCGGCGATCGCGGGGAACTCGACGGCTAAGTTCAAACTGACGTGGCCGCGGGGGTTGATGTACAGGCTTTTGGACCCCAGAAAGTTCCCGCTCAGGCCGCGCGCGGTCAGAGTTACCAGGGTGTCCGCATTCGCAGAAGAATTCACGATGGCCATCCCGGTTGCAAAGCCCTCCAGGTTGTCAAAGGGCATGTAGAAGGTGGTGTCATCGGACGCGCTTAAGGGTACAAGCGCTTCAAAGACACGGTTGGGCGCATGAACCTGCCGGAAGATTCCGTAACCACCAAGGCGGGCCCCGATGGTGTTGTAGTTAATGCTGGACCAGCCTACGCGCGTTACGGGCGAGTTGTTGAAGAGTAGGATATTGAAGCTTTGATTCGGTAGCAGCGTTCCGCTGGCGAGGGACGTGGTGACCAATAGGTTGTCCGGAACGGTCCGGAACGAGACGGTCATGGGTTGCCCATCTTCTCCATAGAAGGCCTGCGTGAAACTCACTGTGGTGGCCGACATGTTTACCAGCACGAGGATGGTTTCCCAGCCTCCCACGCCTCCACCGGTTGCGATGTGGGGGAATATCGTGTCTGTGTCGCCAACGTAGATGTTCCTTTGTGAGGGCTCCTTGGTAGGCAGGGATCCCGGTCCGTAAGTGCTCTCCGTTTGTCCGAACGTGAGACCGGCAACGGCCAAAAATAGCATCAATTTCATTTGTGTTCTCCGTTTTTGGGATGTTACGTCCTACTAACCGGAGTCGGGAGCCAGGGATTATGTTTCCATCCCCGCTTGCGAGCGGACGCTGATTTAAATCTCGAACTCGAGCTTTGGCTGGCCTTGCGCCAGTTCGGGCTCCCGATGATCACACGCCGCCGGATTGGCTTTGTTTGGTAATTTCGCCGGTGCAAGCGGCGTTGGGTCCATGGGCTCGTTGCCTCCTGTTCGGAGTCGCGAGGGGAGGCGGGAGATTGGCTTCCTTTCGCAATTTTCGCGATTGATCCCGTAAGTAATTCATTTTACAGTCCTCTTTGGTTAGGATAGGCTGGATTGCGAAGCTTGGGCACGCGTCGGGCGCTAGATGAGTGAAAGGGTTCGAGTTTTCGGACCCGATAAGCGGCCACCCGCTCCAGGAAGAATTCATCTATTATTATAAAGAAAGACAGAATGCCTATCAATATCAAGAACGAGCAGGTGACGCGGCTAGCGGTGGAATTGGCGGAGGTAATGGGGACCTCAATCACGGAGGCGGTAGGGGAAGCGGCGCGGGAAAAGTTGGCGCGGATTCGAGGACAGGGGGGGCGCCAGGGGGTGGCGGATCAATTAATGGCCTTGGCGGCGAAGTGTGTGCGGAATGCTCCGGCGGAATGGTTGACTCGGGATTTCGATGCCGAGTTGTACGATGAGCGGGGACTGCCGCGATGATTCTTGACACCTCCGCCGTGATTGCCATCTTACGAGGGGAAGCGGAGGCTCAGCGGTTCAGCGCGATCGTGGAGCGATCAAATGCCCCTAAGATGTCAGTGGCCAGCTATGTGGAGGCGGGGGCGGTAGTGGATGCGGCCAAGAATCCCGTCGTCTCGCGAACCCTGGACGAGTTCCTGCGAGTCGCCGGGGTGGCCTTGCAGCCGGTGACGGTGGAGCAAGGGCAGCTGGCTCGGGAGGCGTATCGCG
The DNA here is from genome assembly GCA_039931205.1 of Acidobacteriota bacterium. Classification (GTDB taxonomy): domain Bacteria; phylum Acidobacteriota; class Terriglobia; order Bryobacterales; family Bryobacteraceae; genus Palsa-187. Next base: position 38,270 of record JBDTSJ010000033.1, read on the forward strand.
ATTTTGGACGCGGGAGCGGGCATCCGGCGCAGTTGAATTTCGGGGACTGCTTTGCTTACGCGTTGGCAAAGGCGCTGGGCGAGCCCCTTTTGTTCAAGGGGGACGATTTCTCGCGGACCGATGTGGAGAGGGCGGGAGACTCTTCTTAGAGCTGCCGCAGGCGGATGCCGCCGTTATGCGTGCCCAAGCGCATGGTGGAGCCGCCGGAGCCCAAATCGAATTCCTGATTCCCTTCACCGCCTCGTGAGATTCGGCCGCGGACCGTGATGGGGAAGTCCGAGTTCAGGCTGCCTCCATGGCTCTCCGTGCGGATGTGGGCGGAATAGGAACGGGGGACAGCCAGATTGATGCCGCCGTTATGCGTGCTAACGTCCAGGCGCCGGCCGGTGAAGGTGGCGCCCGCGAGTTCCACTTCCACGCCGCCGTTATGAGTGACGCCTTGGATGCTGC
>JBDTSJ010000034.1:0-52442 GCA_039931205.1 Acidobacteriota bacterium
TCTGGATCTCAGCCAGCACGGCGAAGAAGGCTATCACATGGAAGGCTAGGGCGGCCAAGCTTGCCTTCCTGTTTACGAATGTCCCCCTTGAATGCAGCCGGGGCGGGTTCTTCCCGTCCCGGTCTTTTTTTGTAGTGTTCATCATCCATGGTCCGGTACAATACGACGTAACCACCCACAGCCAATGGCCGCACCCACGTTAGGCACCGCACTCGTAAGAAATCCAAAACTGGATCCCCGTTTCGTCAGCTACAAACTGGAGATTCGTAAATCCAAAATTCATCGCTTCGGCGTCTATGCGCTGGAGCCCATCCCCGCCAACCGCAAGGTGATCGAATACACCGGCGAGCGCTGTAACCGCATGGAAACCAAACGGCGCGGCGAAGGGGAGTACACCTATCTCTACACACTCGACACCTATTGGACCCTCGACGGCGCCGTCGGCGGCAGCGGCGCGGAGATCATCAACCATAGCTGCGAACCTAACCTGGTGGGGCGCATCATGAAGGGCCACATCCTCTACGTCAGCCTCCGCCCCATTAAGGCAGATGAGGAGTTGACCGTGGACTACAACTTCGAAAAAGACACCGGCAACAACAAATGCGAGTGTGGCGCCAAAACCTGCCGCGGCACTCTACAAAAGCTGAAATAGACCGCCCGCGTGCGATCATGGAAGTATAGCCATGCGTTACCGCCTTCTGAGCTCTGTCGCTTGCGCGGTTGCCGTTGCAGCCTTCGTTGTAATTTCCACGCAGGCGCAAGACACACCCACTCCAGTCCCGCCGGATCGTACCGGAGCCGTCGCGGACCTCGCGCACAAGTTGGAACGGGGCGAGGTCAAACTCGACTACCGTGATCCCTGGGGTTACCTGCCGAGCCTGCTCGAGAAGCTGGATGTTCCCATCGACTCGCAGGTTCTCGTCTTCTCCAAAACCAGCCTCCAGCAGGAGCGGATCGGCCCCAAGACTCCACGCGCCCTCTATTTCAACGACACCATCGCCGTCGGCGCTGTCCAGAATGGCGCACTCTTCGAAATCACCTCCACCGACCCCACCCTGGGCATCGCCTTCTATACCCTGGACGTCAGACGCGTGGAATCTCCTCGCATTGAGCCGGACCGGTCCCTGTGCATCATGTGTCACAACTACACCTGGGCGCCGCATACCTTTGTCGCCACCGTTTACCCGAACGCGGAAGGCTCGCCCGCTTTCCTCGGCGGCGACGATCTGTTCCGTGCCACCGACCACACCTCACCTTTCGAGGACCGTTGGGGGGGCTGGTACGTCAGCGGTACGCACGGCACGATGAAGCACCTGGGCAACGCAGTCGCGCTGAATCCTTATCGCCCGGTGGAACTGGAAACGAAGAACACCCAGAACCAGAAGGACCTCTCTGCGAAATTCGACGTCAAGAAGTACCTTGCCCCCAGCAGCGACCTGATCGCCCTTATGACGCTGGAGCATCAAACCCGCGCGCACTACCTGATCTCCAGTCTCAGCGCGCAATTTCGCAGTGCCGCCGCCAACGATCTGCCCCTGGCCAAACGTCCCACTCCCGCCTCTCTGGCAGCCGCAGTCGAAAAGTTGGTCACCTATCTGACCTTTGCCGATGAGATCCAACTGACCAGCCCCGTTCAAGGCGTATCCACATTCACGCAGACCTTTCCACAGCGCGGCCCCCGCGATCCGCAAGGCCGCTCCCTGCGCGATTTCGACCTGAAAACGCGCATCTTCCGTTACCCGTTGTCGTATACCATCTACACCGACATCTTCGACCAGATGCATCCGAAAGCCTTGGAGCAAGTCTACCGCCGCTTGTACGAAGTTCTAAGCGGCCAGGACAAATCCCCCAAGTTCGCCAAGCGAACCCCCGAAAGCCGCCGCGCCGCCCTGGAAATCCTACGCGCCACCAAGCCCACTCTTCCCGACTATTGGCGCGCAACTCCGTAAGAAAAGTCACCGCCAAACGTCTGGATTCAGGATGCGCCTATTCTGGTTGATCTTCGTGGTCCTGTTAGGTGGCTGCGGAGCGGTTCTCTGGTCTACCTTGTACACATCAAGGTCTCCCACTGGGACCGATGAAATCAAGATTCAGGAGAGGGGCTGCGGGTTCGACTGTGCCGTTCAAGTCGTGGCCACTAGGGGCTGGCGAACAACTGTGATTGGACGAGGGAACGACTGCACGATTGGTTTCGCTCACGCCGCCTGGGCTGGTTCGGTTGTGGCCGTTTTTGTTGACGGCGGCGCCTGTCCGGCGCTTAGAATTGCTTACGACTTTGAGCAGAATCGCGACACCAACTTCGAAGCTTACTCATCCGTACTGGCAGCGAGTATTATCGATGCATATTCAGTAACGCCGGAAGAATTGGCCGAGTATGAGCAGGATGTCTTTGCGTGGGCAGCTCACGCGCGCTTCCGGTCCATTCGTGCGTTTGATGAATTCGGCCGCCGCTATCGGAAGTAACTTCCAGCCTCGGATCATGCAGTAAACTTAAGAACGCCATGAAAACCCCGCTCGCGTTTGTCCTACTAGCTGCCTCCTGCTTCGCCCAACCCGTCACCAACCGCATGCTGGCCGAGCCCGATCCAGCCGACTGGCTGATGTGGCGGCGCACCCTCAACAGTTGGGGCTATAGCCCCTTGAGCCAAATCACCCCCGCGAACGTCGGCAAACTCAAAATGGTCTGGACCCGAGGCATGGGTCCCGGTGTCCAGGAAGCCACTCCGCTGGTGCACGCCGGCGTCATGTATCTGCCCAATCCCAGTGACCTTGTGCAAGCCATCGACGCAGCCACGGGAGAACTCAAGTGGGAATACAAACGCCAGTGGCCGACAGACCTCAATAAGTTCATTCCCGTACCCAGCATCAATCGCAACCTGGCCATCTATGGCGACACCATCATCGACACCAGCGCCGACGATTTTGTCTTCGCCCTGAACACCGCCACAGGCAAGCTGGCATGGGAAACGCGCATCGTCGACTATCGCGAGGACCCGGCGCAGGAAACCTCGGGCCCCATCATCGCCAACGGCAAGATTTTTTCCACCCGCGGCTGCGAAGTGAAGTTCACGCCCAACGGCTGCATGATCACCGCCCACGATGCCACCACCGGCAAGGAACTGTGGCGGACGCGCACCATTCCGCGCCCCGGTGAACCAGGCAGCGAAACCTGGGGTGCCGTCACCGATGCGAACCGGCGGCACGTCGGCGCTTGGATGGTCCCCAGCTACGACGCTGAGACGAATCTGTTAATTGTCGGGACTTCCGTCACCGCGCCCGCCCCCAAGTACCGGCTGGATGGCAATGACAAGCAGTATCTGTATCACAACTCAACCCTGGCTCTGGACGCCGACACCGGCAAGATCGTCTGGTACTACCAGCACATCGTGGATCACTGGGATCTCGATCATCCGTTTGAACGGCTCTTGGTGGATACCGCGGTCGCCCCCGATCCTGCATCCGTAACTTGGATCAATCCGCGCATCCGTCCCGGCGAGCGGCGCCGCGTTGTCACCGGCGTTCCCGGCAAGACCGGCATCGTCTACACCTTGGATCTGAAAACCGGTGAGTTCCTGTGGGCTCGGCCGACCGTGATGCAGAATGTCGTCGAGAAGATCGATGGCGCTACCGGCAAGGTCACGGTGAATCCCGCCACCACATTTAGCAAGGCAGGAGACGAACGCTTCGTGTGCCCGACGGCCAATGGAGGCAAGAATTTCCAGGCCGGCGCCTATAGCCCGCGCACCAACATCATGTATTACGGCCTCCAGAGCACCTGTGCGAACCTGACGGCCATCGACAACCCGAACTCGGCCTATGGCTTTAACACGCGCGGGCAGATTGCGCCCGGCACGCAGAACGTCGGCTCGCTTTTCGCGATTTCCGTGGAAACCGGCAAGACGGTGTGGCGCTATGACCAGCGCGCAGGCATGATGTCGTCGGTGGCAACCGGCGGCGGACTCATCTTTACCGGCGATTCCAACGGGCACTTCCGTGCCTTCCATGAACAGACGGGTGCCATCCTGTGGGATATCAACCTTGGTTCGCCCGTGACCGGTTACCCCATCACATACTCCGTTCGAGGCAAGCAGTACGTCGCGGTCAGCGTGGGGAATTCGCTGGTCAGCAGCGGCTTGAATCGCCTTGCCCCGGACCTGTCGCCGAGCAACTCCAGCAATATTTTCGTGTTCGCGCTGCCGGAAGAGTAGGCGCTACTTCAGTTCGTTCATCAGCCCGTCCAGGCTGAACATGATGTGCAAGTCTGCAAAGTGGAAATCCTTGCGCAGCATGGCTTCGATCTCCGCCTTGGACTTCTTGGCCACAACCATGTCGTGCACTTTCGTCCGCAGCGACATCGTCTTGGTGCGGAAATTCTGCATCTCGGCTTTCGTCGTCACCTCGCCGTGCCCGGGAACCACCTTGTCGAAATTGAGTTTAAGCGCATTGTCCAAGGTGCCCGTCCAGTCCTTGGCGCTGCCGCCACCTGCGTAATCCACTAACTCCGGCGTGGCATCGCCGAACGCGAACATGTCGCCCGCGGCCAAGACCCTCTGCTGCGGGAAATACGCCACGATATCTCCATTTGTATGCGCCCGTCCAAAGTAATAGAGATCGATCTGCTGCCCGCCCAGGTAAAGGTGGCTCTCTTTTTCAAACGTCACGTTCGACGTTCCCGGCATCTTGCCGCTCACCATATTCTTGCGTGCGTTTTCCGAAGAGACCACCTGCGCCCCCAGTTTTTGCATCCGGTCATTGGTGCCGCTATGGTCGCCGTGATGATGCGTATTCACTACGTACTTGATGGGCTGGTTGGTCAACTTCTTGACCTCCGCGATCAGGTTGTCCGCGTCGGCGGGATATTTGTCGTCCACCAGCACCACGCCCTCAGTGGTAATCAGCACCGTGGTGTTGCCAGGGACGAAGTCATTATGAATCGCGTACAGATTATCGGTTAGCTTGATCGTGTTGAGCTTACTCGCCACGTTCGGGTTCTGGGTATAGGCGATCCCCGCCAGGCCCGCGAACGCACACACCGCCAGAATCCGAACCCCGGTAATCTTTTGCATAGGCGAACTGTAGCAAACGCCGCGTCGGAAGAGCAAACGGTCCGCGCATTGCCCTGCTCATGGCCCTGCTAATAGCCTTGCGCCGCGACTAGGAAACTTCCGACTCGCCAACGGCCGTAGCTGGCTATCGAACTGCCTTATCTCAGGCAGAACATGGCTGCTCCGTCCCAAATCGGTCCCGTTTCCCCCGCAGGAGTCGGCTCTTCGCCCTCTTCCGGACATATCGGCCCAAAACACGCCCTCCGCAAGAAAAGTAGTTCCATTTTGGTTTCCCCTTCGGGAAGCATCTCCGAGCTTGGTGTACCTCTCGCTGTCCTGGGCATTGTCCTCGCCATGATCATGCCTATGCCGAGCTTCCTGCTCGACATCCTGATCAGCGCCAACATCACCATCTCCGTAATCGTCCTTCTGGTCTCGATGTACATCACGCGGCCCGTCGAGTTCAGCATCTTCCCCACCGCTCTCCTGCTGCTCACGCTCTTCCGCCTGGCGCTCAATATCTCCAGTTCGCGCCTCATCCTTCTAAAAGGGAGTACCGGCACACAGGCCGCGGGCGACGTTATCGAGGCCTTCGGCAACTTCGTCGTCGGTGGCAACTACGTAATCGGCGTCGTCATCTTCCTGGTCCTTATATCCATTCAATACGTCGTCATCAACCACGGCGCTGTGCGCATTTCGGAAGTCACCGCGCGCTTCACTTTGGACGCCCTGCCTGGAAAGCAGATGTCCATCGATTCCGATCTCAACGCCGGCTTGATCGACGAAGTGGAAGCCCGCGACCGCCGCAAGAAGTTGGCCGCCGAAGCCGAGTTCTACGGCGCGATGGATGGAGCCACTCGTTTCACTCAACGCGACGCGGTGGCCAGCATCATGATCACCATGATCAACATCTTTGCCGGCTTCCTCATCGGAGTGTTTCAGAACGGCATGGATTGGTCGCGCGCGCTATCTACATATACCGTGCTCACCATCGGCGACGGCCTCGTCACCGTGATCCCCGCCCTGATGGTCTCCGTCTCCGGCGCGCTCATCGTAACGCGCGCAAGTTCAGATCAGAAGCTCGGCTCGCAAGTTCAGGCACAAGTTTTCAGTAATCCTCAGCCGCTCCTGTTGTCGGGCGGAGTTCTCATGGCCATGGCGCTCTTTCCCGGCTTGCCGACCATCCCTTTCCTAACCATGGGCGGGGGCGTCGCCTACGCCGGATGGCGTCTGCGCCAGAAACAAGACGCCGAACTGCCCGCCGCGGCCTCCGCGTTGTCGGGGACAGCCCAGTCACCCGCCAAAGAAAATCTCGAGTCGCTGATGAAAGTGGAGCCCATCGCAGTGGAAGTGGGCTTGGGTTTGGTTCGCTTGGTGGAAGGCGCGCAAAATTCTCCACTGCTGCGACGCATCGCCGGCATTCGCCGCCAGATGGCAACCGACCTGGGCTACATGCTGCCGCCCGTCCGTGTCACCGATAACCTGCAACTCAAAGTCGGCGAATACACGGTCCTCTTGAAGGGCGCCGAGATCGCACGCTTTGAAATCATGCCCAATCGCGAGCTCGCGATTCATCCTGGCGGCGGACCCGCGGGCGCTGCCGCGGCGCTCTCCGGCATTCCCGGCAAAGATCCCGCATTCGGAATCCCCGCTTTATGGATTCCTCCCGAAAAAACGGAAGCCGCGCGCGGCATGGGCTTCACCATCGTCGACGCGGTCGGCGTTCTTGGAACACATCTCGCCGAACTCATTCGCCGTCACGCCTACGAACTACTGTCGCGCCAGGACACCAAGATTATTCTGGACCGCGTGGCAGAGGATAACGCTCGTTTAGTAGAAGACTTGGTGCCGAAATTGCTCCCCATGTCTACCGTGCAGAAGGTTTTACAGAACTTACTCCGTGAACGTGTTTCGATTCGAGATTCGGTATCCATTTTGGAAGCGCTCGGCGAAGCAGCGGCGATGAGCAAGAATCCTGTGCTGTTGACCGAGTATGTGCGGCAGGCTTTGCGGCGCATGCTGGTGAAGCCGTACCTCAACGCAAATGGCGAACTGCCCGCCTTTTTCCTCGATCCGCAAATCGAGCAGGCCATCGAAGGCGCGGTCGAATACAACGAACATTCCAGCCACATGAATCTGCCTCCGCAGAAAGTCCGCGACATCATGGACCGCGTGGCGCGTGTAGTAGGCGCCTCGGATACGCCGGTCGCGGCGGTGACCAGCTCCGCCTCGCGCTACTACTTACGGCAACTGACGGAAGGTACTGTGCCGAATCTGGCCGTGCTTTCGCACAACGAAATTCCGACCGGCGTCCGCGTGGTTTCACTGGGCGTAATTTCCTTCGCGCCACCCGAAATCACAACAACTTCTAAGGGCATGGCTCAGAAAGCGCAATAGAGATCAATTTTCATGAAGCTCAAAAGTTATTTTTCCGCAACAGTAGAGGCGGCCATGGATTTGGCCCGCAAAGAAATGGGCGAGGATGCGTTGCTGGTGAACGCGCGGCCCGCGACGCCGGAGACGCGTCACCTGGGGGCCTATGAAGTGGTCTTTGGATTGGTCCCGGGCACGGCCGTGCTTGCCCCGCCGGCGCAGATCGCTCCCAAATCGGATGGCAACCAATCTCTCTCAAGAGATCTCGCGGATTTACGCCGCCAGATCGAACGCTTAACCATGTCTTTCGAACCGCCGCCACTCTCCCCTGCTCTTTTGCCCGCCGCGCTGGAGCTTATGCCATTGCGCACTCCGCGCTTCGAGCAACTGCTCTCCGAGGAGCTGGATGTAGAACTAGTGGAGCGCGTCGTAGCCGGCGCGAATCTTAATCAGTTATTCCGCACCGATGCGAGCATCGGCAGTCCGGCAATCATTGCTCTCGTAGGTCCCCCGGGCGCTGGTAAAACCACCACGCTGATCAAGCTGGCCGCGCGCTACGGACTAGCCTCCCGCACACCCGTACAAATTCTAACCACGGATGTTTTCCGCATCGCCGCCTCAGAGCAGCTTCGCTCGCTGGCAGCCATCTTAGGCATCGGCTGCGACGTGGCGGAGACGCCCCTCGCTCTGGCCCAATTGCTCGACCAACACCGCTCCAAAGAGTTGCTGTTCATCGACACGCCTGGCTTGGGCTCTCGCGATATGAACGACGGCGCGGATCTCGCCCGCCTGCTCGCCTCCCGCCCGGAGATCGACACGCATCTGGTCTTGCCCGCGTCGATGAAGGCCGCCGACATGGCGCGCGTCATCGACCAATACGGAATCTTTCAACCGTCCAAGCTGTTGTTCACGCGTTTGGATGAGACCGCGCACTACGGCGCGCTGGTCAGCATGGCGGCGCAGCGCAATCTGCCCATCTCTTTCCTCAGCAATGGTCAGCAGATCCCAGAGGACCTGGAAGAAGCTACCAACGAACGTCTGTCTGAACTGGTTCTGGGCCGCCCCGAACATTTCCATCTGATTAGCAAGGGAGTGGCTGCATGACAAACGCGAGCACGACGCACGCATACGAGACGTACCAACAGGTCGCAGACGGCATCACAGCCGAGCAACGCGACGCCTTGATCCTGGAGCACCTGCCTCAGGTGCGCCTCATCGCACGCCGCATTCATCACCGCCTGCCGGAGAGTGTCAGCCTCGACGATCTGATTTCCACTGGCATCATCGGCCTGATCAGCGCCGTGGATCGTTTCGACGGTTCACACAAAGTGAAGCTGAAGACATACGCGGAGTACAAGATTCGCGGCGCCATTCTCGATAGCTTGCGTGGCCTGGACTGGGCTCCGCGCCAACAGCGCAAACGCTCCAAGATGATCGAAGCCGCCATCGCGGTAGTCGAACAGCGCCTGCATCGTGCGCCCACCGAAGACGAAATCGCCACCGAGCTTGGTATTGCCATGCCCGAATATCACGAGTGGCTGGTGGAAATTCGCGGTCTGAATGTCGGCAGCCTGGAATCGGCTCCGCCGGATGAAGACAACAATCGCGACCTGCTCCGTTTTATCTCCGACGACGAAGAACAGTGGCCGTCCAAGCAGTTGGAGCGCAGCGAACTGCAGCGCTTGCTGGCGCAAACCATCTCCAAGATCCCGGACATCGAGAAAACCGTCCTGAGCTTGTACTACTACGAAGAATTGACCTTGCGCGAAATCTCCAAGATCGTGAAGCTGCATGAGTCGCGCATTTCACAACTGAAATCGCAAGCCATTCTTCGCTTGCGCGCTGCTCTGCAAAAGCAGTGGCCCACGCATCGGGGAATCTAGGCTGGGGAGAGAAACTATGGACGCCTCTACCAGCGCCGCGGTATTCAAGTGGGCCTTCGACGAACTCGCGGCCGGGTTCGCTTCGGTCTTCGAAGCCATGGCCGCCGTTCGCCCCGCGGTCTCATGGACCGCGTTACCAAACGCTCCCGCCATTGAGTCAGAAGACTCGATGTGTTGGACGCAACAGCTGGGGCCTCTTCCTGGCGCTGTTTTCGCAGCCGTAACCCAAGCCGGGGCCGCCGAAGCAGGACAACACGTCATGCTGGCCGCGGGCATCGAGGATTGTACGCCGGAAGAATTGAGATCCACGTGGGTCGAAGCCCTGGGCCAGGTGTTTGCCGTTCTGGGTCGCGGCATATCCGCACGCCTGGGCGCGGAAATAGCGCCCAAGGGCGGCAAACTCACCACCGAAATTCCGACCGCCGGGAAATGGGCCGCGCTCACCGTGGTGTTAGGAAGCAGCCCGTTGGTCATTCACGTAGCGCTGCCGGAAGAACTGCTGGAGAGTTTGGCCGTCGTGCCGAAAGCCAACGCGGCCACGCAGAGCGCGGGCGAAGCCTCTTCCTCGGTGCCCGCCACGATGGAATCCGCACGAGGCGCCGCCGACGACTCCAGAACCTTTGACCTGCTGTTGGAGGTGGAGCTTCCGGTCAGCGTCAGCTTCGGCCACGCGCAGGTCCCCTTAAAAGACGTTCTCAAATTAACCTCCGGGTCCATCGTCGAATTGAGCCGGGCGATTGTCGAGCCCGTCGACATCGTGGTTAACAACTGCGTCATCGCCCGAGGCGAAGTCGTGGTGGTCGAAGGAAACTTCGGCGTCCGCATCCAGCATGTCGTCAGTCGCCATGAGCGGCTTCGAACTTTGAAATAAGGAGCCCTTTTGTATGCCCACCGTCATGATTCCCTATCTACCATTGGTCCCCTACGCGGCCGTAGCGCTGGGACTGGTCCCGATCCTGACCTTGTTCTGGAGCCTCAAACGCGAACTGCAAATGGCCATCCGGCGCGAGCGAAGACGCGTGGACCAAATGTTCGAACGCCTGGAAGAGGCTGCCCAGACCACGCCTTTGATGCTGGCTCCGCCGGTCTTTATTCCTGTCGCGGCGCGCCCCGGCTTCAACATCGATCGCCGCATACACGCGGTGCGATTGCTGCGTAAAGGTGAAGATGCCGGCTACGTGGCAGCCGCTCTGGGAATCCCACGCAGTGAAGTGGATCTCTTGGTTCGCGTGCAGGGCATGGTGGCGCACGCGCCGTCTAAGGCAATGGCCAAGACCGCCGCGAAGTGAACGCTACGGCAGCTGGCCAATCAACGTTTGACCGATAGAGCCGCCGCGCTCAACGTCCAGTGTGACCGTAAGCGTGATCTCTTTGTGATCGCGCATCACGGTGATGCTGGCGCTGGGAGGCTTGGCGGTTCGCAAACGAAGCGTGGTTTCCGCTGGCGTCGCCACCGGGAACCTGCCTACCCGGATAATCACGTCTCCGGCCTTCACGCCGGCCTTTTCCGCGGCCGAGTTTTGGGCAACCGTGCGCACTAACACCCCTTGCGTTACGCCGAAGTAGGCGGCCAATTGGCCTTCGACGGGTTCCGCATCTACGCCCAACAGGGGACTGCGCCATGTCAGCAGACTATGCGGAATGTCGGGCATGCCTGAGTCGCCTCGCGGAACTGGAATCGGCCCCGGCCGCTCCGCCTGAGAAATCGAGCCAACCTTAGCCGTGGCGTTTTGCAACATCCCATTGCGGTAGAACTCGATCCTCACCGCGCGGCCCACCGGAGTTTCTCCTACCAGGCGCGAAAACTGGTCGATGCCTTCCACGCGTTGTCCGTTGTAGGTGGCAAGAACATCGCCTACTTTCAGACCTGCCGCATCCGCCGGGCTTCCCTCCCGAACGAGCGTGACCTCCAGCCCCGTGGGCGATGGAAGTTTCAATTCCCGTGCGCGAGCCATATCGATTTGCCAGATCCATACGCCCAGGTAACTGCCCGACGGGGCGGCGGACGGTGCGGCAGGCGACTGCGCGCGTGCGTCCGGAATCACTAATGGACACACTACTAACCCGGCTATCAATGCAAATCTGAGTAACAACATTTTTACTATCTTCCCAACTACTTTACCCGACGCAAGTAGATTGTGCCGCCGTTCGTATTTAAGTCAATCGTCGGTCCGCCGCCGGAAATCGCACCCTGCGCGTTGACCGGGGAGCGGAAACCAACCGAGCGAACCTGAATTTCCGGAAAATCCGAAACAATGCGCGGCGTCATACCGGACTCATTGCGCGCCCGCACCGCCACACCCATGCCGGCGGGAATGAGGAGCGTGATATCGCCCGTTCCAGCCGCCAGCGTCGAATCCTGGAAGCGGCCGCCGGACATCAGCTCCGCCAGAATGCTGCCCACCATGGTGGACACAGACATGGGACCCGAGCCGCCCTTTACGCGAATCTGTCCATCGGCCGATTCCGCGCGAACGCCATTGGCCGAACCCACCTGAATGGATCCGCCGCGCGTATCGGCCACCACCGCGCCCTTGGCTTCGCGGACGTCGATCAAACCGGCGCCGGAGCGCGCGCGAACTAGTCCTCCGGCCTTTTCGACCAGAATGTTGCCGCCTTCCGTGATCACGGTCAACGCGCCGGCCACATACTTCACATTTACGTCGCCGCCCGCAGTCAGGCAATTCACGTCTTTTTGGGCGTTATCGATCACGATGGCGCCCCCGCCGGAGGTGCACTGGACATTGCCCCCGATGGCGCCCAGGCGGATGCCGCCATAGGTGGTGCGGCCGATCACATCACCGTGGATGCGATCCAGCGTCACCGGACCACCGCCTGTTTCGGCCCTCACGCTACCTTCAAAATCCGTGACCTCGACGCTCCCGGAGCCGTTATTCAACCACAAGGAAAGCAGTTGGCGCGGCACGGTAATCTCGAACAGCGTGGATACCTTGAAGTTCCCGGGCGCTTCCAGGGACAATCGCAGGGTATTGCCCATGGATACAAAAGGACTGTCGATGCGCACGACGCGGCCCCATTGGCGGGTGGCCTCATCCACACTTGCCGCGCGAACTCGTTGTTTGAGGGTAATTTGGATTTGGGAGGAGTCGCTGCCCCGCACCACGATATTGCCGCGTGTGAATAGCTCCAACCGTTTTATCTGCGGACCCAAAGCAGTTGGTTCCGTGTGTCCCGTTCTTACCCAGAACGCACCTTCCTGCGTGACCGCTGGGTTCTGCCCCAGCGCGATGGCACTCGCGGCGGCTGCCAGCATCACCCAGTTTGTAAACGACCGTTGCACGATTCCCGTTCTCCTCAAAATTCTAGAAAATTTCAGATGAAGCTTTCACTAATTCCAGCGCGTCCTGCGCGCGCTGGCGCATGTACGGATTCTCTTTATCGCGGCTCAGCAACTCCTGCAGCACGCCCACCGTGCGGCTATCCATCACTTTTTGGGGCGCGGCGTTCATGCTCTGCATCAACAAGTCGATGGCGCGAATCCGCATTTCGGCATTGGAATCCGCCGACAGCACATCGGCCAGCGCGCTGCGCACATCGGTTTCCTGGACGAACGCTTTCAAGCCTTCCATGGCCTTCAGCCGCACACCCGCGTTCTGATCGTTACGCACCGTGTAGACCAAGGCGTCGCGCACATCGACCGCGCCCGCGCCGGAGGTTAACAGCGCCACCGTTTGCCCGCGCAACCCGTCGGAGGGGTCCTTGGTCGCCGACAAGAGAAAGCCCCGGATTTCGGCATCATCCAGGCGGCCGGACACCGTGCGTTGGCGGGTTTCATCCAGCACGATGCGGACCTGTCCGTCAGCCGAGGGTTCCACCGAACGGACGCGCGAAGAACCTGCGTCGGCTAGAGACATGGCTCCATAAGAACCGCGTAGAGCGGGGAATACGCTGGGCGCCAGACGCGCTCCCACAAATCCTATGGCCAGCAACGCGATCGCTCCCACCGGGCGCAGCATGCCGACTTGAATGGTAAAGGTATCGAGGATGCGCTCCCACAAGTTCTTTGGTGAAGATGCGACACCGAATTCACCGGCCCGCAGGGGAACCGTTTCCATGGCGAGACGCGCGGTCAGGTTCTGGCGGCACTCGCGCAGCAGGGCAGGCGAGGGTTCCACGGCGGCTTGATCGATGGCGGCCGACAACTCGCGCTGCTGTTCCAAGGCCAGGCTGCAGTCGGCGCAACCGGCCACATGCGACTCGACGCGTTCTTCCTCATCGAAGGATAATTCGCCATACAGCAGCATCGCGAGTTGTTCGCGAACGGAATTACAATCCGGGTGGTTCATACAAAGTCTCCTAAGGCCAACCGCATCTTCTGGTTGGCACGGAACAGGCAATTCTTGGCGGCTTCCTCGCTGGTACCGAGAATCTCGCCGATGTTACGCAGCCGCAGGCCCTGGTAGTGGCGCAGCTCAAAAACCATTCTTTCGCGCGGCGTCAGACCGCCCAGCACTTCCTTAATCTTCTTCCGCAACTGGCCGCTGAACAGATGGCGCGCCGGGTCTCCGTCGGGGCGCGGCTCGGAAACGGTGTCTACTCGATCCAGAGGTCCATCGGCGGTGATGATCACTGTCGGTTCCTCTTTGCGGACCTTCCGTTTACGCAACTGATCCAGGCACAAGTTCGTCACGATGCGATACAACCAGGTGTGAAAACTGCAATCGAAGCGAAAGCTTTGCAGATTCCGGTACACCCGCAAAAAGGCCTCCTGATAAACATCTTGCGCGTCCTCTTGGGAACGGAGCAGGTTCATGGCAAGCCGGAGCACACTTTGGTCGTATGCGCGGACCAACTGCGCGAAGGCGTCCTGATCGCCGGCCTGTGCCGCACGAATCAGCGCCGATTCGTCCATCTGAACGCCCGGTTTGGGGGCCAAGGCGGCTCCGTTACTCACGAATTCCCTTACACCCTGTCGACTGACCGGCAGTAAACCGGCCTTACTAGTATATGTGACGCGGGTGGCGGTAAAAGGTCACAGCCTCCTCGCAAACTACTGATTATAAAGACATAATCTGGCAAGGCGCCTCCCGGCGGTGCTTGGAAATAGCCATTTTTACGGAACGAACCCACGGCGGCGAACCCATAAGTGCGGCTTTCCAGCTTCTTATCAATGACTTGGCGTTTTCAAGCGCTCCAAGCGAGGTTTCAGGATGGCATGTAAATCCATTCGTAACATCCGAGTCATTTTACTGTAATCGATCTGTCATGGACACTCGGTAACATTAAAACACTTTGATTACAAACCCGCGTTTCCCCTCCCCGTGGCCCAGGGTCGCAACCATTTTGTGCTCCATTGTTTGCTCGTTCGTCTTATTTGCTCCCGTCGCGGTGGCTCAAGCACCCGCGACCACCGCTGACGTGCAGCGGATTCTGGATCAACTGACGGAGCAGCAGAAAGTGATTCAAGCCTTGCAGACGCAACTGGCGGACCAGCAGAGGCGACTGGACCAGATACAAGGGGTGACTGCTGCCGCTCCCGCTGCCACAACGCCGAAGCCGGCGGTGATAGCGGCGGCCGCTCCGGCTCCCGCGCCCGCTCCCGCACCCGGTGTGGCGCAAGGGGCTCCGGCTGCTTCAACTCCAAAAGTGGCGGCGGTGAAGGCGATTCCGGCTGCGCCACGCTGGTACGAGAAGTACACCATTCGTGGCTACGTCCAACTCCGCCACGACGGGATTGTCAACACCAACCGCAACCTGACTTGCGATCAGTGCGACCGCTATATCGGCAACGGCAACAATTTCGGATTCCGGAGGGCGCGACTGATTCTGTCCGGTGACGTGAGCGATCGCATTACTCTGTACTTCCAGACCGATTTCGCGTCGGTGGTGGGAACGGCGTTGCACATGGGCCAGATTCGAGACTTATACGCGGATGTCTTCCTGGACAAGAAGAAGGAGTTTCGGGTTCGGCTGGGCCAATCCAAGGTGCCGTTTGGATTTGAAAACCTGCAGTCCAGCCAGAATCGGCTATCGCTCGATCGCAGCGATCCGATCAACAGCGCGGTGGCGAATGAACGGGATCTGGGAGCGTTCTTTTATTGGGCTCCGGCGAAGATCCGAACGCGTTTGGCTACGCTGGCCACGGCGGGACCGGCGGGGCTGAAGGGCACTGGGGATTACGGTGTGATCGGGATGGGTGTCTACAACGGTCAGACCGCCAACCGCCCGGAGGCCAACAACAGTCTGCATTACGTGGCCAGGGCCGCCTATCCGTGGCAACTGAAGAACGGCCAATACATTGAGGCGGGCATCCAGGGATACACCGGCCGCTATACGGTCACCGGCGATCAACGGTCGCTTACGACGAAGGGTCCGGCGGGATTCACGTTCGCGGATCAGAGGCTGGCCGGCAGCGTTATTGTCTATCCGCAGCCGTTCGGGTTCCAGGCGGAATACAACGTAGGCAAGGGTCCACAATACAACCCGCGGACGCAAACTATCGAAACCAAGGCGCTGCGCGGAGGCTACGCGCAGACGATGTTCATGAAGAAATACAAGGGGCAGGTATTTACGCCCTTCTATCGTTTCCAATACTACAGCGGCGGGAAGAAACAGGAATTAGACGCGCGCTCGTACTTGATGCGCGAGCACGAGTTGGGGCTGGAGTGGCAGCAGAACTCTTTCTTTGAAATCTCAGGTCACTACGCCTACAGCGATCGCCGCTACGAAGATGCGGGAAAGCCCAACAATCGCCAAAAGGGAAGCTTGGTGCGGTTGCAGTTCCAGGTCAACTACTAAGACGTTACAGAGCAGGATAGGGAACGGCGTTAGCAATCCTCCATACGCCGCGGGGCCACCAGTAAAGGATAGATATGAACAAAATTTTCGTTAGAACCATGCTGGCAGCCTGCCTTGCTTGCGCGAGTGCCTACGGCGAGGCCGATTCACCAGAGGACTTGGCTGAATTACGGGCCGAGGTCCGCGCGCAGCGTGAAGAAATTGGGGAGTTACGCCGGGCATTGGAACGGGAGAGCAAGCTGTTGCAAACGCTAGCCGCCCAAATAGCTCCGAAAGTGCCAGGGGAAAACGGAACTGCGGGTCCGTCTGTTCCGGTGGTGCGGAGCGTCCTCTACGAACCCGGGCTGCCAAGCCCGCAGGCCCAGGCCACGTCCATGCCTGCGGGCCCCGATTCAGCCACGGCAGCGCGAATCGACACGCTTTCCAAGTCCGTTGAGGCTCTCGACGGAGGATTACGAGGCTTTCGCTTCAGCGGCGATTTCCGCTACCGGTTGGATATACAGCTTCGCTCCGGCAACACATTCGCGGCGACGCAGCAAAATTCACGTAGCCGTTACAGGCTACGGCTGAATATCGACAAACAGATGATGCCGGGACTGACGACGCATCTGCAAATGTCATCGGGCCCATACAATAACGAAATCACCAACGACAACGACTTCGGGGGTGTTGCGACCAAGCACGCCTTCGGACTGGCCGAAGCGTGGGTCCGTTACGCGAACAAAGGCTTCAGTATTCGCGGGGGACGCACGGACGAAGTGTTTACCGACAATTCCCGTTTTCTATGGGACGACGATTTACGATTGAACGGCTTCGATGCGCGTTATGAGAAGCGGTTCAGCAAGACAACCACTTTGGAGTTTCGGGTGGGCGAATATATCTTGACCAATCCAAATACGCCGGTAGTCCCCGGAGGCTCGCCGCTGCTTACCATCGGATATCAGGCAGGCCAGAAAGTGCGGGACTCCACGCTGTTCCATCCGGGATTCGTTTTGCGGAATCAAGCCGGGAAATGGACGCAACAACTGACAGGCACATTCTCCTGGTACAAAGAAGCGAACCAGATCAATCTGGCTTCCACTTCGGCCGGGGTTGGTTTGTTGGCGAGCAGCAATGTGGGCTTGACGCTGTCCGGCGCCCTGGGCGGTGGTGGGAATGCGGTCATAGCCGCCGGGAGTCCTGTACTGACGGCTGGGCATTATCAAGTGGCGCACCTTGGGTATCGAGTCGATTACGCGGATTTCAAGATCGGCAAGGTGGCGCTGCCTTTCTGGGCGGACTTCCAGGCGGGGTCAAACGTCGGAACCAGCAAAGACCGCCAGGCTTACATGGCGACGGTAAACCTGGGAAATATCCGCAAACGAGGAGACATGCGGTTCCTATACATTTACTCCCACAAGGAAGCCAACTCGATGATCTCGCAGTTCACCGACGACGATCTGGGGAACGGCACCGGCGTGAACACCAAAGTCCACCACATGCGGATGGACCTGGGGCTGACGCGCGCCTTGCAATTGCAGAACCTCTTCTTCATTCAGGATCCGATCGCGGCCAACCGGCCTGGGTTCTTTGTGACGATTCCCAAGGGCGCAAATACAACGTTCCGGTATCAGGGACAACT
Source organism: Acidobacteriota bacterium (assembly GCA_039931205.1). GTDB lineage: Bacteria > Acidobacteriota > Terriglobia > Bryobacterales > Bryobacteraceae > Palsa-187. The sequence goes on from JBDTSJ010000034.1 coordinate 17,682, forward strand.
GGCGTTCACGTTCTAGACCCGGCTGACGCGAGTTTGAGGAAACTGGCCGCGGCCGGCGAAGGCGACGGACCGCTCCAACTGGCGTAGACGTTGGTGCGCAACTTGGGGATGGGGCGGTAGACGACTCCGGCCCAGTGAAACTTTTCGACGCAACCGGGTGCGATGGAGACGCCCATGCCGGCTTCGACGAAGCTGACAACGGTCTGCCATTGGGTTGCCTCCTGCGCGATGCGGGGGGCGAATCCGGAGGCGGCGCAGGCAGCGAGCAAAGCGTCGTAAAAATCAGGTCCGACGCGGCGGGGGAAGAAGACGAACGGCTCGCGGCGCAGGGCGGCTAACGGAACCGTGGAGCGCTGGGCGAGGGCGTGGGACGCGGGCAGGACGGCGACCATCGGCTCAGACAGGAAGATGGCGCTGTGCAGCGGCTCACTGACTTGTGTTTCGCGGAGAAATCCCAAGTCGATTTCACCGGAGCGCAGAGCTTGTTCGATGCTGCTGGTGCCAAGCTCGCGTAGTTCAAAGACAACCGCGGGGTAACGTTCGCGATAGCGGCGGATAGCCGCGGGCAACGCGGTCAGCATTACGGAGGGCGGCACGCCTACGCGCAATTCTCCGGACTCGCCGCGGGCGACTCGACGCGTTACTTCGACGGCGCGGTCGGCTTGTTCCAAAATACGACGGGCTTCCTCCGCCAATTTCGCACCCGCGGGGGTGAGCTGAGTTTTGCGGCCTCGGAGCAGGAGCTGGCAGCCAAGCAGGCGCTCGAGTTTCTGGATCTGCTGGGTGAGCGGGGGTTGGGCGATGCCGACGCGCTCCGCTGCGCGGCCAAAGTGCAATTCTTCGGCGACGGCGAGGAAGTAACGGAACTGGCGGAGGTCCGGACCATTCATATCAAAAACATATCACATAACTATATTTATAATATTCGACATATGATACGGCTTTGCCTAGCGTGGAGTTATGAAGACTCATTTGCTCCCTAACTCCCGCCGTCAGCCGTTGACGATTGTTTCCGGCGATGGTTGCTACGTCTCAGACGCCGACGGGCGCCGGTATCTGGACATGCTTTCTGGAATTGGCGTCAACGCGCTGGGGCACAATCATCCGCGCATCCTGAAGGCGATAGCGGAACAAGCGTCCTGTATGCATATCTCGCCGCTTTATCAGCATCCCTATCAGGAGCCGGTGGCGGCCGGGCTGTGCCGCATCAGCGGAATGGACCGGGCACTGTTTACCAATAGCGGCACGGAGTCTACGGAGGCGGCCCTAAAGCTGGTTCGTTGTTATGCGCGTCCACGGACTCACATGATCGCGCTGCAGGGATCGTTTCACGGACGCAGCAGAGGTGGGCTTTCGGTCGCGGGGCAGGCCTCGCTGCGAGGCCCGTTTGAGCCATTTGCGTTGCCCGTGACGTTTGTTCCTCCGAACGATGAAGCCGCCTTGCGCGCGTCGTTCCATGGCGCGATCGCCGGAATGATTCTGGAACCGATCTTGGGCGAGGGCGGCGTGCTGCCGTTGACGGCGTCCTATCTACAGCTGGCGCAGGAACTCTGTTCGCGGCACGATGCGCTGTTGATCGCGGACGAATGCCAGTGTGGACTGGGCCGCACGGGCCGGTATTTTGCATTCCAATGGGCCGGGATTCAGCCGGACATCGTGACGGTGGCCAAGCCGTTGGCCGGGGGGCTGCCGATGGGCGCGGTGATGTTCTCCGAGGCTGTCGCGGAACGGTTTCCGGACGGCGCGCATGCCTCCACCTGCGCGGGCGGACCGTTGGTTTGCCGAGTGGCACTGGAGTTCCTGGATGAGCTGGACAAGTTGCTGCCGCACGTTGCCGCCATGGGCGAGTTACTGCGGGCAGGCTTGGAACGCTGGGGTGAAGTACGCGGAAAGGGACTGATGTTAGGAATGCCGCGGGCGGTACCCGGCAACGCCGTCGTGGACGCGGCGCGAGAACTTGGGTTGTTGATTAACTGCACGCAATCCACGGTACTGCGCTTCCTGCCGCCTTATGTAATCTCGGCCGGGCAAGTGCGGGAGGGGCTGTCGCTGCTGGAGAAGGCGCTGATATCATGACGTCAACGAATGCGGCGCTTGAATTTCCACGGCGGCTTGAACGCGCTTAGCATTGGCGCGGCGGCGTGGTTCACGTGGCTGCATGTGTTTACTCCCCTGTTAGGAACGGAGTCCCTGTGGATCCTGTTGCGGAGGGTGCTGACGTACGCCGCTTTTGCGGTGGTTGCCAGCGCGGCGACAGCGGCATGCGCGTATCTTGTGCTCTCACGTGCCGGAATCGATGGCCCGATTCGGAGGCCCTGGCGATCCGTCTGGGCGGCCACCTGGTACGCACCGGCGGTCATTCTGGCGACATCGTTGACGTGGGCGGCGGCAGCGGCAAGTTTGCTGCTGATCGTTTGTACGACCAGCGCGCTGGCGGTGGAGTGGACGTCCTCAGGGACCGTTAGGCCAAAGGGATTTACGCCGCCGGGCGTGCTGGCATGGAGGGCGGCGATATCGATCGCGATCTCCGTCGCAGCGCACGGAGCGCTCTTCGCATTCGGCGGAAACTCGCCCTTGCTTGCGGCGGCACTGTTCACGGGCACGGCAGCGGTCATCACGGCGCTGGCGATCGCAGTGGGGGCGTTTGCACGGTTCCAGAGCGTGCGGAAGGTGCCAACGGCCGCACTCGGGGCGCTCCTGACCCTGATCCTCGCTACCGCGATCAGCATAGTGCACTACAGCCAGTGGAACGGGGACTCGGAAGAAGCCAACGGGACGCAGGAGGACGGACCAGGGGGAGACTTAAAGGGCGTGATCCTGCTGTCTAATACCGCTCCCCGGCAGCCATTGGTCGCGCCGAAGTCGATTCCCGATCCGCGCAGGCGGACGCGCTCCAATCTGACGATCCCGTTTTCAGGGGAGTACTGGATTTACCGGTTTCCGTTCCAGGAACCGCCCGCGGGCTCCCTGCGGCGGCTGGGGAATCCGCTGGAGCTGTCTTTCTCCACACCGGATCACGCGTCACTATTCTTGAAGGCCCAGCAGATGCTGGAGGCTCCCATGGAAGCGGATTGTTGCAGCCACTTGCGGATTGCGCTGCGCAGTTTGAACGTCCATCCAGGATCGCTGCGGGCTCAGCCGGTGCTGATGGATTCGAAGACCGCGCTGGGATCCCGGCAATACCTGGCACCAATAGAGGTCGCGGAAGGAGACCAGACGCTGGAGTTTAAGTTTCCCGGCGATATCCTACTAAAGCAGTTTGACCAGATTCGAGTGGAGTTTCTGAGTCCCCCGCAGATGCGGTTGTTCCGAAGTCCGAAGATCGAGATCCAGACGTTCACGCTGGTGGCTCGGATCCTCTAGGGACCTACCGCGCGCGGAAAACGGCCGTTATACTGAAGCGAGACAACGATACCTAGGAGGTCGGGATGGCAATAACCTTCAATTTGAATGGCCGCGCCCAGAGCGTGGACGTAGCCGGCGATATGCCGCTGCTGTGGGTGCTGCGCGACACGCTGGCGCTTACCGGCACGAAATTCGGTTGTGGCATGGCGCTGTGCGGCGCTTGCACGGTGCATGTGAACGGTGCGCCCACGCGGTCCTGCATTACGCAGGCTTCCAGCGTCGCGGGCAAGAACGTGACCACGATCGAAGGCTTATCGCCGACGGCCAGCCATCCGGTGCAGAGGGCCTGGGTGGAGATGGATGTGCCGCAGTGCGGCTATTGCCAGTCCGGCCAGATTATGACGGCGGCGGCTTTGGTGGCGAAAACGGCCAAGCCCAGTGACGCGGATATTGATGAAGCGATGCGCGGCAACATTTGCCGCTGCGGAACGTACCAATCCATTCGCAAGGCGATCCATCGCGCGGCGCAGTTGCAGGGAGGCCAGGCATGAAACGCAGAATATTCCTTCAGACCACGGGCGCCACTGGGTTGGTGCTGGGGTTCCACTTGGGCAAGGCCGAGGCGCAGGCTCCGGCCGGGCGCGCCGAGATCAACGCGTTTATTAGTGTGGCGCCCGACAATATGGTGACGCTGCAGATCCATAAATCGGAGATGGGGCAGGGCGTTGTTACTTCCGTCAGCCAGATTCTGGCGGATGAGCTGGACGCCGATTGGACTAAGATCCGCACGGAGTTTCCGGGCGTGAAGCCGGTGTATGGCACTCCGATGATGGGTACCTATGGCAGCCTGACAATTCGCGGCAGCTGGAATCAGCTGCGGCAAACGGCGGCTCAGGCTCGCGAGATGTTGGTGCAGACAGCGGCCACGCGGTGGAACGTACCCGTGACGCAAGTGCGCACCGAAAACAGCACTGCAATCAACACGCAGACCAATGCTCGACTGACGTATGGCGCGCTGGCGGTGGACGCGGCTAAGCTGGCCGTTCCCGCAAGGCCGACGCTGAAAACGGCGGCTCAGTATAAGCTGATCGGCACGTCGCCGAAGCGTTTGGATACTCCGGGTAAGGTGAACGGGACGACGATGTTCGGCATGGATTACAAGATGCCGGGCATGTTGTACGCGGCTGTGGAGCGGTGTCCGGTGTTTGAGGGAAAAGTTCGTACGTTTGACGCGACCAAAGCCAAGGCCATGGCGGGTGTGAAGGACGTGTTCAGTATCGGGCATGGCGTGGCGGTGGTGGCCGACAATACCTGGACCGCGTTGCAGGCGAAGAAGGCGGTGGTGATCACCTGGGATGAGGGGCCGCGCGCAGGCAACTCCACCGTGGGGCTGCGCAAGATGTTCGCGGATATGGCGGCGACCGTGGGCAAGTCGGCGCAAAATAGCGGCAACGTGGATACCGCTTTGGCAGGCGCGGCGAAGAAGCTGGAAGCGATATACGAAGCTCCGTACTTGTCGCATGCTCCGATGGAACCGTTGAATGCGACGGTGCGGGTGACGGATACGAAGTGCGATATCTGGGTGGGCACACAGATTCAGACCGTAGCGATGCAAGCGGCGGCCGCGGCTACCGGTCTGAAGGACGATCAGATCTCGATTCATACGCTGTACCTGGGCGGGGGCTTCGGGCGGCGCGGCGGAGAAGATTACATCCATGAGGCGGTCGAGGTCGGGAAGCACATGAAGGGCACGCCGGTGAAGACCGTGTGGTCTCGCGAAGACGACCTGCAGCATGACACGTATCGTCCGATGTCGTATACGAAGTTCACGGCTGGTCTGGACGCGGAAGGCTGGCCAATCGCGCTGCATGCGCGGATCGTGTGCCCGCCGTTCGGGCAGCCTGGCACGGCGACGGAAGGCATCCGGGACATGAAGTACGCGATCCCGAATTTCCGTTGCGAGGAACATTCCCCGGATGTCGGCATTCCGGTCAGCTATTGGCGGTCCGTTGGATACTCGCAGAACACCTTCTTTATGGAGGCTTTCTTAGATGAGTTGGCCAATGCAACCAATAAGGATCCGGTGGAATACCGCCGCAAACTGCTGGCGAGCCAGCCGCGCATGTTGGCGGTGTTAAACCTGGCGGCGGAGAAGGCCGGCTGGGGCACGCCACTGCCCGCGGGACGTTTCCGGGGCGTCGCGGTGGTCAGCAACATCGGCAGTTACAATGCGCAGGTGGCCGAAGTTTCGGTCACGGCGGGCAAGATCAAGGTACATAAGATCGTCTGCGCTGTGGATTGCGGCATTGTGGTGAACCCCGCGATTGTGGCGCAACAGATCGAGAGCGGCATCGTGTATGGATTGGGTCCGGCGCTGAAACATGGCATAACGCTCGACCGCGGGCGTGTGTCGAATACGAACTTCAATAGTTACGATCCCACGCGCATCGATGAGACTCCGCAGATCGAAGTACACATCGTTCCCAGCACGGCGAATCCGGGGGGCACGGGCGAGGCTAGCACTCCTACCACTCCTCCGGCAGTTCTAAACGCCGTGTTCGCGGCAACTAAGAAGCGGGTACGGATGCTGCCGGCGCGGGCGGCGGATCTGGCATAAGAAATCGTAAACCAACGGAGCGCCGCGCTGGAGCAATCCCGCGCGGCGCTTCTGCTTTCAGCGGGTCATTTCCCGACCAGATGTTCTACGTCTTTGTTGTTTTCTGTGCAGACGTATTCCAGTAGCTCGGTGTCGGGCATCGCTGTGAGTGTGTATTTGACAGTCCACGGTTTGCTGTACGCGCCGGGGTCGTCGATGGTGGTTTCGAGATCGATGGTTCCGAAATTGCGACGATACCACTTTTCGGTTACGCGCAATTGTTCGGTCTTAGGATGGCCACCGGAATCAATCCAGGCCTTGTCGTTTTGGCCGGCGGTCTCGATTACCAGCGTGTCCCCTTCCCAATGGCCGACTGAGTATCCCAGCCAGGAGGGCTGCATGTCTTCGGGGAGTTTGCGGCCGTCGATGAAGATTTCGCGGAACGTGCGGACGGCTTCATACAAGATCGTCATTTGGGTGGCGTTCTGTAGAATTTTGTACGGGTACGGAACGGCGTTCACCTGCGGGACTCCGGGCAACTGGCAGTGGCCCACGGGGTCGTCTTTCGACAGCGTGTCGCGGCGGCGTTGGTATTCCGTCGCAGCCCAGGGCAGCATCGGGACATCTTCCGGCTTGAGGTCGGCGGCCAGATTGATGGTGTATTTCACGCCGTTGGGCTGACGCCAGATGCCGGAGAAGTCGGGTTTACCGTCGGCTGTCTTGGGCGCGGGAGCGGTGAGGTTCGGCGTGCCGTCGGCGTTGCGCGGGATACCGGCCGTGGGATATTTGATCCACTGCGCTCCCATTGGAATGGATACGGCCAACAACAGCAGTAATATCAGGCGCATGCTATTTCACCAAGTGCGGAAGGTCTTTTTCGTTCTCCCCGCAAATGAACTCCAGCAATTCCGTGCCGGGGACAAGGTGCAGCGGCTCTTTCGCGGTCCACGGGCGAGTGAAAATCTTCGGATCGTCTACCGTGATCTCCAGATCCATGTGCCCAAAATCCTTGCGACGCCAGCGTTCGGTGACATGCAGCGCGTCGCTTGCCGGCAAACCGGACGTATCCAGCCACGCTTTTCCATTCAAGCCGCGCACGTCGACGACCAGCGTATCGCCTTCCCATTTTCCAGACGAATAACCCAGCCACGTCGGATTCGGGTCGGCTATCAGCTCCCGGCCATCCAAATGGATCTGTCGCCACAGATTGAACGCTTCGTAAACGTGGACGATCAGGTTGGAAGTCTGCACAATTTTGAAGGGCACCGGAGCGGCCATGATTTTCGGCACACCCTGGGGCAGGCAGTTGGCGTCTGGCTCTTCCGTGGCACGGGCTCCATTCGCGCGGGACTCGCGAAGAGCTTTGGCCTCAGGCCGGATCGGGACTTCTTCAGCCTTCATATCCGCCGTCAAATTGCGGAAGTGATCGAGGTTGTCCTGCTCCCAGATGCCGGAGAGATCCGGTTTCCCATCCGGCATTTTTGGGGCGGGAGCGGTCAGATTCGGCGTGCCGTCGGCTTTCTTGGGAGCGCCCGAGCCGGGAGCCATCTTCCATTGGGCCACGACGGGCAACGCGAGCAGAACAGCCCCTGCGGCGGCGATCCCGGCCATGCGAATAAGACGTGCCTGCATTCAAACCTCCGTGACGATACCGGGGATTATACCCCGTTCGGCGATCAACCGCGATACAATAGCCTTCGACTTTCCTGAGGAGACTATCTATGATCCAGAAGCCCGGTTCCACCCGTCGAGACCTACTGCAACAGACCGCGTTTGCGGCAGGGGCCGCCGCCCTTGCGGTCTCGCAATTAGAAGCCCAAGCTCCCGCGCAGGCCGCCGCGGGCGCCGCAGCCGGTGCGAATAAGGAACCCTCTTGGCCGCGGTTGTATCCCGCCGGTTTCAAGAATGAACGCGTGAAGACCACGGGCGCGGAAATCAATGTGGTCAGCGGTGGCGAAGGGCCTCCGCTGTTGATGATGCACGGAGCGCCGCAGTCCCTAGTGACCTGGCACTTGATCGCACCGGAACTAGCCAAGAATTACCGCCTCATCATGATGGATCTGCGCGGGTACGGCGATTCCAGCAAACCCGCCGACGAGCCGAACCATGCCAGCCAATCCAAGCGCAAGATGGCACTGGACGGCGTCGAGGTCATGAAGCATTTCGGCTATGACCGGTATGCCGTCGTGGGTCACGATCGCGGAGGACGCGTTGGACGCCGCATGGCGCTGGATCATGCCGACAAGGTGACCAAGCTGACGGTGATCGACATTGTGCCGGCGCATTACCTCTACGGCCACGTCGATATTCGCTTCGTGCAGGCGTATTTCCACTGGTTCAATTATTTGCGCGCCGCACCGGCTCCTGAGAATGAGCTGAAAACCCAGTATGAGGCTCAGGCCGCGCGCGCGACGCAGGAATTGGCCAAGGAATATATGCGCGTGATGCTCATTCCGGGATCGATCCACGGGATGTGTGAGGATTATCGTGCGTCGGCTTCCATTGACCTGGATCAAGACAACGCAGACGCGAAGGCGGGCAAGAAGATTCAGTGTCCGGTGAACGTGCTGTGGGGATTACGGGGCGCGATGGGCCCGCTCTACGACGTCCTGGCCATCTGGAAGGGCGAAGGTGTGAACGTGATCGGCAAGGGATTGCCGGGCGGACACTCGCTACAGGAAGACACGCCCAAGGAGACTACCGAAGAGATTCTGAAGTTCATGAAGGGCTAAAATGCGCAACCACTGTTTCCTGGCTGCCGCGGTCGCTGCGGCGATCCTCATCGCGGGTACCGCGCCAGCCGGGGCGCAGAACGCTGGCAAGAATCCGCCTAAGGCGGACGCGAAAGCGAAACAAGCGAAAGCGGCCCCCGTTGTGATTCCCGCGGGGGGCGCTGGAGGCGCGGCGTATCCGCAAAGACCGCCGGCAGCGGCGGACATGATCGCGCGCGGGAAGGCGCTGTTCGAGGCGCAGTGCGGATTTTGCCACGGCGAAGATGCTCGCGGCGGCGACATGGGGAATAACCTGATCCGCGCGCAAGTGGTTCTGAACGACGATAGCGGTGAAAAGTTGGTTCCCGTATTAATGCGCGGCGAAGGCGTCGAGGGCACGCTGATGCCCAAATTCAATTTCACGGACGCGCAAATTGCTGATATTGCGGCGTTTCTGCATAGTTTTCGAGTCAATGGATACGATGGCTCGCGGGTGCGTCCGGAGACGATTCTGGTCGGCGACGCGCAGGCGGGACAGCAGTTCTTCACGCAGCGTTGCGCTTCGTGCCACACCGGCGCGTCGGATCTTAAGGGCATCGCTACACGTAACACCGATGTGCGCACGTTGCAGCAGAGGTGGCTGAATCCTTCTGGAGGCGGTCGCGGGATCGTCGTGACTCCTACGACGGTAACAGTGACGGCAGGCGCCGAGAAAGTGAACGGGCGCTTGGTTCGCATCGACGACTTTTTGGTGTCTCTGACCACGGCCGACGGCATCCCGCGGACGTTCAGGCGCGATGGGGACAATCCAAAGGTGGAGGTTCACGATCCCTTCCAGCCACACAAAGATCTGCTGAAGGTCTATACAGATAAGAATATTCACGACGTAACGGCTTACCTGGTGACTCTGAAATGAAAATAGTTTCTACGCTTCTGTTGGCCATTTGCTTTGCCGTACCGGCATTTTCACAAGTGGATGCGGCGATGCTGGCGAAGCCGCTGGGCGAATCGTGGCCCACTTATTCGGGAGATTACTCGGGGAAGCGGTACAGTTCGCTGAAGCAGATCACCCAGCAGAACGTGAAGAACCTCACGCTGGGTTGGACAATGCGGATCACGCCTGGAGCAGGCGGCGCGATCGTCGGCGGCGAGGGCGATGGGTCCATAACTGCGGGCGGCGGTAACGCCATCAAGGGCGCTGTCCTCGCGGTTAACGGCATCCTTTACGTGTCGACGCCGGACAACGCATGGGCGGTCGACGCGCGCGATGGGCGGGTGTTGTGGCATTATTTCTGGCGCACGCGCGGCGCCACGCATATCGGCAATCGCGGCCTGGGGATGTACGGCAACTGGCTGTATATGGAGACTCCCGACAATTACCTGGTGTCGCTGGATGCGCGCACGGGCGAGGAGCGCTGGCACAAACAGATCGCCCGTTTCGAAGAACAATACTTCTCCACTCCAGCGCCGATTATCGTCGGAAACCACGTGTTAGTGGGCACCGGAAACGATCTCGACGAACCGGGAATCCTGCAATCCTTCGACCCGGAGAACGGCGCGGTGCAGTGGAAGTTCTATTCCACTCCGCAAAAGGCCGGCGACGCGGGTCTGGAGACGTGGGCCAATCTGGACGCGGCAAAGCATGGCGGCGGGCAGATGTGGGTGCCTGGATCGTATGATCCGGATACGCATCTCTACATCATTGGCACGGGAAATCCGTCCCCGGCGTATACCTGGGCCAGCCGCGGCGCGGGCGACAATCTGTATACCTGTTCATTGGTCGCCATCAACGTCGATACCGGCAAGATTGCCTGGTATTACCAGACGTCACCGCATGACACCCACGATTGGGACAGCTCCCAGACGCCGATCCTGGCGGATATCGAAATCAATGGACGCACTCGAAAAGTAGCGATGACGGCGGCGCGCAACGGCTACTACTTCACCGTCGACCGCGTCACGGGCGAGCATCTGGTCACCGGTAAGTATTCGGACGCCGCAAACTGGGCAAAAGCCGTCAACGCCAAGGGCCAGCCGATAGGCGATCCCGCGAAAGATTTTCACGTCGGCGGAGCGCTGGTCTCGCCGGCCAACGGGGGCGTGACGAATTGGCCGCCGCCTGCGTACAGCCCCGAAACCGGGCTGTTCTTCGTCCCGCAAAACGAAAGCTACGCGATGTATTACCTGACGGAAACCGATCCGCGTGGAGCCATGGGGTTGGGCGGCAAAGAGGAGCAGGGGCTGGGTTCCCTGGGCGGCTATCTTACCGCCATCGATCCCAAAAATGGCAAGGTCGCATGGCGTCACAAGTATCCCGGCACGGGCGGCGGCTCCAGCATGGGTTTGTTGACTACGGCCGGACGTTTGCTTTTCGGTGGCGACCTGGGCGGTAACATTGTCGCCTACGATCCGGCCAACGGGAAGACCCTGTGGCATTCGCATATCGGGCAGGTGTCAAACGCCCCGGAAACGTATATGCTAGATGGACACCAGTACCTGTTGGTGGCCGCGGGTGACACACTTTTCGCGTTTACACTGTACTAGAAGAGGTTTTAACATGAAGCTCTCCACACGTCTTTCATTCGTGCCGATGGCACTGGCCGCAGCAGCATTCCTATTTGTAGTGGCAGGTCCGGCGGAAAAGGCTTTCGCGTTCCAAGCCAAGGCAGGCAAGGCCGATGCCAAGGCGGACGCCAAGGGAGACGCGAAGGCGAAAGGTAAGGGCAAGGGCGCGGGCGCTGCACGAATCAAGACCACGGTCGTGGCCTCCGGGCTCAACCACCCCTGGAGCATGGCATGGTTGCCGAATGGCGACATCCTGGTGACCGAGCGCGTCGGTAAGGTTCGCTTGATCCACGACGGTGTGCTGGATCCCGAACCGCTGGCCGGCGTCCCGGCCGTGCATGCAGTGCGGCTCTCAGGCTTGATGGAAGTGCTGCCGCACCCCAACTTCGCGCAGAACCAGTTCGTCTATCTCACTTATACGAAGGACACGAATGTGGCCAAGGGCGAAGTGTCCACGACTCTGGCGCGCGGGCGTCTGGTGGGCAAGGCACTGGTGGACGTGAAGGATCTGCTGGTTTGCGATCCATGGCTGGGCGACGGTGGCTCGGGCTCCCGGCTGGCGTGGGGCCGTGACGGTATGTTGTTCATGACTACCGGAGCTTCCAACGGCAATGCAGCACAGGAACCCGGCAGCTTGCGGGGAAAGATTCTGCGCCTGACGGACGAAGGCAAGGCGGCTCCGGGAAATCCGTTTATCGGCAAAGCTGGCTACAAGCCGGAAATTTACACCATGGGCCATCGCAATTCCCTGGGTCTGGCCCTTAACCCGGCGACGGGCGACTTCTGGAGCAATGAGAACGGACCGGCCGGCGGCGACGAAGTGAACGTCCTGAAACCGGGTGCGAATTATGGCTGGCCGGAAGTCAGTTTTGGCCGCACCTACGAGGGGCAGCGCATTGTGTATGTGAAGGAAGGCACGGTCCCGCCGGTGATTTTCTGGGCTCCGTCGATCGCGCCCTCGGGAATGCTCTTCTATACGGGCGACCGGTTTCCGTCCTGGAAGGGCAACCTGTTCGTGGGCGCCCAGCTCGGCGGTACGGTTCCCGGCTCTCCGCACCTGGAGCGCATCACTCTGGATGCTAACCAGGACGAAACATCGAGGGAGAGCCTGCTGCTCGACCTGAAGGTACGCGTTCGTGACATCCGGCAAGGCCCGGATGGTTTGGTCTATGTCGTGACAGACGAGGATAACGGACAGGTAATCCGCATCGAACCCGCGCAATAACTCGGCCTCGTGGGCCGGGTAATGCTGGGAGAATCCGCGGGCCGCTCCTGCTCAGAGCGGGTACATCGCGGCCGCCAGTTTCGGCGGAGTCAACGTGACATATTCTGCAAACTGGACCGGCTTCGGTTTGAGTGAAGCAGAAACGCCGGAGTGAAACCCGGTATCAACTACCCAAGACCGCTGAGGTCCGGCCTGAATTGAAAAGGGATCACACATCCGCGCGGGCAGAGCTTCCCCGTATCCTACTGGATCGCGACGACGCGTTGGCCCAAATTCTCGATCTGGCGGACGACGCGATTATCTCTATCGACATGCAGCGGCGAGTCATTCTCTTCAATCAGGGCGCGGAGAACATGTTCGGTTATACAGCGCAAGAAATGGACGGGCAACTGCTGGACATTCTGCTGCCCGGGCTGGTCACTGGGCTGGATCGCGAGCTCGAATCCTTCCGGCGATCGGCGGCCACCGACCGCCGCATGGGCGAACGCCGCGAAACCATAGGGCGGCGAAAGGACGCTACGGAATTCCCGGCGGAAGCTTCGATTTCCAAGATCACGGTCAAAGGGGAGATCATGTTCACCGTCATCATGCGGGACGTCACCCAACGGTCGCAGGACGACAAGCGTCTAAAAGCATCGTTGCTGGAAAAGGAAGTGCTGCTTGAAGAGGTTCATCACCGGGTAAAGAATAATCTGCAGGTGGTTTCGAGTTTGCTGGGCTTGCAAGCCCGCTCCATCGCCGATCTGCAAACCCGGAAGAAACTGCAGGAAAGCCAGCACCGCGTGCAATCCATGGCGTTGCTGCATGAGTGCCTCTACCAATCAGAAGATTTGGCGCGCATTGATTTTGCGGACTATCTGGAGAAACTTACGGCGCAATTGTTTCAATCCTACGGGGCGTCCGGCCGGGTTCATCTGAAGATGAACTTGGCTAAACTGCATTTAGATATGGATGCCGCCGTACCCTGCGGCTTGATCGTGAACGAACTGCTCTCCAACACGTTGAAATACGGGTTCCCCGCGGGTCGGCGCGGAGAAGTTCTGGTGGAACTAAGTCAACCAGCGCCTGAAACCGCCCAACTTACTGTCACCGACAATGGCGTCGGATTGCCTGCGGATTTTGATTGGACGACCTCGCGGACCCTTGGGTTGCGATTGGTCCGGACTTTGGCTCAGCAACTGGGAGCAGAAGTCGAACACAGCCGCGCTGACGGCACTGCGTTTTCCATTCTTTTCCCCATCAAGACGCGCGCGCGAAGGAAATCAAAGTCATGGACCGGATTCTAATCGTTGAAGATGAAAGAATTACCGCCGAGGATCTGCACGACATTCTGACCGACGCCGGTTACGAAGTTACGGCCATTGTCTCCAGCGGCGAAGAGGCGATTCGCGAAGCCGAGCATAACCCGCCCGATCTGGCGTTGATGGACATTCGCATCAAAGGGGAGGCGGATGGCACGGAAATAGCCCGCATTCTGCAGGATCGATTCAACATTCCGTCTGTTTACCTCACCGCCCACGCGGATCGCGAAACCTTGCAACGCGCCAAGCGAGCCAAGCCGCTGGGTTACATCGTGAAGCCCTTCCAGGAATCCGAAATTCAGGCCAGCATTGAAATCGCGTTGCACCGCCACCGGCATGACCGCCAAGTGCGCGAGCGGCATGAGCAGGTGACCGATCTACTGAGTGCTTTAATTCTGGGTGTGATTTCGGTCGACGAATCGGAGATGGTGCTGCTGATGAATTCCGCCGCTTCGGAATTGACCGGATGGGCCAAGGATGAGGCCGCGGGCGTTCCGGTCCGCCGGATTTTTCGGCTAACGCAAGTGGAGTCGGGGAAGGCCCTGGACCTGCCCATGGCGGAGGTACTGGGAAACGGGAGGCTGGCGGAACTGCACGACGCTCTCCTGGTGGCCAAAGACGGCGCGCAGCGTCCAATTTCCGGCACCATTTCGCCGATGCGAAGCTCCACGGGCGGGACCATCGGAGCGGCCATCGTCTTTGAATCGGCGGATGCCAAACAAGACGACCCCTACCTGGGAGCGAAGCTGGTCAAGTCGGAACGCGGGACAGAACTTCAACTGGGCCGTTTTCATGTGGTCGCGGCGTCGACAGAGATGGAGCAGATTCTGGCGCTGGCGTTGCGCATTGCCCGCAGCGAGGCATCCACGGTTTTGATTGAAGGAGAAGGCGGCACTGGAAAGGACCTGCTAGCTCACTTTCTGCACTATTCCAGTTCCCGGCGCGCGGGCCCATTTGTTCCGGTAGATTGCTCGGCCATTCCCGAAGCCGATATGGAGAGCGAATTATTTGGCCATGAGAGGGGCGCCTTCCCAGGTGCGGGGGAGGCCAAGAAAGGCTTGCTGGAAATCGCCAACGGCGGAACTCTCTTCCTGGATGAAGTGGGAGATCTTTCGGCTGCCATGCAAGGCAAGCTGTTGCGTGTCCTGGAAGAGCAATCGTTCCGGCGTTTGGGCAGCACGGAGAATATCGGGATCGACATCCGTGTGGTGGCCGCCACTAAGCGCTTGGCGGATTTCGTCAAAGCCGGCGATTTCCGCTTGGATCTGTTTCACCGGCTGAGCGTAATCCAGATTGCCATCCCGCCGCTGCGCGAACGTCCGGCCGACATTCTGCCGCTAGCCCTGCATTTCATTCGCGAGCAGAAGACCAAATACCGCTCCCGCGTAGAAGGCTTGTCGGAGGGCGCGGCAACGCTGCTTCTGAGTCATTCCTGGCCCGGCAATGCTCGCGAATTGCGGAACGTGATGGAGCGGGCCATTTTGGTGGAAGATGGTACGCAGTTGCAAGAGTCCAGCATTCACTTTGTGGAGGTGGTGATTCCACAAACTGCGGCCAAGCAGGCGCCCAGCCTATGGTCACTGAAAGAAACCGAACGCACGCTGGTGGTGCGGGCATTGGAGAAGACCGGCGGGAATCAGACCAGGGCCGCCAAGTTGCTCGGCATCACGCGCGATATGCTGCGCTATCGCATGAAGAAATTCAAGTTCTCGCGCGAAGCTTCGCTGAAGTTCGAGGAATAGGCTACGGTTTCAGCATTTCGACGATCTGCGCCCGCAGCGCCGTCGTCAGCATGGTTCGCGCCGGGGGTGTTAGACCCTCGGTGGCGATCGGTGTGCCGAACCGCAACTTCACCTTGCCACGTTTGAAATCGAGGGTGTGCATCGGCAGAATGTCGCGAATCCCGAGCAATGCCATGGGGACCAGAGGCACCTGGGCTTTGATGGCTACGTAGGCGGCGCCATCCTTGAACTCCTGCAGTTCGCCGGTCTCGGAACGCCCGCCTTCTGGAAAGAACAACAGCGCGACTCCGCTGTCCTTCACGTGTTTGGCCGCGTGGCCCAGAGTTCGCAGGCTGGCTTTCGGATCGTCGAGCGGGACCGAGACGTGACCGGCGCGAGAGAGATGCCAGCCCATGAAGGGGATCTTGAATAGCTCACTCTTGGCGAGGAAGAAAAACTGCACCGGGATATAAGCCAGCATGACGGGCGTATCCATGTAGCTGACGTGATTAGAAGCGAAGACGCAACGCTCGATTCCTTGGACGTTTTCGAGGCCCTCCACTTCCACCTTGACGCGGGCGAACCACAAGATACTGCGCGCCCAAATCCTGGCGCAGCGAATCTGCGCTCGCGAGGAGGGATCAAATAAAGCAACGATCTGGCTGATCGTTCCCAGCAGGATAGTGGAGAGCGCGATCAGCGGGATCACCCAAAATCGGCTCCATAGAAAGGTCATCAACTAGTTGTGGGGCGACGCAAGATGTAGGCGGAGAAGCTTCATTACTAGGGTTGAGTTTAACATGTGGACCCAAAGGGTATGCTAGTCTGGCCTAGTTCATGCCATCCTCTCCCAAGCCCATTTCTAACGCTATTAAGTGGACTATCTGCGGCGTCGCCGCGCTGGGGTTCCTGTTTGATATCTATGAGATTCTGGTTGCGCCCTTGGTCGTCCAGCCAGCCCTTCTCGAACTCGGCGGATTGCGGCTCGGCACAGCCGAATACCGCTCTTGGGCAGGTTTGTTTCTGTGGATTCCGCCGTTGCTCGGCGGTTTCTGTGGCTTGTGGGGCGGCTATTTCACGGACCGTCTCGGACGCCGCCGCATTCTGGTGTGGAGCATCCTGTTATACACCACCTCCGCCGTCGCTGCGGGCTTTGCCACTACCCTTCCGATGCTGCTAACGTTCCGGACCCTCTGCTACGCCGGCGTATGCGTCGAATTCGTCGCGGCCGTGGCGTGGTTGGCGGAACTGTTTCCTGACAACAAGACGCGCGAAGCGGTGCTGGGCTACACCCAGATGTTCTCCTCGATGGGCGGCGTCCTGGTGAGCGGAATCTTCTTTCTTTCCAGCCGCTACGGAGCCGCTTTGCCGGCCATTTATGGCTCCCACTCCGCGTGGCGTTACACGCTGCTGGGCGGCGTATTGCCGGCCATCCCATTGATGATCATCCGCCCATTTCTGCCCGAATCGCCTCAATGGGCCGCCAAGAAAGCTGCGGGGACACTGAAGCGTCCCAGCATCGCCGAGTTGTTCCGTCCGAAATTTCGGCGGGTCACGGTTATCACCACGCTGATGTTCGCGTGCGCGTATGGAGCCGCGATCGGAACCATCCAGCAAGGTCCCCAGATCGCGGGTGGGATGCCAGAAGTGTCTAGCCTGCCTCTAGCGGAACGGGGACAAGCTACGTCGTCGGCCTCGGCTGCCCAGGAATTCGGGGGGCTGGCCGGGCGGCTTACGATGGCTACGCTAGGGCTGATCATTATCAGCCGCCGGAAATTGCTGCGGTTGTTTCTGGTGCCGGGACTGATCCTGATGCCGATCGTGTTCCTCTACACCAGCGGCCAGGGCTTGCAGCTTTTCCGCATGGGGATGTTCCTGGCGGGTTTCACCACGGTGGCGCAGTTGAACTTCCTGGGGAACTACTTGCCGCGTGTGTTCCCGGTGTATTTGCGAGGCACCGGCGAAGGTTTCGCGGCCAACGTGGGAGGGCGCATGATGGGCGCTTCTTTCTCCTTTATCGTCACGCACTTGGCGGGTGTCATGCCGGGAGCCACTCCGGGTCTCCAGCTGGCCTACGCAGCGGGCGCCATTGGGATATGCGTTTACGCAACCTCTCTGGTGGCCACCTGGTGGCTCCCCGAGCCTCCTGCGGATCTGGAAGACTAGCTGCCGTCTGCTACCCTGAAGCTTCCCATGCCCCGTAAGCGTTATGAATGGAAAGTCCGCGATAAAGTGCTGCAGCTCGGCGATCGTACGCTGATTGTCGGCGTTCTGAACGTCACCCCCGATTCGTTCTCCGATGGGGGCAAGTTTATCGATCCTGACCGCGCATTTGCCCACGCCGTGGAGCTGGAGGACGCCGGAGCCGACATCCTCGACATCGGCGCGGAGTCCACCCGGCCCGGGTCCACCCGTATTTCGGAAGCCGAGGAATTGCGCCGTCTGGTTCCCGTACTGAAGCGCCTGAAGGGCAAGATTTCGATTCCTATTTCGGTGGACACCTACAAAGCCGCGGTCGCGGAAAAGGCGCTGGAATTGGGCGCGGATATCATCAATGATCCCAGCGCGTTGACGTTTGATCCGGAGCTCGCCCGGGCGGCTTGCAACGGAAATGCCGGGTTGATCCTCAACCACATGCGCGGCCGTCCGGACACCTGGTTAAAGTTGCCACCGTTGAAGAACGTGATCCAAACCATCGCCCAGGAGTTGGACGCGGCGGTGCACCGCGCTGTTGGTACCGGGCTCGACCGCAAACGGATTGTGATCGATCCGGGTCTTGGTTTCGGCAAGCGAAAAGAGCAGAACGCGGAGATTCTTGCGTTTCTGGAAACGCTGATGCGCCTGGAAATGCCGATCATGGCGGGTCCGTCGCGCAAGCATTTCCTGGCTAAGGAAACCGAAGCACACACGGAATTCGCTACCGCTGCCGCCGTCACTGCCGCCATTCTGCACGGCGCGCATTTGGTACGGGTGCATGACGTGGCCGCGATGAAGGTGGTGGCTGAAGTGGCCGACGAAATCCTGCGCGCGGCCGTTCCTCCGGTGATTCTGGATGCGGATGAGCCTGCCGTCCGCGTCGGACGATCCGGTCCGCCCATTCCGGAACGCCGCGCCGTCCGCCCGCCGGGGCACGAGCGGCCTGAGCGCCGCCCCAGTTCTGGTCCCCGTACTGGCGCAGGTGACCGGCCGTACCGCAAGCCCTAACTATCGTTTCTGACAGCGCGGACAATAGTGCGTCCCGCGTTGCGCCACTAGAGTCTTCCGGATGGGACCTCCGCAGTGCGCGCATGGCTCGCCTTCGCGGCCATAGACCCGATGCTCCATCTGGAAGAATCCCTTCTTGCCTTCCGCGTCCACGTAATCTGAAATAGACGAGCCTCCCAGTTCGATGGCATGCGCCAGAATGCCGCGAATCGCCTGATAGAGTTTCTCGGCTCGAGCCTTGCTGATGTTGGCGGCGCTGGCCAGCGGATGTATTCCGGAGGCGAATAAACTCTCATCCGCATAGATGTTGCCCACGCCGGCCAGGAACGCCTGATTCAACAGCAGCGACTTCATCCGGGTCTTGCGCTTCAGGCGCGCACGGAATTCTTCAAAGGAGATTTCGAGCGGCTCCGGCCCCAGGCGGGCGACGCGGGGCGATACTTTGGGGCTCCACTCAATGCTGCCGAACTGGCGGGGATCGTGATACAGCAGGGCGCCCTGGTCCAACATAAACACGCCGTAAGTATGCAGCTCGACCTTCCCCTCGATCAACAGCTTGCCGGTCATCCCCAGGTGCACTGTCAGGAAGCCCTCATCCAGTGCGATCTGGATGAACTTGCCATGACGCTCGATCGAGCGAATGGTGCGGCCGGTGAGGCGGCGTGCCAACGCGGCACGATTGCCGGGAGTTACGTGCGGCGAGGTAAACTCCGCCGAGACGATGCGCCGGCCTTCCAGGTGGGCGCGGACGGACCGCACCACGGTTTCGACTTCAGGTAGCTCGGGCATGCTACGGAACGTCGATCAGAATATCGCCGCCTTCGATCTTCACGGCAAATTTGGCGAGCTTGATGTCGGGATTGCGATCATTTTCGCCGGTGACGCAGTCGTATTCCCAGGCATGCCAGGGGCAAACCAGTGTCGTGCCGTGCAGCGCTCCTTGGCCTAGAGGCCCGCCCGCATGCGGACAAATCCCATCCAGCGCGTGAATCTCTCCGCCCGCGTTGCACAGCGCAACGGTTTCATCGCCCACTTCCACCTGTGTCAAGGAACCTGGAGGCAGCGTCGCCAAGGTTCCCACTTTCCGGAATGCCATATAGCTACTATAGAGGCATGCGGACGCCGAACATTGTGGCCTTTGCGGCGGCTTTCTCGGCCGTCCTGCTGACGCCTCTCGCGTTTCGCGCGCAAAGTCCACCCACCGTTTCGATCAACCCGCGCGCCAAAGGTGTCGTTGAAG
Organism: Acidobacteriota bacterium; assembly: GCA_039931205.1. Taxonomy (GTDB): domain Bacteria; phylum Acidobacteriota; class Terriglobia; order Bryobacterales; family Bryobacteraceae; genus Palsa-187. The sequence continues at coordinate 37,590 of JBDTSJ010000034.1, forward strand.
AGCCGCCGCGGCCGGATGTTCGCATCGATACCAGCCTGGTCCTGATCCCGGTCAGCGTGAGCGATCCCCTGGGCCGCCCCGTCGCGGGCTTGGAGAAAAACAACTTTCGGGTCTTCGACAACAAAGAGCCGCAGACCATCGCGACGTTTTCGATGGATGACGGTCCGGTGGCGCTCGGTTTGGTCTTCGACACCAGTTCCAGCATGAGCCGTTCGCTGACGGCGGCGCGCCGGGCGGCCGCTTTGTTTGTCGGGATGGCTAACCCAGGCGACCAATTCCTGCTGGTGGAATTCGACAGCGCTCCGCGCATGACAGTGCCGCTGACAGAGGATCTGGCGCACATCAAGTATGAACTCACGTTCAATCAATCCCGCGGGTCAACGGCTTTAATCGATGGCGTCTATATGGCCATGCACGAAATCCAAAAGTCCAAGCATGAACGCAAGGCGTTGATTCTGGTTTCCGACGGGGATGACAACAATAGCCGCTATTCCACCGGTGAGCTCAAAACGGTTCTGCAGGAAAGCGAAGTGCTGATCTATTCGGTGGGCATGTTCGGCGGCGACCCCAGCATGACCAATCCCGGCCTGATGCGCGGCATCTCAGAGGAGACCGGTGGACGCATGTTCGTGGCCAACACCGGCCTGCCGGACATCGCGGCCAAAATCAGCGTGGACCTCCGGAATCGCTATTTATTGGGCTACGTGCCAACGAACTCGGCGCGCGACGGTCTGTATCACAAGGTGGAACTGGAACTCATCCCACCTAAGGGTCTGCCGAAACTGAAGCCCTACTGGCGTCGCGGCTATTACGCTCCCACTGAGTAGCGGACCGGATGGGGCGGCTACTGAATCGCAATGGGCTCAATCGTCACATCCACGCGAGCCTTGGGAGCAATCTCAATATCCTTAGCCTTCACTCGCGCTCGCCACAATCCACCGATGGTTTCCGGAGTCCGATCGAAGGGCGTCCGGCTAGCTAGGACGTAATACTTCCCCGGGGCAAGGCTCGCCGACGTCCAGGAGCCGTTCTGGTCCGTTTGCCCGGATATCGCCGCATCCGCGAACGTCACCTCCGAAGTAATATTCGCCGGCAACAGGATGACGAACTGATCCGCCATCGGCTTGCCTTCTTTGTCGGCCACGTGCGCATTGAGAGTGCCGCCATCGTGCGCCAGAATCACCTTGAGCTTCGCGTCGCCAACGGCCGAGCCTGGATGGAACGGCGCCCGCAAAACGCTTTTGTCGCCGTAGGTAATGTCCTTCAAGTACACGCCCGCTGGAAGCGTCGGCCGTTGGACGGTGTAGTCGTCCCCAAAAAGGTCCATGGTAAACGGCGCAAGCTGCAGGGGAGTGGCCCGCGTCTCTTCTCTAAAAGGCGCGCGCGTAAGCGGTGAAATGATCAGATTTGAATTGGCGGGAATCGTGAAGGAAGCCGGCGGCTCCTCGGCCCAAATCATTTCGCCCGGGACCTTCACTTTTGGAAGCGACGAGAAAACGATCGCCCCATCTCGGTCCGTAACGGTAGCCAGGCCCGTCCCGAAAGTTGCCGGCGTGCCCAGAGCCGTAGGAGTGTCGTATACCTGGAATCGATACTGGCCGGGGTGCAGATCGCAGATCCGAACTTTCCCATCCGCCTCAGTCTTGCCACTATTCGAACCAACAAACAGACCACCGTCGCCCGAAGAGCCGCTATGCGGGCTGGCCTCCGCATAGTTGAACGTGACTTCACCAGGCGCTCCAGTCGCGCTGAGACTCCCCTCCGCGCACAAGGACGCAGCACGCTGCAACTTGATGTTCAGGTTCTCGCGCTTGTCTCCGGATTGCAGGGTGATGGCTTGCGCACCGGCCACCGTATCGACTCCGGGATAATATGTGGGCACCACGGAAGGCCGGCGCAAACGTGGATCCGCAGGCGCCGAAGAAATCGCGTCCGCGCGCCCCGGACTCCTGGTCGCCAGCAGCAAGTAGGTGCGGCCCGGCGCGGAGTTAAGGGTGTATTTCCCTTGATCGTCGGTCCGGGCCGGAGCCGCGAATATGTAGCGCAGCTCGCCTAACTGATACTCCCGCGCAACCAGAAACACTGAGATGTCGGGGACGGGCTGATCGTTTTGATCCGTGACCACGCCGGAAATCTGCGCGATGGTGCGAACCTGCACCTCAATGGATTCCACCTGTTGACCCTGCCCCAGCGTCACAAATTTGCGCGCGAGCGGAGGGAACCCTGCGCCCTGAATGCGAGGCGCGTTCGCGCTCAGTTGAATGCGGCCTGCATCGATATTGCTTAAGGTGAAGCGACCTTGTGCATCGGTGACTCCGCCGACCGGCCGCGCGGGTGGATTGCTGGCCGAAATATCCGCGCCCGCCACAGGCGCGCCCGTATCGAAGTCGCGAACCATGCCGCTGATGCTGCCCTTGGCCGGAATCGGGACTTGCGCATCCGGTGCCTGCGCCAAAGCGAAGCCGGCCGTCAAAAGCAGGAGGGTTTTCATCGCGCCTCCTCCGCCGCTACGGCCAACTCTATCTCCGCATTGGACCCGCCGCGCACCTCAAATTCGAACATTTTGCCGATGTCCGGAACTTTCTGGCCTGCCGGAACCGGACCCATTCGGTATCGTCCTGGTTTCAGTCCAGTGAAAGAAAAGCGAGCCTGCGCATCCAGAGTCGCGAACTCCACAGCGGTTGCGTCTTGTGAGGAAATTAGCGCCACTGCGAAAGCACCAGTCGGCTTGGTCCCCGTATTCAGTTTTCCGCGAATCGTCGCCGCCGGAGCAAACACCAGGTCCACGGGCGCGGAGGGCGCGCCTTCCGCCAAATCGAGAATGGCCTCCGATTCCAAATAACACACCGGTCCCGCGCCCGAAGCCGTTAGCGCGTATCGTGCCGGCGCCAAGCCGCTTGTACTCGCCGCCTTTCCCGCCGCGACGTTCACCGCACGATACAGATTCGAACCCCAATCCTCCAGTGGCGTTAATTCTACCTGCGCCGCTGCGGGACACCCGGGCGCATTCCGAAGGTTGAAGATTACGGTTCGCGCCGCATCGGGCGTCACGACAATGCCCTCGACGTTCTGCCCCGCGATGTCGACGCGCGTAAAGCCAAACACCGGAGTCTCCGCCAACAAAAATCCCTGTCCATTTCGGGCGCGCGCCGTGGTCGCGGCCACCAATCGATAGGAGGCCGCCGGAAGTCCGGTGAACTTAAACGTTCCGTCCGCCGCGCTTTCCGCTACTGCCACGGCCAAACCCGGCTGATCGGTGCGCATCATGCCGAGAATGAACCAGGAATTAGGAGCCGGCAGTTCCACTTTGCCGGAGACGGTGTAGGCGGCTCCAGTGACGATCGTGAAATCAATGTTGCGATACTCCTCGCCGCCGGTGACGGAGAGCGTATCGGGTTTGCTATTCGACGGGTAGAAAAGGAATCCGGACCCCAGGTTTGGCGGTGTGCTCGCGCGGCCGCTGGATCCCATGGCACGGGTGGATGCACCGTAACTCACCACTGCTACGTATTCGCCTGGAGGAAGATTGTGAATGCGATACTCGCCGCGCGTGTCGACGTTGGTCGAAGCAGTCGATGTGCGGCCAAACGAGCGCAGTGCCTCCGAGCCGCGAGATTTCGGCATCACCATCACGACGGCGCCCGCGATCGGCTGTCCTTGCAGATCGCGCACGTGGCCCGCAATGACGCCCCGCTTGATTAACCGCGCCGTGAGATTCGCGCCCGCCGAACTGAGAGTCGCAGTCAGCTTGGTGCCAGCGAAGTTCGGCTTCGAGATTTCCAGGCTGTATGCGCCGGCGGGTAACCCCGCGGCCTGAAAGCGTCCATCCCGATCGGTTTCCAAATCCGCCGCCAGAAAACGATCTCCCGGGCGCGAGACCTTTACATTGGCCGACGCCAACGGCGCGCCCGTGTGATCCTCCAACACGCGCCCCGCTAGCGTTTGACTCCAAGCCAGTCCGGGCAGTAGGAGAATAACGAGCGCGGAACGAAGGAACATGAGCAGCCTCCTGTCAAACATACAATATATATGATGGAAATCACCGATGCCTCCGGTTACGCTGGCCATGCCGACCAGGTCTTTACTCCGCGTCACGAAGAAGAAATCGCGGAGATTCTGACTCGCGCGGGACGGGAGGGAATTCCCGTCACCGTGATGGGCGCGCTTACGGGCCTGGCTGGCGGAGCAGTTCCGAAAGGTGGGTGGGCCATCTCGATGGGCAACTTCAAGCGCCTGGATGTCGAGAATGGCGCCGCGCGGGTCGGCAGCGGAACGCTGCTGCGCGACGTGCAGTCCGGCGCGTTGGCCACCGGACAGTTCTATGCGCCGGACCCTACCGAAAACACCTCCTCAATCGGCGGCAACATCGGAGCCAACGCCAGCGGCTCCCGCAGTTTCATGTTCGGGGCAACGCGACGGCACGTGCGCGCGCTGCGGGTCGTGCTGATGGACGGCCGCATCGTAGAATACAGGCGCGGCCAGCCTGTCGATTTCGAAGTTCCGCAAATCCCATTGCCCAACGTGCGCAAGTTTTCCTGTGGCTACCAGCTCAAACCGGGTATGGACTACTGCGACCTGTTCATTGGCAGTGAAGGTACGCTCGGGATTGTCACAGAAGCCGAACTCGGATTGTTGCCTGCCCCTGGTGAGGTGCTGGGCGGCATCGTATTTTTTCCGGATGAAGAAAGCGCGCTGGATGCGGTGGACCGCTGGCGTCCCACGCATGGCCTGCGTTTGCTGGAGTTTCTAGATTCGCGTTCGATGAAGTTGATGGAGCAACCTTACGGAGCCGCCGTCATCATCGAGCTGGAGGGCGACGCTGAGCTGGACATGAGAGGCGCACTGGAAAACGAATCCTGGTTCGGTTCTTCCACCCGCGACCGTGAGCGCTTCCGCCAGTTCCGTCACCGGCTACCTGAAAAGATTCACGAGCATTTGCGCAAGCTGGGCCTGATCGTCATCGCGACGGATTACGCCGTTCCGCTGGAACGCAATCGCGAAATGCTGAACACATATCGCGAAGTGCTGGGCGAACATTTCGAAGACCGCTTCGTGATGTTTGGACATATTGGGGATGCGCACGTTCATACGGAGCTTCTTCCGCGAGACAAAGAAGAGATGCAGCGTTCCCACGCGGTAATCGCCGGCTTGGCTCGCACCGTAGTCTCGTTAGGCGGCACTGTGGGCGCGGAACACGGCTTGGGAAAACGCAAAGCCCATCTGCTGAACTTCCAATACTCTGCGGAACACATCCAAGCCATGCGCGCGGTAAAGGCTCGCTTCGACCCTTTGGGTTTGCTGGGCCAAGGCACACTCTTCGGCGCCGCGCCTGTATACTAACCCTCATGCGACTCTATGCCGCCTTGGCCGCTGCCCTGTTAGCGTCCGCCGCTCCCGCGCAAACCATCGACGCCGCGTTTCAGAAGTTTTGGTCTGCCGATTCGCCGGCCGCTGCCACGCGTGCGGCCGCTGACATCGAGAGGACCAAAGTACCCTTCGACGAAGTCCTCAGCCGCTTAAGATCCGGCCGCACGTATAAGGCGCAACCCACGGGCGTGGTGCAGGGCAAGAATCGCACCTCGGACAATATCGAGCACTTTTACTCGGTCAACGTGCCGGCGAATTACAATCCGGCGAAGCGTTATCAGGTCCGCTTCCAGTTGCATGGCGGTGTCGGTGGGCGCACGGACAATCAGCCTCGCGGCAATGGCCAGATCGGTCAGATGGCGGGCGCCGACGACCAGATTTATGTATTGCCCTATGCGTGGGACACGGCCGGATGGTGGAGCGACGATCAAGTCCTGAACCTGGCCGCTATCGTCGATTCGTTGAAGCGCACCTATAACGTCGATGAGAATCGCGTAGTGGTCTCCGGCGTCTCCGACGGAGGCACGGGAGCCTACTTCATCGCCATGCGCGACACCACGCCTTACGCCAGTTTCCTGCCGTTGAACGGCTACATCATGGTCCTGAGTAACAGCGAAATCGACGATGGCAATATCTTCCCCGGCAACCTGCGCAACAAGCCTCTTTTTTTGATTAACGGCGGCAAGGATCGTCTCTATCCCATCAGCATTGTCGAACCTTACACGCGCTACTTCATGAATCACGGCGTGGAGATGGAATATCACCCGCAGCCGGATGGCGAGCACAACACCCGCTGGTGGCCTGAGATGAAGGACCCGTTCGAGAAATTTGTCACCGCGCACCCTCGCGATCCGCATCCCGACGAATTGACATGGGAAGTGGCAGGCACGAAGAACAATCGCGCGCATTGGTTGGTGATCGATCAGTTGGGAACCCCAGCGGGAGAGAATCACACGTTTCGCGATCTCAATATAATTGCACCGGCGGACGCACTGTACCCGGACACGGGTGGCACGCTGTTCAGCCGCGACAATAAATCCGGACGTGTGGATGTCATCCGCAAGGGAAATACGGTGGAAGCCTCCACGCGAGGCGTGGGCGCGCTTACACTGCTGCTCTCGCCCGACGAATTCAATTTCGATCAACCAGTGAAGGTTGTCGCCAACGGCCGGGAGGTCTTCAACGCCAAGGTGCAACGCGACGTGAAGACGTTGCTCAAATGGGCGGCTCGCGACAATGATCGCACCATGCTCTACGGCGCTGAAGTGAAGATAACTTTACCGCGCTAAAAACTCAGAGAACCCCCAGGCTCTCGGCCCACTACCATCTGTCCTTCTATGGGCAGCACGCTTCTATTTTTCTTCGCCACCGGCCTTGCGTTGGCACAGGCGCCGGGCGCTGAGTACAAGGTTCTCGACGACGCCTACACCGCGCAGCGCGCCAAGCAGTATGACCGCGCCATCGCCGCGTTCCGGGCGGCCATCGAGCTGGCGCCGGCGCGTGCCGATATTCGTAAAGATCTGGGTTACACTCTGCTGACTATTGGCGAGAGTGTCGAGGCTCGCGGCCAGTTCGCGGAGGCCATGCGGTTGGACCCGAATGACGATCGGATCGCGCTCGAATATGCGTTTCTGTGTTACGAGACGAAGGAACCGGTCCAGGCCCGCCGCATTTTTGATCGCCTACGCCATCGTAATGTTACCGCCGCGCAGGCTTTCGAAAATGTTGACCGGCCTCTGCGTGAGGGTATTGCCCGCTGGCAGCAAGCGCTGCTGCAATCGCCCGGTAATTTCAGCGCACATGAAGAATTAGCACTCCTCGCCGAGCAGCGCGACGAACTCCCGTTGGCCGCCGAACACTTTGAACGCGCGTGGCAGCTTCGCCCAGCGCGTAGGGATTTGCTGTTGGATCTGGGCCGCATATGGATTCAGCAAGGCCGGTCCGAAGATGCCAACGCTGCCTTTCTGGCCGCTTCGCGCGGGGCCGAGCCTCGTATTGCCGAAAGTGCGCGCGCGTTACTGCCTGCGCGCTATCCCTATGTCTACGAATTCGAACACGCCCTCGCGCTGGATTCTTCCAACCAAGACTTACGCCGTGAGCTTGCGTACCTGCATCTCGAAATGGGCAATCGAGAAGCCGCCGCGCAACAGTTTGAGAAACTGCCGGAGCAGGCACCCTCGCGTCCTGCTTCCGCGCAACCTATTCTTCTCGACCGCGCCGAGCCACCGCCCGCGGATAAAATCATGGCGGAACGCAGTCTGGAAAAAGGCTACATGAAGGATGCGGTCCGGTACCTGCGGAACGCCTACGAAACCGATCCGGCGGATTTCGGGGTCATCCTGAAACTTGGCCGAACGTACAACATCCTCAGGCAGGATCGCGAAGCGGTACGCTGGTTCGACCTGGCTCGCCGCAGTCCCGATGCTGTAACGGCTGCGGAGGCGACACAAGCGTACGTGAATTTGAATAGCGGGCTGCGGAGGCTGCGCACCACCGTGTGGGCCTTTCCGATGATTTCCACGCGCTGGCGCGACACCTTCGCCTACGCGCAGGCGAAAGCGGAATGGCGGCTCCCCGGTTTGCATCCCTACTTAAGCGCGCGCTTTGTTGGCGATCTTCGCGGACCCGTTTATCTCTATCCCAACTTCGCCCCCGTCGCCGGACTGCCCGCACAATATCTTTCCGAACGCAGTGTCATACTCGCGGCCGGCCTGGCCCTGCCGGCCTGGCGCGGAGCCACCGTATGGTTTGAGGCTGGGGAGGCCTTCCGCTACCAAAGCGGTCCCGGCGCGCGCGCCAAGCCGGATTTTCGCGGCGGCGTCTCCTACGCGAAAACCATCACCCGACCCCACCGTGTGTTCGCCGAAACCAACGATGACGCGCTGTTCATCAGCCGTTTTGGCAATGACACTCTGCTGTATTCGCAGAATCGCGCTGGAGTGTCGCTGTCCGAATCACTGCAAGCGTATTGGAACGGCAACGCTACCGTCGACGCCAAACGCGAGTTCTGGGCCAATACCGTCGAAACCGGACCCGGGGTGCGCTGGCGATTTCAGCAGGCCCAATTCTCGGTGAACTTCCTGCGCGGAGCGTATCTGAAGAATCAGTCCAACCCCTACCATCCCAATTACAACGACCTTCGAATCGGAATCTGGTATGCGTTCAGCCGCTAGAACCAGTTTGCTCTTAGCGACTGCCGCCGGACTCGTCTCCGCTGCGTCCTTCTCATTCCAAGTGATCGCGGCCGATCGAGGAGCTTGGCCCGAGGCTCTATCCTCCATTGGACTTGTCGAAGTGAAATCGCCAGACCCCAAGCAGTCTGCCGATATCGTAGTTCTTCCCCCCGGCGCCGCCGAAGCCGATTGGCGGGCGCGTGTGGACCGCGGGACCATTTTGATCCTAGAAGGCGAATCCCCCGCCTCGGCCGTATTCGGATTTCATCCGGCAGCGCGCCCCGAAACCGTAACCGTTCGCAGCGTTATCGACACCCGTGCACCTCAACTCGGCATCGTGTGGGAAGAAGCCGTTCCGATGCCGCGCTTCGAGATTCCCGCGCAAGCTAAGATATACGCGCATGAAAAGTGGCAAGGCGCGCCGCTGTTGGCCGGATTTCGCCAGGGCCGCGGCGCCGTCCTGTGGATCGCCACTTCGCTGGGATCGCGTGGCTATAGCCGTTATCCGTATTTGCTGCAAGCGTTGACAGACCTCGGCCTGCAGCCGCCCGTACACTCCGCGCGCCTGTGGACCTTCTTCGATTCCGCTTACCGCGCCCGTGTGGATCTCGACTACTTCGCCCCGCACTGGCGCGCCGCCGGCATATCCGCTCTACATGTCGCCGCGTGGCATTACTGGGAACACGATGCGGAAAATGACGAGTATCTGAACCGCTTGATCGAGGCTTGCCACCGCAACGCGATCCAAGTCTACGCCTGGGTCGAATTGCCCCACGTCAGCGAACGCTTCTGGCTGGACCATCCGGAGTGGCGCGAGAAAACCGCGCTCCAACAGGACGCTCAGCTGGATTGGCGCAAGCTCATGAATTTGACCAATCGGGATGCCTTCGCCGCGGTCTCCCAAGGCCTGCGCGAGCTGGCCACGCGTTTCGATTGGGATGGCATCAACCTCGCCGAGCTCTACTTCGAATCGCTGGAAGGCCACGATAACCCGGCGCGCTTCACTCCCATGAATGGCGACGTTCGCGCGGAGTTTCGCGCCGCTTCCGGCTTCGATCCCCTTGAACTCTTCAGCATCGATTCCCCGCACTCCGTCAGCAAATCCGCCGCTTCACTCGCCCAGTTCCTCGACTACCGAGCCGAACTCGCCCGCCGTCAGCAGACCGAATGGATCCAGCAAATCGAGAACATCCGTAAAACAAAACCGTGGCTCGATCTGGTCCTGACCCACGTGGACGATCGCCTCGATCCCAGCATGCGCGAGAAAATCGGCGCGGATACCGCGAAAACCCTTCCGCTGCTGACCTCTCACGACTTCACGTTCCTGATCGAGGACCCCGCCACCACCTGGAATCAGGGTCCACAACGCTACCCGCAAATCGCCGCGCGCTACAAAGACGCGGCGCCTCGTCCCGAAAAACTTGCTATGGATATCAACGTCGTCGAGCGTTATCAGGACGTCTATCCCACCAAGCAACAAACGGGCTTGGAATTATTCCAACTGGTCCATGCCGCCGCCGCATCATTTCCGCGAGTCGCGTTGTATTTCGAGAGCTCCCTCACATCCGAGGATCTTCCCCTGCTCAGCTCGTCCGCCGCGTCCGTCGACCGCCTGCAACGCGCCGGAAACAAACTGATCGTCGAATCTCGTAACGGCGCAGGCGTTGCTTGGACGGGGTCCGCTCTAGTGGACGGCCGCCCGTGGCCGGTCCGGAGTGAAGCTGTACTGTGGCTTTCCGCCGGTACGCATTCGGTCGAAGCCTCAACCGTGGAGCTTCCGCTCCGCCTCACCGGCATCAACGCGGACCTTTCTTCCGCAACCGCGCTGCCCAACGGATTGGAGTTTGTCTATTCCAGCTCCGCGCGTGCCTTCGCGATTCTTGACAAGCCCGCCGCGAGCGTGGAGATTGACGGAGAGGCCGCCCCCAGCCAAGCCGGTGCAACCCTTCTGATGCTCCCGCGCGGACAGCACCTTGTGACGGTTACGATCGCCCCAGATAAACGAAGCGCGCGATAAACAGGGCCGCCAGCAGATAGACCAGCCAATCTTGGCGCCGAAATTCCCCCCGCGCTATCTTCAGCACCGCATACATCGTAAACCCCAGCGACAAGCCGGTGGCGATGCTGAACGTCAATGGAATTGTCAGCATCGTCACAAACGCCGGGATCGCAATGCCGGCTTGCGACCAAGGAATTTCGCCCACGTGCACCATCATCAGGGACCCCACCACAATCAACGCCGGAGCCGTCGCGGCTTGCGGCACCGCGCCAATCAGAGGAGCCACAAATAGCGCCACGATAAACAACAACCCTGTGACAATCGAAGTCACTCCGCTGCGCCCACCCGCGACCACACCCGCCGCACTTTCGATGTAGCTCACCACAGTGGACGTCCCCGCCATCGCCCCCACCATGGTGGCCGCCGCGTCCGCGATAAAAATCCCGCGAATTCGCGGAATGGACCCCGTGGAATCCACCAAGCCAGCCTTCTCTGTAACGCCCACCAACGTTCCGACGTTATCGAACACGTCCACAAACAAAAACACAAACACAACTTCCATTAGCCCCAGCTTTGTGGCTCCCACAATATCCAACTGGCCCATCGTCGCCCCGATATCGCCCAATCCATAGGTCTGGGGCGACCACGAAACTAATCCCGCCATCGCTCCCACCAGAGTAGTCGCCAAAATTCCCACGATCATTGCCGCCCGCACGCGCCACACTTGCAACGCCGCCGTCAGCACCAGCCCGAAACAGGCCAACATCGTGTTGGGATTCCGTAAATTCCCGAATTGCACCATCGTCGTGGGACTCGCCACAATCAACCCTGCGTTCTGCAATCCGATCATCGCGATAAATAATCCGATGCCCGCCGCAACAGCCGCATACAGTTCGCGTGGAATGGAATCGACGATCACCCGCGCCGCGCCGGTCGCCGCCAGCAGCAGGAAAATCAGGCCTGACAGGAATACCGCGCCCAACGCCGTTTGCCACGGCACGCCCATCCCCTGCACCACCGTGTAGGCGAAATAGGCGTTCAGTCCCATCCCCGGCGCCAAGGCAATCGGATAGCGAGCCAAAGCCCCCATCAGGATGCTTCCGAACGCCGCGCACGCGCAGGTTGCCGCCACCACGGCTTGGAACGGCATCCCCGCATCCCGCAGAATAGACGGGTTCACGAACACGATGTACGCCATCGTGAAAAATGTAGTGGACCCGGCTAGAATCTCAGTCCGCCAGTTGGTGTGAAGCCGCTCGAACTCGAAGTATCGTTCCAGGCGCGGGCGCATGCGGACAAGTGTAGCGCGCCCCTTATCCAATCCGAACTAGATCCAATCCGAACTAACCGACGCCCTCTAGCTCGCAGGTTTTCAGGAAGTATCCGTCCGTCATTCCCGCAATGTAATCGCAGACCTGCCGGTGCAGAGGCTGTCCAGCGGATTGCTCCCTGTAATACTCCGGCATGCGTTCGGGATGCGCCAGGAAGAATTCGAACAATCCTGAAATCCGCCCCACCGAATCATGCCGGGCAATTTCCAGAACGTCCGCCTCATACACGTGCCCTCGCAAGAACGATTTCAATTGCCGCGAGCATTGCGCTGCTTCGTCGGTGAATCGCACAATCCGGCCCTCGGCCGATCGCACCGCCTCAAAATCCGCCAACCCATCCGCGGCGGCTACCGTACCCCGCAGCAGTCCGCCCACCATGGCGTCGAGAAGCGCCCGCACGATCTCATGCATGCGAACCCGATCCGACGCTCCGGGAAATTGGTACTCCGCTTCCTCCCACAGCTCCGCGAACTTGGCCACTTCCCGCTTCGCGGCCTCCACATCCACCATTCCGGCGCTATAAGCATCATCCAGGTCGGCCGCATTGTAGGCGATTTCGTCGCACAGATCTATTAACTGCGCCTCCATAGGAGGCCGTAAATCCGGCAGGTATTCGTCCAACTCCGGAAATTCGCCGCGCGCAAAATCACGCGAGTGCTTTACGATTCCCTCACGCACTTCAAACGTCAGATTCAGCCCCGGAAACCGCGCGTAAGGATTTTCAAAACCCTCGACGATCCGCAGCGCGTGCAGATTGTGATCGAAGCGCTCCCCGAACGCCTGCATCATGCGATCCAATTCCAATTCCCCGGCATGCGCAAAGGGAGGATGCCCAATGTCGTGGGCCAGAGCCAGAGCCTCGGTGAAGTCCTCATTCAAACCGAGAGCCGCCGCCGCCGTCCGCGCCACCTGCGAAACCTCGATGGTATGGGTTAGCCGATTGCGGAAATGGTCGGAGAGTCCCGGTGTGAAGACTTGAGTCTTATTTTCCAGCCTGCGAAACGCGCGTGCATGCACCACGCGGTCGCGATCGCGCTGAAAGTCGTTGCGGTAAGGATGCGGAAACTCGGGAAACCGGCGTCCCCGCGACCGCTCCACTGGGAAGCGCAAAGCCGTCAGGGGACGGCTAAATTCGCGGTCGAGCGCGCCAGCCAATTAATTCGCTTTTGGGGGAAGCGTACCTAATACTTCCACGGCCGCGCTGCTAATCGTCGTGCGGGATTGCACCAGAGGGTCCAACAGCTTCCGCGCCTCATCCGGTTTCGCACGCGCCAGCAAGCGCCCTAGCGTTAATGTCGCTTCTTCTTTTGACACGAACTCAGTAGGGCTATCGATCACGCTCTGGAGCAACTTTACGCCCTCATCGGTCTTGCCTTTGCCGTACAGCACCTGCCCTAAGGCCATCTTCGCCACTGAGACAAAGGGCGCGGGGGCATTATCGATTACCTGCTGATACATCGGAATCGCCGCGTCCGCTTCGCCTTTATCCATCTTGGCCGCAGCCAGGTAGAGTTGCGCGATGGTGCCTTCGACGCTGCCGCGATAATCTTCCGCCATCTTCTGGTAGGCAGCTGTCAGCGCCTTGTCTTTTTCTTCCTGAGTCGCAAAATTCAGGTTGGGAGGCACCGCCGCCGCAGCTCCCACCGTGGCACCGTTGATCCTCTGGGTTTGCGCCAAAGCCAATTCTCTTGCCGCCGCCTGCCGCGTGCTGTAGATGTAGTAGCCGCCGGCCGCAAGCAGTATCACCAGCACCAGAATTCCATAACGCGCCACCTGGCTTTTGTGCGTCGTTACGTATTCCACGCCGTGCCCTACTTCCAGGGCAAACGTGTCCTTCTTGAGGTCCTTGCGGGATAAATGGTCCATGACAACTCCGTTCCAGGCGATAGACGCGGGAAACTAAATTATATCAGGGATAGCGGTTTCACTGCCCGGAACACGCGGATGTGTAGCGGCCAAGTGAGAAGTTCCTAATTGAGCCAAGTAGAAAGTTCCTATTGACAGCCGCAAGGCTGGAGGATGGAACGAATCGCGATGAGCCAAGAGGAACGGGATTGGTTGGACTGGTTAAAACGAGCCAGGGATGGGAAGATGACGCAGCGGCAGGCGGCTGAGCGGATGGGAGTGAGCGAGCGCTGGGTACGCCAGCTGTTGCTGCGGATGAAACAGCAAGGGGACGCGGTGGTTGTGCACGGATTGCGGGGACGGGCATCGAACCACAAGCTCGCTGGTACGATCCAGCGGCAAGCGCTGGCGATCTTGGAGACGCCGGAGTGGCACGACTTTGGACCGACGTTTGCCGCCGAGCAGTTAGCCAAACGTCATCAGATCCAGGTTGGCAAGGAAACGCTGCGCGGGTGGATGATCGAGGCTGGATTGTGGAAACCGGGCTCGCGCAAGTTGGACGAGGTGCATGTGTGGCGGCCGCGGCGCAGCGCGTTCGGGGAACTGGTGCAGTGGGACACCAGCGACCACGACTGGCTGGAAGGACGCGGGCCTGTGCGTTACCTGGTACGCCTGATCGACGATGCGACCAGTTGGAGTTGGGGCCGGTTTGTGGAGAGCGACTCGACGCATTTCAACATGGCGGTGCTGTGGGAATACATCGAGAAGAACGGGCGCATGGTGGATGTCTACACGGATCGCGCCTCGATGTTCACGGTGACGCCGCGCGCCGGCGAAAGCGCGGAGCAGCGCATTTCCGCGGATCGCTTAACGCAGATGGGGCGTGCCCTGCGGGAGTTGGGAATCGGTTCGATTCTGGCGTTGTCGCCACAAGCCAAGGGCCGGGTGGAACGCAGCTTCCGCACGGCACAGGATCGCTTGATCAAGCAACTGCGGCTGGCCAAGATCGCATCCTTGGAATCGGCCAATGCGTTCCTGGAAACCGAGTACTGGCCGGAATGGAACGCTCGCTTCGCTAGCCCGGTCGCCGACGTCGCCAATCAGCATCGAACCCTGACACCGCAACTGGATCTGGCCG
>JBDTSJ010000035.1:0-20238 GCA_039931205.1 Acidobacteriota bacterium
CGCGGCTTTCGTTGATGCCCAGGATGCCGCCGATTTCCTTCATGGTCATTTCGTTGGTGTAGTACAGCATGACCACTTTCTGATAACGTTCCGGCAGGGTCTTCATCGCGACTCCTAAGACACTTCGCAGTTGTTCGCGCGCACAGATGGAATCGGGGTGGGTTTCGGGCTTGGTCGGGAAGTCGGGGGCGGGCAGATCCTCGTTTTCGTTGCCGCGCGTAGAGGCCGAGACTAAGCCGACATTGCGCAGATCCAGCATCATGGTGCGCCAGCGGTCCACATCCATGCCTAGCTTCTTGGCGATTTCGGCTTCCGTGGGAGCGCGCTGCAGTTCGGCGGACAACTCGCGGGTGGCGGCTTCCACTTGTTTGTGGCGGCGGCGCATGTCGCGGGACGCCCAATCGAGCTGGCGGAGACTATCGAGAATCGCACCCTTGATGCGGTGTTTGGCGTAGGCCGAGAAAGCCACCTGCTTTTCCGGATTGAACTTGGTGGCGGCGTCGAACAGGCCGAGGATGCCGGCGTGTACCAGATCGTCGACTTCCACATGCACCGGCAGATTCTCATGCACGCGGATGGCGATCGCCTTGACTAAGGGAAGATGTTCCAGCACCACGCGGTCGCGACGCTCTTTGATGGCGTTGGCGCGGGCGGCGAGGTCTTTGGAAGCCGCCGTTCGCGCAGCGCTTGAGGAACGCAAGGTTAGAGAAACCTGTGCCGGCTTGGCTACGGCTGGGGCGCTCGCTGAGCGGCTGGTGGCCCGCTTCTGGGATGGCGATACCCGCATCGGTGTCAACGCCACACCTACGGCGGCGGCGGCGGACATTCTACCTGCAACGGCAACTTTGGTATTCATCTGCATCTCCGACTGACTCCTATATGGCTTTTTTTGGGTCCGCTGTCTTGCTTATCGGACTCTCGCGACGCTTCATAGAATGCACGCCCCCAGCCACTTGGAGAGGCGTCATAAACATTCGCTCAAACTCTGTCGAACATTACACCGGCACGACTAGGTTTTTGCTGTAGAATCAATTGCTTACCCGAAGACCTTAGTTCTAAGGCCGCTGCATTCGGGAGGGCATCTGCCCGGCAGTTACGAACTCTAGTACCGTTTTGGGATCGCTTTTGCACGGATTCTTTCCAACCTGAAACGCTGGTCCCTGAACGGGATCGACCAATTCAGGAAACTTTAGGACTAGTAGCAGATTAAGGCGGGAGGTACCTTGGCGTATCTCGACGATTTACCCTAGGCGGGCTCGAAAATTAGCCAAAGAGAAATATGTCTGGTGCTTAGTCCTGGCGGCGCTTTAGGACTACCAGCCAGGTTTTTAAGGCGAATCCCCCTAGAAAAACCCACGTTGCCCACAAAAGCTCGTGATCTAAGGTCCCCCAGGCAACTAAGGCCAGCAGTGCATACATGGCCATGGCAGCGACGAAGGGGAGGTTCATGAGCGGATTCCTGGGCTCTCAACGGGCACGAGGGACGTTATAGGAAAATGCCATTTGCAGCCGAATCTCGGTGCCTCGATATTCGGTAGGCAGGGGGGGAAACGGGTTGGAGGCGCTGACACTGACCACGGCGGCCTGATCAAACGCTGGAGTGCCGGACGTATTGGCGATCACCACTTTCGGTATCTGGCCCCCGCGATCGACGCTGAACTGTAAGACAACAATGCCCTGACGGCCGGTGCGGGCAATCTGCGGGATGACCGCGAACCAGCGCGTTCGCACTTTGTTCAGCACCTGCCGCATGTACGGGGTGAAGTCGATGTTTTGGGGGTCGCTCAGCAGCTGCATGTTGCCGACCGTGGACGGATCGCCATTGTCGCCGTTGGACGAGAGTCCACCCCCACCGCCTCCGGGCTGGCGGGCGGCTCGGGCGGCGTCTTCCAGCGATACCTTGGGGGCGCGCAGTGCTGGATTTTCGGGCGGCAATCCAGAGGGCGCCGGCGAGACGGCTTCCAGCACCACTTTAGGACGATCCAGGTTCGGGCGCGGCAGGTTGGGCATGCCTGAAAGGCCGGCGACTTCGGGAGCGGTAGCTTGTACCTCGATGTCCGGCGGCGCCAGGGCCGGGGTGGGCGAAGGCGGGCGGTTGGCGGGTCCGGCTGGAGCGGGGGGCTGGAAACTGCGTGGCGCCGGTTTGGATTGGGTGGCGCTACGGACATCCAATTCCTGGGTGACTTTGCCTACGTTAGGATCCTTCTGCGTAAGCTCCAGCCGGGGCGCGACCAATTTGGTGGCTTTGCGCAAATTCACAAAGCGAAAAGGAGCGCGATACGGATGGTCCACCTCTGGTAGCAAGAAGAAAACGGTGATCGCGACCAGGTGGATGGCGATCGAACCGAGAGCCGCGCGGCTAAAACGAGCGGGAGTAACCGGTTCGCGCCAATTTAGCGGATTGCCGAAACCATCAGGATCGCTATGGGGTGCCCGTGGCATGGAGCGATTGGGCGACTACGTTCGAATGCTCCTCAATTTTAACAAGAATGTCACGGGCTACCTGTAAGGCGGCCAGGGCTTGCGTTCCGGTTACACGAGGCTGTTGGCGGGTGCGAATACATTCAATGAAGTTCTCTACTTCCAGACGCAGAGGCTCCGATTTGGTTGCGGCCAGCGGCATAAAGGAAATTTTGCGATTGTCGCCGACGGAGAAGCGAGCCCCGTCCTGGCGCGAATAATCCAGGGAAATGTATTCGTGCGGCTGGAACAGACGCAGCTTGCGGACGCGTTCGGTGGAGATGCGGCTGGCGGTCAGGTTGGCAACGCAGCCGCCGGGAAACTGTAGGCGAACGTTGGCGATATCCACGCGCTCCGAAAGAATGTGGATGCCGGCGGCGCGAATCTCCTCGGGCATTTTCCCGGTCAGTGAGAGGATGATATCCAGGTCGTGAATCATCAGGTCGAGCACCACGTCCACGTCCAGACTCCGCGGACTGAATTCGCTGAGGCGGTGAACCTCGAAGAAAAGGGGCGTCGTAACTACCTTACTGAGGGCGGCCACAGCGGGGTTGAAGCGCTCCAGATGGCCCACTTGAAGGATTCGTCCGGTGCGCGCGGCGGTGTCCACCAAGGCTTGGCCGGCGGCTTGGTCGTGGGCGATCGGTTTTTCGATCAGGACGTCGCAGCCAAGTTCCATCAACTGGCAGCCGATTTCGCTATGGGTTACGGTGGGGGTCGCGACTACGGCTCCATCGGATGCTGCGGCAAGTTCGCTAAGTGAAGTAAATACAGGACAATTTCGCTCGGCTGCGGCTGTGGCGGCACGGGTGAGGTCGCTGTCGAAGACGCCCGAGAGCTGCGCGTCGGGCGACTCATGCAGGATGCGGATGTGGTTCTTGCCGAAAGATCCAGCGCCGACAACGGCGATACGGGGAAGGGACATGGTCAAATACTGAGGCTAACATGCTCTACTGAGTTTTTACCGGTCTTGGCAGCCTGCCCCACTCCGGCCTCCGAGGTAGCCCTTACCCTATCGAAAGGCTTAGGAACAGTCGAATTCTCTCTGAAAGCATGTTCCGATCCCGTGCGCCACTTGCCGTTCTCGCCGCCCTGCTCATGTGCTCACCAGCGTGGGCGCAGCGCTACAACTTCAAGTTCTATGGCGAAGAAGAAGGACTGCAAAATCTAGGCGTGCAAGTGGTACTGCAGGACCGCGCCGGCTTCTTATGGGCCGGCACGCAGAACGGCCTGTACCGTTATGACGGGAACCGCTTTTCCGGATTCACCAAGAATCAGGGGCTGCCCGGGACTCGCATTGACTCACTGCATGAGGCCGCCGACGGGACTCTGTGGGTCGGAACGCGGTCGGGGCTGGCGCGCAGGGTGGGCGACCGGTTTGAAACCGTCCCCATTGGTTCGCCGCAAGCGATCGCTCCGGGCATCATGGGCCGTCAAGGCATTGCGACCGACGCCAATGGCGACCTCTATTTAGCAACCGAGTCCGGCTTAGTGGTGGGCACACCGGACCAACGAGCGTTCAAATTCACGCGCGTCGCCAACCCCGAGGGGCAGCGGGAGGCCGAAACCCAAAGCGTTTATCTGGATTCATCCGGTACAGCCTGGTACGGCTGTGGAACCGGCTTGTGCGTATTGAGCAAAGGCGTTGCCCGCGAGATCGGCAAAGAGCAGGGATTGCCGGCCGACCGATGGTTCACGATCTTAGGCGACGTGGACGGCAATTTGTGGGTCCGTGGGGACAAGGGCATATTCCGGCGTTCGGCGGGGACGTCGAGATTCGAGGCGTTACCCACTTTGCCGGAGACGCGCAACACAATTCCAACGGCAGCGCTGGATCCGCAGGGGCGCTTGTTGGTACCTACCGACCAAGGTCTGGCGCGCGAACGCGCCGGAGGCTGGGAGTACATCAACGTCGACGACGGACTGAATACCAGCGACATCACCGCCGTGATGCAGGACCGCGAGGGTTCCATTTGGCTGGGTTTGTCAGGCTCGGGGCTGGCACGCTGGCTGGGTTACCAGGAATGGGAAAGCTGGACGCAGAGAGAGGGCCTGAGCCGCTCCTCGGTATGGTCCATCGCGCGGGATCGCGAGAGCCGTCTGTGGGTGGGCACGCAATCCGGCTTGAATTACAGCGTTACGGTCAACGGCCAGTTGGCTTGGAAGCATCAAGTGGTTGCGGGAGTGGAGTGGGCTCGCGCTGTGGCAACGGCCGCGGACGGGTCTCTGTGGATTGCAGCGGACAGTGGAGGGCTGGTACATTTTCATCCGCGAACCGGCGTTGCGAAAAAATACGAAGTGTCGGATGCGAGCGGAGCGGACGCGGTGCACGTGATGGTGGATCACGCGGGCTGGGTGTGGCTCTCGACGAAACGGGGATTGTTCCGCAGCACGGGCGCGGTGGCGGCAGGAGGAGAGACGTCTTTTGAGCAGATGCGGCCCGTGGGAGGTCACACCGACGAAGGCTTCGTGCTGACCGTAGAAGATGCTTCCGGGCAAGTCTGGGCATGTGGAGATGTGGGACTGGCGCGTTATTCCGCGCAAGGCTGGCGGCGGTTTACCAAAGTCGATGGGCTGAAGGACAACATGCTGGCGCAGGTTGCCGCGGACACCGACGGATCCGTGTGGGTGGGCTATCGCGAGGCGTTCGGAGTGACGCATCTGAGCCTGCCGCAAGGCCAACCGCATGTGGAGCACTACACTTCGGTGAACGGTTTGAAGAGTGACAAATCCATCTTCTTGGGTTTCGACCGGCAGGGGCGCTTGTGGGCGGGGACCGACCATGGCGTGGACGTGTTCGACCGGACCCGCTGGCATCACTATGGACGGGCCGACGGCTTGATCTGGGATGACACCAACAGCCAGGCGTTTCTGGCCGCGGAAGACGGAATCTGGATAGGAACCAGCCGGGGCATCTCGCGCTATCGGCCGCGCACCACTCCCCTTCCATCGGCGCCGCCGCCGGTGGTTTTTACCGCGGTACGCTTTGGCAACCAGAATTGGAACCCGGATGTGGTCCGCGAGATTCCTTACGATCAGCGGGCGTTGCAAGTGAGTTTCGCGGCGCTGACCTTTGTGCAGGAATCGGACGTTTTGTTTCGCTACAACCTGGGCGGAGAAGAGCAGGAAACCTCGCTGCGAGAGCTGAACTATCCAACGCTGCCGCCTGGGGATTTCGTTTTGACGGTAATGGCCAAGAACGCGCAGGGTGTGTGGAGCGTGGCACCGGCGCGTTTGGAATTTCGTATCGCAACACCGTGGTTTCTTTCCTGGTGGTTCCGCGTGGCGTGCCTGGTGCTCGCCCTGGCCTCAGCCCGCATCATGTGGCAGCGCCGTACCTATCGCCTGGAAGCGGATCGCCATCGACTGGAGCGCGCCGTTACGGAGCGCACCCGCGAACTCTCCATTGAAAAAGCGCGCGCCGAACACGAGACCACCGTTGTTCAGGAACAGAAAGTGGAAATCGAGCGGCTCTTAGTGGAAGCGCAGCAGGCCAGCAAGCTGAAGAGCGAATTCCTGGCTAACATGAGCCATGAAATCCGCACGCCCATGAATGGCGTTCTGGGAATGACAGACTTGGTGCTGGCGACGCCGCTGGAGAGTGAGCAGCGCGAATATCTGGAAGCCGCGCGGCATTCGGCGGACTCGCTGTTAATCATCCTCAACGACATTCTGGATTTTTCCAAGATTGAGGCAGGACGGCTGGACTTGAATCCCATCGAGTTTTCTCTTCGCCAAAACCTGGAGCAGATTCAGAAGATGTTTGTGCTGCCATTGGCCGCGAAGGATCTGGGATACACGACGGATATCTCCAGCGACGTGCCCGACCAGTTGGTGGGAGACCCGGACCGCTTGCGCCAGGTGTTGTTGAACCTGGTGGGTAATGCCGTGAAATTCACGCATCAAGGCAGCATTGCGCTGCTGGTGCGCCCGAAGCAGGAGTCCGCGGGACACACCACGCTGCATTTTGAGGTTCGCGACACGGGAATCGGCATTCCAGCGGACAAGTGCCAGGTGATTTTTGAATCCTTCCGCCAAGTTGACGGCTCCACGACGCGAAAGTATGGGGGCACCGGTCTTGGTCTCACGATTTGTTCCCGTTTGGTGGAATTGATGGGTGGCGCGCTTTGGGTGGAAAGCGAACTTGAGAAGGGCAGTACGTTCCAGTTCACGGCGCGCTTCGGGCTGGCGGGCACGGCGGAGGCCGGAAGCGACCTACAGAATATGGCTCGTGCGGTGGGCGCGGCGGAGCCGGCGGTTTCAGCGGAACCAACGCGCCGCTTGCGAGTCCTGCTGGCCGAAGACAACGTAATCAACCAGCGCTTGGCCACCAAGCTCCTCGAAAAACGGGGCCATGCGGTTTCCGTGACGGCCACGGGGCGCCAGGCGGTAGAAATGTTGGCGCAAGGCGGTTTCGATGTGGTGTTGATGGACGTCCAGATGCCCGATATGGATGGCCTGCAAGCCACGGCGCTGATTCGCGAGCGGGAAGCGCCGCTTGGGCTGCACGTCCCCGTCATTGCGCTGACCGCGCACACCATGAAGGGCGACCGCGAACGTTGCTTACAGGCAGGAATGGATTCTTACATCACCAAGCCGGTGAACGCCGCGGAACTGATCTCCGTGGTGGAGGCCACAGCCGCGGCGTTCGCGCCCAGCATTTCGCAAGCCTTGCCTAGCTCTTAGCGGCCGCCTGCATGGCAGCCATGCGGGCTTGCTGTTCGCGCGTCAAGTGCGGCGTCATACCCAGCATGCGCTGCGCCACCATCACTTGAGCACGATGGTGCATTTCATGCTCCTTCACCGCGATCAGCATATCGAAACGGGTGCGCGACGGCGGATTTCCACCCGGAGGCATGGTTACAACCTGCCCCAGGAAGTCTTCCGAAAGCCCCGACACGAACTTCTCAAATTCATCGCGGGCGGCGGTTAAGCGGGCGACAATTTGAGCCTTCGTCATGGGTTCCTGCTCGCTAGCCATTATGGGTCCCATCAGGGCCATGAAGTTGAAGCCTTCCAGCGTGGAGCGAACCTCGTCGCGGTGCAGGATCAGCGCGAATTTGTGAACGTTGGAGATGTGAATGAGGGTCTGCGCAATGGTGCGAGAGCCTTCGGCAGGTCTGAAACCGTACTTGTCTTCTGGAATTTCTTCGGCAATCTTCAGCGTGTTGTCGCGGACGGTCCTGAAGCTGGCCGCAATTTCTTTGGCTCCGTAATAGGTCATATAGGGTTATTGTACCCGGGTCAGGTAAAATCAAAGTTCCCATGGAAATCGAGAAGGTCTATGAACCCCAGCGGTTTGAACCGCATTGGGCCAAGCGTTGGGTTGATGAGCAGCTGTTCCGGGTGGAGCCGGAGCCGGGTGTACCCTATTTTTCGCTGGCGATCCCGCCGCCGAACGTTACAGGCTCACTGCACATGGGCCACATGTTCGAGCACGCGATTATCGACTCATTGATTCGCTGGCATCGGATGCTGGGCGTGAGGACGCTGTGGGTTCCCGGCACCGACCACGCAGGTATCGCGACGGAGCTAATGGTCGACCGCCAGTTGCAAGCGGAAGGCAAGAATAAGCGCGACTTGCCGCGCGAGGAATTCATCGAACGCGTCTGGAAGTGGAAGGAACAACACGGCGGGCGCATCGTGGAACAGATGAAGCGCGCCGGCGTGAGTTGCGACTGGTCGCGCGAACGCTTTACGATGGACCCCGGCCTTTCGCGCGCAGTCCGCGAAGTGTTCGTGCGCCTGCATGAAAAAGGTCTTATCTATCGCGGCGACTACATGGTCAACTGGTGCCCGCGTTGCCGCACCGTGCTCAGCGATCTGGAAGTGGAGCACGAGGAAACGCAGGGCAGCCTGTGGAATATTGTGTATCCGCTGGTGGGAAGCTCGCTCCGTCTGGTGGTTGCGACCACGCGTCCCGAGACGATGCTGGGCGACACGGCGGTCGCGATTAATCCGGAAGATCCGCGGGCCGCGGAGCTGCGCGATGTCAGGGTGATGCTGCCGTTGATGAATCGGGAAATCCCGATCATTCTGGACACGATGGCCGAGCTCGGCTTCGGCACAGGCGCCGTCAAGATCACTCCCGCGCACGATCCGAATGACTTCGAGGCCGGCAAGCGCCACAATTTGCCCAGCATTCAGGTCATTGGAGAAGACGGCAGGATGACCGCGGCCGCTGGAGCGTTTGCGGGCATGGACCGCTTTGAGGCTCGTAAGGCTGTGGTGGCGGAGTTGGAAAAGCTGGGTCTTCTTGACAAAATCGAAGACCACAAGCTATCCATCGGAAAATGCCATCGCTGCCGCACTGTGGTGGAGCCCCTGGTTTCGAAGCAGTGGTGGATGCGGATGAAGCCGCTGGCGGAGCCTGCCATCCAAGCGGTGGAGGACGGGCGGATCACGTTCGTCCCGGCCAACTGGTCGAAGACCTATTTCGAATGGATGTACAACATCCGCGATTGGTGCATCTCGCGCCAGTTGTGGTGGGGGCATCGCATCCCGGCATGGCACTGCGGCAAGTGCGGCGAGGTCACCGTGGCGCGCGAAGATCCCACGGCCTGCGTGCACTGCGGGTCCGATCAGCTGACCCAGGATCGCGACGTTCTGGACACGTGGTTTTCCAGCGGATTGTGGCCGTTTTCGACGCTCGGGTGGCCGGACCAGACGGCGGACCTCAAGACCTTCTATCCCACGTCCCTGCTGGTGACGGGCTTCGACATCATCTTCTTCTGGGCCGCGCGTATGATCATGTTCGGCATGGAGATCATGGGCGACGTGCCGTTCCGCCAGATCCATATTCACGGTCTGGTGCGCGACGCCGAGCGCCAGAAAATGTCCAAGACCAAGGGCAACACCATCGACCCGATCATCATCAATGAGAAGTACGGCACCGACGCCGTGCGGTTCGCGCTGCTGATTAGCGCGGCTCCGGGTGGAGATATCGCGCTCAGCGAGGATCGCATCGATGCGTTGCGTGCGTTCGCCAATAAAATTTGGAACGCTTCGCGATTGTTGTTCAGCAAGCCGCTGGAAGGCTCCGGCAAACCGGTTTCGCTGGCCGATCGATGGATCGCGCACCGGCTGAACATCGCGGCGGAGGCCTCGAATCGCAATTTCGAACAGCATCGCTACGACCAGACGGCCGATGCGCTGTATCACTTTTTGTGGGGCGATTTCTGCGACTGGTATTTGGAGCTGAAGAAGCTGGATGAGGACTGGAGCTTCGCTTACGTGGTCTATGAGCAGGCCCTGCGCTTGTTGCATCCGCTGATGCCGTTCATCACCGAAGAGTTGTGGCAGCGGCTGCCCGTGGAATTGCGTGGTGACGCCAAGTCCATCGCGCTGGCCCGCTATCCGTTGTTCGACCCCGCGCTGGTGGACGAACGGGCTGAATCCGAGATGGCCACGCTGCAGGAAATCGTGACCTCCGCGCGCACCACGCGTGCCGAGAATAATGTCGATCCCAAAATGCCGGTGGACGGCGTGTTGTACGCTACCGGCCGCGCGCTGGAAGTCGCCCAGAGCAACGCCGAAGCCATCACGCGGCTGGCACGGACCAAGCTGGAATTGCGCAATGAGCAGTACCCGGGCGTCACGTCCGAATTTTTCTTGAAGCTGGCGCTGAAAGTGGACCGCGCCAAGATCGAGAAGGAAATCGCTGAACTGGAGAAAGTAATCGCCAACTCGCAACGCCAGCTATCCAACGAAGGGTTCTTGGCGAAAGCTCCCCAAAAGATCACCGACGGCATGCGAGCGAAGCAGGCCGAATATGAAGCTCAATTGGCGAAGCTGCGCGCCGCGCTGGCCGGAGAATAAACGTGCCCTTTGACGTGGCCTCCGTGCGCGAGCGTCTGCCCGGCCGCCGCATCGACTGGTTCGCCCGAACGGATTCCACGATGATCCAGGCGCGGACCGCGGTGGAACCTGGCCGCGTCATTGTGGCCGACGAACAGACCGCCGGCATGGGACGCCACGGCCGCACGTGGTTATCCGCGCCGGGCGAAGGCCTCTACGTCTCCATGATTCTCGCGGCGAAACCGGTTCCGGTGATCATGCTGGCGCTGGGCCTGGCTACGCAAGAAGCCATCGTAACGGTCGCGGGGCTGCATGCCGACCTGCGCTGGCCGAACGACGTTCTGGTGAATGGCCGCAAGTGCGCCGGCGTGCTGGCGCAAGTAGATAGCGGAGCCATCGTCGCCGGTATCGGTATCAACGTCAGCCAAGCGGACTTCCCGGATGATCTGGAAACTCCCGCCACGTCGCTCGCGCGCGAAGGAGCCAGAGTCCGTCGCGAGGAGCTACTGATCAAACTGGTGGAGGCCGTTGACCGCTGCAGCCAGCTTTCCGCCGAGGAAACGCTACGGGCGTTCGCCGAAGCATCCAGCTATGTCTTCGGAAAACGCGTGCGTGCCGGCGAAGTAGTGGGCGTCACCTGCGGCCTGACCCCTGCGGGCTTCCTGCGCGTGCGCGAAGATAATGGAACGGAGACAACGATCGTCGCAGGCGGCGTTCGCCCCATTTAATCGATGCTGCTAGCCCTCGACGTAGGCAACACGAACATCACGATCGGCGCTTTTAACGGCGCCCAGCTCGCCGGGCGCTGGCGCCTGCGCACCATTCGCGAGCAGACGGCGGACGAATGGGGCATCCTGCTGCGCAACCTCTTTACGCTGGCCGGACTCGACCTGGGCCTGATCCGCGGCGTGATCATTTCGAGCGTAGTGCCCGCGGTCGACCAGCCTCTGGAGGCGATGTCTGAGCGTTATTTCCAACGCAAACCGATGTTCGTGAATGCCGCCACCGACCTGGGAATCGCCGTGCGCTACGACAGCCCACGCGAAGTGGGCGCGGACCGCCTGGTCAATGCCGTCGCCGCGTTTCACAAATACGGCGGCCCCTGCATCGTCGTCGACCTGGGCACGACAATCAATTTCGACATCGTCGGCGCGAACGGTGATTTTCTGGGAGGTTTGATCTGCCCCGGCATCGGCATGTCCATCTCTGGCCTGTTCGCCCGCACGGCGCGTTTGCCGATGGTGGATTTCCGCGCACCCGAGAAATTGATCGGGTCGAACACGGTCGGCAGCATCACGTCGGGCCTGTACTACGGGTTCACCGGGATGATCGATGGCATCGTGGAACGCGTCACCAGCGAACTGGGTCCCCAGACCAAAACGGTGGCGACCGGAGGCCAGGGCGACGTGATCACACAAGCCTCCCGCTACGTGAAGATCTACGATGCCGACCTGACGCTCGACGGCCTGCGCCTGATCTGGGAACGCAGCGCGAAAAATACGTGACCGAGAATTACTTTAACTACTTCACTGAGATCGAGGAGCATTTCCAGCGCGCCCGCGGCACCGGTCTGTTCCTGCTTTCGCCTATCGACTGGGCTCTTATCGAAGCCTGGAAAAACAGTGGCATTCCGCTGGAAGCGGTGCTGCGCGGCATCGACGCCGCGTTCGAGAAATGGCGCGCGCGGCCGGTGCGGTCGCGCATTCATCAAGTGAACTCGCTGGCCTATTGCACGCAAGCCGTGGTGGCGGAGGCCCAGGCCATGGCGGACGGCAAACCCGTGCGCCGCGAGGAAGCAGCGCCGCCGTTTCCCGCCTCTGAGATCTCCGCCTATCTGCAACGGAACTCCGCCGCGCTACGTGAATCCGGGCATGCGGACCTCGCCGATTCCGTCGCGGCGCTGGATTGCGAAACGTCGCTCAGCAATCTGGAAGAGTTGGAACAGCGCCTCACTGTGATCGAAGAAAAAATGATCGCCCGGGTGCGCGCCGCCGCCAGTGATGAGGAGCTTTTCGAAGCCCGCTCCGTCCTCGACCGCCAGCTCAAACCTTATCGCGGCAAAATGAGTACCCAACAGCTCGCGATGCTGGAACGCCAATTCCTCGACCGCAGATTGCTGGAAGGGGCGCGCTTGCCGCGTCTGAGTTTGTTCTACCTCACGACGTAGTACACTGGAGTTTAGCTGGAGGTGGGTCTTCTCGAGTAACCTGCTCCCGCAAGGGAGCCGCTTGCAGTCGACGGACGGCGCCGGTCTGACTCAGACCATGGCAAGGGCTGGTCGCGGCCTGTTGGACGTCATTTTTCCCCTTCTCTTCCCCGATGATTGCCGCGTCTGCGGCGACCCTTTACCTGGCTCTTCCCGCATCCCGGTTTGTCGCGTCTGCCTCGCGGATCCGAAGCCTCTGGAGGCCGAATTCTTTTGCAGCGAGTGCAAAACAGCCTTCGTCAATCGTGCGCCTCTGGATGAGCAGGGCCGTTGCGCGCTCTGCCGCCTGGGCCTGAAAGGCTTCGACGCAGCGTATACGTTCGGTTCCTACGAAGGCACGTTACGGAGCCTGGTGCACCTGTTCAAGTACGAAAACATGCAGCCGTTGGCGCGTGCTTTCGGCAGCATGTTGGCTCGAGCGTTGCCGCGCGAGACATCGTTTGACGTAATTGTTCCCATGCCGCTGCACTGGCTGAAACGCTGGCGGCGCGGCTTCAACCAAGCGGAACTTCTGGCCCGCGAAATCTCCCGCGTGTGGCAAGTGCCGGTGAAAAATGTGGCTCGCCGCAAGAAATACACCGCTACACAAGCCGGCTTAACCAACGCCAAACGCCGCGAAAACGTGCAAGGCGCATTCCACATTCCCGCTCGCTTCAAGGAGTTGCTCTCCGGGAAACACATACTGCTGGTGGATGACGTGATGACCACCGGCGCCACGGCCAGCGCTTGCGCTCGGGCCTTGAAACGGGCTGGAGCAGCCCGTATCACACTATTGACCCTTGCGCGCACCGACCGCCGCATCGCCATGGACCTGTCCACGCATCTAACCAGTCAGGGGGCTAAAGCATGATCGCCTTGCAGAAAGAACGGCTACATCGTCCAGTCTTAGTGCTGAACGCTAGCTATGAGCCGATTAACGTCTGCGCGGCGCGCCGGGCGGTGGTGCTGGTGTTGAAAGGCGTGGCGTCGGCGGAAGAGCATTCCGCGGGACACCTGCGATCCGCCCGCCGCGAAATTGCCGTGCCCAGCGTCATTCGCTTGCTGGAATATCGCCGCATCCCGCATCAGACGCGCGCGCTGTCGCGCAAGAACATCCTGATGCGCGATCGCTACACGTGCCAGTATTGCCTGAAAACCCTCAATTCCGGCGAACTGACGCTGGATCATGTCCAGCCGCGCTCCCGGCGCGGGGAAACTACCTGGGAGAATCTGGTGGCCTGCTGCCATCCCTGCAACAACCGCAAGGGCAGCCGGACTCCGGAGGAGGCGAATATGCAACTCGCGCGCATTCCCAAGCCCTTCAGCCTGCACACCAGCCGTCACTTGATGCGCTTGCTGGGCAAGAGCGATGACCAGTGGCGCAAATATCTGTTCTGCTAGTTGCCCAGTACAAAACTCGAGCGATAGTCCAGGCCGGTCCCCGTGGAGTTCTCTAATGCGAGATCCACCTTCTTCGCATGCGGATCCGGCAAAGTTACGCTCACGCTGTAATGCCCCAGAATGTGATCCAGCGTCTGGTTCACGGTGGAGGAGATCTCGGAAATAGAGCGCGCCACCACGGCCGTGCCTCCCGTGGCGCTGGCCAGCGAAATTAACCCCGTCTGATACGCCACGTTCAACTGATCCGTCCGGTATGTCAGATGGGAAATGAAGATCGGGACTTGGGTCTTCTGCAATGTGTTTACGGTGCGGGAAATCCGCTCCCGAACCAGGGAGTCCATGCGCCGGCTCACATCGCCGTTGTCGCTCTGGTTGATCGTGGGGTTATTGAAAGCCTCGCGGTAGTTGTTGATGTCGCTATCGGTCACGTAGAGCACAGCCACGCGAACACCGGATTTTGCAATGATGGAACTGCCGATTCGCGCGACATCCTCAATTGTTTCGAGCAAGCCCGCGCGGCCGCCCACCGTCTGCGAAACCATAGCCGCTTGCGTCTTCTTGCGATCCCCTGTTGGATCCTCCAGCACGCGGAGGCCGTTCTGGGCCGATAGCACGCCAACAAAATGGTTGGTGGGTAGCATCTGCAACCGTTCCGCTAGCGCTGTGCGAGCCTGTTGCACCGCCGCCAGATCGTCGGTCAAGTCCAACACCACCAGTAACATCAAATCGTCCGCGGGTGCGTGGATCTTCAAAATCGCGGCTTTGGCGCCGCCCACGGAAACGGAGAGCGACTCGGGCGAAATCGCAGTGCCTTGCGGCGCCCATAGCGGAAACTGCAGGGCCGGGGATTGAGCCATCGCGGCCATCGAAAACGTCAGCGCGAGAAACCACTTCCGCATGCTAAAAATTCAACCTCAATCCTAATTGCACGATGCGGCCACCGTTTGACCCGATGATGCGACCGGCGTTGTAGTTGGGGCTCGCCGCCGAGCCGATGCGGTTATCCGGATAGTTCCAGTTGGCGTGGTTGGTGGCGTTGAATAACGACGCCGTAAATTCCAGCGTCCGGTCCGCGCCGGCTGCGAAACGCTTGTTCATGGTCAGATCGTGATTGAATCCGCCGGGTCCCAGCACCGTACTAGTCCGCGACGCATTCCCGGGCGTGAAGTCGGCCGGTTGAGTAAAGGCCGCTGGGTTAAACCACAGGAGAGGGCTTCGGTTGCTGACGTTAGGATCCATGCCTGCTACCGAGTCGACATTCAGGCTTCCCTGGCCAATCACACCGCCGGTATTGTTAAACAAAGGCTGCATTCTTATCGGACTACCGCTCCAGAACTCGCTGGAGTCGCTCAGTGCCCAGCCTCCAAAAAGTTGTCGGCTGAGCGGACCTGAGTTCAGAAACGGTTTGCCCGGTCCAATCGGCAGCTCGTATATAAAATTCAGCGAGACATAGTCCGGATTCGCGTAGGTGGATCGTGCCCACGCCGACTGGCGATCGTAATAGTCCTGAATATTCGTGGAGTAATCATCCCACCGATTGAAGTGTTGATAAGTGGCAGTAAGCGCGAGACCGCCTGACGTCCGTTTTTCCAGTTGGATATTCCAGTTGGTGAACACATGCCGGCCCGCCGGGAACGCGCCCGCTACATCGATGTTCTGGAATTGTGGGTAGGGTCTTTGCGCCTGATTGAACGCCAAGTCGTTCAGCTTATCGCGATACTGCAATGCCGAAAGCGGAATTGCATTGGGATTGGCTGCGTTGTTGCCTATGAACTGGTTGCGCGCGTTCTGGTGATTGACGCTGAAGGTCAGGATCAGAAACTTCGCCAGTTGGCGCTGCAAACTGAAGTTGAAGGTCTGCGCCGTCGGCTGCCGGTCGGACGTGTCGAAATACTGCGCGAACGTGCCGTTGGCTGCGTCCGGACGCAGATCGGGAAATCTCTGGGAACCATGCAAGCCGGTGGCCAAGATCGCCCCGGGTGTTAGTTGCGGATTGTCCGAGAGGTACAAGGCGCTGCCATTGAATCCTTGGGTTCCGAAATGGCCGTTACTGGTCCGGGGATTGCCGTAACGCCGATCGTAGCTTAGCCGCAACACCGTGTTGTTATGGCCTAAGACGCTCCAGGCAAGTCCCAGGGAAGGTTCCAGTTTGGCCCAGGTTGGCTGGAAGCGCCGTCCGTAACCGCCCCGATTGGCGAACACCAAGGCTCCCGGGAGTCCATTCGCGGGATTGATTTCAGAGAACGAAATCGTCGACTGGCGATCGAATTTTTCCAGCCGCTGCGTAAACACTTCCCAGTTTGCGCCGAACGTAACCGTCAACGATGGCCTTAGCTGCCATTGGTCGCTAAAAATGTAGCGCTGCTGATTCCAGCGGTAATAAGAGGGCGATCCAACGATATTCTCCTGCGCTTGCGAAGCCCCTCCCAGTAGGAAGCTGGCGAACGGGTGCCCTGTGTTCACAATACCCGGAAGGCTGGTGAACCCCGAGGTGAAATCGAAACGCCCCACCGGAAACTGCGGCCGAAATGAGTTGAACTGCTGTTGGGTCAATTCGACTCCCTGGGAGAGTCGATGTTTCTTCCAGCGGGTCGCAAACGTGTCCGAGAGTTGGTAGTAGATGAACGCATCGTGCGAGACAGGACCGTTCTGCCCCATGTTCTGGTAGACGCCGTTGAAGTTGTACTGCGGAAACGGCCGGCCCGCGGCATCCAATTGAGCCCGGTTAGCGTAGCTCTCGTAGCTGCCCGATAGCGCAAAGGTGTTGATGTTGGTGGGGGACGCCGTGTACACATGCTGAACGTTCAATCCGCGGTTCTTCGAATCTTGCGGAGGGCTGGCGGGGTTTGCTGGTGTGTTAAAGATCGGGGCTTGCCCATTCAGTCCGTTGGAGTGGCTCAACTTCACCGTCACGCGCTGCTTCTGCAAAAACGTATGATCTACCGTGGTGATGAATCCATTGGCGCGATTCACTTCGGGCGTCACCGAATAGTAGTTGTTCTGGAAAAAAGGCCCGGCTGCGGTGTTGGGCTGCGGATAATACGCGAGAGCTGCCCGTGCCACAGGATCCATGCTGGTCAGCGGGATGTTGTTTCCGGGAAATTGATTGCGCAGATACTGGAGGTTCGACGTGCTTACAGCCTGCGTGGGATCGAACTTTGGATTTAGCGAAGTTGAGGCGGGATCGTAAATCTGCAGCGGCGCCCCGTTATTGTCCACCACGTGAGACCACGAGCCAGTGCGCTCCAGCGTTGTCGGAATCGTCGCCATCCGGAACTGCCCGATGGATTCCTTCATCGCTTCGTAAGAGAGTGTGAAAAACGTTTTACCGGACCCCTGGTAGATCTTGGGCAGCACTACCGGACCGGTTACGCTGAATCCATACTGATTGCGGCGCAGCTTTCGTTGCTCACCGCCACGTTGGACGATCTGATGGGGATTGGCGTCAAAAGCATCGTTGCGGATGTTCTCGTAGAGCCGGCCGTGCCAGACAGGTTTGGGCGCTGGCCGGTTCGCCGTCTTTACGGTCCCGCTGGCCGGCTTGTTAAGATTCGCGGTCTGGCTGCGGAATTCCTCTACAGCCTCCCGCAGCGCCGCCGAGGGAACAACAGTCACCTCAATCGGTTCATCTTGCTGCCCAAAGGCAACGCCAGGAATCGCGCAAACGATATAAATTAAAACACTTAGTAAATTTTTGATAGCGCGACTCTCCGGGCCGAAACGAAACCTGATCCATCTTAGACGCGGTGGCGCGACGTTGGATAGCGCAGAGGGTTTACAAACAGCCCTTCTATTTTACCGATTTGTCTGCATACGCGTGCTTGCCGTTTGGCAAGATTCGTAGCCCGTTCGCCGCCCCAAGAAGACCGTAGTACGTTCGCCGAACCGGGTCGATAAGAAGAATCGATTGGACGGTGGATCTGTTCCGGGGTAGTCTGATCGTGTAGAGCAGAGGAACCCAAAACCCGGTTCCGTCTGGCAACAAACTCCTCGTTCGCGTCCCACCGCGCAGTGCAATCGGACCGTCAACCGATGTTCGATAGCCCCAAACAATCCTAGGTCATGCTTATGGCCTATCTGGAGGAGGACGTGTGTTTAAATTAACCAGCTCTGTGCATTTTGTCATTTTTCTGGCAGCCTCGGCCATTCCCGCGGCTGCGCAGCCAGGCGAGAGTTTCTCGCCAAATGTACCCTCTATGGTCAGCCCGCGGGAGGCGGCCGAAGCCGAACGAAGCGCACTGTTTCCCCGTGCTTTCGACCTCACAGCCAAGCCCGTTGCGCCCGCCGAAAAGGGCTCTATTTCGGTCGAAGAACTGAGAAACCCGCTGGAGGGCAAGTCTCTAAAGTTGATCCTAAGCGCGCAAGACTTGCTGGCCAAAGGGGAGAAGGCCCGCGCCATGAAGGTCTTACAGGTGGCGATGGACGACAAACGCGCTGCGCCCTATGCCCTGATGATCCTGGGCACGGAACACTTAAAGACGGGTGATACCGTGGCTGCGATAGCGGAACTGGAGGAGTCCGTCCGTTTGTTGCCCAGCGCGGCCGCGATGCATTCCAACCTCGCCCTTGCGCTGGGTTGGAGCGGCAACGGCGAGCAAGCCCTGAGGCACGCCACCAAGGCTCTGCAGCTGGACCCGAGCCGCCCCAAGACCCGCTTCGTCATGGGGCAGATTCTTCTCCTGCTAGGGCGCAAGGACGAGGCTGAATTTCATCTCAAAATCGCGGCGGCGGCGTTACCGGGAGCGCGCGCTTTGTTGGTCAAGTACTTCCCGGGACGATAGCGAGACTTACTAGCGCAGCGCCAAAACCTAGCGCAGCGCCAAAATATTATCGAGCAGCCGGGCGGGAGCCTCGGCTTGGGGATAGGTTTTGATCAGTTCTTTGTACTCCCGTTCGGCGATGCTCAGCATCCCCAGTTGTTCGGCCACCGTGCCCATCACCAGGTGCGAGTCTTTGAACTGCTGCCGCACGCGCTGCCAGTCGGTGGTTTCTTCGAGGGTGAGCACCACAAAGGAAGCCGCCTCATTGTCGCCGTTCGCCGCCGTAACCCGCCACGTGTAAATCGCCCCGCGTTGCAATTCCTTCGACACGACCCAATTCGTTACCGGGACGTTGGGCACCGTGGCCACCATTTGATTGGCGGCATCCAGCAGATCTACTTTGAATGGCCCGGGCCCGAACGCAGTCCAGGTCAGGGTGGGCCGCGTGGGTTCTACGGATTCGCTAACCGGGTACGTTAACCCGAACCCGCTGGGCTCCGGAACGTCCTTCAACGGGGAGGGGACTTGTGGTTCTTCCAGGCCGAGAATGATGCGGGCGCCTCCGGCCAGTTCCGGCGGCAGGCCTTCCAATTCCTGAAAATCCATGCCGAGATTGGGATCGCCCTTGGACGCGGGAGCTTCCCCGGTTACGGGATTATTGATTCCCGGAAGGGTGCGCAAAGCCAAATAGGGCACTCCCACCACCAGTGCCAAACCGGCCGCAAACATCAACACTAATACCGGTGAACGTACAAACTCCGCCGCCTTCTTCCCAAAGCTCGGCTCGGGCGGTTTGGACCGCGAGGTATGCATGGAACTTGGCACAGCGGTTACCATTATGGCGCACGGTCTTCGCGCAATAGTTACCCACATGGTTACCCGCGTAAGTACAAAACTCCAAATCCTAAACCGGGAGATCATTGCGTGCGAGCGCTGCCCGCGCCTGCGCACCTATTGTGCACAGGTAGCGGAGCTGAAACGCCGCGCCTATCGCGCCTGGGATTATTGGGGCAAGCCGGTGCCCGGCTTCGGCGACCCCCACGCCCGCGTGCTGGTTATTGGTCTGGCTCCAGGAGCGCACGGCGCCAACCGCACGGGACGCATGTTTACAGGCGATAGCTCGGGCGATTACTTGTATCGCGCGCTCCACGAAACCGGCTTCGCCTCCCAGCCCGAAAGCCAGTCGCGCGACGATGGTCTGACGTTAACCGGGCTCTATATTGCGGCTTCCGGCCGCTGCGCGCCTCCCGATAACAAACCCGCGCGTGAGGAACTCGCCCGCTGCCGGGATTATCTGGAGCGCGAAATTGACTTGCTTCGCGAAGTACGGGTAGTTGTCGCACTTGGTAGCATCGCATTCCAAACCTACCTGGGAATCCTGCGGGATCGAGGGATCATCCGCAGCGTGGCAGCTTTCAAGTTCGGACACGCAGTGGAATATCGACCGCTGGCGGAAGGACCTGTTCTGCTGGGTTCCTATCACCCCAGCCAGCAAAACACCTCGACCGGAAAACTGACGCGCCAGATGCTGCGGTCGGTTTTTGCCCGGGCAAGTGAAATTTGAAAGGGTTGGTGGACGACGTGGGACTCGAACCCACGACCCCCGCGATGCGAACGCGGTGCTCTCCCAACTGA
>JBDTSJ010000036.1:0-96830 GCA_039931205.1 Acidobacteriota bacterium
CCGCCACCGACGGTCCCATGCCGCAGACGCGCGAGCATATCCTGCTGGCCCGCCAAGTGGGTGTGCCGTACATCGTGGTCGCCCTGAACAAGGTGGACATGGTGGACGATCCGGAATTGCTGGAGCTCGTCGAGCTCGAAGTGCGCGAGCTGTTGACCAGCTACGGCTTCCCTGGCAACGATCTTCCTGTCGTGAAGGTCAGCGCGTTGGGCGCTCTGAACGGCGAAGAGAAATGGGAAAAGACGGTCGATGAGCTGATGGAAGCCGTCGACAAGTACATCCCGCAGCCGGTACGCGAAAAAGACAAGCCGTTCCTGATGCCGATCGAAGACATCTTCTCGATCCAGGGTCGTGGCACGGTCGTCACGGGCCGTATCGAGCAGGGTGTTTGCAAGGTCGGCGAGGAAATGGAAATCGTTGGTTTCCAGGACACCAAGAAGACCGTCGTCACGGGCGTCGAGATGTTCAAGAAGTTGCTGGACTCCGGCGAAGCGGGCGACAACGTGGGCTTGCTGTTGCGCGGTATCGACAAAGAAGGTGTGGAGCGCGGGCAGGTGATTGCGAAGCCCGGATCCATCAAGCCGCACAAGAAGTTCAACGGCAAAGTATACGTATTGAGCAAGGAAGAAGGCGGCCGTCACACGCCGTTCTTTAAGGGTTACCGCCCGCAGTTCTACTTCCGCACGACGGACGTGACCGGTGTGGCGCAGTTGCCGGAAGGCATGGAGATGGTGATGCCGGGCGACAACGTGGATCTGGTGGTGGAATTGATCACGCCGATCGCGATGGACAAAGGCTTGCGGTTCGCGATCCGCGAAGGCGGCCGCACGGTGGGCGCCGGCACGGTTAGCGACATCCTCGAGTAGTGATTTTTGAGTAAACAATGAGCAGCTTAAAAGAACGCATTCGCATTCGGTTAAAAGCCTACGACCACCGGGTCCTGGACCAGTCGACGACGGAAATCGTCGATACGGCCAAGCGCACCGGGGCGACGGTAGCGGGACCCATCCCTCTGCCGACGATCCGCAACATGTATACGGTGCTGCGATCGCCGCACGTGGACAAGAAAAGCCGGGAGCAGTTTGAAATCCGGACCCACAAGCGCCTGCTGGATATTTTGGAACCGACGCAGGATACGGTAGACGCGCTGATGAAGCTGGATCTGCCGGCCGGTGTGGACGTGGAAATCAAGGCGTTTGGTAGAGGCAAGTAGTCAGGCAGTAAAGAGAGCCGGTGGTAGTCCACCGGTAGCAAGTGGAGCCAAGTAATGAGCCCAGGTATTTTAGGTAAAAAGATCGGAATGACGCAGGTCTTCCGGGCGGATGGCCAAGTGGTGCCGGTGACGGTGCTGAAGGCCGGACCGTGCATTGTGGTGCAGCGCAAAACGCCGGCTACCGACGGCTACGACGCGGTGCAGTTGGGCCTGATGGAATACATCAAAACCTCGCGCATGATCAAGCCGCACCTCGGTCACTTGAAGAACTCGAGCGCCGAGGGCGTCAAGTTCCTACGCGAATTCCGTCTGGACCAAGTGCCGAATGACGGCGACCTCAAGGCCGGTGATCGTGTCTTGGCCGACGAGTTTAAGCCGAACGAAAAAGTGGATGTGATCGGTGTTAGCAAGGGCAAAGGGTTTGCGGGTGTAGTGCGCCGCCATCACTTTAGAGGCTCGGATGCAACGCACGGTTCGATGTTCCATCGGGCTCCTGGCTCGATTGGCGCATCCAGCTTCCCGTCGCGCGTGTTTCCTGGAATGCGCATGGGCGGGCAGATGGGTAACGCGCGCATCACGGTGCGGAATCTCGAAATCGTAGAAGTTGACGTGGAGGACAACGTGATCCTGGTGAAGGGCGCTGTGCCTGGACCCAACGGTGGTTACGTGATCTTGCGGAGGTCGAAGCGATAGTCATGCCCAGCGTAGATATCATCGATCTGAATAATCAAAAAGTCGGAACAGTCGACTTGGCGGACGCGGTGTTTGCCGCGCCGGTCAATGAAGACCTGCTGTACGAAAGTGTGCGCCATCATCTGGCGACCATTCGGCGCGGCACGGTGAAGACCAAGACGCGTCACGAGGTTTCGGGCGCGGGTAAGAAATTGTGGAAGCAGAAAGGCACCGGTCGCGCGCGCGTCGGCTCCATCCGCAGCCCTCTGTGGCGGCACGGTGGTACCACGCATGGTCCGCAACCGCGTGACTACAGCTATCATCTGCCTCGCAAGATGCAGTTGGGCGCGCTACGGAGCGCTTTATCGGCCAAATTGCGCGACGGCGAGCTGCGCGTGGTGAGTGAATTCGCTTTGGCCGAGGCTAAGAGCAAGCTGATGCGCAAGACGCTGGACGGTTTGGACATTGCGAAAACGGTGCTGCTGGTGGACAACGGCGAGAACAAGAATCTGCTGCTTTCCAGCCGCAATCTGGTGGGTGTGCAGTTGGTGTCCAGCCGGGATGTAAACGTATACAATCTGCTGGGACATCAGCAGGTTCTGATGAGCGAAGCGGCGGCCCGCAAGCTTTCGGAGGGACTCGCATGATCAGTGTATTTGACGTGATCAAGAAGCCTATCGTCACCGAAAAAGGTGTCACGAAGAAGGATTCCGAACGTACCTTGTGCTTCGAAGTTGCCGTGGACGCGAATAAGACGCAAATCCGGCAAGCAGTAGAGCAATTATTCAAGGTTAAGGTGGACGAGGTTCGTACTTCCACCACAGCGGGCAAATTGCGCCGTCGCGGCCGGTTCGCCGGGTACCGCTCGGATTGGAAGAAAGCCTACGTGAAGTTGAAGGCCGGCCAGAAGACGCCGGAGTACGCCGAGATCTAAAGAGAGACCGAACATGGCAGTCAAAAGTTATCGTCCCACTACTCCGACGCGACGCTACCAAACGGTAGTTTCGCGCGAGGACATCACCAAGCAGAAGCCGGAAAAGAGTCTGGTTGCGGGCAAAGTCCGCTCCGGCGGCCGCAGCTCCACGGGGCGCGTCTCTTCGCGTTTTCGCGGAGGCGGGCATAAGAAGACTTACCGTGAGATCGATTTCAAGCGTGACAAGTATGGCATCGCCTGCGTAGTTGCGTCCATCGAATACGATCCGAATCGCAGTGCGCGCATCGCGCTGCTGCATTACGTGGACGGCGAGAAGCGCTACATTCTGGCGCCGGCGGGTCTGGCTGTGGGTAACAAGTTGATGTCGGGCCCCACGGCGGATATCTTTGTTGGCAACTCATTGCCGCTCAAGAATATTCCGGCCGGTACGGTGGTGCACAACATCGAATTGAAGCCTGGCAAAGGCGGGCAGATGGCCCGTTCGGCTGGCGTGCAAGCGCAGTTGGTTTCGAAAGAAGGCGAATACGCGTTACTGAAACTGCCGTCGAGCGAGATCCGCCGCGTGTTGGTGGATTGCGCGGCTACCATCGGGCAGGTCGGCAATGTGGAGCACGAAAACGTCAGTCTGGGTAAAGCGGGCCGCAAGCGTTGGATGGGCAAGCGTCCTCACAATCGCGGCGTTTCGATGAACCCGGTAGACCATCCGCATGGCGGTGGTGAAGGTAAGACCAGTGGTGGCCGGCACCCTGTGACTCCGTGGGGTCAGCCCACGCGCGGCTACAAGACACGTAATAACAAGCGCACCGACAAGTGGATCGTGACGCGCAAGCAGAAGAAGCGCTAGGGCTAGAGAGCGTAAAGGAAAGACAAATGGGCCGCTCACTGTATAAAGGACCGTTCGTGGATGACCACCTGATGAAAAAGGTGGAAGCCATGAACGTGAAAAGCGAAAAGAAGGTAGTGAAGACGTGGTCGCGCCGTTCCACGATTACGCCCGATTTTATCGGCCACACTTTCGGAGTGCACAACGGCAAGAAATTCATTCCGGTGTATGTCACCGAGAATATGGTGGGCCACAAGCTGGGTGAGTTTTCGCCCACGCGGACGTTCAAGGGGCACTCGGCGAAGACCGCCGAGAAGTCGTCCAAGCCCTCATAAGGAGACGCGATGCAAGCAAGAGCCGAAGCCCGATATTTAAGAATGTCGCCCCAGAAGGTGCGGCTGGTAATCGACCTGATCCGCGGCCAGAAGGCCGGCGAGGCGATTCATATTCTGCGCGCGACCAACAAGCGCGCGTCCGCCTCGATCGAGAAAGTTTTGCGCTCGGCCATTGCGAATGCCGAGAACCGCCACAACGACGTGGACGTGGACACGCTGCTGGTCACCGGAGCGTATGTAAACGAGGGTCCGCGCATGAAGCGGCTGCGGGCGGCTCCGATGGGTCGCGCGTATCGCTACCAGCGCCGCATGGCGCACATCGTTGTGGAAGTGGGCGACGGAAAAGCGGGAGATAAGCAATAGCATGGGTCAGAAAGTTCATCCCTACGGATTCCGGCTGGGCGTCACCAAGACCTGGCGGTCGCGTTGGTTCGCCAAGCAGGATTACGCCAAGTTGTTGCGCGAAGATCTGGAATTGAAAGACTCGCTGCGCGAGCGGCTGAAGTCGGCGGGTATTAGCTCGATCGAAGTGGATCGTCCCGGCAACAAGCTGCGCATCACGATCCATACGTCGCGGCCGGGTATCATTATCGGACGCAAGGGCGCTGAGATTGAGAAGCTGAAGGGTGATCTGGCCAAGAAGACCAAGCGAGAGGTCTTCATCGATATTCAGGAAGTCCACAAACCCGAGTTGGATGCTCAGTTGGTGAGCGAATCGATTGCGTTGCAGCTCGAAAAGCGCGTGGCGTTTCGCCGGGCGATGCGTAAGAGCGTGGATTCGGCGCTGCGATTCGGTTGTAAAGGGATTAAGGTTCGCGTTTCCGGCCGCCTGAACGGCGCGGAAATCGCGCGCACGGAATGGTATCTGCAAGGCCAGCTGCCGCTGCATACGCTGCGCGCCGATATCGATTACGGATTCAGCCAAGCCTACACGACTTATGGTGTGATCGGCATCAAATGCTGGGTCTATAAGGGCGAAATTCTGCCAGGTGGGCAGCGCAAGGGCTTGAAGAACGATCCGGAGCCACGCCGCATGCCACCGCGGGACCGTGGAGATCGCGGTGATCGCCGTGATCGTCCGGATAATCGCGACCGTGAGCGCGCGCCGCGTCCGATGGGTGCGCAGCACGACACGGGTGGAGTGGTGGTGCAGCCGCCGCCGAGTGATATGGGTGGTGGATCGCGGTCGGCCATTCTTCCTCCGATGGCAGCGCCGGTGCAGCCGGCTTGGAAGCAAGAGGCTAAGCCGGAAGTCGCCGAACCGAAGACGGATGCCGGGTCTCCTGAAACCCAGGCTCCGGATAGCGGCAAGAGCGAATAAGGATTTAGGCAAAGTAGGAGCGTATTAGCTTATGTTGATGCCGAAGAAAGTTAAGTACCGCAAGCAACAGCGCGGGCGCATGACCGGGAAAGCCTGGCGTGGCAGCTCGCTTGCGTTCGGCGAGTACGGGTTAAAAGTGCTGACGTGTGGTTGGATCACGGCGCGCCAGATTGAAGCGGCTCGCGTGGCGATGACGCGTTCGATCAAGCGTGGCGGCAAGGTGTGGATCCGGGTGTTTCCGGACAAGCCGATCACCAAGAAGCCGGCTGAAACTCGTATGGGTAAGGGTAAGGGCGCTCCGGAAGAATGGGTGTGCGTGATCCGGCCGGGCAAGATTTTGTTCGAGATGGAAGGCGTGTCCCTGGAGATAGCGGCGGCGGCGATGAGATTGGCCGCGGCCAAGCTGCCATTGCGGACCAAGCTGGTTACGCGTCAGGGTTTGGAATAGGCGAGGTTGTTATAAGCGATGAAAAAGACCGCCAAAGAATTATTGAAGAACCTCGGGACGGAAGAGATCGAGAACAAGGTTCGGGCCGGCGCCGAGCAGATGTTCCGCATCAAGTTCCAGATGTCCATGGGGCAGACCGAGGGTATCAAGAAGTATCGCGAGCTGCGTACGGAGCGGGCGCGTTTATTGACCATTCGCCGTGCCAGTGGAATACTGACTCCGGTGGTAATGTCGGCGCCCAAGGGCTCGGTACCGGCGGCGAAGGTGAAGAAGGCCGCGAAGCCCAGGGCGAAGAAGGCGTAAGCCAGTTCAGGACAAATTTTGTCAGGACAAACGATGACCGAAACTAAAGAGCTTGGAAATAAGAACGAGAAAGTCGGCCATGTGGTCTCGACGAAGATGGCCAAAACCATCATTGTCGAAGTGACCCGCCGCGTGCAGCATCCGCTCTACAAGCGGACCATCAACAAGCGCAAGAAGTTCTATGCGCATGACGAAGATGGCCAGGCGCAGATGGGCGATGTAGTGCGTATCGTGGAGTGCCGTCCGCTGTCCAAGCTGAAACGCTGGCAGTTGAAGGACATTGTCCGCAAGGCAGTGCAGGTCACCACGGATTTGAGCGCGATCGGGATCCAGACGGGCCCGGAAAAACGCGCCTCGGCAAAAAAAGGCAAGAAGAACAAGAAGTAAGCAGGCGCGGGACCGGTAGGGGAAGCGTTAAGGAGACACGAACATGATTGGAATGCGCACAATTCTCGAGGTGGCCGACAACAGCGGCGCCCGCAGGCTGTCGTGTATTCTGCCGCGCGGTGGCGATCTGGGCTTGCGCGCCGGACTGGGCGATGTAATTACCGCCAACGTAAAGGAAGCCTCCCCCGATGGGCAGGTGAAGAAGGGTAAGGTTGTGCGCTGCGTGATCGTGCGGATGCGTAAAGAGACGCGCCGCAAGGATGGGACCTATATCCGCTTCGATTCCAACGCCGCGGTGTTAATCAATGAGATTGGCGAGCCGGTGGGAACCCGCGTATTCGGACCGGTGGCGCGCGAGTTGCGCGAGAAGCGCTTCATGAAGATTGTTTCGCTGGCGCCGGAAGTAATTTAGGCGACGTGATCTAGGGGATTTAAGACATGGCAAAACGGATTTTCAAACGCTACCAGAACGCTCCGAAGGTCAAGCTGAACATCAAGATCAAGAAGGAAGACTTGGTCAAAGTGATCGCGGGCAAGGACAAGGGCAAGACCGGGCGCGTGCTGGATGTGGATCGCGAAAAGGGCAAAATTCTGATCGAAGGCGTGGGCATGGTCAAGCGCCACACGCGGCCCAATCCGCAGAAGCAAATCAAAGGTGGAATCGCGGAGCGGGAATGCCCCATCGCGGTTTCGAACGTAATGTTAATGACCTCCGGCGGCATCGCGACGCGCGTGGGGATTCGGATTGAAGGTGAAGGCGCGGGTGCCCGGCGGGTACGCGTGGCGCGCAAGACCGGTGAAGTGATCGAGAAGAAAGCGACCAAGGCATAAGTATGGCAGCAAGGCTTAAAGCGCACTATTTAGAGAAAGTGGTTCCGGCTCTCACCAAGGAGTTCGGATACACCAACACGATGGCTGTACCGAAAGTCCAGAAGATTTCGGTGAACATCG
Source organism: Acidobacteriota bacterium (assembly GCA_039931205.1). Taxonomy (GTDB): domain Bacteria; phylum Acidobacteriota; class Terriglobia; order Bryobacterales; family Bryobacteraceae; genus Palsa-187. Next base: position 7,388 of record JBDTSJ010000036.1, read on the forward strand.
GCCTGGGCGAAGCAACGCAGAACACCAAGTTGATGGACGGCGCGGTAAACGAACTGGCGGCGATTGCCGGCCAGAAGCCGGTGATCACCAAGGCCCGTAAATCCATCGCGGCGTTCAAGCTGCGCGAAGGCATGGCGATTGGCTGCGCCGTGACATTGCGCGGCGATCGGATGTACGAATTTCTGGATCGTCTAGTCAACGTTTCTCTGCCGCGTGTGCGCGATTTCCACGGCGTGCCGTCTAAGAGCTTTGATGGCCGCGGCAACTATACGCTGGGGATGAAAGATCAGTTGATTTTTCCGGAAATCGACTACAACAAAGTGGATAAGGCGAAGGGGATGAACATCTCCATTACCACCACGGCCAAAACGGATGCGGAAGGAATGGCTTTGCTCGCGCAACTGGGCATGCCATTTACGAAGTAGGACCAAGAGGAACAAGATGGCAACAACCGCCAAAATCGCAAGAGACGAAAAGCTGGCAATCGCGAAAGCCGCGAAGAAGCCCAAGTTAAGCTGCCGGCATCGCAATCGCTGCTTCCGCTGCGGACGTCCGCGCGGATTTATGAGCAAGTTTAAGCTGTGCCGCATCTGTTTCCGCAAGCTGGCGCTGGCGGGCGAGATTCCGGGCGTCATGAAGGCGTCTTGGTAGGTGATTTCTGAGATGACACAGCACCAGATCCAGATGACGAGGACGACTTTAACAGTGACCATCTTAAAAGTGAGGACCGCGGCATGATGACATCGGATCCGATCGCCGACATGTTGACGCGTATCCGCAACGGCTTAGCCGCGCGTCATCCCAAAGTGGATGTGCCGGCATCGCGGCTGAAGGCGGAGATCGCAAAAATTCTGAAGGACGAGGGCTACATCGCCAACTTCAAGTTGACGGAAGACGGCCCCAAGAAGTCCATTCGCATCTATCTTAAGTACACGCCCGGCAATGTACCCGTGATCTCGCGCATCGAGCGTGTGTCGCGTCCGGGCTGCCGCGTGTACGTGGGATCGAAAGAAGTGCCCCGCGTGTTGGGCGGTCTGGGCGTCAACATCCTGACCACGCCCGCGGGTGTCATGACCGGCGGCACGGCGCGCAAGCAGGGCGTCGGCGGCGAAGTACTCTGTCATGTTTGGTAAGTGTGAGCCTGCTGGGAGTTAACTATGTCACGAGTTGGTAAAAAACCTATTCCGGTGCCGAAGGGCGTAAAGCTCACCATTGGCAGTGAGCTCACCGTGGAGGGACCCAAGGGTAAGCAAACGGTTCCTGTGCCGGCGGGTATTCAGCTGCGCCAGGAAAACGGAACACTGCATATTTCGCGGGACACCGATCAGCAGGCGGCGGCCCATGGGCTGACGCGCGCGCTGGCGGCGAACGCCGTGCAGGGCGTCTCCACCGGATTCACCCGGGAGCTGGCGATTTTCGGAATCGGCTATCGCTGCGAAGTGAAGGGCCGTATTGCGACCTTCACGCTGGGGTACTCACATCCGATCGAATTCTATTTGCCCGAGGGCGTGGATCTGAAAGTCGACAAGCCGGCCAACAACCTTACGCCGCTGACCCTTACGGGAGCGGATCGCCAGGTGTTGGGTCAGGTGGCGGCCAATATGCGCGCTCTGCGCAAACCGGATCCGTACAAGAACAAGGGCATTCGTTACGTGGGCGAGCTGTTGCGCAAGAAGGTCGGCAAGACCGGGGCCAGCAGTAAGTAATTGCAGGCAGGAGATTAGGAATATGGCACGCGATTCAAAAGATATCATCCGGCAGCGTATTCATAAACGCATCCGCCGCCGCCTCTCCGGCACAGCCGCGCGGCCGCGTCTGGCGGTGTTCCGCAGCTTGAAGCATATTTACGCCCAGGTGATCGACGACAGCGACGGCCGGACGCTGGCAGCGGCTTCCTCGAACGAAAAAGACGCGCAAAACGGCGGTAATCTTGCCGGCGCGAAGGCGATCGGCAAAATTGTGGCGGAGCGCGCCAAAGAAAAGGGAATTGAAGCCGTGGTGTTTGACCGCGGCGGATATCTCTATCACGGCCGCGTACAGGCCTTGGCGGATGCGGCTCGCGAAGCCGGGTTAAAGTTCTAAAGGATTCTATGTCATCTACCGCAGCACAACGTATCGATGTCAACAGCCTGAACCTGAAGGAACAGGTAGTCTCGATCAACCGCGTCACGAAAGTCGTCAAGGGCGGTAAGAATATGAGTTTCTCGGCGCTTATCGTGGTGGGCGATCCGAGTGCCCGAATCGTCGGTTACGGAACGGGCAAGGCCAAGGAAGTCCCGGCGGCGATCAAAAAAGGCATCGAGGCCGCCAAGAAGAATCTGCGCCGCGTGAACGTTCTCGAAACCACAATTCAACATGTGGTGTTGGGCACATTCGGAGCGGGGCGCGTGCTTTTGAAGCCGGCCAAGGCTGGTACGGGCGTCATCGCGGGCGGACCTGTGCGTGCCGTGATTCAGGCCGTCGGAATTCCCAATGTGCTGACCAAATCCATCGGTTCGCACAACCCGCACAATGTAGTCAAGGCAACCATCAACGCTTTGGAGCAGTTGCGCGACCGTCAGGCCACCGCGGACATGCGGGGCGTCGGTCTGGAGAAGGTGAGTTAGTATTATGGCTGGGACAAGCGAGATTAAAACCATTAAAATCAAGTTGATCGGAAGCCCCATCTGCACGCCGCAAAAACATAAAGTGATTGTGCGTGCGTTGGGTTTGAAGACCATGAATCGCATCGTGGTGCGCCCGGACACGCCGGGTTTCCGGGGTATGGTCAAGAAGGTGCCGCACCTTCTGGCCATTGTCGACTAGGCCGGGTAAGCGAAGGAATAAGCGGAGACAAGCGTCATGAATTTAAGCCAACTAAGACCGCCCAAGGGCCAGAAACACAAACATCGCCGGCTGGGGCAGGGTATGGGTACCGGCCGTGGTAAATTTGCCGGCCGCGGCGCCAAGGGCGCCAAGTCCATTTCCGGCTATTCGCGCATGCGCGGGTTTGAGGGCGGCCAGATGCCGCTGCACCGCCGTTTGCCGAAGCGTGGATTTACCAATATCTTCCGCAAGGAATTCGCGATTGTGAACGTCGCCAGTCTGGAACGCCTGGAAGGCAACACCTTCGGTCCGGAAAATCTCATCGAGTTGGGAGTCATCCACAAGATGAAGCATGGCCTCAAGATTCTTGGATCGGGCGAGCTCACCAAAGCGGTCCACGTGAGGGCGCATATCTTTTCGGCGTCCGCGCTTGAAAAGATCAAGGCAGCGGGCGGTACAGCGGAAGTGATCGAGAGAGCGGCCAGCGCGGAAAGCAAGTAACTTTCCAGGGGTTCTATGAAATTCTTCGAAGCCATCGCAAACGTGTTTCGTATTCCGGACCTGCGCAAGCGGGTTCTGTTCACGCTGGCATTGTTGGCCGTGTACCGTTTGGGCGGGCATATTCCGATCCCCGGCATTGATGCACAGCGGTTTGAAGAATACGTCCGCCAAAATCAGGGTTCGGTCTTTGGCTTCTTCGATCTGTTCAGCGGCGGAACCTTCCGCCGGTTGACGATTTTTGCGTTGGGCATCATGCCCTACATCACCTCCTCCATCATCCTGCAGTTATTAACCGTGGTCGTGCCGACGCTCGAACGTCTTCAGAAGGAAGGCGAACTAGGCCGCCGCAAAATCACGCAGTGGACTCGATATTTCACCGTGCTGCTGGCCATTGTGCAAGCCATCGGAATCGCGACCATGCTGCAGAGTTCCGATCAGGGATTTGTGAAGACTCCCGGTGTCGGCTTCTATTTGATGACCATGCTTACGTTAACCACGGGCACGGCCTTCATCATGTGGTTGGGTGAACAGATCACCGAGCGTGGTATCGGCAACGGCATGAGTTTGCTGATTTTCACCGGCATTGTCGTGAACCTGCCCAACGCCATGATGGAAATTTGGAGCAAGTTGCAGACCGGCGATTGGGGCGTATTCCATATCGCTGTGATTGTCGCCATGATGATCGCCGTGGTCGGCTTCATCGTATTGGTGGAACGCGGCGAGCGCCGCATTCCTGTGCAGTATGCAAAACGCATGGTCGGCCGGCGCGTGATGGGCGGTCAATCTACGCACATGCCGCTCAAGGTCAATGCCGGCGGCGTGATTCCTGTCATCTTTGCCAGCAGTCTTCTGGCTTTCCCGCAGACTGCTCTACAGCTCCAATTCGTGCGCGACTCCCCAGCGCTGACCGGAATGCTGGAAGCCATCGGCGGAGCCAACGTGTTGTATTACGTGCTCTACACGCTGCTGATCATCTTCTTTTGTTTCTTCTATATTTCCATCATCTTCAACCCCAACGAAGCCGCGGACAACATGCGCAAGTATGGCGGCTTTATCCCCGGTATCCGGCCCGGCAAGAACACCGCCGATTACATGGAAAAGATCCTCACCAAGATCACGGTGGTGGGCGGCCTGTATCTATCCATCCTCTCCTTGCTGCCGCAAATCATGATCCAGGGCGTCAAACTCCAGCGGCTGCCTCTGGTGGGTAACTGGATCGATACGTATTTCCCACGCTGGCTGTTGGACGGCCTGGGTGTGACGTTCTTCTTCGGTGGAACATCGCTGCTGATTGTTGTCGGCGTTGCGATGGATACGGTGAACCAGGTGGAAGCGCAATTAATCATGCGCCACTATGAGGGCTTTACGCCGCGGGCGGGAAGGATTCGCGGCCGGCGCAGCGGTAATTAGGGCCAGACGCCAGAGGATGAAAGGTCTCTGCCTTATTTTGTTCGGGTCTCCGGGATCTGGAAAGGGAACGCAAGCCAAGCTGCTCAAGGAGCGTTTGGGTGTAGCGCATATCTCAACCGGCGATATGTTGCGGGAAAGAGTTTCTTCGGGCGACGCTCTCGGAAAACGAGTGGCGTCGATCATGCAGTCCGGTGGATTGGTGCCGGATGACGCAGTGAACCGGATGGTGGAAGACCGGACGGCGCTGGATGACTCCAGGAACGGTTTTATCCTGGACGGGTACCCCCGGACCGTGAGCCAGGCGGAATGGCTGGCGAAGAAGTTTGCAGGGGAGCGGGTGCGGGCCATGGTGGTGCACCTCGAAGTTGACTATAATGTTATTATTGCGCGAATTTCCGGCAGGAGGCAGTGTCCCGTATGCGGCACCCTGTACAACCTTTCAAAGGACGCTAACAAAGTAGCATGCGATCTGGAAGGTGCCCGGTTGGAAATTCGATCCGATGATCGCGAAGAGGTTGTGCGGGAGCGGCTGCGGTCTTACGACCGCCAGACTGCGCCCGTCTTGGCATTTTTGAGAAGCGTTGGATACCCCTGCTTCGACGTGGAAGGTGGGGCGTCGCCGGAACGGATCGCGGAGCAGATTAATACCTTGATCGACGAGGAACGCGGATTGAGTGGCGGACAGACTGTATGATCGTGCGGAAAAGCATGGCTGAGCTGGAAAAAATGCGCGCCGCGGGTTTGTTGGTCTGGAAGATATTGGAACAGATGCGCTCCATGGTGAAAGAGGGCGTCTCGACCTACGATTTGGAAGTGACGGCGGAGAAGATGATGCAGGATGCGGGAGCGCGGTCGGCCTTCAAGGGCTATTCGACCCCCTCGGCGGGAACCAAATTCCCCACCGTCCTGTGCACATCGGTGAACGAGGAAATCGTTCACGGCATGCCCTCGCAGAAGAAGGTTTTGAAGAATGGCGATATCGTTTCTATCGATACCGGTGTCCAGCTGAACGGATATTACGGGGATTCGGCGATCACCGTCGGCGTGGGAGAAATCTCCGCCGAAGCGCGGAAGCTGATGGAAGTGACGCGCGAGTCGCTGGAACTGGCGATCGACAAGGCGCGGCCGGGCAACCGGCTATTCGATATTTGCGGGACCGTGGAGCGGCATGTCACCTCCAACGGCTTCTCCGTCGTGCGGGAGTTTGTGGGACACGGCATCGGAACGCAGATGCACGAAGAACCGCAGATTCCGAACTATGTGGACCGGCGGGGCGAGAATCCGCGCCTGAAAGAAGGCATGGTTCTGGCGATTGAGCCGATGGTAAACGCCGGCAAGCCGGGCAGTCGCGTAAAAGCGGACCGGTGGACGGCGGTGACCGAGGATGGCAGGTATTCGGCGCATTTTGAACATACGGTAGCGATCACCGCGGATGGTCCGTGGGTCCTGACGCGACCGTGAAACCTGACGCGGGCGTGATCGCGGAAGTGATCGAGTTGTTGCCCAGCGCAGGCGTGAAGTTGAAGTTGCAATTGCAGGATAGTAGTGGCGATGGAGTGGTAATCGCCCACGCCGCGGGTGCGGCGGAAAAGAATTTTATGAGATTGCGGCCCGGCGACCGGGTTCGCGTGAAGCTTTCGGCTCGCGACAAAACGCGCGGGCGCATTTTGGAATTGTTGGCGTAGCGAAGCTGCCAAGCTTCAAAACTGTAAAGAGGATTTATGAAAGTTCGAGCGTCGGTCAAAGTCATGTGCCCCAAGTGCAAACTGGTGCATCGCGAAGGCGTGGTTCGCGTAATCTGCGTGAACCCGAAGCATAAACAGAGGCAGGGTTAAGAATAATATGGCACGTCTAGCAGGTGTGGATTTACCGGCCAAGAAGCGGACCGAAATCGGTCTGACCTACATTTACGGCATTGGCCGCACACGCGCATTGTCGCTGTGCCATCGGGCCGGCGTCAATCCCGCGACCAAGATCTCCGATCTGAGCGAAGAAGAAGTCAACCGCATGCGTCAGATCCTGGAAGCCGAAGGCCAGGTGGAAGGCGATCTGCGCAAGGAACTGTCGCTGAACATCAAGCGGCTGATCGAAATGGGCGCGTACCGCGGCCTGCGGCACCGGCGCGGTCTGCCGGTTCGTGGACAACGTACCCACACCAACGCGCGCACCCGTAAGGGTCCGCGGCGCGGCACGGTGGCGGGTAAGAAAAAAGCGACCAAGACCTAAAGGCTCGAAAAGGATCACATGGCAAAAGCAGCTCCCAAAGCCGGAAAAAAGAAGTCCTTCAAAAAGAAGGAAAAGCGCCACGTACCCACCGGTATCGTGCACGTGCAGGCGTCGTTCAACAACACCATCATCACCATTACGGATCCGGTGGGGAACGTGTTGTCGTGGTCCAGTTCAGGTTCGCTCGGCTTCCGCGGGTCGCGCAAGGGAACGCCCTTCGCCGCGCAGCAGGCCTCGTTGACCGCGGCCAACAAAGCCAAGGAATCGGGTTTGCGAACCGTCGAAGTCAGCGTCAGCGGTCCGGGCGCCGGTCGTGAATCGGCTGTCCGTGCACTGGCGACGGCTGGGTTGGATGTCCGCTCGATTAAAGATCACACGCCGATGCCGCACAACGGCTGCCGCCCGCCGAAAAAGCGCCGCGTCTAAGAGTTTGTAGTTCGGTGGCTTACGCTTCTTAAGTACGAAGCCACCAGTTTGGAAAGCAGGACGAAGGCGCTATTTGCCGTAAACTGCACCTCAGTAGAGAAAGTCAGGGAGGTTCGATTTGGCACGATATATTGGTCCCGTGTGCCGGCTATGCCGGCGCGAGGGGATGAAGCTGTTCCTTAAAGGCGAGCGTTGCTACACCGAGAAGTGCGGCGTAGAAAAGCGCGCCTTCCCGCCCGGCCAGCATGGCCAGGCCCGCAAGCCCAAGATTGTCGGTTACGGTCTGCAGTTGCGCGAAAAGCAGAAGGCCCGCCGCTATTACCAGTTGCTGGAAAACCAATTCCACAACCTGTTTGAAAAAGCCACCACCATGAAAGGCATCACGGGCAATAACATGCTCGCGCTGCTGGAACGGCGTTTGGATAACGTCGTGTACCGCATTGGATTCGGCACCTCGCGCGCCCAAAGCCGCCAGTTGGTTCGTCATGGCCACATCAACGTGAACGGCCGCCGGGTGGACATTCCGTCCTTTACGGTGAAACCTGGCGACGTCTTGGAAGTGCGTGAACCATCCAAAAGCAACCCCACTATTTTGCATGCGCGGGACGCTACAGCGCACGCGCCTAGCCCGAATTGGCTGGAAGTGGACCGCGAAAAACTGACCGCTAAGGTCCTCGGACCTCCTAAGCGCGAAGATTTGGTCCAAATCCAGTTGAACGAACAGTTGATCGTCGAGTTGTACTCGAAGTAAAGGGGAGAACGAGACATATATGTTCAAAGGATTCCAGAAACCCAAGCGACTTGTCGCCAATACGGAAACGCTTACGGACCGCTACGGGATGTTTACCGCGCAGCCGTTTGAGCGCGGATTCGGTTCGACCATCGGCACCGGCCTCCGCCGCGTGCTGTTGAGCTCGATCGAAGGTGCGGCCATCACGGCCGTGCGTATCGAAGGTGTGGCTCACGAATTCAGCCCCATCCCGAACGTGGTCGAAGATGCCACCGACATCATTCTTAACCTGAAGCAGATCCCTTTCAAGATGTCTGTCGAAGGCATGCGGACCGTCCGCTTGAAAGTGGATTCGCAAGGCCAGATTCTCAGTGGCCAGATCGAGACCGATGCGGATATCGAAGTGTTGGATCGCAACATGCACATCGCCACCGTGGGCGAAGGCGGCAAGCTGTCCATCGAAATGCGCATTCGCAGCGGACGAGGTTACGTCGGCGCGGATCGCAATAACGACGAAGACCTGCCGGTCGGCTACATTCCGATCGATTCGGTCCACTCGCCCGTTCGCAAAGTGAACTTCTCGGTCGAAGCCGCCCGTCTGGGGCAGATGACCGATTACGACAAACTGACCATCGAAGTCTGGACCAACGGAGCCATCTCCCCGGCCGACGCGATCGGCCAGGCGTCCAAGCTGCTCAAAGACCATATGGCAATCTTCATTAACTTTGAAGAGCTGCCGGAATCGGCCGAAGAGCCGGCCGAGCGCGCGATGAGTCAGATGAACGAAGTGATGAACCGCTCCGTCGAAGAGCTGGAACTGAGCGTTCGCTCTTACAACTGCCTCAAGAACGCGAACATTCAAACCATTTCGGACTTGGTCCAAAAGACCGAAGCCGAGATGCTGCGCACCAAGAATTTCGGCCGTAAGAGCTTGAATGAGATCAAAGAGATTCTCTCCGGCCTGGGCCTGACATTCGGGATGAAGTTCGATTCGCAGGGCCGCTTGGTTTCGCCCGCCGGTACCCCGGCGACGCTCGAACCCATGGAAGGTGACGACATCGAAGACATTGACGAGGACGATGAAGAAGGAGACGTTTCCGCAGCTGAATAAGCACCCTTAAGCGGCGACCTGCCGCTGAGGAAGGAAACCAAAACTCATGAGACACAGAGTCAGTGGATCTAAACTCAAGCGCGACTGCGGGTCGCGCAAAGCCTTAATCAAAAACTTGGTCACCAGCGTGATCGAGCACGAACGCGTCGTTACCACCGCCACAAAAGCCAGGGCGATCAAGCCGCTGGTGGACAAAATGATCACGCTCGGGAAGCGGGATACCTTGCACGCACGCCGCCAAGCGGCCGCGTTCCTGGCCACTCCAGCGGCAGTGAAGAAGCTGTTCGATAAGCTGGGCACGCGGTTCGGTCAGCGCAACGGCGGCTATACCCGCATCGTGAAGCTCGGCTGGCGCCAGGGAGATGGAGCCGAACAGGCCATCATCGAGCTGGTGGGTAGTGAACTAGTGAAGCGCGCCGAGGGCCGGGCCCAGCGCCGCGAAGAGCGCCTGAAAGCAATGCAGAAGGGCGATCACGACCACACGGGCGAAGAACAAGCTTAACTTTCAGCAGGCTGGAAAAAATGGACGCCAAGCACCGCAAGGTGCCTAAGCGTCCATTTTTGTTTTTGGTCCACCAGGGGTTTCGTTAGTCGGACTAGCGAGACTCATCGGTTTCGTGTAGCTTAAGGAGGATGTTTCTCCAGCTGGAATCGATCATGACCTCCGAGCTCACCTTTCCGGTGCTCGAGTGTTTTCACATTATTGGTTTCGCGATGGCTGCGGGCACAATTGCGCTTGTCGATTTCCGAATGCTCAATCTAGGGATGACGCGGCAGAAAGCCGCCGATCTGGCGGATGACCTTGCGCCGTGGACCATGCTCGGGCTCGGGCTGGCTTTCCTCGCCGGAGGTGGCCTGTTCATGTCCGATCCCGACCTGTACTATCTCAACCATGCGTTTCAAATCAAGATGGTCTTGTTGTTGTTGGCCCTGATCCTGCACTACACTGTTCGATCCAAGGCGGTGGCGGGACCTGAAGGAAGCGGGAAATGGGTAGCCATCATTTCCCTGCTGCTGTGGGCAGGTATCGTAGGCGGTGGCATCTTTATCGGATTCGCAGGGGACGCCGCATGATACTGTCACTCGCCCAGTGGGCACAGGCCACGCCCTTCTTTACGGCCCTACGCGAATCCTGGTATGTCTATCCCATCATCCTATCGCTGCACCTGATTGCCATCGCGCTTTTCGGAGGTCTGATTCTCACCACCGATCTGCGCTTGCTGGGCTTGGTGATGAAAAAGCGTCCTGTCGCGGACGTAGTCGGGCAGCTCCGCGGCTTAAAGCACGCCGGGTTCATGCTGGTGGCTATCTGCGGCATTCTGATGCTGGGCACCAAAGCGGAGGAATACTACTACAATGCATTTTTCCACGCGAAGTTAGCGCTATTCGCCTTGGTAGCGATTCACGCCCTGGTCTTTCGCGGCAGTGTGTATTCGCGCGCGGCTGAATTCGATGCTGCCGGGCGTATTCCGGGAATAGCCAAGCTCGCGGCGGCGTTGTCGTTGTTGTTGTGGATTGGAATCGTGATCGCGGGCCGCGGTATCGGCTACATTGAGCCGCCGCTCGACAAAATTCACGCCCTACGAGCGCCCCAAACTAGCGACATAGCGGTCGTAGTCCGACGATGAGCGCGCTCGCAGCGCCAGCTGTTCCGCAGTGACGTAGCCCAACTCGAAAGCGATCTCTTCCAGGCAGCCAATCTTGAGGCCCTGCCGTCTTTCGATCGTCTCAATGAAATTTCCCGCCAGCAATAGGGACTCGGGCGTACCCGTATCCAGCCACGCGACGCCGCGTCCCATCACTTCCACGCGCAGCTTTTCTTGTTGGAGATAAATGCGATTCAAATCGCTGATCTCCAGTTCGCCACGCGCCGATGGCTTCAGGCTGGCCGCGTTCTCGACCACGCAATTGTCGTAGAAATACAGGCCCGCCACCGCGTAATTGGACTTGGGATGTTTGGGTTTCTCTTCGATATCGACGGCTTTGCCGGAATCATCGAACGTGACCACGCCGTATCGCTCCGGATCGCTGACTCGATAGGCGAACACGGTAGCTCCATCGGCGATTTGAGCCGCGCGCCGCAGTGAATCCGAAAACCCCTCGCCGTAGAACAAGTTATCGCCCAGGATCAGGCACACAGTGTCGCCGCCAATGAAGTCCTTCGCAATGAGAAATGCCTGCGCCAAGCCTTCGGGCCGAGCCTGCTCCGCATAGCTGAACTTCACACCCACCTGGGACCCGTCGCCCAGCAAGTCGCGATACATGGGCAAGTCGCGAGGCGTGGAAATCAACAAAATATCCCGAATTCCAGCCAGCATCAGCGTGGAAACCGGATAAAAAATCATAGGTTTGTCGTAAACCGGCAACAGTTGCTTGCTGACGGCGAGAGTGAGTGGGTAAAGGCGCGTCCCGCTGCCTCCCGCTAAGACAATTCCCTTCAAGGTATGTTCATGATAACACCGGGTTTGCTGGTCTTGCTGAGTCTCAGTCACAGAGACCCATTGGGCCCCCAAATATTCAGCAAGAAAAACAGACCATTCCCCACTTAAATTGCGAGCCTGCTGCAATTTATGGATTACTTCAAACACGAGACCGCGCTGGTGGAGTCCGAGCACATCGGCGCAGGGACCCGGATTTGGGCGTTTGCGCACATCCTGGCGGGAGCGCGGATTGGTTCAAGCTGCAATATCTGCGACCACACGTTCCTCGAGAACGACGTGATCGTGGGGGATCGGGTAACGATCAAATGTGGGGTCCAGTTGTGGGACGGACTGCGTGTGGAAGACGACGTATTTATCGGACCCAACGCGACGTTTACGAATGATCGCTATCCGCGCAGCCAGCAGCACCTCGCGAAGTATCCGCGCACGTTGATTCGGCGCGGCGCTTCGATCGGTGCGAACGCGACCATTCTGCCTGGAATCACGATCGGGGATGAAGCGATGGTGGGCGCGGGAGCCGTAGTCACCCACGACGCGCCTCCGCACGCCAAGCTGGCCGGGAATCCAGCGCGCATCGTGGGTTACGTGGACGCTGTGCAGGAGAACCCGGCGGAGCTGATCGAGCTAGGCCGAGACCACACACCTCTGGGTGAGGCGACGATCCATCGCTTGCCTAAAGTGGAAGACCTTCGCGGCAGTCTTATTTATGGGGAGGCCTCACGACACGTTCCTTTCGAGGTAAAGCGTTATTTCCTGGTGTTCGACGTTCATAGCGAACATATCCGTGGCGAGCATGCGCACCGCCGCCTGCACCAGTTTCTGGTGTGCGTCGCCGGGCGTTGCAACGTAGTAACGGACGACGGTAACAACCGGCGAGAAGTGGTTCTCGATTCCCCTTCCAAGGGCGTTCATATTCCGCCCATGGTATGGGCCACGCAGTATAAGTTTTCGCGCGATGCGGTGCTGTTGGTGTTGGCTTCCGAGTATTACGACGCCTCGGAATACATCCGCGATTACTACGAATACTTGTCATTACGGCAGCAGGCCCAGGGCCAGCCTCAAGCAATGAAGGTGGCCGTGTGATTACAGGCAACGACTTTAAGCGGCAGTGGGCCGATACGGGTAAAGATGTCCTGCGAGCGGTGGAGCGCGTCGGTGGCAGCGGGTGGTATGTGCTGGGATCTGAAGTCGAGGGATTCGAAGAGGAACTCGCGTCCTGCTGGGGGCTACACCACGCGGCCGGCGTCGCAACCGGAATGGACGCCATCGAAATCTCGCTGCGTATTTTGGGCTGTCGACCGAGAGACCGGGTATTGACCACGCCGCTCTCCGCTTTTGCGACTACGCTTGCCATCGTCAAGCTCGGGGCCATCCCCGTTTTCGTGGACACAGACGAGCACGGTTTGATCGACATGACGCGCTGTCACGATTTGCTGCGCCACCGCAGCGACATTCCATTCTTCGTGCCGGTGCATCTTTACGGACATGCCCTGGATGGCGGAGGTTTGACGTGGCTGCGCGACCAATTCGATCTCAAGATCGTAGAGGACTGTGCTCAATCGGCGGGGGCCTCCTGGAATGGCTTGCCAACCGGGTCCGTCGGGCAACTGGCCGCCACTAGCTTTTACCCGACCAAAAACTTGGGTGCCATGGGCGACGGCGGCGCAATCCTGACCAATGATCCCGCGTTGGATGCCCAAGTGCGCGTGCTGCGGGCATACGGGGAAACGGAGCGCTACCGACACGAGGTATTGGGTTACAACAGTAGGCTAGACGAATTGCAGGCCGCAATCCTGCGGGAGGCGTGCCTGCCGCGTCTGCGCAACTGGGTTCGCCGCCGCCGAGCCATTGCCGAGGCCTACGAAGCCGGCATCCACAATAACGCTGTCCGGCTTCCCGGGACGCCGGGAGGCTCCCTTTCCAGTTGGCACCTTTTCCCGGTTCTCGTGGACCCGTCCCGTCGAGCTGATTTCCTTGCCCATTTGCTCTCAACAGGCATCGTGGCTGGAGTTCATTATCCCACCGCCATCCCGGATCAGCCCGCACTTGCAAAAGAGAGCTTCGAACTAATCGACGATTGCGCCACCGCACGCCGACTCTGCGCTTCCGAAGTGAGCTTACCCATTCATCCTTACCTGACGAACGAAGAGGTGTCTCGCGTAATCCAGGCCGTGAATGGATGGACGGAGGCTCCCGCCAAGCTGGAAGTGCGCGCGGCCGCCCAAGCCCGTTCCCATTGACAGGGGCCATTGCTCACAGCGAGGATTGCCTTTATTTACAACGTCTGGACTGCCGCCCAATCCGCGACTGAACGTCGTCCAGTGACCATATTCACGCTAGCGGTTATCCGCCGATGGAATACATCGGCCGCGGAGGCGCGACGAACTTCTGCGAGTTGATCTCGTGCCCCAGCCATTTCTGCCGCACGTTCTCGCGTAACGCCGCCGCGATATCTGCATCCGAGTTGCCGCCGCGGAGAAGCCCTCGCACATCTGTCTCGTCCACGGCAAACAGGCAATAGCGCAGCTTGCCATCCGAGGTAAGCCGCACGCGGTTACAGTTCAGGCAGAATGGCCGGCTGACGCTGGCGATGAAGCCCACGCGGCCGATGCCATCCTTGAAGCGATACTCCAGCGCGGGAGCCCTGGGGTCGGCATCCGGAATTTCTTCCAGCGGCCCGATCTCGCGGGTTAACATGGCCAGCATGTCGTCGGTCAACAGCACTCGGCCGCGATCCCACAGCCCTTGCGAATCCAGAGGCATGAACTCGATGTAGCGGATCTCGATATCGCGTTCCCGCCCGAACAGGGCCAGGGGAACAATGTCGTCTTCTACTAAATTTTTCACCGCGACCGCGTTGATTTTGATGCGGAATCCGATGCGTTGCGCCGCGTCGATGCCTTCCATGACCTTGCCGAAATCGTCCCGGCGGGTGATGTGTTCAAAGCGCGCCCGGTCGAGGGTGTCGAGGTGGACGTTCAGGCGCTGCAGCCCGTTGTCCCACAGTTCTTGCGCGTGTTGGGCTAACAATACGCCATTCGTGGTCATGGCGATGTCTTCGATGCCGGGAATCGCGGCCAGTTTGCCGATCAGCGTCGGCAGGCCTTTGCGTACCAGGGGCTCGCCACCCGTGATCCGCAACTTGCGGATGCCTAACGTGACCGCAACGCGCGCAAATCGCTCGATTTCCTCGAACGTCAGGATGTTCTGCTTCGGCTCAAACTTCACGCCCTCTTCAGGCATGCAATAAAAGCAGCGGATATTGCAGCGATCCGTGACGCTAATGCGCAAATTGTTGTGCAGGCGTCCGAAAGTGTCTACGAGTGGTTCCACAAAAAGGCAGGGGAATCTCCCCTGCCTCTATTGTAGACGCTTAAATGTAAGAACTACCGTGGAACCGATGCGGCGTAGACTTCAATCTCCGCAATGTCCGACCAGCCGCCCGGGCCATGACCGCTGCCTGGCGTAAGGTCCACGACGCCAATTTCGTCGATTTTGCTGAGATCCGGGTTTTCGATCCATACGCCGGACGTGTTTACCTTGGTCGGATTCAACCGCAGCCACTTCACGTCGGCGAACGAAATCTCGCTCACCAGCCAGTCCGACAATGAGCTAACGGCCGCATTTCCCACCAGCCACATGCCTTCCTCCGTCTTAATCACTGGCCGCACTTGGTGGAAGCCGCTTGTTTTGATGTTGATCTTCATGCGGGCCAAGCCCGTCAGGTTGGCGAAGTTTGTCTTGTGACGGAACGTCGCCATGCAGGCCATTTCACAGGTGCCGGTCCACATATGCGTCGGATTATTCTCGTCGCCGTCGATTCCGGTCAATAAGATACCTTCGCCGGGGGCATTCCCGTATAGCTTCAGCTCCAGGTTCGGGTTGGAGAGGTTCTCAGCCAGCAACGGATGCTCGCCACCCTTGGCCGATTGCTTCCAAGTCTCGCGGAAAAACACTGTCGGCCGGGTCGCGGCCTTACCCTTGGCGGCTCCGCCAGCCTTGCCCTTTACAGCGCCTTTTTCAGCCGCGGGACCTGCGGGCTGTTGGGCGACCAGGGTGGAAACCACACCCACGGCCAGTATCACATTCAAGGTCAGAATCGTTGCGATGCGACGAGACATAGTAGTTATCGATCTCCTTTGAGCTCGTCCGGAAGTATACCAAAGCTGGAGGTTTCGCGGTGAGGCCTACGCTAAAACCGTGGCAGTCGTAGGGCTTAGCCCTAAAGCGCAGGCCCGTGCCCGCCGAATGATGGATGTGACCAGCGCGCTTAAGGTTGTGACCATCGTCCTATTAGGGATTTGGGCCGCTAAGTGGCTTAATGAAGAAGAGTATGGAGAGAAGCGTTTCCAACGGATCATTAACGGTTACGTAGGTTCCAAAGCTATTTCCATGGGCCGCTAAGCGGACCGTCTGACGGGAGAAATGACGTGAAGAAGATTGCCAAGACCCTAGCGCTGGTGGCCGGCGGGGTGATGTTACTGATTGGGATACTGTCGTTTCTGCCGACCGGGATTGTGGGGCCAGGCGGAATGCTAATCCGCTATCAGAATGTGCCCTTCCTGTATATTGTCTCCGGCTTGGCGCTGATGGCATTCTCGACCATGGGTGAAAGCTGGGCGGCTTTCGGGCTTTATTCGGTGGCATTGCTGCACGCGCTGGTCGGCGGGCTCGCGTACACACAGATCGGTCCCACAGGCACTTCCACCCTATTCGGCGTCTTGCGGCTAACGCAAGGCGACATGGTCCTCCACGGTGTGATCGCTGTGGTGCTGGCGATTTGCGGGAAGATGAATACCGCTCGCCAACAGGTGATCTGGGATTAGCGGGCATTCCAGCAACCAGCAAGATCCAAACAACGAGAACCAGGCGGCGGGCTACATAGCCTGCCGTTTCTGTTTTAGGGGCGCTATAGTCTGAAAAGAGTCCTTCAGACTTTTTTCTAACACCCAGCGTCTTTATGAACGGAGCCACAAAGAGTGATCTTCCGGGAAGTTGAAGATCGCGACCTGATCGCGAAAGCGCGGCGGGGAGACGTGGAGGCCTATAACCTTCTCGTATCCCGCTGGGAGAAGCGCGTTTTCAATTACTTACTGCGATTAGTCCGGAACCGGGAAGACGCACTCGACGTGAGCCAGGATGTATTTTTGAAAGCCTACCAAAACCTGCCTAAGCTTGCCGAGCCCGAAAAGTTCGCCGGCTGGCTATTCCGGATCGCCCACAACGAGGCGTTTTCGCTGCTGCGGAAGAAGCGGCCGGAGTCGGAATTGGCTCCCGAGACGCACGTGGCCGCCGGCAAGGGCAGTCTGCTGCCGATGGAATTGTCGCTAGCGGTGGAAACGGCATTGAACCGGCTGAATGAAGACCAACGCGAAGCAGTGTTGTTGAAGGTGTATCAAGGCTTCAAGTTTGAAGAGATGGCCGAGATTCTGGAATGCCCGGTCTCGACAGTGAAATCGCGGTTATACACGGCGCTGGACCTGCTGAAGGCAACGCTGGCTCCGCAAGCAATACGATGACTTGCCTGGGCAAGTCATTTAATAAGAGGTGAGTTATGAGTGCACATAATATCGACTGGAACGCATACGCACTGGGAGAAATGGAAGCATCGGGCCGGCGCGACGCGGCTGCTCACATGGTGATTTGCGAAAGCTGCCGTGAGGAGTTGGCAGAAGTGGAAGCGACTCTGGCGACCTTGGCGATGCTGAGGGAAGAAGAGGTGCCCCGGCGCATCGCGTTTGTTTCGGATAAAGTTTTCGAGCCGCGCTGGTGGCAGAAATGGAACCCCACATTCGCGGCGGCCAGTGTTTTAGCCGCTGCCATCGTGGTGCACGCGTTCGCGCAACCCCCGGTCGCCGATGCAGCGCTCCAGGCGCGCGTGCAGGTAATGACGGAAGAAATGCAGGACCGTATGGTGATTTTTGACCAGATGGACCGTCAACTGAAACAAGTCTACATGCAGCAGATAAGCTTGAGGCGCCAGTAATCTATATGAAAAAACTCCCCCTGATCGCGATATTGACTTTGATTTCCGCTGGGTTTGCCATTTCCGCGGCGGATGCGCCGCGCGTGAGCCGGGCCATGATTGCTGGAACGGAAGACGTCCTCAGCGAGAAGATCTCTCGTTTGTGGCCGGACAATCCACTCGCTATGGTCGGGCCGGCGCGCGGCGTATATATTCCGAATTACGGCGCGGTGATCAGCGCCGAAGTGAATCTGGTGACGCTCCAGGGAGTTTCGCTCATGACTCCGACGCCCAGCGATGCCGATAAAGTGGTGGCAAAGAAGAAGAAACTCGAGCGGATTCCGATCCTTAAGAACGTACTCAAAGAGCAGTTACCCGGGATCGCCGCCATGCTGGCGAACGTGCCCGGCACCGAACAGATCGCCATCGCGGTTTTGTTGCCACGCTATTCGTGGGAGGATGCTTCCGCGCAGCCGTTGACAGTGATCGTGCAGGGCACCAAACAACAATTGATGGGCGCCAAGGGCGCGGCGCTGGACCAAGCGGTCAGAATCTCGGAATACTAACCACGAATGCGGCTGGGCGAGATCCTCATAGAGCGTCGACTCATCACCGAGGAGGATCTGTCTCGCGCGTTGGAACTGCAACGCGAGCGCCCAGGCGAAAAAATCGGCAAGATTTTCGTAGACCTGGGCTTTGTCGCGGCGCGCGATGTTCTTGCCGCTCTGTCCCATCAGTTGCGCGTCCCGGTACTGGTAATCGAAGGCCCACCCGCCTCCTCCCCAGAACTTGAGACGCTCTCTCCCCGCTTCTTACGGCAATTTCGTTGCCTACCCATGGCGTTGCACGATCATACGGTGACGCTGGCGATGGCGGACCCGCTGGATTTCGAAACGCGGTCCACTGTCTCTGCTTCTACTGGTTTGCGCGTGGAGCCGGGCATCGCAAATGAACAGGAAATCCTGGACGCGATTGATCGTTACTACGGGCAAACCGCGAAAAATGAAACGGAGCTAGCCACTCCGCAGGGCGATTCAGACGACCTGGAACACTTGCGCGACATGGCGAGCGAGGCTCCCGTGATCCGGCTGGTGAACGCCATGATCGCGCAAGCGGTGGAGCAGCGTGCCAGCGATATTCACATTGAGCCGTTCGAGAAAGAATTCCGGGTGCGGTTTCGCATTGACGGCGTGCTGGCCAGCCAGGACCCTCCGCCGCGCGAATTGAAGGCTGCCATTATTTCGCGTGTGAAATTGATGGCCAAGCTGAATATCGCCGAGCGCCGCTTGCCGCAAGATGGCCGCATCAAGGTGAAGACGCTGGGTCGCGAAGTGGATTTACGTGTGTCCACGCTGCCGACTCTGTATGGCGAGAGCGTTGTAATGCGTCTTCTCGACCGCTCGGCAGGGGATTTCTACGATCTTGAAAGCCTAGGCTTTGACGCGCACATGCTGGAGCGGATGACGCATTACACGTCGCTGCCGCACGGCATTTTCATGGTAACGGGGCCTACCGGCAGCGGTAAATCCACGACCCTCTACTCGGCGCTGAAGCGCATCAACCAAACCGACAAGAAAATTATCACCATTGAGGACCCGGTCGAATATCAGATGGACGGCATCAATCAGATCCATGTGAATACGCAGATCGGGCTGACGTTTTCTTCCGGACTGCGGCATATTGTGCGCCAGGATCCAGACGTCATCATGGTCGGCGAAATTCGTGATCGCGATACGGCTGACGTCGCAATTCGCGCCGCGCTTACCGGGCATTTTGTGTATTCCACGTTGCACACCAATGATGCTCCCAGCGCCATAACGCGGCTTACGGACATGGGCGTGGAGAATTACCTGCTGACGTCATCGCTGGTGGCGGTGTTGGCGCAACGCTTGGTCCGAATGATTTGCAAGGAATGCCGCCAACCGGCCAAGCCTGCGATTGCGCCGGACGGCCAGATGGTTCCGTCATTTCGGGGCGCGGGCTGCGAGAAGTGCTTCAATAGCGGTTATCGTGGCCGCGTGGGCATCTTCGAATTGATGGAATTGAACGAGGAAATGCGGGCCGCGATCATGCGCAACGAAGATGCTTCCAAGCTGACGGCAATGGCTCGGCGGCATGGCATGCGAAATTTGCGCGAGGACGGCTGGCTGAAGGTCTCGCAGGGCGTTACCACGCCCGATGAAGTGATCCGCGTGACGCAGGAATTCTAATGGCCACCACCTTCTTCTTCCGCGCCGTGGCTGCTGACGGGAAACCGCGCAGCGGCACGCTCACCGCGGATACGGAGAAATTCGTCGCGTCGGAATTGCAACGTCAGGGACTGACTCCGGTTTATATCGGCCTGGAACAGGGCACCCAGGGATTCGATTTGCGGTTGCCCACATTCAATCGCGGCAAGCGTAAGGACGTCCTCTTTTTCACCCAGGAGCTTACGACTCTACTAAGCGCGGGGATCCCTCTGGATCGCGCACTCACCATCACAGCGGAGCTGACCACGCGGGCGGAGTTCCGCAGCCTTATCCTGGACATCACCCGCCTCATCAAGGGCGGCAAGAGCCTGGCCGACGCGCTGGCGGCGCATCCTTCGCATTTTTCGGAGTTATACACCAATATGGTGCGAGCGGGTGAAGCCTCCGGATCGCTGGCGCAGATCTTCGAACGGCTCGCGGAGTTCGAGAAGACTCGCGATGAATTACGGGGATACATCATCGGATCGCTCATCTATCCCGCGTTGCTAAGCGTGGTGGGTTTGGGCTCCATTCTGGTGCTGTTGAATTTCGTAGTCCCGCGCTTCGCCCAGATTTTCGCCGATCCGCGCATGAAAATTCCGACGCCCACGCTGCTGATGCTGAAAGCTAGCGAAATCGTGCAGACCTACGGCGTATGGGCCCTACTGGCATTCGTCGGTTCAGTGATCGCGCTCCGCGTCTACATTCGAACAACCGCGGGGCGCGAGTGGTGGGACGCCTTCCGCTTGAAGATTCCTCTGCTGGGAGACGCTCTGCGCAAGGCCGAGACGGCGCGTTTTGCGCGCGCCATGGGAACCTTGGTGAGCTCCAGCGTGCCGCTGGTGCAAGCCATCGGCATTGCGCGAGGGATTCTGAACAATCGTAAGATTGCGGGATCGCTGGAACGCGTAATGCAAGGCGTGAAGCGCGGCGAAGGGATCGCGGGTCCGCTGACGCGAGCGGGTGAGTTCCCACCTCTGGCGGGGCATCTGCTGACCGTGGGCGAGGAAACCGGACATCTGGACGTGATGTTCCACCGCATGGCCGACATTTACGATGGGGAGACGCGGACGGCGATCCGCCGCTTCACGACAATTTTCGAACCCGTCATCATTCTGGCAATGGGATTGATGGTGGGTTCGCTGATCCTCAGCTTGATGCTGGCGATCACAGGTATCAACGACGTTGCAATATGAGTGAGGGCAATCACATGAAGAATCGTAGAAGGAATTCCCAAGCGGGTATCACGCTGATCGAGATGTTGGTGGTGGTGGTGATCATCTCGCTCTTTGTCGCGTTAGTGGGTGTGAACGTATTTAAGCGTGCCGATGATGCCAAGCGGGTCGCCGTAAAGGCGGAGATGGCGAATTTGACGAATGCGTTGGGCCTTTACAAATTGGAAACGGGAACGTATCCCCCAACAGCTGTGGGTCTCGAGGCGCTGCGCGTGAAGCCGGATAACGTACCCAACTGGAATGGTCCCTACCTGACTAAGGAAGTCCCTTTGGACGCCTGGGCGCGGCCATATCTATATAAGTATCCGGGGGATCACGGGGAAGAGCCCGACTTGGTTTCGTTGGGCGCCGACGGACAACCGGGCGGGGAAGGAAACGATGCTGACATCGTCAGCTGGAGCAACAAATAAACATCGCCGCGGCATTACGCTGCTGGAGATGTTGATCGTTGTTGCGCTGATTTCGCTGCTGGTGGGCATGAGCTACACGCCGGTCAGTTCCGGGCTCGAGACGCTGCGTTTGCGGGCCGCATCGGACGTGGTGGTCACATTTCTGTCAGCCGCCCTGGATCGCGCGGACCGCCGGCAAGCTGTCGTCGAAGTACAGATCCTGCCAGTCGATAATGTTCTGCTGGCCCGCACAGCCGATCAAGCGTTTGTAAAACGTATGGATTTGCCGGATGGCGTGCGTATCGTCCGTGTCCTTCCCGAGATTCCAGCGGCCGATCCTCGGATGGTCCGCCGGTTTCTGATTTATCCGGGAGGCTCCGTGCCGCGCATTGGGGTCGAGCTCGCGAATAACAAGGGTCGCCACCGCCTGGTGAATCTGGACCCCATCACGGGCACAGCACGCGCGCAGGAAATTGTGGTTGCGGAGGCTTCCAAGTGACGAAGCGGCGATCGCAGCGCGGGTTCACGCTGCTGGAGGTTCTGGTTGCCACCGCCATCATGGGCATCACAGTCGCGGGCGTTATGAGTGGACTGGCGGCCGCCACACGCAATGCGTCGCGCCTGACACAGTATGACCGCGCGTCAATCCTAGCTCGCATGAAGATGGACGAGTTGCTGGTGGATGAGAAAACGCCGCGCCGTGGGCCCTTCGGGGGCCGCTACGCGCCCGCGGAGGCCGGCGGTGTGGACGCTGGCTGGCAGGCAACCGTGTCGGCCTTTGAGAGTACGGACGAGAAGCCCGGACCCGGCGCATGGGTCATGGACCGCATTCAGCTGGAGATCTGGTGGATGGATGGTCCCACGCGGCGAAACTTCACGCTGGAAGGCTTTCGCCGGGCGCAGATTCCCCCGGAGGCGCCCCAATAATGGCGCGCAGCAGACGCACCACACAGTGCGGATTCACGCTAATGGAGGTGATCCTCGCCATTACGCTGGTGGCCGCGATTTCAGCCGGCATGCTGACCGCGATGCGCAGCGGACTGCTGACGTTGAACCGCACTCAGCAGCGTCTGGATGAGAATCGAGTCGCACTGGGAATTCAGGATTTATTGCGCAGGCAGATCGGCGGAATGATGCCCGTCAAGGGCTTGTGCAAAGCGGGCGAGGGCGAGGCAACCGTGCCAATATTTCGCGGGGACGCGGAGCGGATGCTGATGGTGAGCAGCGTTTCCATGACGGAAGGCGCGCGAGGCTATCCTCGAATCCTGCTGTATCAGGTACAGCCGAATCCGGATGGGACCGTGCGATTGGTTGTTTATGAGCGATTGTTTTCAGGGCCTGCCAGCACTTTGCAGGCGTGCGATCCGGTTTCGACTATCATTCCACCCGCCCCGGTCGACTCGCCGGCGTTCGTCGTTTTCGATCACTTGGCGTACTGTCGCTTTTCGTATCGCAACTTAAACTTCAATACGCTGCAGGGCTTGGACTGGATGGAGGGGTGGGCCTTCCCGTACTTGCCTTACGCAGTCAGGATCGACATTGCGGCGGCGCCAGGTACAGCCTCGCGAATGCCGGTGGGGGCGATCACGATTCCGCTGCATGTTTCACGTGGCCCTGAGGAGAGGTATGCGGACCAGCAATAGCGAACGGGGGGGAGCCCTCTTAATCGTCCTGTGGCTCTCGGCAGCCCTGGCGGCGATCGCTCTCTCCGTTTCGATGACGGTCCGCACGGAGACGGACCATACCGCCACGGTCGCCGACGGCCTGCGGGCCCATTATCTGGCTACCGGATCACTGGACCGCGCCGTCCAGTGGATGCTGTGGGGCCCAGGTGCGCGCACGTCCGATGGCCAGGCCCGCTTCTGGGACCGCCAGTATCCGCGCATGAAAATGTCCTATCCCACAGGCGATGTGATTGTGGAGATGATTGCCGAGTCGGCTAAGTTGAACGTCAATACGGCCAGTCCAGACGATTTGCTGGCAGTGGTGGCGGCGGTAACGGGGGATGCGGGGCAAGCGCGCGAAATCGCGGCGGCGATTGTGGACTGGCGCAGTGGCGCTGGTGACGCCAACCCGTTGGAGGCGTTCTATTTATCGCTGGGGCCGACTTTCCGGCCGCGGCACGCGTCATTAGAAGAGATCGAGGAACTATTGTCTGTGCGCGGCGTCACCCCCGAACTGTTCTACGGCAACTATGTGGCCGATGCGGACGGCCGTCTGTATCCCCGAGGAGGGCTGCGCGATTGCCTGTCGGTCTGGGGCACGGTAGGCGCGTTTGATGTGAATGGGGCCAGTCCGGCATTGCTCGAAGCTATGGGCATGGACCCGCAGGCGGTTCAGGCTGTGGTGCGGCGAAGGGTCGCCCGACCGTTCAAGAACATTGGCGAAGTAGAAGAAATGGGCATTCCGACAGCGCACTTACGCGTGGGCGGCAATACGATGTGGACCATGCGAGCCACGGCGCGGTTGCGGCGTCCTGACGGCACGCCCTCAGAGGTGCTGCGCTCCGCTGCCGCCGTCGTGAAATATTGGGACGATCCGCGTTACCACCCGATTCCGGTCCAGGTGGTGCGCTACTACGAAGACGGTTGGTCGGAATTCGCCATCGCTCCCTCGTTATCGCTTGCCACATCCGGGCCCGCTGCTGGGGTGTTTGCACAATGATTTCGGCGAGCCTGCGCAAGTGGCTGGCTTTCGGCAGCGGCATCGGCATCTCTATCGAAGGACCGCGCGGCGCGGAAACACTACGGGTCACCGCGGTTCGGGTGCGGCCGACGGGGGCTAGGGTCATCGGCGGGTTCACCGTCGAGGATTATCGCAATCAGCCCGCTGCCGATTGGGGCGCCGTCTATGCAGCCACCACGGCCAAATTGGGGTTGAAGCAGTCCGCAGCGACTGTGTTGCTACCGCGCCATGAAGTGATCTTGCGGCAAGTGTCGCTGCCCGGAGTTCCCGACAAAGATCTGAACGCGGCCATTGCGTTTCAACTGGACGGCCTGCATCCCTATGACGAAGGCGACGTGGTTTCCAGTTGGGCGCGCTTGGAAGGCTCCGAGGTAGTGCTGGTGGCCATAGCGCGCCGGGAAGCAATCGATGCCTACACCACGCTGTTCGCGGAGGCAGGCGTCAAGCTGGCGGGATTCACTTGCGGGGCGGCCGCTGTGTACTCGGCATTGCGCCTGTGGGGCAGCAAACCGGCGGCGGAGATCCTGGCGATGGAGCCACTCGAATCCGGCGTCGAGGTATACGGCGAGAGCGCGGCCAAGCCTATGCTGGCGGCAACGTTCGACGTGGAGCCGGATCGCGCTGCGGGCTTGGCGGCCGCCGAGCTACGGCTCGAACACGCGCCGGCGCCGGTTCTGTTGAGTGAATTGCTGCACGCAGATCCGGCGGCTCCGTATGCGGCGGCTCTGAGTTCGGCGTACCCGATGGGATCGCTGGCATTGAATCTGCTGCCGGTCGAATTGCGGCAGGCCCGCTCGGCGCTGCAATGGGCGCCCACGGTGATACTGGCAGTCGCGGTGCTATTGGCAGCGATTGGACTCGCGTTGTTTCCCCGGTATTGGAACGGCAGTTATCTGGACACGCTGAATCAGGAGATCGCCAAGCTACAGCCGGCGGCCATGCGGGCGGGTGTTCTGGATCGCGAGGTGCAAGCTACACGGGCCCGTACGCTCTTGCTGGACGAGATGCGCCGCCACGACAAAGACGACATGGACGTGCTCGCAGCCCTGACCAACTTGCTGGCGCCGCCTACCTGGTTGCGGTCCCTGGAACTGAGTCCGCAGCAGGTGAACGTCGCGGGCGAAGCCGATCAAGCCCAGCCGTTGCTGAAGGCGATTGACGATTCGAATTTGTTTGAAGGGTCGGAGTTTAGTTCTCCTCCTTCCAGGCAGCAGGGCGCGGAGACGTTTGGTATCCGCACGCGCCGCTCTGCGGTTAATCCTTCGGGAGCTTCCCAATGATGGACGCTCGCTATCGCCGTTTGTTGATCTATCTGGGTGTGCCCCTGGCGCTGGGCGTGGCGTATCAATATTGGCCCTCGGGTTCCGTCGTACCGGCGACGGCATCTACGGATTCGGTGGAGGTCGCCGAAAAACGGCTGGCGATCATGCGCGACCTTGCAGCCACGGTTCCCGCGAAAGAGGAAGTGCTCAAGAAAGTGGCTGCGGAATTGGCCGTTCGTGAACAAGGCTTGATTCGTGCGGAGACCGCTCCCCAGGCGCAGGCGCAGGTAGTCACCGCGCTCCGCCGGCTGATGGCCCCAGAGGGGCTCGATATCCGGGCCACTGAGGTGGGGCCTGTTACACCGCTGGGCGATCAATATGGAATGGCGCTAGTGTCGGTTCAGTTCGAATGCCAGGTGGCGCAACTGGTAAACATCTTGGCCGGTCTCGAAACACAGCCGGAGCTGATTTCGACGCGTGACTTTCAGATCACCACGTCCAATCCGAAAGAGAAAACCGTGCGAGTGCGGTTGACGGTGGCCGGTGTGGTGGCTAAGAATCTGGTCCCGGATCGCAGCAAAAAGGGGGTAGCGGGATTTTGACACGGAAAGCGATCATTCTGAATATTCTGCTGCTGGCAGCGCTGGTATGGATTGGCGTCCGTTGGCGGCAGTCATGGGTGGAAGCCAGCGCGCGTGAACAGGCCGCTCTTGCGCGTGCGCCGAAGCCTTCAGCCGCTGTGCCGCCGCTGGCTGTCCCGGCGGTGACCGCGGTTACACCAGCCGAATACTTGCCTGTCGCCCAGCAGAACCTGTTTGCGAAGGACCGTAACCCCAACGTGGTGATCGATCCCCCGGCGCCGCCGCCCCCTCCCCCTCCCGATCCACCTGTACCGCCTCTGCCGAAGTATCACGGGCAGATGGCCTTCGCGGAGCCGGTGATCGTGATGAGCACCGACAAGTCGGGGCAGAAAAGTTATCACGCGGGCGACAAAGTGGGCGAATTCACCATCGCGGAGTTTGACCGGGACACGGTTACGCTGACCTGGAACGGCAAGACCTTGAAGAATTCGGTTCGCGACCTGGCGCCGAAACCAGAGGAGCGCAAGGTGATTGCTCCCACGCCCGTTGCCGCAAAGCAGGGCAATGCGACGCCGTCGCGCGGGAACGTGAGCAAAATCGGCGAGGGTCCGTCGGCGGCTGCCGAAAAAGTCGAGCCCGAGCTGGGCAAGCCAAACGGAGCCTACAGGGATTGCCTGCCGAACGATTCCAGTCCGGCCGGAACGATCAAGAGTGGATACAAAAAAGTCACGAGTGTCGGGCTAATGGGTCCGGAATGCCATTGGGAGTCAACACGGTAATGCTAAAAACAAGACTGACGATCGGAATCATGCTAATGACGCTGTCGGCCGGAATGCTGAGGCCGCAGCAGCCTCCCGCACCGCCGGCCGGACCGGTCCCAGTGGGCAATCTCTTCCTGGACAATGCGAACCTGCGTGAGGTCGTGTTACAGCTGGCGCAGCAACTGCGCATGAACATTATCTTCGATGATCGCGTGCAGGGTTCCGTCACGATGAACACCTACGGACAGCCGGGAAATATCGATGCCCGCAATCTGCTGGAGCTAATTCTGCGGCTCAACAGCGCGGGCTTGATTCAGGAAGGCGAGATCTATCGCGTGGTGCCACTGCAGGAACTGGTCCGTCAACCCATCTCGCGCGTGACCGATTCGGGCAGCATTCCCGATGACGATCGCACCATGCTGAATCTGGTGTTCCTTAAATACGTCACAGTGGACGAAGTCAGCAAGTTGCTGCAGGAATTCACCGACGACCGCACCGTAATCCGCAGTTACGGGCCTGCAAATCTTCTGTTCATTATGGACAGCCGCCGCAACATGCGCCGCCTGATGGACCTAATCGCATTGTTCGATAGCGATCAATTGGCTGGAGAACGAGTGCGGCTATTCGATGTTCGCAACACGCTGCCATCGCAGTTACTCAAAGAGCTGGAGAGCGTACTCAAGTCCATATCGCTCAGCAAAGAGAACGCCACCGTCCGCTTTTTGGCGGTAGATCGAATCGGGAAGTTGATCGCGGTGGCGCCGAACCCGGGCGTGTTCGATCGCGTGGAGGCTTGGATTAAGACGCTGGATATCCCCATTACGGAATCCAGCGGCCTGATTGACACGTACGTTTACCAAGTCAAATATGGCCGCGCGGACTGCCTGGCGATGGCGTTGAACATGCTCTACTATCCAAATTCCAACATGGGGAATTACGGCGGCGGGTACAACGGTGGAGGCTACAACCAATACCAGAACAACGGGAATTATGGAGGTGGCTATCAGAACGGCAACCAGGGAAATCCATATGGATCCTCGGGCAACTCGGGATATGGCCCCAATGGGAACAACTCCGGCTACGCCAATCAGAACAGCTTTAATAATGGTTTCGGCGGGGCAGGGGCGTGTGGTGGGATGAATTCTATGGGAGGCGGAATGGGTGGCGGGAACTCATATGGCTATCCATCGTTTGGAGGTTACGCCGCGCAGACGCCAGGGCCCACAGGTGCGCCCGTTCAAGGGGGCTTAATTGGAGCCGCCAATCCAGCACCGGCCCAGGCAGTGCAGGGGGGCAATGGTCAGGGCGGGGACGCACCCGCTCCTCCGCGCATCGTTCCCAATCCATTGGCGAATAATCTGTTGATTCAGGCCAGCGCGCAGCAGTATCAGGCAGTGCTGAAACTTCTGCGGGAGCTGGATCGCCCGCCGCGCCAAATCCTGCTCGAAGCCAAGATCTTCTCGGTCGCCATGTCGGGCAATTTCGCTGCCGGTGTCGAAACGCGTTTCCAGCAACGTGGTGGAACGGATCGCCGCTTGGTTGGTAGCGTGGTCAGCGGAGTGACGCGGATGAATGCGGGATTTCTGGTGGGCCAGGCCCGCGAACTGTTATTCTTCCTGACGCTTCAGGAAAACGCGTCCAATGTCCGAATCATTTCCCAGCCTAGCCTCATCGCCACCGATAGCATCCCTGCCAGCATCAATGTAGGTACGCAAGTGCCGGTGTTGACGGGCAGCGTGTCCACGTTGGGCGGTGCAAGTTCCTTCACCAGTCAGGGCATCTCCTCACACAACACCGGAGCCACTCTGCAGGTGAACGCGCGCTCGACGCCCAGCGGCGTAGTAACCCTGATGATTAACCAGGAGATCAGTAAGGTCTCCGCCAGCAGTCCGTCCTCTAACATCGGGACCCCGGCTTTCGACCAACAGGTGGTGCAAACGCAAATCACGCTGCAGGACGGAGACACGATCGCCATCGGCGGTATCATCAGCGAGACTTCCTCGTCCGGTTCGCAAGGTATCCCGGGCCTCAACAAGCTGCCCGGAATCGGCGCGCTGTTCGGCAGCCAGCAGCGCTCGCACGATCGTACGGAACTGGTCCTGTTCATGACCCCGCACATCATCTATGACACGACGGATCTTCTCGAA
The DNA here is from genome assembly GCA_039931205.1 of Acidobacteriota bacterium. Classification (GTDB taxonomy): domain Bacteria; phylum Acidobacteriota; class Terriglobia; order Bryobacterales; family Bryobacteraceae; genus Palsa-187. The sequence goes on from JBDTSJ010000036.1 coordinate 36,291, forward strand.
GCCAGCGAGCAGGTCAAGAGCGGCATGCGCAACCTGCGCAAGTGGTTTGTCGAATAACCGAGTTGTGTCAGCATATCCGAATTATCTGAAGTGAAGGTCCTGCTGCGATCTGACGATAGAGTGTCTGATGCAATGGATCTGGATTCTTTTTGCGATGCCCGCCTGTGCTCAAGTGGGGGCCACGCCAGCGCAGCGCGCGTCGCTGCTGAAACAGCGAACCTCGGTAATGCGGCAGAGGAAGACTGTTCCGGTCCTGCTCGCGCCCTCCAATCGCGTCTGGAGTTCGCCTGCAATCGCTCGTACACTCCCGGCATTTGGATGCGAGCCCATGAACGCTCCAGCGCTGACTCAGATGATCAACACGGCCGCGCGCGCCAACCAGCTTGAGCCGGATGTCGTTCGCGAGGTGGCGCGACAGGAATCCGCCTTCCGTCCTTGTGCTGTGTCGAATAAGGGCGCCGAAGGCTTGATGCAATTGATGCCCGCGACGCAAGCGCTGCTGGGCGTGAATGACCCCTTCGATCCCAGCGAGAATCTGATGGCGGGAGCTCGCTTGTTGAAGGACTTGCTGGGGCGCTATAAAGGCAATCTCTCTTTGGCTCTGAGCGCCTACAATGCAGGAACGGTGCGAGTGGATCGCGATGCGGCCATCCCGGAAATTACCGAGACCCAGAATTACGTCGCCTCAATCCTGGAGCGCCTAGGTCAGTGACAAACTCTTCACTGGCCAGATAGCTTCAACATCGGTCCGGCGACAGGCATAGATGCGGTCATAGAGATTCACAGTTGGATCGCAATGCGGCGGCAGGAAACGTACACGCTCCCCCAACTTGAGCGCGGTGTCATCCACGTAACAGAATTCGTCGCCTCCCCACCGCACGGTGGCTCCCGGATGTCCCACCACGGCGGGCACGTAGCCTCGGTCCGTAGCAAAGGCCTTGTACCCCGCGTCCACCGAAACAAACCCCTCATGATTGGCGCTGACCACAGTGCCTAAGACGTTCAATGCCAGCTGAAAATCGAGACCCTCGCGCTGATACGCCATGTCCATCAGTGCGTAGGAGCCAGCCTGCAACTCTGTAAGGTCGGCCACCTGCGTGTCGATGTCCCAAGTCCCAGTGCTGCCTCCGGTAACGATGTCGCAGCACAGGCCGCGCCGCAGCATCGTGCCCATCAGGTCGGAAACACTTCTGAAAACATGGCGCGAGACTTTCTTGCGCTCATCCATTCCACCGGCGTGGGAACCAAACACGGAATACCCTTGGATTCCCCGCAATTCAAGATGCTCCGCCGCATCCAGCAAATCCGCAATTGTCAGAGCCTGTTCCTTGGAGCGGGCACCCGTCCGATGGTCTCCGACATCCAGATCCACCAGAACGTCCAGCTTGCGCCCCGATGCTTGAGCGGCTTCGTCGTACCAGCGGACTTGATCGGCATGATCCACCACCACCATCGCCCCGGTCGCGACAACCCGCGCCATCTTTGCCGGGTCCGCCAGAGGCGACGTCAGTAACAATCCCGGAATGCCGGCTGCCGCCATCAATTCCGCTTCCACGACGGTAGCGACGCAAACGCCAATGGCGCCAGCCGCAATCTGGCGTCTGGCGATCTCCGGACACTTGTGCGCCTTGGCGTGCGGCCGCAACTGCTTGCTGTTTTGCTTCACATGCGCTGCCATGCGAGTCAGGTTCGTCTCAAAGGCGTCTAAGTCCAGCACCAGGGCGGGAGTGGGGATTTGGGAAACGGTCTGCACCCGGCCATTATGACAATTCTGAGGAATTCCGACCGCTAGGCTCAACGCTTCGCGCCCTCGAAACGTATTCCTAGTCAAGGAGACTCGTATGCGCCCCATTTTCCGATCGATGCCGGTAGTGATTCTCACCTTCGCGGCCGCCTTAGGCGTCGCCACCGCTCTGAAGTCCCAAGTTCCTCCCGGGCCCCCCACCAGATGGGACTATGCGGTGGTATTAGCTGACAGCGAAGCACGCCCTAGGGCGATTATTGGGGGGCGCCGGCAATTCGTAGGCTCCGCTCAAATCTGTTACGTGTCCGCCGATGGCTGCAAATTCGAAGCAGTGACGCAGCGCGGCGAATACCCGCAAGATTTCGATACTTATCCGGCGATGAATTATAACCAGGGTTTAGCGGGAGCGGCGGCGGAGTTGGGATCCCAGGGATGGGAGCTGACGAATACGATCACTGTGGGCGAGAACGCCGGCACAATGCAAATGTACTTCCGGCGTCCCAAACCCTAGCCGCGTTTGTTCGCATCACGGGCGTTTGCTATTCTCCAGTTTGATGCCCCTAGCCCACGGCCGACGCCCGTCATGACGTTGGTCCAAGTAACGAAACCCGCCCTTGACGTGGCGGCTTTCCGCGACGCCTTGGAAGTTCTGGACGCCGAAGTCCGCTTCGACAACATTACCTGTGCGCTTTATTCGACGGACGCGAGCGTCTATCAGATTCGCCCGCTGGGAGTGATCATTCCGCGGACTCGCGCAGCCCTCATCGAAATCGTCAGAACCTGCGGACGCTTTCGTTGCCCCCTCACGATGCGCGGAGGCGGCACGTCGCAAGCCGGGCAGGCCATCGGCGAAGGCGTCATCGTGGATGTGTCGAAATACCTGAACCATGTACTTGAGGTGAATGCGGAACAACGCTGGGCTCGCGTGGAACCCGGCGTGGTTCTAGACGAGCTGAACGCCCAGTTGGCTCCGCTGGGAATGCGTTTTGCTCCCGACATATCCACCGCCAGCCGCGCCACGATCGGCGGCATGATGGCGAACAACTCGGCGGGAGCGCGCAGCGTGCTCTACGGCAAAACCATCGACCATGTGTTGGAACAGACGGTCGTTCTGTCCGACGGCAGCACGGCTGAATTCAAGAATGTCGCACGGGATCTGATTCCCTCCGGCGAATCACTCGAAGCCGCGTGCTACCGGACCGTGCTGAGTCTGGCGACGGAGCACGCGCAGGAGATCGACCGGCGGTTTCCAAAGATTCTGCGGCGCGTCGGTGGCTACAACCTCGACGAATTTGCGGGCTCCACGGTGAATTTCGCGAAATTGATGGTGGGCTCCGAAGGTACGCTGGGTGTAATTCTAGAGGCCAAGGTCAACTTGGTCCTTCTGCCGAAGGCGAAAGCCGTGATGGTCATCGGGTTTGCGCATCTTCTCGAAGCTCTCTCTGCCGCGCCCGTGATTCTGAAACACAACCCGTCGGCGGTCGAAGTGATGGATAAGTCCATTCTCGATAATTCGCGCCAGAACGCTGCGCTGGATCAGCTCCGCCGCCAGGTAATTCCCGGTGATCCCGCTGCGTCGCTGTGCGTCGAGTTCTATGCCGATTCCAAAGAGGATTTACCTCCCCGGCTCGCTGCGTTAGAGAAAGATCTACGCTCCCGAGGATTCGGCGAAGCCTTCCGCAGCGAAACCGAACCAGCCGCGCAGCAACGTGTATGGAGCTTGCGTGAAGCCGCGTTGGGCTTATCGATGGCCGTCAAAGAAGACGCCAAGTCCATCTCATTTGTCGAAGATACGGCCGTCGCCCCGGAGAAGCTAAGCGAGTATATCGGCCGGTTCCTGGAGATTTTGAAATTCCACAACACTACGGCAGGCGTATACGCCCACGCTTCCGTAGGATGTTTGCACGTCCGCCCGGTGGTCAACATGAAGACCGAAGAGGGCGTGGCTAAATTTGAATCCATTGCCCGCGCGGTGGCTGAGTTGGTTCTGGAATACGGCGGTGCGCTTTCCGGAGAACACGGCGACGGCCTGGTGCGCGGCCCCTTCATGCGCCAGATGTTCGGCGATGCATTATACGAAGCCTTCCGCGAGATCAAGCGGACATTCGATCCGCACAACATTTTCAATCCCGGGAAGATCGTAGACTCTCCGCCGATGACTTCGAATCTGCGCTTCGGTTCGAAATACAAAGCCCTGAACCCCAAAACGTTCTTCGACTATTCGGCGTTTGGTGGCATGGCTGGGGCAGTGGAGATGTGCAGCGGCGTGGGCGCGTGCCGCAAGAAACTGTCGGGCACGATGTGTCCATCGTATATGGCGACCCGCGATGAGGCGGATTCCACCCGTGGGCGCGCGAACGTCCTGCGCCTGGCTATGAGCGGCAAATTGGGCGAGGCCGGGCTGGGAGATCAAGGTGTCTATAAAGTTCTCGACCTATGCTTGGAATGCCGGGCATGCAAAGCCGAATGCCCCGTTGGAGTGGATGTCGCACGCTTCAAAAGTGAATTTCTGGCGGACTATTGGTCTCGCCACGGGACTCCTTTACACGCGCGCGCCCTGGGCGGCATCGCGCAAGCCTCCGTGTGGGGCAGCCGCTTCGCGCCCGTATCGAATTGGGTGTCGGGGATCGCATCCGGATTCATGGGCATTGACTCGCGCCGCCATTTGCCGCAGTGGCGTCGTGACACCTTCGCGAAGTGGTCCGCGAAACGCCATTCCGCCGCGGGCACCGTAACGCTTTTTAATGACACCTTCACAAATCACTACGACCCCGAAATCGGTATCGCCGCCGTGGAAGTGCTGGAGCGGGGCGGTGCGCGTCCCAGCGTTGTGAGGCCTGGGTGCTGCGGACGCCCGCTGATTTCGAAAGGTCTTCTCAGCGAGGCGCGAGCGCAGTTGGAACAGACCGTAGCCGGGTTGTATCCCATCGCGCAACGCGGCGGAAAAATTCTATTCCTGGAGCCTAGTTGTCTATCTTCCCTGCTGGAAGACGCTCCCTCACTGCTGCGCGGGGAATCGCAGAAGCAAGCCCAGGTCGTCGCCGATGCCTGCCAGTTATTCGAGGAATTTGCTGCGGATCTGCCACTTCCATTGAGGCGCGGACCGGAAAAAATCCTGCTGCATGGGCACTGCCATCAGAAATCCATGGGGCTGCTGGATGCCACAAAGAAGCTGCTGGCGCGCATCCCTGGAGCGAACGTTGTGGATCTCGACGCCGGCTGCTGCGGCATGGCCGGTTCGTTCGGTTATTCCAGCGAACACTACGATGTCTCCGTGGCGATTGCAAATCGCAAGCTGCTGCCTGCGATAAAAACGATGCAACCAGGCGACGTTTTGGTGGCGCCGGGTACGTCCTGCCGGCACCAAGTGGGGGACCTGACAGCCGCTCATGCCATGCATCCCGCCGTGTTCCTGCGCGGGCTGCTGGATTAACTGCTTACCCTTCCGAAACATAGCTGGCGCACCCACCCTGGAAGATATGGAAAATTGTGTTATTCTGTTAGTGCCTTCGGGAGAACTCCGGAAGGCAATCCCTCCATGGAGTAAACAACAATCGCTGAATGAGTTTTACTGTCTTTTTGGGCAACTTACCCACCTGGGTAACCGCGGACGATATCATGGGCTGGCTTAGTGCCGAGAACCTGGTTGCGGACGCAATTAAAGTCATACGCAATCCGGAAACGCAGGAGTCGAAGGGCTTCGCGTTCATTGAGGCTCCCAACACGGAGGAGATGAACTCCATCATCCGCCGCTTTGATCGTGCGCCTCTCGAAGATCGCTTGCTGCGCGCAAATCCGGCGCAACCGCCAAGGCCGAAGGACGGACCTCCGGGCCGCGGCGCCCCTATGGCTGCGGAGCAACGGCGTCCGTATAGTAGTGGTCCTCCGCGCGCGGCGCAAAGTGCTGCCCCTGCCGCTGAGCGTACTCAGCAGGTCACGTCTACAGCTGCCGCGGTGCCTCCGGCGACCGAACAGCGCCCGCCCCGTCGCGGAAAAAAGAGCGCTAGTGGTGGCCGTCGTAACGATGGTCCGCAGAGCCCGTTCGCTGAAGAGTTGACGAACGCTCTGAATTAACTTCGATATACGTCGCTGGCCTACAATACGCTAGTTTCTGTGTAGGCCCCGAAGACCTCTTTGAGGGCGGCGCAAATCTCACCCACCGTTGTGTACGCCCGAACTGCGTCCAGCAAATAGGGCATCGTGTTCTGTGAACTCTCCGCCGCGCGTTTCAATCCACCCAACGCTTTTTCGACAGCATCATTGCTGCGCCCGCGTTTTACCTCGGCCAATCGTGCGATTTGCCGTTGCTCCGTGGCGTGACTGATCCGCAGAATCTGGGGGGGCGCTTCTTTCTCCTGCGTGAAGCGATTTACCCCGACGATCACGCTTTCTTTCTTCTCCACGGATTTCTGGAATTCGTAGCTGGCCTGGGCAATCTCAGCCTGCGGGAAACCACGCTCAATCGCCGCGACCATGCCGCCCATCTCGTCGATCCGGCGGATATAGGCGTTCGCCGCCTGCTCCATTTCCAGTGTCAGGCGTTCGATGTATTCGCTGCCGCCCAGCGGATCGGGCGCCGCGGTAATCCCGGTTTCGTAGGCGATCACCTGCTGCGTGCGCAACGCGACCGTCACAGCGTGCTCCGAAGGCAGCGCGTACGCCTCATCCAGGGAATTCGTATGCAGCGATTGGCATCCGCCTAATACCGCCGCCAAGGCCTGGATGGCCGTCCGCACAATATTGTTCTCGGGTTGTTGCCAGGTAAGTGAGCAGCCCGCCGTTTGCGCGTGGAAGCGAAGTTTCTGGCTGCGCTCATCGATGGAGCCATAACGATCACGCATCGCATAGGCCCAAATCTTGCGCGCCGCCCGATACTTGGCGATCTCTTCGAAGAAATTGTTATGCGCGTTGAAGAAGAAACTCAGGCGGGGCGCGAAAGAATCCACTGGAAGTCCGCGCCCCATCGCGTCGTCCACGTACTCCATGCCGTCCCGCAGCGTGAACGCCAGCTCCTGCACGGCGGTCGATCCGGCCTCGCGGATGTGATAGCCAGAGATGGAAATGGGGTTGAAGCGAGGTGTATGTTGGGTGGCGAATTCGATGGAATCGGTTACCAGCCGCATGGAAGGCCGCGGCGGATAGATGAATTCCTTTTGCGCGATGTATTCCTTGAGGATGTCGTTCTGCAGCGTGCCGGATACCGCGTTCCAGGCCACGCCCTGCTGTTCGGCGACCGCCAAATACATGGCCCAGATCACCGATGCCGGCGAGTTGATCGTCATCGAAACCGTAACATCGCCAAGCGGGATGCCGTCGAATAACGTCTCCATGTCAGCCAGCGTGCAGATCGCGACGCCGCACTTGCCCACTTCACCAAGCGCCGTTGGATCGTCCGCGTCCACACCCATCAAGGTCGGAAGATCGAACGCAACCGAGAGTCCGGTTTGGCCCTGGGCCAGCAGGTAGCGGTAGCGCGCGTTGGTTTCCTCGGCTGTAGCGAAGCCGGAGAATTGCCGCATGGTCCACAAGCGCCCCTGGTACATAGACTCGTGGATACCGCGCGTATAAGGGAACTCGCCTGCTTGTAGCACCAGCTTATTTTAGCTGGATCGAATCAGCAGCCACACAGTGATCACCCACGCGTACACCAGCACGGATCGGCGAGCAGTGGTGATACTCAGACGTTTTACCAGATGGGCTCCCCAATATCCGCCCACGATGGCGGCCAGCGCCATGGGGACGGCGAACTTCCAAGCGACCACTCCACGAGCCGCGAAAATCGCCACCGCCAACGAATTGATACCCAATGCGGAGTAGAGACGTAAGGCGCCGGATGTCTTCACGTCCAAATCCGCGGCCACCCAGAATAGGATGATCATCAGGACACCCATGCCGGCTCCGAAATATCCTCCATACACGGAAATCAGAAAGTGGCCCGCCAGCAGAGGAACCCAGCGGATGTTGCCCGATCCATTGCGTGTCGCCCGCGCGATTCGATCCGAAAATGAGAAGACGACGGCGGCCACCAGCATCAGGTAGGGGACCAGCCGCGAAAAACGCTCGCTGGGCGTCATCAGAACCAGAGTAGTTCCAGCGGCTCCGCCAACGACGCTGACCGCGAAAATGGATCGCAGCAAGATCGGGCTGTAAAATGTGCCTCTCTTGAAAACCAGCGAAGAGGCTACATTTCCGGGGAACATGCTGGCTGCCGACGTTGCGTTGGCGACAATGGAATCCATCCCGCCTAACAGAAGCGCGGGAAAAACCAGAAAGGTCCCGCCGCCCGCCAACGCATTCGCCGCGCCGCCAATCAGAGCGGCGGCGAGTAGGACTACAAAGTAGGTGAGGCTGATATCCGGCAGAGTTTTCATCGTAGCAAGCGAGTACGATGGGAATGCATGTCCAGCAATGAACCAGGCGGCGACCCCACGTTCAATGATCCTCGCGTGGCCTTGAATCGGATTTACACCAGGCAAGGGGATACTGGACAAACCAGCCTGGCCGGAGGCCAGCGAGTCTCCAAAGACGCCCCGCGCATCGAGGCCTACGGCACGGTGGATGAGCTGAGCGCGTTTGTGGGATTGGCGGGAGTGAGTTGCGGCGAATTGGCGGCGTCCACGCCCAAATTGATCGAGCTCGCCGTGATTCTGCGGCGCGTGCAGCACGAATTGTTCAACTTGGGGTCTATCCTTTCCACCTTGCCTCAGGACGTACATCCGAAGCAGGCCCGCATTACCGCGGTCGAGAGCGAGCAATTAGAGAAGGAAATCGACGCTATGAACGCCGAGCTCCCTGCGTTGCGCAGCTTCGTTCTGCCAGGGGGGACACGTTTGAACGCCGAGCTACACGCCGCTCGCACAATTTGCCGGAGGGCGGAGCGCTTGCTGGTGGCCGTTGCTCGCGAAGAGGACGTTCCCCCTGAATCGATCAAATATCTAAATCGGTTGAGCGACGCTCTATTTGTCTGGAGCCGCTGGGTGAATCACGTATTGGGCGTGCCGGAAGTACTGTGGGAACCCAATCAAGCAGCGTCCGGCAACAAACCGGCCTAGCTTAATACGTGGGTCAACGCCCCGAAGATGTCCGGATAACGGAATGTGAAGCCAGCCCGGATGGCGGCATCAGGGACGGCGCGCTGACTTCCCAATATCACTTCCGACATCTCCCCGAATAGCAGCTTGACGGCGAGTGCGGGAACGGGAATGATCGCTGGACGATGCACCGCCTCACCCAGCGCCCGGGTAAAGGTGGCGTTGGTGACCGGATTGGGCGACACCGCATTGAACACTCCACGCACTGTGGATTCCTTAAGCAAAAACGCGATCAGCGCGGTGAGATCCGCCATGTGGATCCAGGATACCCATTGCTGTCCGCCGCCGATCGGGCCGCCCAGCCCTAGCTTGAAAGGCAGCAACATCTTTTGCAACGCGCCCCCATTGCGGCCTAACACCATGCCCGTGCGAATGCGCGCGACGCGGATTCCGAAGGATTCCGCAATCAGGGCTTCACCCTCCCAGGCTTTGGCGACGCGGCCCAGGAAATCGCCGGCTGCCGGTTCGGCCTCTGTCAGCACATCATCGCCGCGCGATCCGTAGTAGCCCACGGCGGAGCTGCTCACGAAGACTTGCGGACGATGCGTGTGCATCGCCTGCACCAAAGCGCGCGTGCCATCCACGCGGCTGCTCTCGATGCGAGCGCGAGCGTCCGTGGTCCACCGCTGCGCCACGGGCTCGCCGGCCAAATGCACCACGGCATCGCAGCCCTTCAGCGCTTCGGGCGCGACGCCATTGCGCGTGGAAACTGGACGCACCGTGTGGCCGTCCCTCTGCAGGTATGGCGTAAGCGCGCGGCCCACAAATCCCGTTGCTCCGGTCAATCCAACGATCATTGCATCGCCTCAATGTACGCCGCGACGTTCGTTTTGCGCTTCATCCCCGCAAGATTCATATGGCGAATCATGCCAAATATGTGTCGCTCCGTCCAAGGCCGGTCATGCAGGCCGAAGCACCACAGGATGTTGGTATAGGTGTTCGGATCGCGCCCATCCAGCGCGTATTTATCGTGCAGCCAGATCATGGTATTCAGCGCTTCCTGATGCGTGGGCGACCATTCGATGATCTTCTTTCCCCAATACATTCGATAGTATCCGTGAATCACGCCGTCGCGCAGCAATTCCCTTTGCGTGGCGTTCCACAATTCATCGTACGTTGTTGCCTGTTCGAACTGTTCATAGGAATACACCGGATCGCGCCTGTCTTGCTCATGTTTGGCCAGGGACCGCCGCGCCCAATCCGGCAAGGCCGCCAGCGTTTCGGGTGACGGGCCGAAGCGAGCGAAATTAAACGCCAATTCCCGGCGCACGATCAATTGCTCCAGATACTCAACCGCGATAAGTTTGTGCTCTGCCGCGTACTCCCGGACGGCCAGTGCGATTTCTAGAGCCGAAATGTAACCGAAGTGGAGATAGGAGCTGAGTTGCGAAGTAGCTTTCTCGGACGGCTCGCGATTGTGGCGAGCATAGCGAACCAAGTTGTGTTGGAGGAAATGTTCGAGGTGCTCCAGCGCGGCGCGGCGGCCTCCACGGAAATTGCGGGATGGCGCAACGCTGTGATCGCTTTCACTATCCGACACATCATGCTCCGTGCAGCGAGGCACCGGTCCCGACCATTTCCGCTTGGCCCGTACGGGATCCACCGGATGTAAATGTTCCTCCAGCATCCGTTGGAGCTTCGGGCGAATCGTATAAGCAGCGTATTCCTGCTTTGTGAGGCAAGCCATCGGCACGATGCAACTGGCGTCCACGACGTAATACGGAATGCCAATCTTGGCTGGCACGCTGGAGTTGTGTTGCGCCGCCAGGTACCCAGGATAATCGTCGGTCACAACAGCCGCCGCGCGCCCGGCCAGGCGATAGAGCGTGTCATTCGGATCCACCTTGCGGGCTCGATGGTAGAACACATATCCCAGCCCGAGTTCAGCCGCCCGGGCGGCATTGTCGCGGACCCCTTCGAGGATGAACGTCTGGAACCGGTCATTCGCGTGCGGATGTGAGTAGGTGAGTCCCTCGTAGACCAACACCGGTAACCCCAAACGGTTGGCTATTTCGATGGAAAACGCGAGGGCGTGATTGGAGTCCAGACGGCGATTGATTTGCGCCCAATAGATAACGTAGTCGGCTCCGGGCCGGGCGGGCGCGTCGTTGAGCAGGCGGACACGCTCGGGATGAACCATCGCCTCCAGGATCGCGCATATGAACTCACTGTGGGCTCTCTGTGCGGTCTAAGAAGGAAGAGTGCGAAGATGAAGACAACGCCTATGCGCTGGTTCAATCGCGCCAAAATTCTGTGGAGCTACCTTCGAGGCACCGATCGCGTGCCCGCGTTGCCCGTGGAATATATCGTTGAAACCACCGCCAAATGTAATATTTACTGTCCCATGTGTCCCCGGGAAACGCACAAGCAGCCCAAAGAGGACATGACCGACGAGATTTTCGAGCGCCTGGTCCAGGGCGCCGCAGCGACGGGCGAACACATGATGCTGATTGGCCTCGGCGAGCCTCTGCTCGACCGAGCCATCTTCGATCGCATCGAGTATTGCGAAAAGCACGGCATTGCCACCTTGCTATCGACCAACGGCACTCTTCTGGACGAACAAGCGGCGAAACAATTACTGGATTCGCGCCTCCAACACATTACCTTGAGTTTCGATGGTGCGTCCAAAGAGACATTCGAGTATTACCGCAAGGGCGCCCGTTTCGAAAAGGTGCGGGATAACTTCGTGAGGTTTTGCCGCATGAAACATCAGCGCGCCTCATCCATGCAGATTGTCGTGCAAATGGTGCGGATGTCAGGAAATGCGCACGAGGTAGATGAATTCCGGCGTTTTTGGTCCGCAATTGAGGGTGTGGATCAGGTTCGCGTGAAGGAAGACGAGACGAATGTGCTGCAGCCCGACGCTCGTGCCGCCGAAGGCGGGCGCCGGTGTCACTATCTTTGGCGTGGCGCCATGTACGTGAAACACGATGGGCGTGTGTTCCCCTGCTGCCAGAGCTACATGCTGGACGGAGCGCCGGTAGGTGATCTCAGAGAGCAGCCGTTAGAGGAAATCTTCAACTCCGACGCGATGCGCGCGTTACGCAAAACGCATGCCGCCGGACGCTCCGCCGAAATCGATATGTGCGCCCGCTGCTGCACGGCGATTCCCCATCCAGTGTTGGTGGCGGGAAGTTTACTGTTGCACGGAAAATTAGTCCGCCGCGCGATGCCGATTGTGGAACGGCTGGTCTATGGCCACAAGTTGCCCAAAGCCCTGCTGGCTTCGGCCCGCGAGGATCTTGTCCAAATCGACCGGAAATAACGCAGGACCCGCAGATATGGTGCGCCGCTACAGTATGATGGAATTACGGTCTTGGCGACGGTCCGGAGGGACACCGGAAGGATGGACATGGAAAAGCAGGCTCAAAACATACAGGAAGCTTTTCTCAACAACGCACGAAAAGAGAAGACCTTCCTGACGATTTATCTGATGAGCGGCGTCAAACTCTCAGGCAAGATCAAGAGTTTTGATAAATACTCCGTCATCCTGGAAACCAACAACCAGGAGCAGTTGATCTTCAAGCACGCGATTTCAACCGTCGTGGTTTCGCGGCCCTTCCATTCCAACACCCATTCGGGTGGCGCTTCCGGACCGCATGGGGCTCCCGGAGTTCCCTCGCCGGAAGAATAGCCGGCCGTATGGCTGAAGAAGTCGCATTGTTGGCGGGGTTGAAGCTCACTGGCCGTCGGGCAAAGCGAGCTCCCAAAGGCGTGGTGGAATCCACCATCACTGCCGAAGAATCGCTGGAAGAGCTGGCCGCACTGGCCGAAACAGCGGGTGCCCGCGTGGCCGAACGATGGATTCAAACCCGTCCGCGGGCGGATTCCGCCACCTTCATCGGCTCCGGTAAAGTCGACGAGCTGAAGACTCAAATCGAGTTTCACGAAGCCACCACAGTCATCTTCGATCAGGAACTGACGCCCACACAGCAGCGCAATTTGGAAAAGGCGCTGGAAGTGAAGGTGCTGGATCGAACTCAGCTCATCCTGGACATTTTTGCGCGCCGCGCACGAACGCGGGAAGGGCAGTTGCAAGTGGAGCTTGCCCAGCTCAACTATATGCTGCCCCGCTTGACCGGCAAGGGCGCGGCGATGTCACGGCTGGGCGGCGGCATCGGCACGCGCGGTCCGGGCGAAACGAAACTCGAGACCGACCGCCGCCGCATTCATCAACGCATCCAGTCCATCGAAAAAGATCTGGACCGCGTACGCGGAGGCCGCACCACGCAGCGCCTGCAGCGGCAATCCGTTCCACTGGCGACCCTGGCGCTGGTGGGTTACACCAACGCCGGGAAGTCCACATTGTTCAATCGGCTGACGGGCGCCGCTGTGCTCGCGGATGCGAAGATGTTCGCCACGCTCGATCCGACTGTGCGCCATATTCGCCTGCCCTCAAAGCGGCACGTCCTGGTCAGTGACACGGTCGGCTTTATTCGCAGCTTGCCGACAACACTGGTGCGGGCCTTCCGAGCCACGCTTGAAGAAGTAACCGAGGCGGAGTTGCTGCTGCACGTGGTGGACGCGAGTTCCCCGGCAGCCGCGGAACACACCGCGCACGTTCTGGCCACGCTACAGGAGATCGGCGCTGCTGAGACTCCGCAGATCCTGGTGTTGAATAAAGCCGACTTGATTGACGATGCTCCCGATGCACAGGCCTTGGCGCGGCGAATCTTAGGGGATCCGGAGCAGCAACCTGCGGGCGCAGTGGCGATCTCGGCTCAAACAGGCGAGGGTTTTGAACGGCTACTACAGAAAATCGACGAGACTTTGGCGCTGGATCCGGTCTCCGAGGGCGTATTTCGCTTCCCGGTCGGCGAAGGCGGCCCGCTGCACTTGCTGCATGAGCATGCCCGCGTGACAGAGACGAAGTACGAAGATGACATGTGCGAAGTGCACGCGGCGGTTCCGGCCTCCATTCGCCGGCGGCTGGCGGCCTACCTGATCTAGCGGAGGCGACCTGTCGAACTCCCGTTTGCGGGTTATTATCATTAAAGGTCGATGAATCTTCCAAATCTCCTCACCCTGCTGCGCATCTTCTTTGTGCCGCTGCTGGTAGCCGCGCTACTGGCGGAGGACTTGGGTGTGGACTGGGCCGGCCTGGCGTCGCTGACCGGCATTTCCATTCCGCGCGAGGTCTTTGCGCTGGCTGTATTCATTGCGGCTGCCGTCACGGATTTCATGGACGGCTATCTCGCCCGCCGTTGGAGCCAGATAACCACCGTTGGTACCCTGCTGGACCCGATTGCTGATAAATTGCTGGTTTCCGCGGCGCTTGTGTCGTTAGTGAAGATTGACCGGGTCAGTGCGTGGTTGGTAATCCTGATCATCAGCCGCGAATTCGCCGTCAGCGGACTACGCCAGATTGCCGCCGCGACGGGCCTCAGGATAGAAGTCAGCGACCTGGGCAAAACGAAAATGACCGCGCAGGTAGCTGCCATCGCGCTGATCATCGCGGGGATCCGCTGGCCCGCGCTGGCACCGCTGGGGTCGATTGCGATGTGGATTGTCGTGGGTTTTACGCTGATCTCCGCAGCCGACTATTTCCGGAAATTCTGGCGCAAAGTGGACGATGAGGTGAAGCACCGCCGGCGTAAAGAATTGCTGCAGTTGGAGCGTCAGAAGAAGCGGTTGGCGCGGGCGGACGGTCGAAGAAGCAGGAATGCGGCCCGCGGAGCGCCCGTGAGCCGCATACCCAATTAGCGGATTTTAGCGGGTTACCTGATCCACATCGATGTCCAAATTGTGCCCGATGCGGAAACCGATCAAACCATCGGCGTGAACTTTGGCTTTCGGTTGGCGAGCAACTTCCGTGCCGTTCACCGTAAAGATTACGTTGTCGCCCTGGGCTTCGACACCCAGCGTATTCACTTGCTTTCCATCGGCGCCCGCCTTTTGGATGGCGGGATGCGCGGTCCAGCCGATTACTTGCGCCGGACCCGCTCCTTCCCAGTTAGAGACAAAATACTCTCCCGCCTGCCGCACCAGGAAGTACGTGTAGGTCTGGGTTGGCGTGCCTAAGCCTTTGCCGCCCAACATGATCCCGTAAGAAGTCGCGTGGCTGGCAGCCTTGGTCTGGGTAACTCGCGCGGAATATTTGAAGTTGCCGGTCTTGGTCCAGGCATTGTTGTAGAAAGTGCCCGCGGGTCCCATTACGAAGTGGAACAAGCCACCGGCTTCGGTCACTTTTTCCTGATCGGGAGTGCCGCGATCGGGACGGACCGCCCAGCCAGCGGGCAGCCCGCCATTGGTGACAGCGCGGTCAGGATCGTTGTCGCCTCCCCCTTTGCCTTTGCCCTGTGGCATAGCCGGAACGGCGGCGATCAGAGCGGCCAGCAGCAGCGGGGCTGCGACGCGAACGAACTTGTTGGAACGGAGGTGGTGGAAGTACGTCATGGTATTGTTCAGTAGGTCTCCTTAGACATTATAGAAGACGTGTCGCGGCTTGACTGCGTTACTCGTATCTGAAAGAATCTTAAACAGTTCGGAGCAACATCCGCGATGATTCATGTGCGCCAACTCGCTGCCTCCGGACTGCTCGGTTGCACCCTCGCCTGGGCTCAGCAGCCAGCCACCGAGATTGGGACCACCGAGACCAACGTCACCTTTTCCACGGGTGTAAACCTCGTTCCCGTAAAGGTTGTGGTTCGTGACAAGCAGGGCCGTGCCGTGGGGAACCTGCAAGCCTCCGACTTTGTGTTGACGGACAAGGGCAAGAGCCAGACCATCGCCCGGTTTTCTATGGAAACGGAGCAGGGTCTCACTACGACGGTCACCGCCGTGGCCGTCGATAGTGGTGGTCGGCCGCAGTTGCAGGAGCCCGCCCAGCGCCCGGCCGTGATCCCTGAGCGGTTCATCGCCTACGTCTTTGACGATATTCACACCGACATCGCCGATCTGATCCGCGCGCGAGAGGCGGCGGTCAAACAGTTGGGCGAGGTGCTCGACCCCTCCACTCGCGTGGCGGTCTATGTTTCTTCCGGGCAGACGACGCTGGAGTTTACCGACGACTTGGAAGAAGTGCGCAAAACCATCCGCTCCATCCGGCGATGGAGCGCGGATACCGGCGACAACGATTGTCCACCGCTGAATTATTATTGGGCGGATCTTGTCGTGAAACGGGATCCGCAGGCGCTAGCAGCGGCGGTGGCCAACGTGAAGATATGTAACCCGCACGAATTGGATCCCGCACAGGTCGCCTTCAGCCTGTCGCTCGCCAGGTTGGCACAGGGGCAACGGGAGATCGGCATGGGGCTCAGCATTATCTCGGACGTCGCGCGCCGCATGGCCGCGTTGCCGGGCAATCGCAGCATTGTCTATGTTTCCTCGGGTTTCATTCTCGATCAGGTTATGCGATTCAACCAGCAGCGCGTCTTAGAAGAAGCCATCAAAGCTAAGGTGGTCGTGAACACTTTGGATGCTCGCGGACTCTACACGATTACTCCAGCGAACGGCTTAGTGGACTCAGACCCGGCGCTAGTGACCTTCAAGCAACGCATGCAAATGTCGATTCAACTCGCCACCAACAACGTCCTGGCCGAATTCTCCAACGCCACAGGCGGAACGTTCGTTTGGAACAGCAACGCTTATGAGGAAGGCTTCCGGAGACTATCGGGTTCGCCGGAGTTCACCTACGTGCTGGGGTTCGCACCCAGCGGACTGAAGTACGACGGCAGTTTTCATGAGCTCAAAGTGACGTTGAAGGATCGGCCCGGCCTCGATCGTAAGAGTATGGAAATTTTTGCGCGGTCTGGGTATTTCGCCCCCAACGCCTTGGCGGATGCCGAAGAAACCTCCCGCGAAGAGATTCGCGATGCTGTGTTTGCTCGCGATGAGCTGGTCGAAGTGCCGGTGGAATTGAGCCTGCAGTATTTTAAGTCGGCGCCTCTCGAAGGGCATCTGACGGTCCTCGCCAAGGTGGACCTAAGCGGCGTCCGCTTCCGTAAAAATGAGGAGCGCAACAACAACATCCTAACCGTGGTTTCGGCCGTGTTCGACAACAACGGAAATTTCATCAAAGGTGTGCAGCGTGTTCTCGATATGCGCTTGCGGAATGAAACCTTGGACAAGCTTGTTGAACAGGGCGGCATCAGCGTCCGCAGCAATCTGGATCTGCCTCCTGGACGGTATCTTGTTCGATTGGTAGTTCGCGATAGCGAGGGCAAAGCGATGGCGATGCGCAACGGGTCCGTGGAGATTCCGTTTTGAAGACGCTACTTGCAGTTGCTCTGATTCTGGCAGGCTCATTATGCGCGCAAGTCGAACGCACCGAGACTCGATCCGTACTTGTGGACGTCCTGGTCGCGGACAAAAAGGGAAACTACATCCGCGACCTAGCGGAGAAAGACTTCCAGGTTTACGAAGACGGTAAGGAACAGGCGGTCGACGGCTTATTCACCCAGGGAGCCGCGGCTAGCTCCAATCAGATGGCGATCCTGCTTTTCGATGTCGCGTCCATGACGCCGCGCGAGCAATTGCAGGCACGCCAGGTAGCCAATCTGGTAGTGGATCAATATGCCGGCTCCAGCATGGCAGTAATGAATTTCGGCGGTTCGCTCAAAGTCGTGCAGACGTTCACCAGCGATCCCACGCGAGTAAAGCAAGCCTTGAATCGCGCGGGAGGCGCGCTACTGACGACCGATCCCAACGCGCCCGCGAATATGGCGACCGGTGGGGGTTTCGCGGCCACGGATCTGCTGCGTTCTCTGGAAGGGCTTGCCAAGAATCTGCAAAGCTCTACGGGCCGCAAGACCGTAATCTTCTTTACGCCCGGCTACCCCTCCAATGGAGATTTTGAGCGCCAGTTGGACAAAGTAATCGGCGCGGCCAATCAAGCCAATGTTTCCTTTTATCCCGTCCAGATGCGAGCGGCCACAGGTTTTTCGCCAAGTCTGACGGATGTGAGTGCGGAGACTCAGCCGGCAGCGCGCGGCCGCGGCGCGGTCCCGAACACCACACTGCGTGGCACGGCCATCGGGCTGAACGGAGGGAACGCGGATCCACTCACCGGACAAGCTGCCGCCCCCGTACAGATTGGGTCGATCATCAAACTGGCGGAAGCCACGGGCGGATTTCTAGTTCGCCAACCGGACGATGTGGCGGCGTTGAGCAAAATTAAGCAGGAACAGGGACAGTTTTATGTCCTGAGTTACTCGCCGCCGGATTCGCCCGAAGGCAGCTGCCATAAGCTGCGCGTGAAAGTGAAGCGCGATGGCGTGAATCTGCGCGCCCGGGAAGGCTATTGCAAGCACGCCCCCGGCGACCTGCTGAGTGGCAATCCAGTGGAGCGTACCCTGGAGCAGCGCGCGCTGGCGCAGGCCAATGGCAACATCCCGGCCAGCATACAGGCAGTGGCTTTCTACAAGGCTCCCAATGTAGCGCGCGTGGCCGTGGCGATGGAGATCAATCCGGCCAACCTTGTTTTCAAGCACGACAAGAATAAGTTTCTGGGGCAGATCGATATTCTCGGCATCGCGAACCTCGCCGACGGCGCGGCCGGCGCGCGTTTCAGCGATTCGGTGAAACTGGAATTTGAAACACAAGCGCAAGTGGACGAGTTCAAGCGCACTGCGTATCGCTACGAGAACCAATTCGATATCGCGCCCGGCCAGTACAAGCTGGCCGTGGCTCTGAGCTCCGGGACCGAGAATTTCGGCCGCGTGGAAACAATACTTGCCGTCGACGCCCGTAAATCGGACGAGTTCGGACTGAGCGGCTTGGTGTTGAGTCGCGAATTTCACGCGGCAGACGCCACCTCGAGCGGGCTGGACGAATTTCTTATCGACGACCATAAGAAAATGGTCGCGGAGGGTTCGGAAATCATCCCCGCCGGCTCCGTCCGCATGAAAACTACGGGCCTTGCGGGCATGTTCGTTGAGATCTATGAGCCCTTGCTGACTGTCGCCGCCAATCCGCAGAACCCCCTGGTCGTCGCCGTCCAAATGCGTATTCTGAATCGCACGACCAATCAAGCCGCGGCGGATTCGGGCCTGCTGCGGCTGGACCTGCGCGGCAAGCAGGGCAGCGCCGTGCTTCCTCTGGGGCTCACTCTCCCCCTGCAATCGTTGCAGCCGGGGCCTTACATATTGGAATTCCAGGCGCTGGATTCCGCCGACAGAAATGCAAAACGGACGGTTCTATTTGAGATAGAGTAGTCGGGTGATGCGCTACTTTTTGTTTCTCGCCCTGGTTGCCTCTGCTTTCGCGCAAGCTCCCGCTGCCCAGACGGGAGCCAGCCTCTACGAAACGCGCTGTGCCACGTGCCACCAGCAGCCAGTGAACGCCCGGATTCCCTCGCGCGCTGATTTGGCCAAGTTGCAGCCGCAGCAAGTGGTGGACGCTTTGGAAAAGGGCGCCATGACCGCGCAGGCCGTGGGCCTCACGCCCGCCCAAATTCGATCGGTCGCCGCATTCGTCGGGACTGCCGCTGCCCCTGTTGTGTCCGCCACGGCGACGGTAAATCAATGTCCGGCCAGTGCGAACAAGCCCTTCACTCCAGGTCCCAATGATTGGAGCGGATGGGGACTCAACAACCAAAACACCCGTTATCAGGCCAACCCCGGCCTGGCGGCAGCGGATGTGCCCAAACTGAAACTGAAGTGGGCCTTCGGATTCCCCGGCGATACGCGCGCTGTGGCCCAGCCGGCGATCGTCGGCGGACGCGTGTTTGTCGGTAGTCACGGCGGCAAAGTCTACTCGCTGGATTTGGCAACCGGTTGCCAGTATTGGTCGTTCAATGCGGGAGCAATCGTGCGGGACGGCATCACCATCGCGCGCGTTACGCCAACCTCGAACCAGTGGGTGGCTTTCTTCGGCGACGCCGCCGCATTCGCGTATGCCGTGGACGCCGTCACTGGCCAGCAGTTATGGAAAGTGAAACTCGACGATTATCCGGTCGCGCGGATCACCGGAACCAGCGTGTTCCATGACGGACGACTCTACGTGCCGATGTCATCGGGAGAGGAATTGGCGTCAGGCGGCGCGAATTACGTGTGCTGCAAATTCCGTGGCAGCCTGTCCGCGCTGGATGCCGCAACCGGTCGTGTGATTTGGAAAACCTACACCATCCCCGATGCTGCGAAGGTCTACAAGACCAACCCGCAGGGACGCGAATTCTGGGGACCCGCGGGAGCCTCCATTTGGTCCGCACCCACCATCGATATAAAGCGCGGACGCATCTACGCTTCCACGGGGAATTCGTACACTGGCGTGGACGTGCCTACCAGTGATGCCGTGGTTGCGTTCGATCTGCGGACTGGCAGCATGTTGTGGACTAAGCAGGTGACGGCGGGCGACAACTGGCTGCCCGGCTGTCCACGCGGTCCGCTCTGTCCGGAAAAGCCGGGCGATGATTACGATCTGGCAAGTTCGCCCGCGCTAGTGACCGTCGGCGGTCGCGACCTCATCGTCGTGGGCCAAAAATCGGGCGCCTTGTGGGGTCTGGATCCGGATAAGAACGGCGACGTGGTGTGGCAGCAGAAGGTCGGCCAAGGCGGCGGGCTCATGGGCGGGATCATGTGGGGCCCCGCGATGGATGCCCAGACGGCTTATGTCGGCGTGGCCGATCCAGGCCGTCAGGATGGGACTCCCGGCCTATACGCGATCAATATGGCGGACGGCTCGCGCAAGTGGATTTCGCCACCGCCCGCGGGCCCCGGCAATTCGACCGCGCAGCCGACTGCTCCATCGTTGATCCCCGGCGTCGTATTTTCGGCGACCTTCGGCGGTCGTTTGCGCGCCCATCAAGCCGCCACTGGCGAAGTAGTGTGGGAGTACGAAACCAATCGCCCCTTCGAGACAGTCAACGGAGTCACAGCCAAAGGCGGTGCCATGGACGGCGCGGGTCCAGCCATCGCCAACGGAATGGTAGTAATGACCAGTGGCATGGGTTTCGGCGGCGGCGTAGCGGGCAATGTGCTGCTGGCGTTTTCGGTCGACGGCAAGTAGCCACAGTCCGCGCCTGCGCCATTTGACGCAGCGAGTGGCCCAGGTCCCCGTAAGCTACTGATTTCCAAAGTGGCTGTCGGATTGCACTAGTTCACGCATGGCAATCCGTATCGTTCTTACCCTTTTGCTGGCAGTCACTGCGTTCGCCATGGATCCCCAGCGCGGAAAACAGGTCCTGCGGGAGCAGAACTGCCTGACGTGTCACAACGTCAGGGGCGACGGCGGACATACCGCGCCGGACCTTTCTGAACGCCTGATCGATCACTACACGCCTTCCGCCCTGGCGGGTTTGCTGTGGAATCACTTGCCGCAAATGTGGACCGCCATCAGCAAAGATCAGGTCGGCCGCCCGCGCCCCACAGAGCGCGACGCGGAAGACGTCTTCGCGTACCTGTATTCCACGCATTTCACGAATCTACCGGGCGATCAGGCTCGCGGAGAGCGAGCGTTCGAACAGCGCGGCTGCGCGGCCTGCCACACAGCAGGTCCGGGAATGCCAGTCGCAAACTGGAGCGGCATTCGCGATCCGTTCGCGTTGGTGCAGCAGATGTGGAATCATTCCGCGCTGATGAAGGACCAGCGTGAGAAGCGAGGTGTGTTATTTGAGAAGTTAAGTTCGCGCGATCTCGCGGATCTGACGGCGTATGCCAGCAAGGGCGCCGTGCGCGGAGTGACTCCCATGATCCTGCCCGCGACAGACCAAGGCGAGGCGCTGTTCAAAGCCAACTGCGGCGGTTGCCATCCGGGGTTGGTCCGGTTGGAAAAGCGTCTGCAGGATCGCACTCCGCTCGAAGTGGCCGCGGGCCTGTGGAATCATGCAGCAAGCATGCAGACGGTGCCTCTGGCCGCGCCTAATGACATGCGCGCGATTGTGGGTCACGTGTGGCAGCTCCAGTTCTCACAGCCCCAGGGCGACGTAGCCCGAGGAGCAAAGGCGTTTACGGAAAAGAAGTGCTCGGTGTGCCACAACCAGGCCCCGGGAGCTCCGGCGATCGCTCGGGGCGAACGCGTCTTCACGTCCTATTCGATGATTTCTTTGTGGTGGGCGCACGGCCCTCTGATGCAGGCGGACCTGGAGAAGAAGCGCCCCCATTGGCCTTATCTGGAAGGGGACGACGTGGCCAACCTGGTGGCTTATTTAAACACCCGCCCTTAATCCGGCTTGAGCAAACGAACCGCACGCGCTGGATTGAACACTCCGCAAGAACAGAAGCGCGTGAGATAGCAGGCGGCCTGCTCCGGCGTGCGCCGGCCCTCCTTCACCCAGTCGAGCATCTTGCGCGCCAGCGCGTGGCTGATCATGCCGTGGCCGCACATGGTGGAAAGCAGCAGTACTTCTTCTTCGGGTAACTTCGCCGTCTTTCCTTCGAACCCCAGCGAATAGCCGACGCTATGCCGCGCAATCCCCGCCGCGTGACAGCACTGTTCCGCGCCCTCGACCGACGTGGAAATATTAATGCTGAGCCCCAGATCGGCCTCTTTGACAGCTTTCACGAAGTCTTCAGCGGAATGCCGCTTATCAAAGACCGCGGCGACGGTGGTGGGCTGATCCAGCCCATCAATCACAGCGCGAAAGTCCGGACGTGTGTCCCGATTCCAATGGGAGCTCGGGTTCATTTCGCGCGACGGCCGCAGCGCGCCGCCGTGCAGAGCGTCGCCCAGATTCACAGGCCCAAACGTGAGCGCCATTTCCAGGAACCGCCGCAGCTTTTCCAGGGCGCCCTCATCATTGCGACCCTTGCTGGCGATGGCGAAGACAATGAAATCGTCGCGGAAACTTTCGGCTGGGCCGTAGCGATGCAGGGTGTTCGTCATGACGCGATTCCGTTGGTCACCCGGCCCAAGCCGATGTTCGTTTTCGCGCGGTCCAGCCGGTAGCCCAGACGCTCCAGAATTGGTCCCACTACGGTATCCTCGCCGTCCGCATCGCAGCGCGTGCCGACGCCCAAAGCGATTACCGTGTCCAGCCGCGCCTCCACGTCCCGCACCAAGCCAATGATTTCTTCTGTGCGCGCGACAGGCACCTTGATCTCGACAATGGCCGAAAGCACCTTCTCGCCCATGATGTCGGCGCGAATCGTTCCGGTGGCCACATCGGTCATCAATGACGTCACCGGATTCTTCTTTTCAAACGCCACACCTGCGCGCGCCAGAGCCCAGCACATCTCCTGAATATCGCGGAACCAAACGCCCACTCCAGGACGTCCGAACTCGATGGTGAAACCAACCTCACCCGGCCCAACCCGCCCGCTGACGTCGTTGGTCTTCACTTCCTCTGTGCCGCGGCCGTGCACCCCGGTCGATTCGTGCGGAACCCGCGGATCGGAAAACGCCCTGCGCACAACGCGCGGCCACACCAATTCCTCGGGAGCAAAGGCGGCCGTGGGGCAAACGTCCGGTTCAGGATCAAAGCGCAATCGCAAAGCCTGGAATACACTTCGTACCGTCCGGACAAACGTTGGATTGAGGTGCTCCTGGCTCAGCCCGTTGTAGCAGGCGTAGCACTCCACGCATTCGTCGCGCTGCACCGTCGCCCGCCGCGTCGCAGGGTCGATACGAATCGCGCCCATGGGACACACGTAGGTACAGTTCCCACAAGCTACGCATTTCGCCGGGTCAATTCTCATGCAGTTCCGTCTGCGGCGTTCATACGATAGATTTCGTCGCGTCGATTTTAAGATAGAGCACCGCGGCCAGTCCGCACAATCCGCTGGTCACCAGGAACGGCACGTCCCATCCGAACGCGCCCACCATGTATCCCAACACGGTCGCTGAGATCGCGCCGCCAATGTTGCCGCACATGTTCATGAACGCCGAAACGCTGCCGGCGAAGTCTCCGCCGATGTCCAGGGGGACCGCCCATGAAATGCCGACCGTCCATTCCAGGCTGAAAAATGCGAGCGAGTAGAACGCCACCGACGTTTGCACGTCCTTTGTAAGAGCCGCAGGCACAGTAGCCGCGGCGCAAGCGAGAAATCCCGCGATGGCCACCCAGCGCCGCGCCAGATTCACGTTGCGCGTCCGCTTCAGCACGATATCTGAACACCACCCGCCCAGCAAATCCCCCGCCGTGCCCGCGAGCAGCGGCAGACTCGCGTAGATTCCCATTTGCGCCAAAGTCATGTTCCGTGATTCCCGCAGATAAGTGGGGAACCAATCCACATACACCGATAGCGAATAGTTGTAGCAGAAATACATCAGGCACAAGAACCACAACGTCGGGCTCGACAGGATCTTGCCCCACGGCACACTGCCCGTCGCCGACTTCCGGACCGCGCCGCCAGCGTGAATCAGATCCAGTTCGGCCGCGTTCACCCCCGCGTGCTCCTCCGGCGTGTTGCGGTAGTAGACATACCACGAGATCGCCCACACAATACCCAGCGCGCCGAAAACGAAGAACGGCATGCGCCATCCAAAATGCAGAATCAAATACGCCACCAGCGGAGGTGTCAGTGCCGAGCCCAGCCGCGATCCCGCATGCGTCACGCCTTGCGCGAATCCGCGTTCCGTTGCCAACATCCAGCGCGAAAGCGAGCGCGTCGCAATCGGAAACGCGCCGGCCTCACCCACGCCGAATAGGAACCGCACAGCAATCATGACCGTGGAACTCCACGCCAGTGCAGTCAGGGAGGTGAATGCGCTCCACCAGATCACGATCCATGTCAGGGCCTTGCGCGGACCCACCCTATCGCCCAGCAGCCCGCCCGGCACCTGGAATAGCGCATAGCTCCAGCGAAACGCCGCCACGATATAGCTCATCGTGATCAGGTCGAATCCCAGCTCTTTCCGCATGTCGGTGGTCGTTGCGGAGAGCACCACGCGATCCATGTAAGTGATCATGTAGACCGCCACCGTCATCCAAAGGACAACGTGGCGCGCTCGTGTAGGAGGTGCGGAAGCCGATACCTGCATGGAACCGACGATCATAACAGAAAGCCAACTGAAAACAGTGTAGAATCGATTCGATCCATGTCACTCACTCCTGGAGCAAAGCTTGGCCCCTACGAAATCCTCGAAGCCATCGGCAAAGGTGGAATGGGCGAAGTTTATAAAGCTCACGACCCTCGCCTGCGCCGCGATGTCGCCATCAAGACCTCCGCGGAGCGTTTCAATGAGCGCTTTGAGCGCGAGGCCCGAGCAGTAGCCGCCCTAAATCATCCCAATATCTGCCAGATCTACGACGTCGGGCCCAACTATCTGGTGATGGAGTACATCGAAGGCCCCACGCTCAGTGAACGCATCAAAGAAGGCGCGATCCCCCTGGAGGAAGCCCTGCTCATCGCCGAGCAAATTGCCGCCGCATTGGAAGCCGCCCACGAGAAAACGATCACCCATCGAGATCTGAAGCCGGCGAACATCAAGGTGCGCGCGGATGGCACCGTCAAAGTGCTCGACTTCGGCTTGGCTAAACTGGGCGGCACCCCCGTCGCGCCCAGTGAGGACTCTCCCACTCTGTCCATGGCCGCCACCCAGGCGGGCATGATTCTGGGAACCGCCGGGTACATGGCTCCGGAGCAAGCGAAGGGCAAGCCAGTCGACAAACGCGCCGATATCTGGGCCTTCGGCGTCGTGCTGTATGAGATGGTCACCGGCCACCGCCTGTTCAAGGGAGAGGACATGGTGGAGATCCTCGCGGCCGTCGTCCACGGTCAGCCCGATCTCAGCGCGGTGCCGCCCCGCGTGCGCAAGCTAATCGCGAAGTGTCTGGAGAAGGATCCCAAGAAGCGCCTCCGCGACATGAGCGGCATGGAACTGCTGCTGGAAGTGGGTCAGGCCCCCGCCCCAGACGCTTCCAGCAAGCGTCCCGCAGCCGGATTCGATCTGGGATGGATCGCTGCTGGAGTTGCCGCGGCGGTCGCGATCGGCGCCGTGTGGATGTTGTGGCCGAAACCAAAACCCCTGCTACCGCTGACCCGCCTGGAAGTGGACCTCGGAGAGAGCGTATCGTTGGGAGCTTCAATAGGTCCAGACGTGGTAATCTCGCCCGACGGAGCCCGGTTACTGTATATTTCCAACAGCCGGCTGTATCTGGTGCACTTGGACCAACCGCAGTCCACCGCAATGGAACTTCCGGGAACTGTGGGCGCCATTATGCCCACGTTTTCACCGGACGGCAACTGGATCGTGTTCGCTCAGTCGTCGCTTAAGAAGATCGCTGCATCGGGAGGTGCCCCACAGGTTATAGCCTCCTCCTCCGGGGTGCGTGGAATTTCATGGGAAGGCGACTTCATCGTCGCTCCGCTTAGTGCGGGAGCACCCCTGATGAAGATCCCGGCGGCGGGCGGCACGCCTCAGACTTTAACGAAGCTCAATGGCGAAACCTCCCACCGATGGCCGCAAATCCTGCCGGGCGGCAAGGCGGTATTGCTAACGGTGCAAAATTCGTCTAGTTTTGACACCGCCTCGATTGACGTGCAATCCATGCCAGAGGGCGTCCGTAAAAACCTGATTCATGGAGGTTCGTTCGGCCGCTACGTGGAGGCTTCCGACGGCACCGGCTATCTGACGTACGTGAGCCGGGGAACCCTGTTCGCCGTGCCCTTCGATGCGGGCAAGTTGGAGATTTCGGGCACACCCACGCCCGTGCTCGAAGGTGTGAGCTACAATCCCACCGACGGTAGCGCACTGATCAGTTACGCGCGCAGCGGGACGCTTGTCTACCGCAGCGGCACAGCAGGGGGCACCCGTGTGGTGCGCTTCATGAACGCTGCCGGAAAGGCTGAGACGTTCTTAAGCCGCCCCGATAGTTATCTCTACCCACGCCTTTCACCGGATGGGCAGCGGTTATTGATCGTCGCCTCCGAAGCCGGCACGCAGGATCTTTGGGTTTACGACTTGAAGGGCGGCCGCTCGACGCGCCTGACGATCGGCCTCGGCGCCACGTTTGCCCCCATCTGGACCCCTGACGGGCGCTACGTTTTGTTCCAGGGCACGGGCGGAATGTTCTGGACGCGCTCCGATGGCGGCAGCCAGCCGCAGCCTCTGATCCAGAGCAAGAACACCCAGCATCCCTGGAGCATCACGCGGGACGGCAAGCATTTCGCCTATCAGGAAGTGTCCCCTACCACCAGCTACGATCTGTGGACCGCGCCGCTCGAGATCACCAACGCGGGGGTGAAGGCGGGTACACCCGAGAAATTGCTCCAGTCTCCCCGAGAGGAACGGCATCCTTCCTTCTCACCGGACGGACGCTGGATAGCCTACTCAACCGATGAAACCGGGCGCTATGAAGTCTACGTGCGTGCGTTTCCGGATACCGGCGGCCGATGGTCCGTTTCGGTGGGTGGCGGCCACTACCCATTGTGGTCGACCAATGGGAAGGAATTGTTTTATCGCACAGAGGATGGGCAGGTAATGGTCGCCGCATACACCACCAAGGGTGACGCGTTGGCGTTTGATCCGCCGCGCAAGTTTTCGGAGCAGCGGCTGGCTCCCGTGGTGGCGAATGGGACCTACGATCTCATGCCGGACGGCCGTATCGTGGGCTTGTTCCCAGCCGAGGAAACAGATACGGGCCGGGCCCAAAGCCACGTGACATTCTTGTTCAACTTCGCCGACGAGATTCGCCGCCGGTTCAGCACCGGCAAATAGCGCCGGCGCCCGCTCAAGGATCTACTGCACCGCGAACACCATCAGCTTAGGAGCCGGCGGCGGAGGGCCCTTTGGGTTCGGCGCGGTTCCACCGCCAAAGCCCTGCGGCTGTCCTGGTCCTTGCCCGCCCATGACAGCGATGTACTGCTTCCCGTCGATCTGGAACGTCATCGGCGGACCGACGCCGTTCGGCACCGGCATGCGTAGCTCGAGAAGATCGTCGCCTTTATCCGCGCTGTATGCCATCAGTCGGCCATCGGGCAAGGTCTGGAACACCAGATTGCCGCCCGTCGAAAGCGTCCCGCCCGCTCCACTGCCGCCGCCCGGCTTGTGCCATTTTTCGGTTTGCGTCACCGGGTCCCAGGCGAACAGGAAGCTGCCCGTCAGATTCGGACCAATCGCTGGAGGCGTGGGACGCACCGTTGCTTTGACAGGAGCCGGTGGAGGCGGAGGAGCCGCCGCCGCCGCGGCGCGCGCAGCCGCTACTTCCGGAGACTCCGCATTCGGCGCGTTCTTGCCCTGCTTGCCTTGCTTGCCTTGATTGCCGTCGCCCCCGCCGCCACCGCCGGTGTTCAGATTGATCCCCAGGTTCATCTGATTCGGCTTGTACTCGAATACCGGATCTACCTGGTAACTGAACCCCGTCCCCGACGATCCAGGAATGTACACCAATCCCGCCGTGGGATTGAACGACATCGGCGGCCAGTTGTGCGCGCCGCCTGGTCCCGGAGTCACCGAGATGGATTCCGACTTCGTGTAAAGAGCCTCCGGATGCACAATCGGGCGCCCGGTCTTCTCATCCAATCCGCTGGCCCAGGTGACCTTCGCGTAAGGCTTGCCCGAGATGAACTCGCCCGTCACCCGATCGATCACGTAATAGAAGCCATTCTTGTTGGCCTGCATGATCACCTTGCGCTGCCGCCCGTTGATCGTCAGGTCCGCCAGCATCAACTGCGCGACGCTGTCGTAATCCCACGAATCGCCCGGGACCACCTGGAAGTACCACTTCAGCTTGCCCGTATTGACGTTGACGGCCAATATTGAGCTGGCGTAAAGCGCGTCCTTCCCTTGCGTCATCCGCAGGTTTTCCGGCCACGGACCAGCGTTGCCGGTTCCCACGTAAACCAGTTCTTCATCGGGATCGTACGCCATGCCATCCCACACCGTGCCGCCACCGCCCAGCTTCCAGGAATCGCTATTCCACGTCGCCGCGGCCTTGCGCAGCTCTTCGCTTTCGTAACCCTTCGCCGGATCGCCTGGGACAGTGTAAAACTTCCACGCCTCCTTGCCCGTCTTCGCATCGAACGCCGCGAAGAACCCGCGCACCGGGAATTCCGCCCCACCCACGCCCACAATCACCTTGCCCTTGGCAATGCGCGGAGCCATGGTCATGGTGTAGTTATCCTGCGCCCACGCCACGCGAGCCTCCC
Source organism: Acidobacteriota bacterium (assembly GCA_039931205.1). Taxonomy (GTDB): domain Bacteria; phylum Acidobacteriota; class Terriglobia; order Bryobacterales; family Bryobacteraceae; genus Palsa-187. Next base: position 65,093 of record JBDTSJ010000036.1, read on the forward strand.
ATACCGGTTTGCCAGTGGCCATGTCCAGCGCGATCAGCCGTCCGTCCAGCGCCGAGGCGATGATCGTATTCTCATAAATCGCCAACCCGCGATTCACGATCCCGCAACAAATCTTAGGCCGGACCGTCTCCTGATTTACTTCCGCATCAAAGCGCCATTTCTCTTTGCCCGTGCGCGCGTCCACCGCGAACACCTTGGTCCAGTTTGTGACTGAGTACATCACGCCGTCGTGAACCAGCGGAGTAGCCTCCTGCGTGCCGCCGCCACCAAACGGAATGTCATAAGACCAGGCCATTGCCAGCTTCCCAACATTAGTGGTGTTGATCTGCTTCAGAGGGCTATAACGAGTCTCCCCCGGCGTCAGGTTGTAGCTCAGCCATTCTTCGCCCGACTTCCCGGCACTACGGATCATGGCATCGTCGACACGCCGCGGCGCCTGCCCTGTCGCTAACCAAGCGGAGGTGAAAATGAGGGTCGCCAGCGACCCCGACAGCAAAAGGATTTTACGTGGACGCATAAGGCTCAGCCTACGCTAGCATGGGCGGAATTGATGGTGCAAGACTGCTATAGTCCGACTAGGATGAGCGACAAGCGCCAACACGTCCATGCATTGATCGATCAGTTGCCGCCCGTTCAACTGGCCGCGGTTGAGACCATCCTGCAATCGATGCTCGATCCGCTCGCCCGCGCCTTGGCGAACGCCGAGATCGACGACGAGCCGGTCACTGACGATGACCGCCAATCGATCGAGGCGTCGAGGGAATGGTTCAAACACAATAAAGGCTCTTCCATTGAGGAAGTGGCCGCCGAGTTGGGCTTCACCATGGAGGAAGTCACCAACTACAAGGATCCTTCTTGCTGATCGGCGACTGGCGAGTCCGGTTTTCCCACCCGACCCAGAGACCTTGTCTGTCAATCGCATTCAGAATCGGAAGGACGTGTACCGTTAGCCGTTTCTAGTAGTGAAAGACGTTGTCCAGCACAACCATCCCTTGTGAGTCGATATAGGACCACCCCTGTCCCGTTCGGACCAACGCCAATCCGTCCACGAACGGATAGGCGTCGGCGAATGCGGCGGGAATCACCAGTCTCCCCTGCCTGTTCACATATCCCCAAGAATCGCCGATTTGGACGGCGGCCAACCCTTCCGAAAAGTTCTCTGCTGAAGTGAACTGTGTCGGAATACTCAACTTGCCATTCTTGTCGATAAATCCCATCAATCGATCTTGGCGGACCACCGCGAGACCCTCGGAAAATGCGGCGCGATTGAAGCAGGCCACAGAATCGTAAAATGTCCACGATGTGGCGCGTATCTTCAGTACTCCGTCCGGACCCATGAATCCACGACCATCCGGGCCTTCGACGCACACAAGACCTTCCTTAAACTCTCCGATGCTCTCAAAAACGAAGGGTCGTAACAATGTGCCGCGACGGTCAATCAATCCGGATTTCTTTTTGGCCTCGCTCCAGACCGTCGCAGCCCCAAAAGAAAAAGAACTTACGCCGTCGAACTGCAGAGGAATCACGAGCTTTCCCCCGCGATCGATGAATCCCCACTTGCCCCCGCCGGTAGTAAAGATCTCTCCGTCGGCGTCGCGCTTTCCTCCGATGACGACGCCCGCCAAGCCCTCAGAGAAATTTTCTACCCGATCAAACTGTGGCTCGACGACGGTTTTCCCGGAGCGGTCAATGAATCCCCATCGCCCCCCGTATTCCAGCACTGCATTCTCTCCGAAGGGCTTCGTTTTCGAGCCGATCCATACGGCCGCAAGCCCTTCTGAGAATGCTTTGACTTCCGCGAACTGTGGATTCACAACATAGGAGCCTCGTGTATCAATGACTCCCACCAGACCTTTTGACGTCACCGAAGCGCGCTGCTCAGAGAATTTGCTGGCTGATTCAAATTGCGCGGGAATTGCAAGTTCGCCAGATTCCTTGGCATAACCCCACTTGCCATCAATCTCAACCGCTGCCAGACCGTCAAAGAAATCGCCAGCATCATCAAAGCGAGGGGGAATCACAATCCGGCCAGTCCGGTTCATGTAGCCCCATTTTTGCTCCCGCAGTACCCGGTAGAGTGACCCCGACCCAGGCGCCTTGACCGGAATGAGGACTCCGTACGAGGTGCCGAACAGCCCGGAGATTGTTGCCAGACTTAACAGTAGCCCGGTGCGCGTAAGCCATCGGTGAACCATATTGCAGTCTTACAATACCGAAAACTCTGCAGGTTGGAAAGCACAAAACGTAAAAGCGCCCCGTTAAGCACGGGGCGCTTTGCTTTCAATTGTGATGTATTTCTACTGCGCCGGAGGAGGTGGAGGCACACCCGGAAGCGGCTTTGTGCCATCCAGCACCAGGGCCACCATGCGCGAGATCGGAGGAGGAACTGGAGCCCCACCCTTCGCGGCACCTGCGCCGCCACCACCACCGCCGCCGAATCCGCCACCGCCCGCTTGAATGGGACCGCCCGCGATCACGATGTACTGCTTGCCGTCCAACATAAACGTCATGGGAGGTCCAAGTTGGCTCAAGCCGGTGGGGAGATCCAGCACCTTCTCGCCCGTGTCGGCCTTGAACGCCAGCAAGTGGCTCTGCCCAGCCGTGGGAGCGCTGGAGAACACCAAATTGCCCGCCGTCGAAAGCGTGCCGCCCTGATTATATCCAGCCGCCGCGTTCTCCGCGCGCCAGCGTTCCGTCTGCGTCACCGGATCCCAAGCGGAGAGAATGTTTCCACGTCCCGTCGGGCCCACCGACGGAGGCTGGGGAACCGGAGGTCCCTTTGCCGCGCCACGACCTGGCGCCCCACCGCCACCCTTCGCCGCGCCGGGTCCGCCAGCTCCAGCCGCCGGAGCATTCCCTGCCACAACTACCGCCGGAGGAGCGCCGCCCTTGGTAGCGCCAGGGCCCGGAGCCCCGCCCGCCGCCGCGACAGCCGTGGCATCCAACCCCGGAGCCAACCCAACAGGAGGTCCGCCCTTCGCTTTGCCTTTCGCCTGCCCCGTGCCCATGTTCATATTTCCGCGACCCGTCGGACCAATGTCGGTCGGCAAAGGCGTGTACTCGGGATTCGCTTGATACGTATAGCCGCCGCCGATCGTGCTTGGAATGTAGACCAAGCCGGTGTTCGGATTGAACGACCATGGCACCCAAACGTGCCCGCCGCCAGGACCCGGCATCACGCTGATGCTCTCTGCCCCGTAATTCGCTTCCGGATTCACCCGCGGACGTCCGGTTTTCAAATCAACGCCGGTTGCCCAGCTCACAGTGACCCACGGCTCGGCCGAAAGCAGCTCGCCGGTCTTGCGATCCAGAACATAAAAGAAACCGTTCTTCGGAGCATGCATCAGCACCGCGCGCTTCTTGCCGTTGATCGGCAGATCCGCCAGCATGATGTCTGCAATGGAATCGTAATCCCAGTTATCGCCCGGCGTCGTCTGATAATGCCAGATGTATTTGCCAGTGGCGCCGCGCACCGCAATGATGCAATCGGTGCACAGGGCGTCGCCCTTGCCGCGCGACATATCGGTCCACGTGGCCGGCTGCCCCGTGCCTACGTATACGGTGTCGGTGTCCGGATCGTAAGCGAAGCCGTTCCACACGGGAGCGCCGCCGCCCAGTTCCCACCATTTCTTGCTCGCGTCCCAAGTCTTGGCCCAGTCGGCGAATTCCGGTTGTTCAAACGGCTTGGACGGATCGCCCGGCACCGTGTAATAACGCCACGCGCGCACGCCGGTCTTCGCATCATAGGCATCGAAGAAGCCGCGCACACCGTACTCGCCGCCGCTTACGCCGATGATGACCTTGCCTCCCTTAATCACGCGAGGAGCCATCGTGATCGTATACGGCATGTTCTCGGGGGAAACGCGCGTATCCCACACCACGCGGCCCGTCTGCGCATCGTAAGCGCGCAGCCGGCCGTCGACGACGGGTGCGATCACGTTGCCTTCATACAGCGCAATCCCGCGATTCACGACGCCGCAGCAGATACGCGACTGCCAAACCGCTTGATTCACATCCGGATTCTGATGCCAGATTTCCTTGCCGGTCCGCGCGTCCACGGCGTACACCACGCTCCACGGTCCAATGCTGTACAGCACGCCATTGGAGATCAGCGCCGTACCTTCATGCCGCGTCGTTCCATTGCCGCTCGCCGCTGGAATATCCATGGTCCACGCCATGCCCAAACGGCTCACATTGGTGTTATTGATCTGGAATAGTTGACTGTAGCGCTGCTCGGACCAGTTGATGCCGTAAGTAACCCATTCTTCACCGGTCTTACCGGCGTCCCTCAGGACATCTTCCGTAATTTGACGAGGCTGCTGAGCCACGGCCATCCAGGCCGTCATGGCCAGCGCCGCGACTGAGCCAAGCGACAGAATGATCTTGTTTGAGCGCATCTTAAAGTTTAGTGACCTCGGTTAATCCCGACGGGTCCCTCCCGGGTGCCCCCAACCGGTCTGCGATTCGTTCCCACTATATACGTCCGCAGTGTCTGGTATGTTACCAGACATGGCCTTTCGCATATACGGCCCTTTGGCAGTGCTTCTGGGTGCGCTTGTCGCCCCCTCCCCGGCGCTCGCTCAGATCGATTTGACGGGGATCTGGGCGCCCGTTTTCCATGAAGATCAGCCGGAACGCATCCCCGGCCCGGCCCTGGCCGATTACCTGGGCCTGCCTATCAACGACAACGCTCGCCAATGGGCCCTGGCATGGGACCCCGATCGCCTCACAGCCCAGGAACATCAGTGCCAGGTCCACACCGCAGCCTACATGTATCGAGGCCCTCTGCTGCTGCGCGTCTGGGATGTGCGCGATTCGCAGACCCAGGCCATCGTGGCCCAGCGCCAATACATCAACAACTATGAGCAGGACCGCACAATCTATCTGGACGGCCGCCCTCATCCGCCCGAGTTCGCTCCCCACACTTGGATGGGTTTTTCCACCGGCGAATGGCAGGGCAACATCTTTACCGTTTACACCACCCATATCAAACAAGGCTGGCATCGCCGCAACGGACTCCCCTCCAGCGACCGTATCGCGCTCACCGAACACTTCATCCGTCACGGCGATTCGTTGACCCACGTCAGCATCGTGGAAGATCCCGATTACCTGGAAGCCCCTCTCATCAAAAGCCAGGATTTCGTGCTGAATCCCACGGCGGGCTGGGAAACCCAGGGAACGAATCTTCTCTCCAATTGGCTCTATCCGTGCGAATACGTCGAGGAGGCGCCTTTCCACTTCCGCGATCGCGTCCAGAGTTTCCTGCCCGGGCAGAATCCGTTCTTAGACGAGTTCGCCAAACAGTACAAGATTCCCCGCGCCGCCGCCCTGGGGGGCGCGGCAACCATGTACCCCGAGTACCGCGAGACATTACCGCCTGGCCGGTGAACTCCGCGGAGCTAGTTCCTAATGGCGATCACCAAGGACTGCGGGCCGCTCACGCCGTCCAGTGAATACGTGAAGGCCACGGAATCGCTGGCCGCGACATTCGGTACCACGACGTTGAACTGGTACAACCCCAGGAAACCACCCGCCAGTCCGGCAAATGTTACGGTTGCTGAGACGCCTCCAAAGGAAGCCCGGAACGTAGCTTGTAAATGGTTCTCGCCGGTTACGATTCGGCCAGCCGGGCTATCCGGCGTCACCGGACCAAACCCAACACCGTAGAAAGTGATCGTGTCGCCCGGCTTTGCCCGCGCTGTCGGCGCACCACTGATGGGAGGCAATACAAACGTGACCGCATCCGGAAATAGAGCCGCTACATATTGGCCCGCCGGAAGGTTGAACACCGCCGGGGCCAGCAGACCAGGCTCCACCGCCTTCACCGTGATCGTATAAGCCAAACTCGCGCCGCCCGCCGTCGTTACAACCACCGGCTGCGGTCCGCTGGGAACACCCGAGGGCACCTGCGCATTGACCTGGCCGGGACTGACGTAATCGATAAAGGCCGTCAGGCCGCCAATCTTGACCGTAGTGCCCACCAGTGTTGAGGGCGCCAAATTTCCATTGAAATCCGATCCGCTCCACTCCCGTGAGATCACGGTAGCCAGATTCGTCCCGTAAATTTCCATCCACGAACCGGGGGCTAGAGCGGAGAATCCTCCAAACGCGCTTGCACTAATCACCCCTTGTGAGTTGCGAATCACAGGCGTCGCATCGAACGTGCCGTTCATTTTCCCGGAGATCGTCGCACCCGCCGTAAGTCCAACCTGTCCTACCGAGCAGGTTGGGCTGAGGGTACAGGTAGGAGTATTGAAAAAAAGACTGATGGACGGTTGATAAAACGTGGCCGCCTCCCCATTGGTCGGTGTCAGCGTGATCAGAAATGACCCGCTGGATAGACTGGCGGACACCAGGTCGTTTCCGGGCGTAATCGAGGTCACCGTAAGGGGAGATAATCCGTTGCCCGCATAAGCAAGGACCGCTGTCAACGTGCCGCCGTTGCCGATTCCCGTGTATGCGGCGGTAACCGTGCATGTCGTAATCCCGTCCGCGAATACGCAGGAGCCCCACGTGACCCGGCTCTGGCCCTGGCCTGCGGCGTTACCACCCAGACTCGTCCAAGTGATGCTTTGATTGGTTGCCGCGAAGGAGGCCACGCCAGCCGATGCCGAGGGCGACAGGAAAATGCCATTCCCCAGCGAAAGTAGTAGAAGAAGAAGTCCATGTTTCATAAAGAATCCAGATCCCTACAGTAGCAGGCGGCCTGCGGCTACCGGCGGCTACAGCATGGTGCCGTGGCGGATGGATCTTGTTACCCTAGTTGTTCATGTGCCACACAAGCTCAATCGACCGCGTACCGAATGAATAAACGGATCGGTGTTTTCGGCTGGGGCCTCGTCGCACCAAAGTCCCCGAACATCGATGCGTTCCGCCGCAATTTAGCAACGGCGGAAACCTGGCTCACCCCGTTCAACGGCTACGGTCCGGACAACTTCCTGGTGGGAACCCCTGAGTTCGATTTCGCCGATTACCAGGGCTGGATCGGCCAGCGCTTCGCTCCCCGCAATTTCCAACGCTTGGTCGACAAGATGGACTACCCCGCGCTCTACGCTGTGGGTGCATTTATTCAAGCGCTCGGCCAGAACCCCGGCCTGGAGCAGGTTTTGCAAGACCTCGGCGCGCAAACGCATGTCTATGTCGGCACCGGCCTGGGCAGCATCCACACCATCTACGAGGCCTCCGTCGCCCTGCACAAATCCCAGGAGCGTTGGGATAAATTTTGGGCCGGCCGCGAAGCGAATTTGAGCGAGTACCTGGACGAACTGGCGCACATCGACGGCTTGCCCATCGAAGGCGGCATCGAGGCCGGCAAACTCCACGCTATTCGCGAAAAGGAAAAAAGCCGCGTCAAACTGCAGGAAAAGTGGAACGCACCGGAGCCTCCCTGGAACGTCTCCGCCAACCTTATCTGGAATATTCACAACACGCCCGCCGCTCAGATTTCGATTCTAGGCAAGATCACCGGCATGGCCTTCGCTCCGGCGGCCGCGTGCTCCACGTTCGGTGTAGCGCTCCACCTGGCCATGAGCGCGATTCGTAGCGGCGAGGCCAAAGCCGTAGTTGTTGGCGCAACGGATCCGCCGCCCCATCCACTGACCGTCGGATCTTTCTACAACGCGCGCGTCCTATCGGCCGACCGCAGACTCTCCGCTCCACTCACGCGCCTGCAGGGTACGCACGTAGCCGGCGGCTCCGTGGTCTGGATCGTCGGCGACATGGAATACTTGAAAGCCAGAGGCTTCCAGCCACTGGGTATGGAACCCATCGGCATCGGCGTAAGCTCCGACGCGGAGCATATCATTACGCCTTCTCCCGACGGCCCGCGCGCCGCCATGATGGAAGCCCTGCAGCAGGCCGGAGCCTCTCCCTCGGATATCGGCACCTGGGACGTGCACGCCACCGCCACACCGGGCGATTATTCGGAAATGACCAATCTGCGCTCCATGTTCGGCGACGACGTCCTGGTCACGGCCCGTAAAGGAACCTTCGGCCACGGCATGAGCGCCGGCGGAGGTTGGGAACTCACCGCGCAGTATCTAGGTTACGCGGAGGGCCACCTGTTCCCGACCCCCCTAACCCCCATGGAACTGAACCGGACCATCGGGGAAATGCACAGCCGCTTCGTGTTCGACAAACCCTGCGATATTCCTCCCGGGCTAAGCGGCAAGCTCTCCATGGGAATCGGCGGCATCAACGCCTGCGTAATCTCCCGGCCGCTTTGATATCCGGCTCGTCTAATACCCCACAGTGAATCGCCGCCCGGTATGCTGCGGCTTCTCCAACTCATCCACCATGGCCACTGCATAATCTTCCACGGAAATCCTGCTGGTCCCGTCCGCCATCACCAGCAAATCGTCCAGCCCCAGCCGGAACTTCCCGGTCCGCTCGCCCGGCGCGACCATCGTTGACGGACTCAGCACCGTCCATTCAATCCCCGGCTCGTCATGCAGGATCTCTTTAACTACGGCCGTAGCTTTGGCCCCGCCCTCAAATTGTTTGGGAAACTCCGGCCGGTCCATGCTGCGTACGCCATCGATCAGCAGCGTACCCGCTCCGCCCACCGCCAGAATCCGCGTGACATCCGCAGCCTTGGCTGCCGCGATAATCGACTTCGTCCCCGCCGTCTGCGCTGCAATCCGCGCGACCATCTCCGTGTCCCGGGGCGGCGCGTATCCGTGAATCACCACGTCATTCCCAACGAACGCGCTTGTCAGCGCCGCTGTATCGGTAACTTCTGCGAAAACAGCGCGCACTTTCTCGTGCTTCAGAATGTTCTCCGGATTCCGGCAAATCGCCGTCACGGCGTGCCCCCGATTCACCGCCTCCGCCAGGATCTTCGATCCAATGAATCCCGTGCCGCCTACTAGTGCAATCTTCATGACTCACGATGGTAGCAATTCCGCATAGGATGAAGGTAGTCTCCATGCATAATGTCGCCTTCGCGCTCTTTGTTATTTTCGTCTCCGCCAAAATTCTAGCGGAGCTGTTTGAGCGCCTCCACCAGCCCGGTATTGCCGGCGAAATTCTCGCGGGAATCCTCATCGGCCCGCACGTCCTGGGCTGGATCGCTCTCTCCGACGCCGCGAATGTACTGGCCGAGCTCGGCGTCATGTTTCTCCTCTTCCGCGTTGGCCTCGAAGTCCGCTCGTCGGAACTGCTTGCCGTCGGAGCACAAGCAGCCGGCATCGCCCTGGCCGGCGTAGTTCTCCCGTTTTTGTGCGGCTGGGGCATCTCGGCGCTATGGGGCCTGCCCACAATCGAAGCCGTGTTCATCGGCGCCGCCATGGTCGCCACCAGCGTCGGTATCACCGCCCAGGTTTTGGCCGCGGGAGGCTGGTTATCGGATCGGGCCAGCCAACTCATCCTCGCTGCCGCCGTCATCGACGACATCCTGGGTCTAATCGTACTCGCGGGCGTCAGCAGCATGGCTCGGGGAGAAGTGAATTACCTGGACCTTGCCATAACAGCCGCGCTCGCGATCGGATTCACTGCGCTGGTGGCAACCCTCGGCTCCTCCGCAATGCGGAAATGGTTGCCCAAGGTGCAACAAAGTCTTCGCGCCTCTGAAGCCGAGTTCACGGTCGCGCTCTGCCTGCTGTTCGCGTTATCGCTGCTGGCGGTTTACGCCGGTGTCGCCGCCATCATCGGCGCCTTCCTTGCGGGCATGGCCCTGTCGGAAACCGTCGAGCGGCGCGTCCATGACTTGACCGAAGGCGTAACGTCGCTGCTGGTCCCGTTCTTCCTCGTGGGGATTGGCTTGCATCTCGACGTCTCCGTCTTCCAGTCCACCGCGAGTCTCGCGTTTGCCGCGATCATCATCGTCGCTGCCGTGCTCTCTAAATTCGTCGGCTGCGGATTAGCCGCGCTCCCGTTCGGACGCCAACAGGCCATTCGTGTCGGAGTAGGCATGATCCCGCGCGGCGAAGTAGGTATGGTGGTGGCTCAGATTGGCCTGGGATTCGGCGTCGTCTCTCAGAATGTTTACGGAACCATCGTCTTCATGTCCGTAGCCACTACCCTGCTGGCCCCTGCCCTGCTGCGCCGGGCTTACCGCGGGGGCAATTGCTGATCGTATTCCCCGACCTTGCCGGTAGCCGCCAGCCGGTCTTGAATATGTTCCACGATGTCGTACATCTGGTCCCGCGATTTCTTCGATTCCGCCACAATCACCAGCGACGGCTTATTCGACGAAGCTCGTAAAAGCCCCCAGCTATCGTCCGCCATCACGAACCGAACGCCGTTCACCGTAATGATGTCTTTGATCAGTTCCCCGCCAATCTTCACACCCTTGACCTGATCCTGCCGATACATCGCGGTGACGTCGTCCACTAATTTGTATTTCGCGTCGTCCGCGCAATATGGCCCGATCGTGGGCGAATTCCAAGTCTGCGGCAGCGCGTCGTGCAGCTTGGAAAGCGGTTGCCCCAGGGCCGCCAGCATGCGCAGGAACGTCACGGTCGAAGCCACCGCGTCGTCGTATCCGCGACCCACCGGATGGTTCAGAAACCAGTGCCCGCTCTTTTCAAACCCTGCCAGCGCATTCGTCTCCGCCACCTTGGCTTTGATGTAACTGTGGCCCGTCTTCCAAGTGATCACTTCCGTCTTGCTCTGCTTCAGCAGCGGATCGTCATAGAACAATCCCGTACTCTTCACGTCGATCACCACCGCGCGGCCCGGATTCTGCGGACAAATCCAACGAGCCAGAAGCAGACCCAGCTTGTCCGAATAAATCTCGCGACCCAGATCGTCCACAATGCCGATCCGGTCCCCATCGCCGTCGATCCCAATTCCCAGATCCGCGCCGTGCGACTTTGTCGCGTCTGAGATGTTGTGCAGAAAAGCCACATCCTCCGGGTTCGGGTTGTAGCGCTTGAAATCCCAGTCCGGTGTGCAATCGAGCTCGATTACCTCGCACCCAAGACGCCGCAAAATCTCCGGAGCGAATCGTCCACCCGTGCCATTGCCCGCCGCCACCACCACCTTCAACTTCTTCGCCAACGGACCACCCTTCAGGGCGTCATCGGCGTAGTGCTTATACAAATCCTCGACGATTTCATACGAGCCCTTGCCCGACTCGTAATCGCCTCCCTCGACAATCCTGCGGAAGGCGATGATATCGTCCGGCTCAAGCGTTGATGACAATCCCTTGGCTATCTTGATACCCGTCCAGCCGTTTTCGTTGTGGCTGGCCGTAATCATCGCCCCGGCTTTGCATTTCAAGTGATGCTGCGCGAAATACAACATCGGCGATAGCGCCAGCCCGATGTCGAGAACGTCCACGCCCGACGACAGCAAGCCCAGAATGAAGGCGTTGCACAAATCCTGGCTATACTTCCGGAAGTCATGGCCCACGGCTACGTGGCTTTCTCCCAAGACGCGCTTGGCGTACGTGCCGTAGCTCTTGCCCAGTACGATAAAGCCGTTGGGATTCACTTCTTTGCCCAATAGCCAGCGCACGTCATACTCGCGGAACCCGTTGCCCGTAATCAACGTATGTTCAAAGTAGTCAAAAGAATTCTGGGGAACTTGATTTTGGATCGACCAACGCATATCTTTCATCTTATGACGGGGGAGTAGCTTGCCGGATTGGATCACGACGTTAGGCTTCGCGATGGGCTCCGCCTGGCTCTCGGGCGTGAACCTGTACGCCACGGTCGCGACCTTAGGCTTGCTACAGCGCTTCCACTTGGCTTCATTGCCTGGACAGCTCGATTTCCTGGCCAACCCCTGGGTCATCGGAGTCGCCGCCACGCTCTACATGATTGAGTTCGTAGCCGACAAAATTCCGCTGGTCGACTCGGCGTGGGACGCGGTGCACACATTCATCCGCGTACCCGCGGGCGCTGCCCTAGCCTTCGCGGCGTTCGCACACGCCGACCCATCCATCCAGGTAATCGCTCTATTGTTAGGCGGAGGTGTCGCCCTAACTTCGCACGGAACCAAGGCCGCCATCCGCGCCGTCGCCAACACCAGCCCCGAGCCCGTCTCCAACATCGCACTGAGCCTGGCCGAAGACGCGGTCACCATCGGTTCCAGTCTGCTAATGGCTTGGTTTCCGCTGGTGGTGCTGGGAATGGTAGTCCTGTTTTTGGCTGGATTCTTCTGGCTGGCGCCCAAAGCGCTCCGCCTTATCGGCGTGCATCGGCGTTAATCAGCGGCCTAACGGAGTTGTTGCAGGGTTACCGAACGGCTTCGCCCAGACCCAGTCCGGAAATCTGTTCATCCAGAAAAGCCAGCCCGGTTTCTAGTGTCTTCCGGTGCCGCTCATTGCTGGAAGCTTCGATTTCGCGCAGTACACGCGTGCGCTGTAACATCAGTCCATCGCGCTTGCGCTCCACTTCCACCCGCTCCGCGCTGATCACCGCTTTTTTTGCGTTCGCCCGACGCTCTTCCGCGTCCAACTGCTGCTGTTCTACGTCTTTGCTTTCGAAACCACGTGCCACGACTTATATTATAGGGGCAAACCTAGTCCGATGCCTCTAAATCTGCTGCGATTGCCGTAACTTCGCCCGGAGACCACCAAAAATGCCATCACTATATTCCGCATTTCGCTCCTACTTTTTCGGCAGGAACGGATTTGTCTGCCCGTATGGGAAGCTCACCATCAACGCGTCGATCTTGCGGATCTGTTTGTCCTTGATGCGGAATAACTCCGCTACGTCCACCGCGAACGGCCGCGTGGCAGCCGCTCCCATGTCGCGCCGCGAACCATCGGCGTTCTTGGTCCACGTAATGTCGCCCGGATGATGGAACATGAAGAATCCGAACACCAGTTGCCGCTCCTCGTCGATCACCATGAACCGCCGCGGATAAATCTTCTGGATGTAGTCGAAAATCTTGGTGTCCAATTGATCTGAGCAACTGGTCCCGCTGGTCTTCATCCCATTCTCAAAGCGCGCACACTCCGGGTGGAACGGAGCCACCTTGCCGTTCCCCTGCTCGATCGCCTCGAAGTACAGGTTGGTGCGCGCGATCAGTTCCACGCGCGCAAGCCTCTCGCTCACGGGTACCGTTTCCATCAGTACCGGATCGGGCGATTCCATTTCAATGCGCTGCGCCGTGGCCGCCCCACGCAACACCAGCGATTCCGCCTCGGCAATCCGCCGGTTGTCGAGCTTCAGCCGCAGTACAAACGTGGCGGGACGTCCGTTCTCCCGAATCGTCCCGTAAAACCCGACCTGCTGCTGCTGCGGATCGGCGAAATACAACCGGTACGTGCCCAGACCGCTGGCAGTCTTCCACAACGCCTCGCCCAGTTTCAGATCGATATCGTTTTCCGAGAACTTGAAATCCTCGGTCACCTGCAACCGCTCCGGAGCATGCGCCACCATCGCTTCCAGATAATTATTGACGAAGCCTTCCAGGCAGGTCCGGTCGCAAGGTCCACCCGGTCCTCGCCCCGGCTGTGCGAATGCCGCTGCCGACAACATCACTCCCAGCCCGCAAATGATAGTGGTTCGTCGCATCACCTGCTCCTGTTACTTCTGCTTGGTCCGCCGCCAGTCATCTCCAAAGAATGGATTTGGCGTCCCATAAGGCACGCTGGTAGTCATCGCCTCCATCCGGCGAATCCGTCCACCCACAAATTTGAACACTTGCGCCACGTCCACAAACCCCGGCGTCGAAGCTGCTTCCGAAAACTTGTAGACACCTTTGCCCGGCGATTCCACCTGCAGCAAATCCCCCGGCTGCTGATGCATAAAGAATCCGAACACCGCCTGCCGCTCTTCATCCACCACCGGAATTCGTCGCGGATAAATCACCTGGTAATTCGCAAACGCTCTGCTGGAGATCTGTTCCGCGCATCCCAGCGCGCGTGGATCCAGCGTATTCGCAGCAGCCCCACCGCGCCCGCTGCCCGCCGGCGTGGGATTATTCGTAACCTGAACGCCGTTCTCGATCCGATTACATTGCGGATCGAACAGCGCCAACCCCGCATCCCCACGCTCCAGCGCATCAAAATAAGCGTTCGCCGATGCGATCAACTGTTCCCGAGTGTTCTTCTGTCCCTCCGCCTGCGCGAACACCGTATCCGGTGACCCCAGGGCGTCCAGCGCCGCCGCGCCCGTCGCCCCTCCCGGACCAACGGGTCCGCCAGCAGGATTCGATACCGTCACCAGCGTCTCAATCTCACTGATCTTGCGATTCTCCAGCTTCAACCGCAGAGCCAGCGTGGTAGGCCTGTCATTCGCCAGTACCGTTCCCAGAAACCCGACCTGCTGCGACTGGGGATCCGCCACGATCAGTTTGTACTTACCGAATCCAGTCGTGACGTTCCACAACCCGTCACCCAGATCCAGCACTTGATCGTTCTCGCTGAACTTAACCTTCGACGCCAGCGGCAGCCCGAACGGATTATGCGCCACCAGAGCATCCAGATACTGGTTCACGAAGCCTTCCAGGCAAGCGCGCTCGCACGGCTCCGGCCCCTTGTCCTTGGCCTTCCCCTTGCCGCCGCCTTGTGCCTGGGCGTCCTGCAATACGATAAAGCTGACGCCTGCCACGGCCGCCAGCAGGCAGCCTAGAACCGTCTTCCACATACAGCTCCTATTTGGCGCGGCCGGCAGCTTTGTTCATGTGGCCAGGATCGGGATTATTCTCGATGCACTCGTACTCTTCCACGCGCACGTCGATCGGCCTCCGCAGCAGGGAGCCCGTGTAATACGGCTTTTCCAGCGCGGCAGGATCTTCCACCATGGCTTCGAACGTCAATGACCCGTCGGTATTCAACGTGTATTTCTCCACCACGTGCATCGCCTCGGAATGAATCCCCTTGGCCGCGATCCAACTCTTGTCGTTGAAGCCAATGGTGTCCACCACGAACGTATCGCCCTCCCAGCGCCCCACCGAATCCCCCATCCACGTTGGCACCAGATCGTCAGGATGCTTCAGATTCGCATCAATGGGAATGCGCCGCCACGCGCGAAACGCCTCATGTAAAATCACCACTTGCTTGGGCGTCTGCACGATTTCCAGCGGCATCGGCATGGTCGAAATGCGCGGAACCCCTGGCAGCAGGCAGAACAACGTCGGATCGTCCAACGCCGCATCCAGCGGAGCCCGCTTCGTCTCCCAGGCCGCCTTATAGACTAATGGCTCGCGCCGAATGGTATGCGCATCCACCGGAGGCAGAGGATGCAGCGGAGGTGCGCCCGCTTCACCATTGATACTGACGCCGCCACCCTGCCAGGTGCCCGACAAGTCCGGCTTCCCGTCCGCCGCACGCGGAATCGGAGCATGCTTCACGTCCGGATTCGGCCCTTTCGCCTCAGCCTTGCCTTTTCCACCCTTGGCCTTGTCTTGCCCTTGTCCAGCCGCGGGAGCACTCACCATTAACGCGACCACCGCCGCCGCGGCAATCAGGATCGAACCGATGCTCTTCGTCATTGGCATCTCCTAGTTCCCTACCGGACCGGCAAACTTCTTGCTGCCGTCTTTAAACGTCACTTCGCGCCCCGCCCCGGTGTTGGATCCATCCTTGGCTTTGTATGCGGTGATCGTGACGGTGTCGCCATCTTTCAAGACGCCCCGCGGGAACCCCGTCCGTTTCAACGTATTCGGCGGATATCCTTCCAGCGCCCACGTGGTCACTTTGCCCGTGGCGTCCTTAACGTCCAGATGGATGTAGATGTGCGGATTGGTCCACTCCACCTTGCTGATCGTTCCCGTCAGCGTCAACAAATTCTTGGAATCGTACTCCGCCGCAAACGAATGATGCGCACTCACCGGAGCGGTGTTGATCAGCATTCCCGCCAGCGCCATAAGTCCTAAATATTTCAATCGCATAGGTGTTCCACCCCTTAGATAATGACCGGGCGGGGTTGAAGTGAATGAGAGCCGCGCCCGGCGAGTATCGTACCGCGCTGCTTGGTTTATGTCAATCGGCGCCACATCCCGCGACATTCGCATGGGGCAGAGTGTGAGCGCCGTGTGCATGGTAAGGTCCGGGCCGCTTAGAAACGTGTTGGCCTCGCTGCAAACAGCCCATGGCTCGGTTGCAGACAGTTGGACCTAGCGGGACGCGCCAGGGCGTGGACGAGCGCCAAGCTGACGTACTGACGATCCTTGTTCCACATCTGCGCCACTTCGGACCACCCACGTGAGCAAGACCGCCGAGGGAAGATAGAAAATACCAATGGAAAAACCGCCTAATACACAGTAGGTCCAGAAAGCAATCAGTGCCCCGTACCGCATAGGACGCCACACCGGGAAGTTGAAGGGCGAAGCAATCACCAACGCTGCCAACAGCGGAAAGATCAGGTGGAACCACCGCGCGCCGCCCGTCAAAACCTGGAACAATGTTGCTGTCGATTGAAACGGACCGGGCGAAACGGACGATAAATGCGATCGACTGTAGAGTGGCAGCGAAAATACCGCGATCACGTTGGCCACTACACTCGTGAATACGGCGATCGGCAGGAACTTTACAGTCATCCTAAGGCTACAATAGCATCACCGAGAATTCCGGTGTCAAGAGATTAATGCAAGGCGGGCCGAATAGGTCGTAGTGGGCAGTTGCCCCGAAATTGCCTCCCCAAAACCCTCTGGTTTCGAGAAAATCATAGTAGAGAAACACCACAGGATTGTAAGGGTCGGGAAAGAAGCATGCTGGGAAGCCGATGTTAACATGGAGGGCGAATCCTAGAATGCCAACGTAGAGACCACCATATCCAGGGATCGCTATTGGCCCCGCCTGTTGGCTCCATCCAGAGTACGGGAACCATTCTGTGTTGAGCGAGTACCAAACGTTCGGGAACGGGTTTGGCGGGTTGAAGGCGTCCCAAAACCAAGTAATGGCATTCTGCATAGCGCTCACCCTGATGTTGACGGGATCGAACCATTCCAATTGGGCCCCCCCACTAGATTCAATCCAGAACGACAAATTTCGCTTAGCGTCGTTTTCGGTCTTGGCTTTTGGATTGGCAGCGTAATACTCCTGGGTCCGGGCTTCGCGTTCACGCGGGTCCATATCGCCAATATCAAACACAGCTTCACAGTCTTTCCCAACCATGAGCGGTTTCCCAATCATGATCGCTCGCAGGGCTGGACGCTCTGGAGTGGCCTCCAGACTGAAACCACAGCTCACTGCCGTCATGGCCTTGCCATTCACTGTGAATGCGACGCCTTCGATAAACGGCCTCCCTGCAGCCTCTTCACTAGGGACCAAGTCTGCCTTCCCAAGTATCGTCTTTCGTAAAACATTCAAGAGCGGATATCGGGTGTTCCTCTGTGGCGCGGTTGAGTTGGTGATGTTTCGTACCGCGTGGTTCGTCACTTGTTTGGTTGCTGAGTTGAACTCCACAAGGCCGGACTGGGAGGTTCGACGCACTTCTCCTTCTGTCGCGTCCTGCCCGGATGCATTAGTTGAGCCCGCTATTAGTGCTAACAGTAGACCTATCTGCTTGAGTTTGCACATCAATTCCTCCCCATTTTGTTCATTCTAAATTCGAGCGAAAGAGGCAGCCGGCCAAGAAATCAACAAGTGTCGTATCTAGCAAAACAATGGCCCCGTAGCGCCCACTTGGGACTACTTCATAAACACCCCCCAACACTAGTGCGAGGCAGATTTAAAGTCAAGAAAGATTACCACAAATATTATCAAAAAACATACACTTTCATTACCATTCAACAAAAGTCAACGAATTTGATGGACTTTTACTAAACTATTGTTTTCGGGACAAATGATAGTGCCCCGCTTTGCGGCGACACTGGTGGAGCCGAGGCGTAGGACCGGCACCCACGACCGTAAGACGAGTATCGCAGCGCGCTTGTCTTGGCCGTGTCCATCGGCGCGCTCTGCTGATACAATCTCATCCATGATTCGAAGCACCCCCTTCCTGATCGGTGGCTTAGTAGCCGCAATGACCACGCTCGCCGCGCAGACTCCCGCGGATTTCGCCCAGCACCTGGCCAACGAATATCAAATGCGCCCCAACATCACCTATCTGACCATGGGCGGCATGGACCTCAAGCTGGACGTCTACCAGAAGCGCAACGTCACCACTCCGCAGCCGACACTCGTTTACATGCACGGCGGTTTCTGGGTGGCCGGCAACAAGGAAGCCGCGATCGTGAACCTGCTCCCGTGGATGGAGATGGGCTGGAATGTGATCAACGTGGAGTATCGCCTCGGCGCCGTTGCCCCTGCTCCCGCCGCGCTCGAAGACTGCTTGTGCGCGCTGCGCTTCATCGCCACGCCCGCCCAGCTGACCGCGTACAACATCGATCCCGCCAAGATCGTGGTCATGGGCGAATCCGCTGGAGGCCACCTGGCCCTCTCGCTCGGCATGATCCCCGATAGCGCCGGCCTGGATCGCGAATGCCTCAGTGGAGCCCCCCTCCCCAAAGTGGCCGCCGTCCTAAATTGGTTCGGCATCTACGATGTACCCGACGTGATCGACGGCCCGAATCTTCGAGCCGCCGCCGCGCGCTGGTTCGGCAGCCTCCCCAATCGCATGGACATCGCCAAAAGAGTCTCCCCCATGACCTACGTCCGCGCTGGCCTGCCCCCCATCATGACCATCCACGGCGACGCGGACCCCACCGTTCCCTATCCCCAGGCCGTGAAACTCAAAGCCGACCTCGACCGCCTGAAAGTCCCCAACCAGCTTGTCACCATTCCCGGCGGCGGCCACGGCAACTTCACGGCGGAACAGCGCACCATGATTTACAAAAATATCCACGATTTCCTCACCAAGAACGGCGTCATGAAGTAGCCGGACGCATAAACGTCTAACTATCTTCGTTGCGCATCTTTGCGTCTTTAGGCCAGGCGTGTTTCCCGCGAGCCCGTGGCATTCTTTGTCGGATGCGCGCTCGAAAAGGCCGGAGGAAAGGCGGAATGGGCGCGAACATAGCAAATTTACGGAACGAACCCAACATGTTGTTGAAAACATTCAAAGTCGATAAAACGCTTGGGTTCGTTTAGCGTTAAACTGTACAAAACCCCATGCCTCTCTCGATTGGAGACAAACTCGGCCACTACGAAATCGTGGCGCCGCTCGGTAAAGGTGGTATGGGCGAGGTGTATCGCGCGCTCGACACCCAACTCGAACGCGAAGTGGCCGTCAAGGTTCTGCCATACGCCATGGCCAACGACCCCGAACGCCTCGCCCGCTTCGACCGCGAAGCCAAGATTCTGGCCGCCCTGAACCACCCCAACATCGCGGTCATTTATGGACTGGTAGAGTCTTCGGGCCAGCGCGCCTTGGTAATGGAGCTAGTCCAAGGCGAAACCCTCGCCGACAGAATCAAACGTGGCGCGCTGCCGCAAGACGAATCCCTAACCGTCGCCCGTCAGATAGCCGAGGCCCTCGAAGCCGCGCACGAAAAGAACATCGTTCACCGCGACCTTAAACCCGGCAACGTCATGATCACGCCCGCCGGCGTAGTCAAGGTGCTCGACTTCGGACTCGCGGCCATGGCGTCCCCCGCGTCGTCCGTGTCCGGCGATCCCAATAACTCGCCCACGCTCACCTTGAGCATGACCCAAGCAGGAACCATCATGGGCACCGCCGCCTATATGTCGCCGGAGCAAGCCGCCGGAGCCACAGTGGACCGCCGCGCCGACATCTGGTCCTACGGCGTAGTCCTGTGGGAAATGCTAACCGGCAAGCGCCTCTTCGACGGCGGCGAATCCATCTCGCACACCTTAGCCGACGTCTTGCGTGCGCCCATCAACCTGGAACCGATCCGATCCGCCCCCGTTCGAAAGCTCCTAAAGCGTTGCCTGGACCGCAGCCTGAAAACTCGCCTCCAATCCATCGCCGAAGCCCGCATAGCCATCGACGAAATCCAATCCACCCCCGAATCCCCGGCTCAGCCAAGTGGGGCAGGCTTGCAACCTGAGGCAGCCTCCCGGGCCGCCCGCCTCCCCTGGGCCATAGCCGCCGTAGCACTAGCAGCCGTCACCGCCCTGGCCACAATCCACTTCCGCGAAACCCCTCCCGAACTCCGCCTCGTCAACACGACGTTACTGCCTCCCGACAACGCCGACTACGACTTTTCCGCCCCCTTCGCCATGCCCGCCATCTCGCCTGATGGCACCCGCATCGTTTACGGCGCCAAAGCCAAAGACGGCAAGCAGCAACTCTGGCTCCGCCGCCTGGATTCCGCCACCGCGCAACCCCTCCCCGGCACCGAATCCGCCGCGACTCCCTTCTGGTCCCCCGACAGCCGCTGGGTCGCCTTCGGCCAGGAGAATAGACTCAAGAAGATTGATATTCAAGGTGGCCCGCCCGTCCCCATCACGGATATTACAAACGCCCTGCGTGGAGGCAGTTGGAATGCCGACGGCGTGATTCTCTTCAGCATCAATGGCACCGATAGCCCGGTTTTTCGCGTGGCTGCGTCAGGTGGCGCCGCGGCACGCGCCACGCCCGCGGGTGGCCGCCAGCCGTGGTTCCTACCGGACGGCCGCCACTTCCTTTATATCGACTCCAAGGCCGGCGACATGCCCGTCCATGTGGGCTCTCTGGACGAACCAACAAAGGCAGGGAAGGTAGTCGCGCAGGCGCATTCCCCCGCCGCCTTTGCGCTTGGACATCTGCTCTACCTTCGCGAAAACACATTGATGGCGCAGCCCTTCGACGTGGACCAACTGGCAACCACCGGCGAGGCCATGCCCATTGCCGAAGGAATTCTAACCTATACCAATCTTTGGCGAATCCCAGTATTTGCGGTTTCGCCAGCCGGACTGCTGGTCTACGCCACCGGAGCCTCCAGAGGCCAGTCGCGGTTGGTGTGGAAAGACAGAACCGGGAGAGTGCTCGGCAACCTGGGGGATTGGACCGGTCGGATAGGGGGCATCTCGTTGTCGCCCGACGGAAAACGCCTCGCCGCAAATATGATCGACCGCTCCGGCAACGATGACCTTTGGATCTTCGACGTGGCGCGAGGCATTCCCACCCGCTTTACCTTCGATCCAAAAAATGACCTGGAACCGCACTGGTCGCCGGATGGAAACACTCTGTATTTCGGCTCGGATAGAAAAGGGCGCTTCGATTTGTTCCGGAAAGCCTCAAATGGTACGGGTACGGAGGAACTTCTGCTGGAAGATTCAGTTAGCAAATACGTCAGCAGCGTATCTCCGGACGGGAAGTTGCTGTTGTTTCGCCGCAATGGGGAAAAGACGGGCAGTGACTTGTTGATTCTGCTGCTAACCCCAACTCAAGGGGGTGCGCCGGGCGAGCCCAGGAAGGTCGAGCCCAAAGTGTTCCTGCAGACTCCGTTCAACGAACTACGTGCTCAATTCTCACCGGATGGCCAGTTGGTGGCGTATCAATCCAATGAGTCCGGGGTGACTCAAGTGTACGCTGCCCCCTTCCCCGGTCCCGGCGGAAAGCGCCAGATCTCAGCCGACGGCGGCGGACTTCCGCGCTGGCGCCGGGATGGCAAAGAGATCTTTTACGTCACGCAAGACGGACAACTGATGGCCGCCGAAGTCGCGGTGCGCAATGGTACGCTCGAAGTCGGCAAGGTGCAGAAACTGTTCGACGGCATCATCATGTCCCGCGGCATCACCTACGATGTCGCCGCTGACGGCCAAAAGTTCCTGGTAGTAGACGACGGCGTCTCCGCTTCGCGCCCGCTGACCCTGCTGCAAAACTGGACCGCCGCGTTACGCAAGTAATCTTAAAATCCCAGCGCGCGCTTGACCTCGACATTCGGAATGGCCCGCACACCGGATACGTCCAGCCGCCACTTGTCCATGTACTGCTGAGGCCGAACCAAAGTGATCCCACCGTCTTTCAACAGTTGCTCCAACGGTGCATCCCTATACGCTCTAGGCACTCCCGCCTCGAACGCCCCATACAAACCATCCCAGTGGACGGGTAGGTAAGCCTTCGGTCGGACCACCGGCAGCACCAACCGCGCGATCGCCGATCCGCCGGTGCCGATCCACAAGTCCACCGCTTCCAACCCCGATTCCTTCATCGCTGCCTTCAAATTCTCCAGCGGAGCCCCGTAGTTCTTGCCGTCCACAATAATGGGCGACTCCAGATCGCTGGCGCTGCCGGAGTTGTGGAAGAACCAGCTATACCGCCCACCCGGCCCGTCCACAGTGAACAGGAACGCGCGATTCCCTCCGCCATTCGGAAAATCTTCCGCCACGCCCGCGTGCAGGCCTTCGGCGTCCGCACGAGGAACCGATGTAAGTTCGACAGGAGTATGTTGCTCGGGATTCGCAACGCTATCGCCGCTATGATTCCAACGAATCACGCGCATCGTGACGCCGTCCGCCAGCTTGATTTTCTCTCCGCCGTAAACCGCCGTACACCGCTTCTCTGGAATCTTTTCCGCCTGCGTTTGCAAACACGTAGTCTTCGAACCGATCACCTTCGCGCCCGTCAAGCGCGACCATGTGGCTGTGTCGAACGAATGATCGAAATGACTGTGCCCCGTCAGCAGCAGATTCACCTTCTTCTTGCCGCCCAGCGCTTGCAATACGCGTGCCACGCCCTTCTCGTCCGGCTTGTAACCCTTGCGCGTGTTGGCGAGCCCGCCTCCGCCGCCGAAGAACGCACTCTGCGGGATGCGGCTGATGTAGCCATCCGTAATGACATTCGTGGATCCCAATTCGTAATACATATTGGAAATCGAAAACCACGTGATATCGACGTGATCCGGCCCCGCCCCGAAGGCAGCGCTGGCCAGACACAAAATCAAGAGCAGCCGTTTCATCGCTTCATTGTAAGTAAAATAACTGTCATGCGTGCCCTAGTGTTCCTCATCGGAGTAGTTTGCTGTTACGGACAAGTCAACGATCCGGTCACCAACAACAACCTCCCGAATCCTTATCGCACGCTGCGCGACTGGGCGGAGTTGCCGAAAGGCATGACCTGGCCCGCGATCACCGGAGTGATGGAGGGTCCCGATGGGAACCTCTATGTTCTCGGCCGCTGCAACGAAAACTCGTGCGCCGGCCGCAAGGAGCCGGCTGTGCTGGTCTACAACTCCTCCGGCAAGCTGTTGAACACCTGGGGATCGGGACTTTTCAGTTTTCCTCACGGCTTCCTGGTCGACAAAGACGGCAACGTCTGGATTAGCGACGCGCAAGCCGGCATCGACGGCAAGGTTTTCAAATTCACCAGAGACGGCAAGCTTTTGCTGACGCTCTCAGAAAATTTCGATCAACCCACGTCCATCGCCATCGCTCCCAACGGAGACATTTTTGTCTCAGAGGGCCACGCTCCCGCCTACGGCAACTCGCGCATCGTCAAGTTCACCAAGGACGGGAAGCGCATCAAAGTCATCGGCCAGAAGGGCCGGGGTCCAGGCGAGTTCATGGGTCCGCACAACCTCGCCTTCGATTCACGCGGACGCCTGTTCGTCGCCGATCGTGGCAATAACCGCATTCAGATCCTGGACCAGGAAGGCCGCTTCCTCGCGGAATGGAGGCAGTTCGGCCGTCCCAGCGGCCTGTTCATCACCAAAGACGATACGCTTTACGTCGCCGATTCGGAATCTTGGGGCCCCGATGAGCCTGGCTGGAAGAAGGGCATTCGCATCGGCAGCGCCAAGGACGGCAAGGTATTCGCTTTCATCGAGGACATGGAATCCACCACCGAAGAACACAGCGGCGCGGAAGCCGTAGGCGTGGATTCCAAGGGGAACGTCTACGGCGGCGTGGTGCGCCGCAAGATGCTGGAGAAGCACGTCAAGTAGGTATCCTACTGCGCGGGCCAACAGTGTGACACAATAGCAAGGTCCGGTTACTAGCTCGCCGGTTTCTCTCGCAATGACCCACGCTGATTTCCCCGAAACACCCGAGACGTCTCTACAGGAAGGAATGCCAGAAAATCCGGCAGATTCCTCGTTTGGCGATATTCTCTCTGAATTTGAACAGTCCCATCACAAATCGGCGGGAACGCTGGAGGGCACGGTAGTTTCCGTCACCCCCGACGCGGTCTTCGTCGATATCGGCCGCAAGACCGATGGACTGCTGCCGCCGGACCCCTCTGGAACGCTGAAGCCGGGCGTGAAAGTGATCGTCTCCATTCGCGGCCGCGATGACGAGGGCAACCTGTTGCTCTCCACTATCAAAGTGGAGATCCCCAAGGATTGGTCGGGCTTGGAAGCGGCGTTCGCCAACAAGAGCACCATCTCGGGCACCGTGCTCGAAGCCATCAAGGGCGGCTTGCGCGTCGATGTGGGCGTCCGCGCATTCATGCCGGCTTCCCGCAGCGGTGTTCGCGAGATTGCCGATCTGGAAAAGCTGGTGGGTCAGCAAATCGAATGCCGCATCACCAAGCTGGATACGGCCAGTGAAGACGTGGTGGTGGATCGCCGCGTGGTGCTCGAAGAGCAGGAAAAGATCACCAAGCAGGTGGCCTTCGATCGCATCGAGGAAGGCGCGGTGATACACGGAGCCGTGCGTTCCCTCACCGACTTCGGCGCGTTTGTCGACCTGGGCGGGGTGGACGGTCTGCTGCACATCTCCGACATGACCTACTCGCGCGGCGCCAAGCCGTCCGACGTCGTGAAAATCGGCGATGGCATCAACGTCCTCATCCTCAAGGTCAATAAAGAAAAACACAAGATTTCGCTGGGCCTGAAACAGCTGCAGCCCGACCCCTGGACTGTCGCAGCCGAAAAATATCAGCAGGGCATGCGCATCAAGGGCAAGGTCGCCCGCGTGGCCGACTTCGGCGCGTTCGTGGAATTGGAGCCGGGCCTGGAAGGCTTGATCCACGTTTCCGAAATGTCCTGGACCAAGCGCAACGTGAAGGCTTCGGATGTGGTCAAGGAAGGCGACTTAGTGGATGTCGTGATCCTGGGCGTGAATCCCGCTGACAAGCGCGTAGCCTTGGGTCTGAAGCAAGCCCTGGGCGATCCGTGGGAAGAAGCAGCGCGCAAGTATCCCGTGGGCGCGATCGCGGAAGCTCCCGTGACCAGCCTGGCGCAGTTCGGAGCGTTTATCGAACTGGGTGAAGGCATTGAAGGCATGATTCATATCGGCGATATTACCGGCGAAAAGCGCTTGAATCATCCCAACGAACTATTGAAGGTCGGGCAAGTGGTGAAGGCCATTGTGACGGAAGCCGATAAGGCTCGCCGCCGCATCCGTCTCAGCATGAAGGCTCTGGAACCGACGTCGACCGACGACTACCTGGCTGAGCACAAGGTCGGCGAAGTGGTCACAGGGCGTATTGTCGACGCATCCGGCAAACGGATCAAGGTGGAATTAGGCGAGGGCGTGATCGCGTTCGCTGCACTGCCGGAAGTGAAGAAGGAAGCCGCCGCGGCCACCACCCAGAAGGTGGACCTTTCGGCGTTGACGTCCATGCTCACGCAGAAGTGGAAGACGGGCGGGGGAGCGGGCGAAGCCTCTGAGCCGGATAAATTGCGCACTGGCCAGATCCGCAGCTTCAAGATCGCGGCCATCGATGCGGAGAAGAAAAAGATCGAGCTGGAACTGCAGCCCTAAGATTTACTTTGACCACACGGCAAGCTCATTGCCGTTGGGATCTTCAAAGTGAAAGCGGCGTCCGCCGGGAAACGGGTAAATCGGTTTGACGATGTTCCCTTTGGCGGTCTTCACGCGCTCCAGCGCAGCTTCTAAGTCGTCGGCATAGATTACGATCAGGGGCCATTTTGCGGGACCCTTCTCTCCGGTCGTAAATCCGCCTTGCATCCGCCCATCCTGGAAGCTGGTGTAGGCGGGGCCGAAATCTTCGAATTTCCAGGCGAACACGGCTTCGTAGAACGTCTTGGTGGCCGCGATGTCGGTAGCGGGGAATTCGATGTAATCGACCTGGTTATCTGGCATCTGAGGGATTGTCTACTTTTTACCCTTGGAGAACAAGCCGCCCAACAGACTGGTGAGGCCTCCGCCACTGGGACTGCTTTTCTTTTCCTTGTCGGCGGGCCCGCCCAAGCGGTCGGCTAGCTGCGCCAGCCCTTTTCCGAATGGTGTACCAGGCGCCACGGGTTTCCCTTCCATCAGGCCCTTTTGCACGGACTCGTAATCGCTGGGAATGGTCTCAAAGACTTCGGTATGCAATGCCGTGCCGATCACCTCGCGGTTCAGTCCCACGTCGCGATGATAGCGGTTGACCACCAAGCGGGTTTTCCAACGGCCGATGCGGTTGGTTTCGAGATAAGAGAGAGCCCTCTGCGCCGATTGCAACGCGGGTAACTCATTGGTAGTCACCAGCAGGACTTCGTTGGCCGCGCGTGCCTGACTGAGGTTCCATTCCCCATACACGCTGCCGGTATCGACCACCACGACGTCGTAGGAATGCCGGGCGAAGTTCAGGATCGGTGAGGCGTCCTGTGTCTGTCCGCCCGCGTCCGTGATCATATCTGGCGCCATCAGCACGTCGATGCCGTTGGTGGTGGTGACGGTCGATTTCCACAAGTCCGGATCCAACTCACTGCCGCGTTGCAGAACGTCGAGATAGCTGAAGGAGGACTTCAGTTTCAGGAGGAAAGAAATGGTGCCGGCCATGGGGTCCAAATCCGCCAGCAGAATTCGTTTGAATCCCATGCGTTTGAACTGGAATGCCAGATTGCAAGCCAGGGTGCTGGCCCCGCAGGCTCCTTTGGCAGGCATCACTGCGATGATCTTGCTTTGTTCGCCCCCACCGGCTGCGTCAGCCGCGGGTTGGAAGCGGGCTACTTTGCTAAGCGCGGCTTCCAGTTGTTCGGGTGTAAAAGGCTGAATCAGGAAGTCGGCCGCGCCAGCGCGGAGGCACCGGAGAATGGCATCGGGGTCTCCTCCGTTCAATAGAGCCAACACCTGAGTTCCGCCGCCGATTCGAGTCAGCTCCATCAGCAAAGCCTGAGACTGCTCCGGGTTCGTAGACATGTCCAGGAAGACCAGTTGGGACGGCGCGGAACCGATTTGAGTGCCGATGTCGCGGGGCGCGGGATAGCGGTCCAGGTGAGTTACGGGGACACCTGGAAGTTGGGCAATTAAAAGGGGTTCTAGTTCACTGACCAGTAACGGGTCAGGAGTGAGCACCACCGCCCGCCGCGTGGTGGACGCGGCCGGATCATGTTTCAGCATGGTGTCGTCCGGAACGATTCGGGAAGCGTATCAAAGGAGTTATTCGACTAGAAGTGATCATAGCATGAGAGTCCTCCACACTTTCCCGTACTAAGGCTCCAGACAAGCAAAGAAAAGAAGTAAGGATCAAAAGCTAACAAAGGTCTAGCCCAAACCGATAAGCGCACTATTGCGCCGGGAATAGCCGGGTCCGGTAATAAATGAAGGAGTTTCAGTACCACCATGACGAACACCAGCGAACTAGATATTGGCCACTTGAATCAGAGCCTACACCGCGAGGTGGAGATTCCTCCCGCGGAGGCAGTCGCGGTCGCGCTTAAGGCGGTGTCCATTTGCGATACCCAGCCAGTGACCACGGAAGGCGTGAAGACGCTACTGACGGCGTCCGGGGATCTGCGGTTTGCGAAGTCTTGCGACTCGCTGAAGCAGGCCACGGAAATGATGCAAACCCAGAGTCCGGACGTGATGGTTCTGGATAAGGCCTTTGGGATTCAGGCGATTCTGGATTGGCTGACGGAGTGGCGGTCGCCCTTGAACGGGGACGCGCAACTCCCCGGCCATAAGACCGGCATCGTGGTCTGGGGCGTGTCCATCACGGAGGCGGAGGCTCTGCGGTTTCTACAGGCGGGGGCACGCGGGATTCTGCGTAAGACCGCGGGTGCCCAGGCGCTGATATCGTGTCTGCGCACGGTGGCGGCGGGGCGCAGTTGGATGGAAGATTGCGTGTTTCGGGATTCCTCGCGGTCAGACAGGTATCCGCGGAGTGGTCTCACGGCGCGGGAGCAGCAGGTTTTGGAGTTGGTGGAACAGGGCTTCAAGAACAAAGAGATCGCGATGGATTTGGGGATTCGGCCGGGTACCGTCAAAATCCATCTCAAGCACATTTTCGAAAAGACGGGCGTACGTGGACGCTACGGGCTGGCGCTGAGCGGGTTGCGGGATCGCGGACTGGTGTCGCAACCGGCTTGATCTCGTGCGAGGAGCTCACGAACGGATCGAATCCGCCAGCGAGAAGATGGGCAAGTACAGCGAGACGAGAACGAAGCCAACGAAAATCGCCATCACGATCATGATCATGGGCTCCACCAGCGTCAGGATGGCCGCTACACGGGTGGAAACGTCGTCTTCGTAGAATTCGGCCACGCTGGTCAGCATCGCCGGGAGGGCGCCGGTGGATTCGCCGACTTCGATCATGTCCAGCGACAGCGAGGGGAAAACGCTGGTGGTCCGAAGAGAAGCAGACAGCGACTGTCCCTCACGCACTAGTTTTGACGCTTGCTGCAGTACGCTTCGCAGCACTTGCGTACCCAGCGATTCCCCGGCCGTATTCAAAGCCTGCAGCAGCGGAATGCCGCCGATTAGCAGCGTCCCCAGCATGCGCGAAAACTGGGCCACCTGATATTTCAGCCACACTTCGCCGACGATCGGGATCCTTAACAGGAAGCGGTCCACCTTCTCGCCGCCTGCGGGCGTTCGCATCCAATAACGAAACCCAAAAATCGAGGCAATCAGGGCGGCGAAGCCCGCCAGCACGTAGTTGCGCGCCGTCGTCCCGATCGCGATCAGCATCTGTGTGGGGGCGGGCAGTTGGGCATCCATGCTGCGGTACAGATCCGCGAAGTTAGGCACCACATAGGTGATCAGGAATACGATCAGGCAAATAACCAACAGGATCAGCACCGCCGGATAGATCAGCGAGCCGACCAGCTTGCGGCGCACCGAGAGCGCTAGTTTTTGGTAGGTGATAAATCGGTCCAGAACGTCGGGAAGGGAACCACTGCGCTCGCCTGCCAGCACACTGGTGACATAGATCGGAGGGAACACGTGTTGCCGTGCAAACGCGTCCGACAGCAGCGAGCCGTTTTTCACTTCCTCGCGCACGCCCTGGATGTATTTGGAAAGCTTGGGGTCGGTAAGGCGCTCGGCCAGCAGGTCCAAACTCTTCAGAATCGGCAGCCCGGCACGGATCAGGGTGACGAACTGCTGATTGAAAATGAGGAATTTTTCGAGATTTAGTTTGTTGCGCTTGGGCGCTAATCCAGGCGCGATGACCTCAAAGCGCGGCTTGATGGAATAGACCAAGTAGCCTTGGTCAGTAAGGCGGTCGCGGAGTTCGCGCTCGGAATCCGCTTCGGCCACCTGCTGGTGAACCTCGCCGCGGGCGTCTGCGTACTTCAGTGTCCATTCGGCCATGATTTAGGCGCTCAATAAAAACTTGACGTCGAAAGCGGTCACGGCGTGCAACCCGTCCTGGTTTAGGTGGCAAGGCCGGGAGGCAAGATGTACCATTGTAATCACACGCCTTAGCTCGCGGGTTTACAGTTGTTGGGGGAATGCATTATGGAACTTGTTAAAATTATTTCGGATTTGCGTCGGGAAAGAGATGTCATCGACGAGGCCATTGCCTCGCTCGAACTCCTGGCTCGGGCCCATGGCAAACGGCGGGGCCGTCCGCCTGCCTTTCTCTCCAACAAGCGAGAGAGCCTGACGGGTGCGGCCGGCGGTAGTCGAACCCGGAAACCATTCAGCGCGGCGACGAAGAAGAAGATGGCGGCGGCACAGAAGAAACGCTGGGCGGCATTCCGCAAGTCCAAAAAAGACGGCGGGTCAGGCCCTCAGGCCTGATTCTCCCTCAGGCCGGCCTGATTCTTTGCTATGCAGCGACCGATCCACCGGTCGGCCTGCTGGTTCCGGAACTCCCTCGCGAGCGCGCACCCACGCCAGCATGGCCATCGCTAGCGCTGCCCCTATTGCCGCCACGAACATGTCGTTCTGGGCGTCCCAGATGTCGCCCTGCATCCCCACGAATTCCTGGCCATGGGCGGGCGATAGGACCGACGCTGTCCAAGATTCCAGGATTTCGTAGACCGCGCTGCAGGCCAAGGTGAATTGAATGGGCAGAAAATAGCGGAATCCGTTGCGGACCCCAGCGGAGCGCACGAACCACTCCTGCATGGGATAAGCCAGCAGCAATCCGTAGGCGAAATGCATCAGACGGTCATAGTCGTTGCGCGTGGTGCCGAACCACGGTTTCATCCACTCACCCAACGGCACGCTCGCGTATTTGTGGTGTGCTCCCCATTCGTGAAGTCCAATAAATATGAAGATCAGCAGATACGAGAGGTCCGAAAGGGCAAGCTTGCGATAGGTGCATGCCAGCACCATAAGAAACACCAGCGCCAGGGCGCTCTCAAGCCACCAGTCGAACGCCTGCACCGAATGCCAGGCGCTGGCCAGCAACACCAGTCCCATCGCCGCGCACAAAGCTTGCAGGAATCGATTTTGGCCAAAAGGCAGCCCAGTAGCGCTGGAAGCAGTGGTCATCAGGGCAACTTGTCGGAACGTCTACGGGCATTCTACACCCTTGCGGCGCTCCATCCGGCGTTTACGGGCTAAGCGGACGCTGCATCCAAGTCACGTCCCAATACTTGCCGAACTTGCGCCCTACTTGGCTGAATGTGCCGAGAATCTGGAAGCCAAGACGCGCATGCAGCGCGTTCGATGCGTCATTTGGCTGCGCGATTCCGGCTACCACGCAGTGGATATCTTCATCTGCCAGCGCCTCAAATAACGACGTGTAGAGCAGCGTCCCCAGTCCGCGGCCCACCCAATCCGGCCGGCACTGGATGCTGGTTTCGACCGTCGTATCGTAAGCTTCCTTCGCGCGATGCCGTCCAGTACATGCGTATCCCGCAACGCCGGAAGCATCTTCCGCCACCAGAATCCGATAACGCTTGCCGTCAGAATGATCTTTAAACCACGGCAGGCGCTGATCCGGGGTGAATGGTTTCAGGTCGAAGGTCACATGCGTGTGCAAGACGTAGTGATTGTGGATGTCCGTCAAAGCGGGCAGATCATCCAACACCGCCGTGCGGACGCGGACCTTCGCGTTGGCCAACCCAGTCAAAGCGGTTTCTATCTTAGCTCAACCCGCATTCGAAGGGGCCATCGCCTTTATACCGCCTTCATACACGGCGGCTGAATGCCTCGGTCTTCAGCAAACCATTTACGGCGTTAAGTCCTTCAAATCCCTCGTAAATAAAACAAAACGTTGCCCCTCCGGCGGTACTATGGTACCTTGCAGAGGGCGGGAGCAACCGTGGGTAAGCAGTAAGCGCAAGCGAGCAACCTCAGGGTCGCCGCGCTGCGCGCTTGGGTGAACCTTTAATATGAACCTGCGGTCGGTCTTCAGTCTTTTTTCGTCGGATCTCGCCATCGATCTGGGCACGGCCAACACTCTTGTCTTCGCCAAAGGCAAAGGCATCGTGGTCAATGAGCCCTCGATCGTAGCGATCAACAAGAACACCAACGATGTGGAAGCCGTTGGAAAAGAAGCCAAGGAGATGCTCGGCCGGACGCCCGGCTCCATCGTAGCGATTCGTCCCATGAAAGACGGCGTCATCGCCGATTTCAAAGTGACTGAGCGCATGCTGAATTACTTCATTCAGAAAGCGCACGGCAGAAAGATGCTGGTGCATCCGCGCATCATCATCGGTGTTCCCAGCGAAATTACGCAAGTGGAAAAACGCGCGGTCATCGACTCCGCGTATCATGCCAAAGCCAGCGAAGTGTATCTAGTGGAGCAAGCCATGGTGGCCGCGATTGGCGCGGGCCTGCCTATTACCGAACCGGCCGGCAACATGGTGGTGGATATCGGCGGAGGCACCACCGACGTCGCGGTGATTTCTCTCTCCGGCATCGTCTATTCGCGCTCCGTGCGCG
>JBDTSJ010000037.1:0-34900 GCA_039931205.1 Acidobacteriota bacterium
TGACGTTCCTGCGGAAGCTCGGAGTACAAGGGTGATGATCGGCAAACAAACCGCCGAGAACTCTCCGACCGCATAGACAGTGGTTTCGGCGATCACCGGGAAGCCATTGATATGACGGCAAAGAGAATCTGACGGGAACCCAAAGAAGCCAGGAGGCTGCATGTCAAGAATCATCGTCTTGGGGGCAGGAATTTCGGGCCACACGGCCGCGGCCTTTCTGCGCCAGTGGCTGGGGAAGAACGACCAGGTTGTCGTGATCTCTCCTCAGGCCACATACAATTGGATTCCGTCCAATATCTGGGTTGGGGTGGGCTTGATGAAGCCAGAACAAGTCACGTTCCCGCTCGCCCCTATCTACAAGAATCATGGAATCGAGTTCAAGCAGGCCAAGGCTTTAGCGCTCCACCCCGAGGGTACGGGAGACGACCCTAAGCCTAGCGTTGAATACGAGTGGACGATCGAAGGGAAACAGGGCCAACGCGAGAAGCTCACTTATGACTTTCTCATCAACGCGACAGGACCCAAGCTGAACTTCGATGCCACCAGCGGCTTAGGACCTGGCAAGAACAGCCTTTCCGTTTGCACCGCCAGCCATGCCGAGGAGACCGCGCGCGTTTTTCTCGAAAAGGTGGAACGTATGAAGCGCGGTGAGAAGCAGCGCTTTGCCATTGGCGTTGGGCACGGTGCGGCGACTTGCGAGGGCGCGGCATTCGAGTACGTCGTTAATCTGGAATTTGAACTGCGAGCACACGGGGTTCGGGACAAGGCCGATATCGTTTTCGTCACCAACGAATATGAGTTGGGCGATTTCGGCGTCAACGGCGTTCATATCCGGCGAGGAGGCTACGTCACACCGGGCCGAATCTTTGCGGAGTCTCTGTTTGCAGAACGCGGGATTCGCTGGATCACGAAGGCGCACGTGCGCGCCGTCGAACCAGGAGTGGCGCACATTGAGACGCTGGATCGCGGGCTAGCTGAAGTGCCGTTTGACATGGCCATGCTGCTGCCTCCGTTCACTGGCGTAGGCCTCAAGGCATTCAACCGCAAAGGCGAGGACATCAGTGCCAATGTCTTCGCGCCAAGCGGTTTCATGAAAGTAGATGCCAACTACACCAAGAAGCCGTTCGCTGAGTGGAAAGCGAGCGATTGGCCGCGTTACTACCAGAGCCCGGCGTACTCCCACATGTTCGCGGCGGGCATCGCATTTGCACCGCCACATCCGATTTCGGAGCCGCACACCAATGCCGAGGGTATCCAGATCTCGCCGGCTCCGCCGCGAACGGGAATGCCCTCGGCGATGATCGGCAAGGCCGTAGCCAGAAGCATTGTGGATATGGTCAGGGGTGGCTCGGCACCGACGCACGCCGCTTCCATGGCGGAGATGGGAGCGGCATGCGTGGCCTCGGCGGGCGCAAACCCGTTTACAGGAACTGCAGCCTCCATCACGGTCTTCCCCATTGTTCCGGACTTTGACCGGTATCCGGAGTATGGGCGCGATATGGACAACACCTTCGGTGAGATCGGCCTTGCTGGGCACTGGATCAAGATCCTGCTGCACCACATGTTCTTGTACAAGGCTCGCCTGCGTCCGGGCTGGCAACTGATTCCGGAGTAGCCACGGGAGTGTTTTTATGCCAAATCAAAACTGGTTCTACGCCACCAAGCCAACCCGCCTGACTCTGTTCTTGCGTACGTTTCTCCCATACCAAGCTTGGCGCTTTTTATGGCTCAACGTGAAGATGCTTGGTATTATCCGGAAAAGCCATCACGGAAAACCCTGAAGCGTGTCACTTTTGCGCTCCAAATTGATCTGAGGTAGCGTGAGGCGAAACAATGCCCGCATTAGCCTGCTTCTTGAACTCCCATATGACGACGACACCGGCCACGATCTCTACGGAAACCGATCCGGTTTGTGGCATGAAAATAGACCCAAGCCAAGCCGCCAGCACATCGGAATACGCCGGAAAAACCAGCCACTTCTGCTCGGCTGGCTGTAAAGCGAAATTCGACGAGAATCCGTGGCAGTTCCCTTCACCATAGCGTTGAAGATCGGCTGTGCAAGGTAACGACGAAGAAAGGCTGTCCTCGCTCCGAAAGGTACTAGATCAGATCCGCACTTACCTGCAGGAGGTCGCAAAGGATAGGGCCGTTGGGTAGAACTAAGCTGCAATAGGAAGGAAGCTAAAATGATAAAACTCCAAGTTTACGATCCACCGATGTGTTGCTCGACCGGTGTCTGTGGCCCCGATGTCGATCCGGTACTTCCACGCTTCAGCGCCGATTTCCATTGGCTCGCAAATCAAGGCGTCGCTGTTGAGCGGTACAACCTGTCACAGCAGCCGCAAGAGTTTGTTGGGAATCCAGCGGTGAAGGGTTTGCTCACTCAGGAAGGTAACGCGTGCTTGCCCCTGATCTTGGTCAACGGAAACATCGTCAGTAAAGGCCGGTATCCTGAGCGAGACGAACTGGCTCGTTTTGCGGGTGTGAGCGGACCGGCAAAAGCTAAGAGTCTTCCAGTCCCCGCCGGTGGCTCATGAAAACCCGCCGCGGGTTGCCGTTAATAGATAGGACGTCATGAACTTTCTAGACCAGCCGCCGAGATTTCTTTTCTTCACTGGCAAAGGTGGCGTCGGCAAGACATCGATTGCTTGCGCAACGGCCATTCAATTTGCCGAAGAAGGAAAACGCGTGCTGCTGGTAAGCACCGACCCGGCGTCTAACGTCGGCCAGGTGTTCGGGGTAACTATTGGCAACACGATTAGTCCCATTCCAGCGGTTGCCCGATTGTCGGCACTAGAGATCGATCCACAGGCGGCCGCGCAAGCATATCGTGATCGCATCGTCGGCCCAGTGCGTGACACTCTGCCGGAGTCTGTAGTCAAAAGCATTAAGGAACAACTTTCCGGCGCCTGCACGACAGAGATTGCGGCATTCGATGAATTCACGGCGCTGCTGATCGACGGGGCACTGACTGCTGACTACGACCACATCATTTTCGATACAGCGCCTACCGGACACACGATCCGACTGCTGCAACTACCCGGGGCTTGGAGTGGATTCTTGGAAGAAGGCAAAGGCGATGCTTCGTGTCTCGGTCCGTTGGCTGGCCTTGAAAAACAGCGCGCTCAATATGGGCAAGCGGTTGAAGCCTTAGCTGATCCTCGGCGGACGCGCCTGATTCTGGTGGCTCGTGCCCAGCCATCTACCCTGCGTGAAGTCGTGCGCACCCATGAAGAACTCGCGAAGATTGGCCTGTCACAACAGTATCTGGTCATCAATGGGGTGCTGCCTCGCAGTGAAGCGGCACTTGATCCACTAGCAGTCGCGATTTGTGAGCGCGAGCAAGCCGCTTTAGCGGCGATGCCAGAAGTGCTCAAAGCATTACCTTACGATCAAGTGCCTCTCAAGCCTTTCAATCTGGTGGGGCTGGATGCTCTACGGCAACTACTCACTGAAACCGGTTCGAGGGAACTCATTCAAGACGACCGTGAGGTTATCTTTGACACACCTAGCCTTTCCGCACTGGTTGATATCATCGCCGCAGACAAACACGGGTTGGTAATGTTGATGGGTAAAGGCGGCGTCGGGAAAACGACTTTAGCTGCTGCCGTGGCGGTTGAATTGGCCCACCGGGGTCTGCCCGTACACCTAACGACTTCAGACCCCGCTGCCCATCTTACTGAAACGCTGAGAGGCTCTTTGGACAACCTCAAAGTGAGTCGGATCGATCCGCATGCGGAGACGGAGAACTACAGACAGCATGTGCTGGAGACGAAAGGTGCAAATCTCGACGCCGAAGGCCGCGCATTGCTGGAAGAAGACCTGCGTTCGCCCTGCACGGAAGAAATCGCCGTGTTCCAGGCCTTCTCACGGATCATCCGCGAGGCTGGCCAGAAGTTTGTGGTGATGGACACCGCCCCTACTGGCCACACTCTACTGTTGCTCGATGCGACAGGCGCCTATCACCGTGAGATCACACGCCAGTTAACTGATAAAAGCTTGCACATCACCACCCCTATGATGCGGCTTCAGGATGAGAAACAGACCAAAGTACTGTTGGTGACATTGGCTGAAACCACGCCGGTGTTGGAGGCTGCCAACCTTCAAGCAGACTTGCGCCGCGCGGGGATCGAGCCTTGGGCCTGGATTATTAATAACAGCGTTGCAGCCGCACATCCGATCTCACCCCTGCTGCGCCAGCGGGCGCACAACGAACTCAGAGAAATCGAGGCCGTAGCCAAACACTACGCTCAACGCTATGCGGTCGTTCCGCTACTGAGACAAGAGCCGGTCGGTGTTGCTCACCTGTTGGAACTGTCGGGCCACGTTGATGTAACAGTCAGCTACTGAGCAGTTGCCTTCTTTTTTTGGCCCCAAGCTTCGGCCTAACTCCGAGGACGGTATTGCGGCAGTTTTTCCCGAGTTGCCTTTTGCCGCCGGGTTCCTTCTTTGGGGTGGCAGCCATCACCCACGGGTCATCTAGGACTTTGGTGTTTCTTTAACGCGTTGAAAACATCAAAAAATATGCAACCCACCTGAAGCAGGAGGCGCTCAGGGCGACTCCGCCGGCACGGAAAAGAAGGCGGCGGAGCCCTTCCTTATAGTGTTCCCGTTTGATGCGCGGCAATGGCCGCCGGCTGCGTTCGACGGATGCACCGGGTCAAGACGGCGCTGGGCGAGCGGTTCCGGACTCATCGGGTTCCGGCCCGCGCCACAGAGTCGTTGCTTCTGCTCTTCCTTCAGCCCGTTTTCTGGCCAGGATGCCGACCGCATTCGGTCACCTGACCGAGCAAGGTCATCTGTGGCGCGAGGCAGCGAACGGACTCGTTCCCAAGGCCTCGCAAAACATTCAACGGTGAAGTGGAGGACCGCATGCTAGTTAACGAGTGAAACTTCGGCTATCACCGTGTTGGTATCGCACCATGAGTGCAGGGAGCTCAGTTTCCCAGGGGCGCGCACTTGCGTGCGTCTGCGAGGAAGGCACGTCCTCCCTCATCTGGTTCGCCGGTTCTGATTGCGGTGCCACCACCCGTAGAATACTTCGCTTCCCAGGTCGCTCGGGTTACGGTAGAGGACGCCGGATTCGGCCTAGTTGTCGAAACGGGGCTTGGGGCTGGACCGCAAAGCTTCAAGAATTTCTCGCTTCACACCTTTCCAAGCAACCTAAAGGCACGGAGGCTATGGTCGGAAGTGACCCAAAATGAACTTCCACAGGCTCCCGCCTACGCTCCGTCAAAGCTGCCCAATTTGGACGCATGCGGGATAACGCAACTGGCATCGCGAACGATCGGAGTACCTTTTGTCGGGCTGCTAGGAGCCTGTCTGAGTATTCGAAAATTGGGCCGACAGTCCACGGCATATTGTGGCAAACATGTTTTGGCTCCACAACATGTGGCTGTCAAGAGTATTTCTCGGACGGCTCCTCGCTAGCTCTAGCTAGCTGGCCTACTGGGAGTATCGGAGATACTGCGTCGGTTACACGGTGGCCTCGCGTTGGAGGTGGCGTCGGGATCAATCTCCGCGCTTGCTGACACTGAGACGTTGGACAGGTGCGCTGAAGTCTACCAGCACGGTTGTGTGCGCGCGGTAGGTTAGCAACTTGGGTTCCAAGTAGCCTTCCGAAAGGGTGACTCGAGGATGAGAGTGAGAATTGGCACGGTTGCTGTTATCGAGTGTCGTCGAATTCGTGGCGGATCAGCTTTCATTATCGCGAGGGTTCACCCCCGAACTGTGCCAGGACTGTGCCCGAACTCCATCTGCTGAGACCGCTTGGGTTAGCTCAAAGGCAACCCAAGTCGGCTCAACGCAGGGGATTTTGTCACGGTTTTGCCACGGTCAGCTCAGGGGAAAACGGGTCGCCGGTGCCCAGACTACGAACGGAATCAGGCTCACGCCGCTCGTCTGAGTGTTCAAGGGGCGGAGTCAATTGTCCAGACTCGTCTGGACCTTCTCCCTTGACCCAGGAAAACGACGAATGGATAGTATACTCGGATACTAATTATACTATCCGTAGGTTCTATCCATGGTGGTTACCTATACAGCAACGGCGAAAGCACGGCGCGTGTTCACTAAAGGCGGCGGTATGCTTCGGACTGGCAATGCCATCCGGCTCGGGATTCACCCGCGAACTCTATACGCCCTTCGGGATGCCGGCGAAATCGAACGAGTAGGGCGAGGCCTTTACCGACTCGCCTCCGCTCTCTAGCCCGGATCTCGTCCCCATCGCGATACGGATTCCGCGAGCGGTTATATGCCTGATCTCGGCGCTGGCGCACCATGGTCTCACTACGCAGGTTCCGCATGCTGTCGATCTGGCGCTGCCCAGTCACGCTCAAATTCCAAAGATCGACGGCATTCCCCTGCGGGTCTTCTGGTACTCCGAACCATCGTTCAACTCTGGCATTCAAGTCGTCACCATCGACGGGGTTCGAGTGAGAGTTTACTCCCCAGAGAAGACGATCGCCGATTGTTTCAAGTACCGGAACAAAATCGGGCTCGACGTGGCCATTGAGGCACTCCGGACCTATCGCGAGCGTCCAACGAAGCCCAATCTACGGGTACTCTCCAAATTCGCCGAGATCGATCGCGTCCAAAGCGTGATGCGCCCATACCTTGAGGCCATCCTGTGAGCGGTCGCGACGTGGGCGCCTCCGTCCGGCAACAACTACTAAATCGAGCCCGTGCGGAGGGACGCCCGTTCCAGGAACTGCTCCAGTATTTTGCGATGGAGCGATTCCTCTACCGATTGACGAAGTCCCGGTTCTCCGATCAGTTCATTCTGAAGGGAGCACTGCTACTGACCGCCTGGCGCGCACCACTCGCTCGGCCGACAATGGATATCGATTTCGCCGGCAGAACAAGCAACGAGTTAGATCACATCGCAGACATTGTCGGTGAGCTGTGCGAAATCGTCACCGAACCAGACGGCATTGAATTCAATCGCGCCGCGATTGAGGCGAACCGCATCAAAGAAGACGCGGAGTACGAGGGTGTGCGAGTCCGATTTTACGCTACGCTTGCGAAGGCGCGAATCCCGATGCAGATCGATATTGGGTTTGGTGATGTCATCACTCCGGCACCTGCAGAGATCGAATATCCAACGCTTCTCGATTTGCCTGCGCCCGTGCTTCGGGCCTATCCCAAGGAAACCGTTATCGCCGAGAAACTCGAAGCACTCACTGTTCTCGGCCTGCTTAACAGTCGCATCAAAGACTACTATGACATCGCCCTTCTGTCGCGCATGTACTCGTTCGAGGGCGAGCGTTTAACTGCGGCGGTCGTCGCCACGTTTAATCACCGAGGAACGCAGATCGAAGGCGAGCCCGTTGGCCTCTCGGATGCTTTCCAGGCCGATTCGGCAAGGGTGATCCAGTGGCGGGCATTCTGCGACGAAGCCGGATTTCAGAAGAGGCGCGCGATCTGGAAAGTCTCGTGGCAGAAGTTCGCCGGTTCGCCCTTCCTCTGCTCGGGGCTTCTGCGTTCGGGAAGCCGCTCAAAGCCAGCTGGAGTGCGGGTGGGCCTTGGGGATGAGACAAATCTTTAGGCTTGGCCTCACGATCTTCCAGACTGGCAGAAACGCGTCTGGCGCAGTTCTCTCGGCGACTGGCCCGGCCTGCGAACGTCAAGAGCCCTCCTCCGCAAATGGGAGTACAGTTGAGTCAAGTTGGGAGGCTCGCTACTGCGGGTGTGACGCCGCAATACGATAATCGATCGGAATGAGTAGTTTTGTACGGTTGATCAATCAACTTCCCGGGGAGTCGTTGGTCTTCAGTTTTCTGGGTTTGTATCTGCACTTCTTAAGTGCCAGATCGCTCAGTAGAGCTACAACGATCGCTAGGATCACCGGGCCGAGCACAACTCCCGCAACCCCGAAAGCGAGAAGCCCCCCGAAAACTGCAAAGACCACGGCTAACGGATGAAACCGAAGCTCGCCCGCAACTAGAATCGGGTATAGGAAGTTGTCGATCAATCCCACTACTAGAGAACCCCAAATCGCGAGGACCAGGGCTTTGATCCAACTTCCGCTCAGCGCAAGGAAAATCGCGGCAGGCGCCCAGACAATGGCAGTGCCCATTACCGGCAATACAAGCAAAAAGCGCCGTCGCTGCCCCGAGCAGAACTGGTGCGGGCAGGCCCAAAATCCAGAACATCAATCCTCCCAGGACGCCTTGAATTAGCTTAGCGAGGAGATTTCCATACAGAGGGGCGTTGACCGTCTGGGCGACGCGACCAAATATCTGCTCGGTCTCTGCGATCGAAAGCGGGATGAACTGGCGACAGAATTGGAGCAGACCCGTTCGATCCCGGAAGAAATAGAATAGCGTCAAGAACGTGAGAACCAACTGCGTTAAGAACCACACCGAGCCGCTCACCCACCCCGACACCTTTCCTGCGACCATCCCCGTAGCGGCTCGAATCTGCTGATCGAGATCCAATCTGGTTTCCATCCATTCGAGAGTAGTCGCCACGGCAGGATACTGGTGAAGTTTGGCGCGCAGGTCTGCCGAATTTAGATCTGTTCCCATGGCGCTAAGAGTCTCACTGAGCTCGGCAAAGAGTCTTTGACTGATGAATACAATGGGGGCTACCACCACAACCGCCACGAGGCAGACAGAAATCAGCGCTGCGGAATTCGGCCGCGTCCTGCGCTCCAGCCAGGCGTGCAACGGATGGGCGAGTATCGCGAGAGCGGCGGCCCACGTGATGACAGCCAGAAAGGGCCGAAGCATCAACCAGCACAAGTACAGAGCCCCGCCGATTGCGACGCCGAGAATGGTAGTACGCACCCGAATGGGTGAAAACACCGAATTGACTCGATTGGATTCTGACACTGCGAGCTTCACGCCGAGTAAATAGCACGTCCGATGCCAATCGCACTTCTGTCTCATCCACGATGACGGCCCTGGGATTGCACAGGGAAAGGCATGATTCAGCCAGATTGACGGGCTTCGGCTCCAGTTCCCAACACATTTTGATTGATAGTCACGGCGTTTTGGCGGACAGATGGAGCGTTCGTCTAAGATGCGGAGGCTCCGAAAGGTTCGCGAAGGAGTTTAGCGCAGACCCAGAATCACGGAAACCGACTGCGCGCGGCTAATTGACCGAATATGGTCACGCGGTTCCGACTCGCTGCACGCCGACTCGCCGTTTGCAGGCTTTCCTTTACTAAGTGCACGTCTAATGCAAAACTGATTCCCATTTGCCACGGGGCAGAACTTCCGGCACCTGGCACAACTTACATGAATCCCACACACCTGCATCTGATACTGAACCACATTCCCGTTCTTGGCACTGCCTTTG
Source organism: Acidobacteriota bacterium (assembly GCA_039931205.1). Classification (GTDB taxonomy): domain Bacteria; phylum Acidobacteriota; class Terriglobia; order Bryobacterales; family Bryobacteraceae; genus Palsa-187. Next base: position 9,301 of record JBDTSJ010000037.1, read on the forward strand.
GACTGGCGCTCCTTCTTTTCAGCTTCGTCCGAAAAAGTGACGAACTGATGAAAACTGCCTTGGGTGTTTTTGTGATCGTCGCGCTATTGGCAGTGCCCGCCTACCTTACTGGCGAGTCAGCCGAGGATGGGGTTAAAGTGCTCCCCGGTGTCGTCAAGTCCATCATCGAGCAGCACGAAGAGGCCGCCACAGTCGCGTTCACTGGGGTGATCGTGCTCGGCGTAGCCGGATTGGCCGGGCTAGCCTTATTTCGGCGCGGCAGGACGTTTCCCGTGTGGTTCGGGCCCCTGATGATCGCCGCATCGCTGATCGTCAGCGGCCTGATGGGATGGACAGCAAACCTCGGCGGCCGGATTCGTCATACCGAAATCCGCGGCGACACCAGTGCAACTCAAGCCACTGAATCCGAGGAGCATCGGTAGGAGGGCACTATGAGTCACCCGCCAAATCTCGATCTGAAACATGCACGGCCGCTGTGGCGAGGGTCTCTCCGATGAAGGTCGCCCTTGAAAACCCGCCAGCCAACCATCTGGGAAAACGAATCGAGCCAGGAGCAAACCAGCGTAACGAACCAACGTCGAGCCATCCCTGGAATTCACTAGCCGGTCTCTGGAAACGCAAGACGACAGTAATTGCAGTGCTTTCCATCACTGGAATCGCATTACACCTCGTGCTCCACTTCGGCTTTCGCTTGACGGCTGCGACCTACCAGGTCCCGTTGCTTGTCACGCTCAGCGTAGGCGGCATTCCGCTTCTCTACGACCTGCTCCGCAAGCTGCGTAAAGGAGACTGGGGTTCCGATCTACTCGGCGGAATCTCTGTCGTAACTTCCGTCGTGATGGGCGAGTACCTGGCGGGATCGATTGTCGTCTTAATGCTCTCGGGCGGGCGAGCGCTAGAAAGCTACGCATTGCAAAGCGCGTCCTCCGTGCTTGCCGCTCTGGCCAAGCGTATGCCCTCCGTGGCCCATCGCAGGCTCGAAGGTTCGATCATGGACGTAGCGCTAGCCGAAGTTGCAGTTGGCGACACACTTGTGATCTATCCTCATGACATCTGCCCGGTCGACGGTGTGGTGACAGAGGGACAAGGGTTCATGGATGAGTCCTATCTGACGGGCGAACCGTTCCAGATCTCCAAGACGTGTGGCTCGACAGTGATTTCGGGCGCGATCAATGGCGAGTCGGTCCTAACCATTCGCACGACCAAGCTTGCGGCAGACTCGCGCCACGCCAAGATCATGGAGGTCATGCGCGATTCCGCGGCCAACCGGCCTCAGTTGCGGCGGCTCGGGGACCGGTTGGGCGCGATCTACACTCCCCTGGCACTGGCAGTCGCGATCCTCGCTTGGCTCATCAGCGGAGAATCCATTCGCTTCCTCGCCGTGCTGGTGATCGCCACGCCCTGCCCGCTGCTCATCGCCATACCAATCGCAATCATCGGTTCGATTTCCCTTTGCGCTCGGCGCGCAATCATCGTCAAGAGTCCCGCGGTACTCGAACAAATCGCCGAATGCCGAACCGCAATTTTCGACAAGACAGGGACACTCACTTATGGCGCACCCAAACTGACCGAACAGCTCAGCGCAACAGGTTTCAACCAAACGGAGGTACTTACGCTGGTGGCGAGTCTGGAGCGCTATTCTAAGCATCCACTGGCTCGCGCCATACTGGCGGCAGCGGAGTCCGATGGAATTGCCGTTCCGGAGGCCACCGAAGTGAGCGAGGCGCCGGGCGAGGGGTTGCGCGGAACCGTCGGCGGCCGCCAGGTGAAGATCACGAGTCGCAAGCTTTTGGGCCTGCAAAAAGTTGCGGGCCACGAGCAACTCCCCCCGGTCTCCGGTGGTCTCGAGTGCGTGGTCGTGATTGACCAGCGCTATGCTGCAGCCTTGCGCTTTCGGGATGCGCCGCGCGCAGAAAGCCGTTCGTTTGTGAACCACCTCAGGCCGAAGCACCAGTTCGACCGGGTGATGATCGTGTCTGGTGATCGCGAATCCGAAGTACGCTATCTAGCCGAGCAGGTGGGCATCACGGAAGTGCATGCCGAGCAGAGTCCTGAAGAAAAACTCGCCATCGTTCGCAGAGAAACTTCCGCCGCCCAAACGCTCTACGTTGGGGACGGAATTAATGACGCCCCGGCGATGATGGCGGCTACGGTGGGCATCGCCATTGGGCAGAATAGCGACGTAACCGCAGAGGCCGCAGGAGTCGTGATCCTCGACAACTCCCTTGAGAGGGTGGACGAGTTTATGCATATCAGCCGCCGAATGCGGCTGATCGCCCTCCAGAGCGCGATTGGCGGCATGGCTCTCAGCGCCATCGGTGTGGCTTACGCCGCGACCGGTCACTTGAGCCCAGTGAGCGGCGCCATCTTGCAGGAAGTGATCGACATCTTAGCAGTCCTAAACGCGCTGCGCGCAGCCTTTCCACCTAAGGTGATCCATGATCTTTGACACCCTACTTTCGGTAGCAAACGGCAATCTCCAAGGAGACTAACAGATTGGCCGCCATTCGCATTCATAAGGAGTCTTCGACGAAACCCAACCAAGGTGTCTTGACGATCAACGGTGGATCATCAACGATCCGGTTTGCGATATACAATGCCGGCGAACGGTTAGTACGGGTGCTGAAAGGGAAGATTGACCGCATCGGTTTGGATGGAGCGACCCTAGCGGCTGATGGTCCAAATGGGAAGGCGCTGCCTTCTCTTCGCCTTTCGGCGCCGGATCAACACACAGCAGTGGATGCCCTGTTGGGTTGGTTGGAAGTCCAGCCGAGTTTTGCAACGCTTGGCGCCGTGGGACATCGAGTCGTGCATGGCATGAAGCACTCGGAGCCAGAACGGATCACGTCGGCATTACTGACTGAATTGCGTCGGATCACGCCGTATGCGCCCGATCATCTTCCCGGCGAAATCGGATTGATCGATGAGTTTCGGAAGAGGCATCCTAAATTACTACAAGTTGCATGCTTTGACACTGCGTTTCACCGTGCGATGCCACCAGTTGCCAGGCTGTTACCGATTCCGCGACGCCTCTCCACAAAGGGTGTCGAGCGATACGGATTCCACGGTCTGTCTTATGCCTACATGATGGAGGAACTCGGCCGCGTTGATCCCAAAGCCGCAAGGGGCCGTGTGATTCTGGCTCATCTTGGCAATGGCGCGAGCCTTGCCGCCGTGCGAGATGGCAATAGTATCGACACCAGCATGGGCTTCACTCCCAGTTCAGGACTGATGATGAGCACGCGCACTGGAGACTTGGATCCCGGATTGATTTACTACCTGGCACGAACCGAGCACATGACCGCGGCGCAGTTTCATCGCATGGTGAACCACGAGTCGGGACTGCTGGGCGTTTCCAAAGTCGGATCGGACATGCGGGATCTGCTCAGCAAAGAAGCTGCGAACCCACGGGTGGCGGAAGCCGTGGGCCTCTACTGCTACCAGGCAAAGAAGTGGATCGGATCCTTCGCGGCAGCCCTCGGCGGTCTGGACACGCTTGTTTTCGCTGGGGGTGTCGGAGAAAATGCGCCAACAGTCCGCACACGTATCTGTGAGGGGCTAGGCTTTCTCGGCGTCGAATTGAGTAAGCTGCGGAACGCGAAAGCGGCGGACATCATCTCAACGGACAGCAGCTGCGCTACCGTCCGAGTGATTCGGACCGACGAAGAACTGATGATTGCACGTTCCGTGTGCCGCATTCTCGGACATGAACTCAGGAAAGAACAATGAATCCAGATACCGTAGTCCTCGACACAAGCGTAGAAGCCTCAGCGTGGGCCAACAGGTATGGTGAAATTCACCATACCTCCGAAACTCAGGGCCGCATCGCGGCGCTTGCGAGCCGGCTTGTCGCCGATGGCGTCATGGGCGACGGTGTATCTTTCCACGAACTACTATCGGCGTTGGACAAGCTTACCAGCGCAGCACTTTGGCTGGTGGCACACGAGACGTATGCACGGAACGTCCATCTGGACGGACGCACGCTATCTCGCGATGATTTCAAGCCGAAGCCAGATGGGCATACAGGCGGCTCGCTCAACATGGTGCCAGCCTACGCCGGTTACCTCGCCGCAAACATTTTGACAGCTCATACGAGGGGTTGGCTGATGGGCCAGGGGCATTGCGTAGCTGCTGTTGATTCCCTCAACCTGCTGGTGGGTAACCTGACACCGGCTCATGCGGAACGCTATTCCTTGTCGGATGAAGGACTCACCCGTTACGTACGTGACTTCTACTCATACAGGTTGAATGACAGCGGAATCCAGGAAGCCCCCCTCGGCAGTCACATCAACCACAACACGCCTGGAGGTTTGGCCGAAGGCGGTTATCTTGGCTTTGCAGAATTACAGTACATCCACATGCCGCTGTCAGGCGAGAAGTTGGTGGTGTTCCTCTCAGACGGGGCGTTCGAGGAGCAGCGTGGATCGGCTTGGGCGCCACGTTGGTGGCGCGCGGAGGATTGCGGACTCGTTGCCCCATCATGATCAGTAACGGGCGCAGGATCGACCAGCGTACCACAATGTCGCAGCAGGGTGGCGCGGATTGGTTCTGCCGCCACTTGGAGCTCAATGGGTTCGATCCGATCGTGTTTGACGGACGCGATCCGGCGGCGTTCCTATGGGCAATCCTCGAGATAGAGGCCCGGTTAGCGGCGGCAGGCGAAAGCGCCCGCAGCGGCAATAGCAAGTATCCGGTGCGTTTGCCCTACGGTATTGCCGTAGCGCCAAAAGGCGCAGGTTTTCCAGGAGAAGGAACGAATCTGGCCCACAACTTGCCCTTGCTTGCGAATCCCTCTCTCAGCGCGGAAGCAGCGGGACGTTTCAACGAAGGAGCGCGGAAACTTTGGGTGCCTCCGTTAGAATTGCGGACGGCTATTTCCGCATTTCAACGCCACGCGCAATCCGGCCGGTCATTGGAGCGCGACAACGTGTTCGTTGACCGAAAGCCACAACTCACAAGCCCGTCCACCATTCCATTCCGCGAGCTTGCCTACGGGGACCGGAGCGATCCGCCCGAATGGTCTCGCATTTCTCCCATGGCGGCCGTGGACGAGGTCTTTGCCACGCTGGTTCGCGAGAACTCCCATTTGCGGCCTAGAGTCGGGAATCCCGACGAAATGAAGTCCAATCGCCTGCTCAAGACGCTGGAGGAACTCAAGTTCCGGGTAACCGATCCAGAACCCGGCATTCCGGAGTCCCTGCATGGATCCGTCATCACCGCGTTGAATGAGGAGGCGGTGGCCGCGGCTGCGCTGGCGAATAAGGCCGGCATCAACCTGATTCACACCTACGAAGCATTCGGGAACAAAATGCATGGCGTCGTCCGGCAGGAACTCATTTTCGCGCGCAACTGCGGCCGTTCAGGACGGCCTCAGAACTGGCTCTCGGTCCCGTTAGTGCTGACCTCTCATACTTGGGAAAACGGCAAGAACGAACAGTCGCATCAGGACCCCAGTCTGGCGCAGGCCTTGCTGGAAGAGTCGATTTCCGTTTCCCGGGCGCTGTTCCCGGTGGACTTCAACTCGGCCGCCGCTGTGACGGCCCAGGTCTTTGCGACGCGCGGCCAAATCTGGACTCTGGTCGTTCCGAAGGCCGACAGCATCCCGAACCTCCTCACCCCGGAGGAGGCGAGGACGTTGATCGCCGATGGCGGATTGCGGCTCGACTGGGCGAGTCATGAACCAGACAAAGCGCAGGTTGTCCTCGCGGCGATTGGAAGTTATCAATTGCTCGAAGTTCTTACCGCCGCGCGGCGCTTGAAGGCGAGAGGACTCCCGCACTTAGTCGTCTGTATCGCCGACCCGGCCAGATTTGGAAACAAATTCGCTGACGACGAACTAGTACACCGCGCCGCGGAGAGCGTTGTTCAGTCGCTCTTCCCCCCCGAGGTTCCCGCCCGCCTGTTTGTTGCCCACACAAGACCACATTCGATCTGGGGGATCTTCGGTCCGCGCCAGCCCGAGAAGAACAAGATGAGCGTCCTAGGCTATAGAAATGAGGGAGGCACACTGACAACATCCGGGATGCTGTTCGTGAACTCCTGTAGTTGGGCACATTGCGTTGATGAAGTCGCGACAATGCTGAATCTCCCGCGCGAGCGTTTCCTTTCAGAACAGGAACTGGGCGCGTTGAGGGGGCAAGTGAATCCCCATGGGGTTATTGTTCCGCTACCGGATTAGCGCAGCTTACCAGTAGCACTGAAATTGCAGATGTATCGAATAAAAGGAATGGAGGTGACTGCCATGGGCTGGTCGCTAGGATTGGGTAAGGTTGCCGGCATACGGGTGCAGGTGCATTTCACGTTTTTGATTTTCATGGCCTGGATCGTGCTGTCAGGGTTAATCGCAGGCAAAACTCAACAGGTCGTCTTGGCAAATGGGCTTTTCATGCTGGGACTATTCGCCTGCGTCGTCCTGCATGAGTTCGGACACGCATTAACGGCCAAGCACTATGGAATTCTAACGAAAGACATTACCCTTCTCCCCATCGGCGGCGTGGCACGCCTGGAAAGGATGCCTGATGACCCGCGCCAGGAACTTTGGGTTGCGTTGGCGGGTCCGGCCGTGAACGTCGTTATCGCAGCGGGCCTCTGGACTTGGTTGTACGTCACTCGCGGCGGAATGAATCTGGGGGGAATCGACATCGCTACCGGATCCTTCGCGGAGCGCATATTGCTGGTGAACATTTCGCTCGTCGTGTTCAATATGCTGCCAGCATTTCCCATGGATGGCGGCAGGGTAGTGCGGGCGCTCTTGGCAACTCGCATGGAATACACGCGCGCCACGCAGATTGCGGCGAACCTGGGACAGGGCATGGCGCTCCTGTTTGGCATCGTCGGATTTTTCTACAACCCGATGCTGATGTTCATCGCACTTTTCGTGTGGATCGGCGCTGCGCAGGAATCGAGCATGGTACTGATGAAATCCGCTTTGGGCGGATTACCGGTTAGTGCGGCTATGATGACGACTTTTGAAACCGTAGCGCCTGGAGATTCCTTGGAACACTTGTCGCGCTTGATTCTTAACGGGGCCCAACAGGATTTCCCGGTCCTGGATGGCGGTCAAGTCGTCGGTGTTGTCACTCGGGACGCGCTTCTGAAAGCCCTTGCGCAGAAGGATGATCCGGTGGTCAGTGAGATCATGCACCGGGATGTAGTTCTCGCCGAGGCTTCCGACATGTTGGAAAATGCGCTCCAACGGCTACAGACGTCCGGTTGCCATACTTTACCGGTACTCAAAAATCAAAAGCTAGTCGGTCTGCTTACCGCAGAGAACCTGGGAGAATTCCTGATGATTCAGGGCGCGCGCAATCGGCGAAAGTTGTTAGTACCCGTGGTTCGTCAGGCAACGGTTTGATTCGGCGGACTGAGCAAGCGGAGATTTCAAAGGATGCCGAGTGGCACAATCGCTCAGCGGTTGACGTACTCGCGATCCTCAATTCCTCTGCTACCGGACTGACCCCGCAGGACGCAGCGCAACGCATCAAGGCTGAAGGCCCAAATGAGTTGCGGGAACGCAGGCGTGTCAGCCCACTCTGGATCTTCCTCGGCCAGTTCAGAAGTCTCATCATCTGGATTCTCATCGCTGCAGGAGTTCTCTCCGGTGCGCTGGGCGACATAGTGGATGCGGCCGCCATCTTCGCAATCGTTCTGCTCAACGCTGCCATCGGCTTCTATCAGGAATTCAGTGCGGAGGAATCGATTGCAGCCCTCAAGAAGATGACCGCGCCGAGTGCCAAGGTACGACGCGACGGACACATCGTTTCGATTCCTGCCTCGGGCGTCGTCGCGGGTGACATCCTCATTCTCGAAGCCGGTGATCTTGTTGCCGCCGACACGCGGCTTCTTGAAGTAGCTTCTCTCAAGTGCATTGAGGCGGCCCTAACTGGTGAGTCAGAGGCCGTATCGAAGAGTGCAGGTATATTGGGTCAAATCGACATCCCGCTCGGCGACCGCGAGAACATGGTGTTCAGTGGCACGGCCGTTGCCGCCGGCACAGGACAGGCGGTTGTCGTCGATACGGCGATGAGGACGCAGTTGGGCCGAATTGCGGGACTAATTGAGAATGCATCGGCAGATCAGGATACGCCACTGCAGGGGAAGCTCGACGCCGTGGGGCGGATTCTCGTTTGGGCTGCGCTGGGCGTCGTTGCACTTCTGTTCGTGCTGGGCTTGCTTCGGGGAACCGAACTGTTTGAACTATTCATGACCTCGGTCAGCCTTGCAGTGGCTGCCGTGCCGGAAGGGCTCCCAGCGGTGGTCACCGTCGCTCTTTCCCTTGGTGTTTCACGAATGGCGCGCCGCCGGGCGCTAGTAAGGAAGCTCGCTGCCGTCGAGACGCTCGGCTCCACAAGCGTCATCTGTACCGACAAAACCGGCACCTTAACTGTCGGTGAGATGACCGCTAGCGCTCTCTACGTCGCTGGCCACAAATACGAGGTTACCGGCAAAGGCTACGGCCCGGATGGCGAAGTCCGGTTTGAAGGCAGCAAGGCCGAAGGGCCGCATGTCGCGCCTCTAATCGAACTCGCAAGCGTCCTCCTTGGCTGCAACAACGCACACCTAGTTCAGGAAGACAGGACGTGGAAGGTTCTCGGCGACCCCACCGAGGGCGCCTTATTGGGGGCGGCGGCCAAAGCGGGCGGAGACCGAACGCGTATTGAGAAGGAACGGCCGAAGCACCAGGAACTTCCTTTCGACTCTGATCGCAAGCGCAGCACCGTCATCCGCAAGATGCCGGACGGAAACTTGCGGGCTTTCATCAATGGCGCACCCGACTCCCTGTTGGAGTGTTGCACTCATCTATATACGAGTACGGGAATCCAGCCGCTTACCGATCCAGACAGGCAACATATCCTGACGCAAACCTCTGCGATGGCGACGCAGGCGCTGCGTGTACTCGGCTCGGCCTATCGTGACTTGATTCATTCGTCCAAGGACTTCACCGCGGATGCCGTAGAGCGCGATCTGGTGTTCGTAGGGTTGACCGGAATGTACGATCCGCCGCGCCCCGAGGTCAAGGCGGCGATCACAACCTGCCATTCGGCCGGTATCCGCGTTGTGATGATTACGGGCGACCATCCTCACACCGCGGTTGCCATTGCGAAGGAGCTAGGTATCGGGTCGGGCGCGCCCGCGGTAACTGGACTAGAAATGGACAAGACCTCCGATGCTGAACTACAGCGACGTGCACCTGAAATCGCTGTCTACGCCCGCGTCACCGCCGCACACAAACTCCGCATTGTGCGCGCCTTGAAAGCCAATGACGCCGTAGTGGCGATGACCGGCGATGGAGTGAACGACGCCCCGGCCATAAAAGGGGCAGACATCGGCATAGCCATGGGTAAATCGGGAACCGAAGTCACCAAGCAGGCAGCGGACATGATCATCACCGATGACAACTTCGCCACCATCGTCGCGGCAGTCGAGGAAGGCCGGGGAATCTACAATAACATTCGAGAAACTCTAGAGTTCCTGCTGGCGGGAAACACCGGGGAGTTGCTGCTTATGACGATCGCGGTCGCCGTGGGATTACCATCGCCGCTCCTGCCGATCCATCTACTTTGGATCAATCTGATCACCGACGGCCTGCCCGCACTGTGCTTGGCCGGCGACCCCATCGACCCCGACGTGATGAAACGGCTCCCGCGTCGGCGTTCCGACAGCATCACGGACGGGGCCTTTCTCCGCGAAATGTTCCTAACAGGTTTCCTGACCGCTGGCGTGTCCTTCGCGACCTACTTCTATGTCTTACAGACGGGAAACCTGGAAATGGCCCGGGCTTCCGCCTTCACAGTGTTGGTGTTTGCCGAACTGTTGCGATCCTTCGGCGTTCGCAGCGAAACAAAGCCGATCTGGCACATACCCTTCTTTTCCAATCGAAACCTCGTCATCGTGGTTGCCTTGTCCTTCGGTCTCCAAGTGTGGAGTCATCACAGCTCGACATTGGGCGGTTTCCTAAAGACTCCATTCATACCCCTGAGGATTGCTTTGTCCTTCTCGCCATGGGCGCTATTCCAATGTTGGCTCTGGAGATGGTGAAGGCCGCGCGCCACGCATGGCAACCGACAATGGGAAGAGTTGATCCAAGGGTCGCGTGAGCTTGGGCAAATCGTGTTTCATCGTTCGCCCTCTACGTATTCAACATAACCTGCCACCGGGAGATCCACATGATTCGCAGCTACGGTCTGGAAACGCGCATCAAAAAAACGTTGATCTCCTGAGCTACCGCTGGTACACAGACGCGGCTCGTCCGCCAACTCTCTTCGAAGAGCCATTCTGACAGTGATCAATTACCGAGTCGCCATGGCCGTCTTCCGGATCCGCGAAAAGTTGCAATAGCGAATCAGCCGGTTTACTTTTGCGTGAGGTTTATCTTTTGGGCAAAAGGCGTCAGAGGATTTGTCCCTGGCTTTCTCCTTCATGCTTCAAAAGCAGGTGAGTGGCAAGGAATGCGGAGTCCACAGAATCATCGCGTTACAGCCGTGCCCGACCGTCCGACCCTTCCGGACCCTGTCGGCCGTTCGCTCTTGCGCCACTCGCGGTCAGAAATGGGTTCGTAAACTCTTGATATTACATGTCAGGTGTTTTTGTCACGGTTTTGGCCAGCCGCCCTGTTTTGTCACGGTTTTGCCACGGTCAGAAGCAAAGGCTATTGCGCGATTGCATAAAGTATTTTAGAATCAAAGGAGTAGCCTGTCGGGGCGTAGCGCAGCCTGGTAGCGCACCTGCCTTGGGCGCAGGGGGTCGTGAGTTCAAATCCCACCGCCCCGACCAATAGAATCAAACAGATGTAGCTCGTTAAACTGTTCAAGTTGTAGAACCCTGAGGAACTCTCGTTTACAGATTCATCTACATGTGCGTCGAATGAAGAAGCCAATCTCCAGCAAAGCTAAGGAGAAGGACTTGGCAGGTCGCCTGCACTTAGGGCAGGTGACCGGGTGTTGCCCGACTACAGCACCGAGCGGTCTGGGCACCGCGCTGGGTGCAACGGGCTCAAAGGAAAGCCGTTCGATCCGGAAAGTTGGGAACTCTATCAGGGGACTAGATGATTTTTTTTGACGATACGGGATTCGTCAATTGCCAATCCCCGCAATGTAAGGTTAGGAACGGGGCGCGAAGGCAACCTCCGCAGACTGTTTGCTCCGGGAAATTTGAAGCTCGAAATAGCTAACGTTTTCCTGTTGACACGCGGGCAATAGGGGTCGATTCGGACTTTTGTCGAGGAACCTCCTTGAGGACAATGTCCAGGGCTTATTCGGACACCGATCGCTGTTTAGATACGGGAGTGGTACTTACCTCGAGACTCTTTAATTTCGCCGCGCTCATCCAGGCGGGTGGCCGGCCCCGTCGCTTGCCGCGACCTTGCGCTAGCCGCTGCAGGACGACGATTGTCTGTTCTATGCGTTCTCGCTCAGCGCGGAGTTCTGACAGCATTTCGAGGATTTCCATGTCGTCATCTATCTTGCCATCTTTTCTGGGCGGGCCGCCCATCTCTGGTTAAAGGCGTAGATTGCCCCACGTCCTAAAAATGCACCCTCGCTGTTATAACCATATCGAAAGTAAGCGTCGATTGCGGCGATTCGCCGATTGTAGCTAACTTCTGATGACAGGCCGCGCAGTTGCGATTTGCCACTTCAGAATCCCGCCAAGGGTTATAGATCACTTTGCCAGGGTCACCAAAGGCCGCGTCCATCGCGTAATTCAACCAGGCGTCTGGGTAGTCGCCCGCTCCAGTAAACGTCGCAGGGGCGGAACCGAAAGGCTCGGAACGAGAATCGTCCCACCAAAAGGTGCTCCATAGCCATCCCTTGGCTTCAACTTTGTGCACCAGGTGAAAGCCCACAAGAATGGCGAAGTCTCCGCACGTCGCGGTTTGGTAGGATTCGCCGGATTTTAGGCGAATCCAATAGAACTCTTCGAGGCTGACATCTTCCATCCCGGGCTGGGCTGGAGTGCCCGTAGAGTCGTTCAAAGGACAACCCGCGACGTCGTTGCGGAGACTCTCCGGAATCAAAATTCGAATCTTGCGCGTGGCGATGTCGTCCTTCTGTCCTGCTTTACGGATCCTGATCTCAAAGGGTGATCCGAGCTCGGGGTCTTTCGGGCGTGAAAGCGGATACCAGAAAGCGGCGGCCAGCACGGACCCGCTCTCGAACGGTTGGATTTCTGGTTCGTGTTGCCAGGCTTTTGCGCCGGTCTCCAGTCTGGTGGAACCGGATGCATCGAGGTTGCCGCACATTCGTGCCGCAGCAATGGGATTGAAAAACAGGCTCTCCGAAAAATCCATCCTTCGAACGCCCGCTCCCTTTGTGGCGCGGCAGGGATAGATGCTGGTAGGCTGGGCCCAAGTCAGGAATTCTGGAATCTCACGCTCTGCTGACGCGCGGATGGCGCGTCGCGCTTGGGTCCACGCCAGGGACCGAGCATCGTCATCGTATTGGAATGAGTAGAGTTGAGTTACCAGAGCCGTCGCGATCACGGCCGCCCCGACTCTGGTAAAGCGTAAGCCCATCAGGAATCGCCTACCTACGCGAGAAGCGCGCCTAGGGCTTCTCGAATACGCCAAACCGAAGTATGCGGGTAGCAATCGGGATCCCAGAAATTGAGCATTCCTCGACCGTCAGCCGTGCCTGTTTCATCATGATGTTTGTAGTTGCTGTCGTAGGCTTCGGAGAGACCCCGTAGGATGGAGCGGATATTTGCCGCAGTCTGAAGGAAGAGTGCTTCGTTAACGAAACCTCCTGGAACCGCGGTAGTCCCCTGAAGAAGCCGATTCATTTGCGTGTAAATCTCCGGATCGATGAGCGGCATTAAGTCGCGCATCCATTTGGCTTCACCGCCGCTCGTAGGCCGCGGCAGTCCATCGTGACTGTACTTCTGGATGTAGGCGATGTTCTGAAATTGATGGTTCTCATCTTCCAGAGACATCATGAGAAGCATGGCGAGGCTGTGTTTAAGCGCAATGGTACCGACGTGCTGGTTCATTTAGGTATCTATGTCCTTTTTTGGGGTTGGGTAAAACGAATTGGATTGGGTTAAGACACGCTGGGCGGGCCTAACGTGGGTAAGCCTCAGCGCGATATCGGGTTCCGGGCCACACCGATTCCGGGGAGCCCCAGATGTACCAACGGTCCTTCGCGATCCGCTGATACAGCATGTAAGCGCGGTCATGCTGACCGGCAAGGTCGAGTGCTCTAGCTAGAAACTCTTGGGGCCTATGGGTCCCCAGAGTGCGGACCGCGTTCTCGAGCACGGCCACGCCTTCTTGGAACCGGCCCCGGGATATGAGGATTTCCCCGTTCATGCGCAACCTGCTGGCGTCAAAATAAGGGCCACGCTCAAAAGTGAATTTGCTCATAACCCGCTCCGCCTCACGGGCGTATCCGTTTCTCGCAAGGACGCTCACCGCATCGACGATCACATAGGGTGAAGGGTCCTGGGCGGCTGCATCCTCGGCCATTGCGCCTGCCTGCGTGCGCCTTCCGGCTTCCCCTTCGAGATAGGCGGCAGCAACCAACTTTCGAGCGGCGAAGGCAATTCGTCCCGCCGAGCGGTCCATCGCGATGGCACGGTCCAACAAATCTCCGGCTTCCTTCAGACGGCCTTGATCCGCCACTAAATGCGCCAAGAGCCCCCTGGCCCGAGAAGACTCGTCGCCTTCCGCCAGAGACTCCAACTCGCGGAACAAACTTTCAGCACGCTCGTAATCTCCCCGCATTGCGGCGGCCATGCCACGGAACCGAAGCGCTAACGTCTTCGCCCCAATCTTCTCTAAAAGCTTGGATTGCTCGTCCATTTCAGCGGGACGATTCAGAGCCCCCAGGCCCCGAATTAAAAGTGACGTTCCGAAAGTGGAAGGCCCAAAGCGTTCCTGGGCAGCGTGAGCGAGTTCCGTGCCCTCTTCATAGCGCCCCGTAGAAAGTAAACACGCTCCTAGGTACTGCACCGCTTGCCGGTCATTCGGGAAGCTACGAACCCACTCGCGCAGCATAGGCTCCGCCGTTGCATAGTCGCGAATTTCGAGAGCGTAACGGCTTTCGATCGATAATCCCTCGCGGTTGGAGAGGCGCTGTTCCTTCGCCGCCTCAATCGCCTTTCGCCAATACGCGAAGCCCTTTTCACTCTCGCCCAATCCGTTGGCGAGGTCGGCCATGGTCATTAAACCCATCGCGAACTGAGGGTCTTTTTGAAGAGCCCGCTCCAGCAATGGGATGGCGTCGGTGAACCTTTGCGATTGACTCAATGACCGGGCTTGCTCGAATAAATCCAAGGCTTCCCAAGAAGGGCTCGTGATGTCTTGTGGAGCGCGGTTGTTGGCGGAAACCTCAGTAGCACCTTCCCCTGCCTCTGACCGAATCCACGCACCGGCCTCATGCACCAGGCCGTAAACGCCATTCGTGTCCGTGGCGCGAAACTCACGATGACTCTTGCTGAGAGGGGACGTCGGGGTCGAGCCTGTTTGCTCACATTCCACGGCCAATGAGAACCCGCTGCCGATAGGGCTTAGCGTAGAGAAGCAGATCATCCCCGCGCGTTCGCGGAATGCCACCTCACGCCATTCCGAAGTAGTGGGTTTGGCCGATGAATCCTCGCGCATCGAACGCAGCACGCCCGGCAGCCGTTCAGGTTGCCAGACATTGAAACGGGCGGATTGCGCCACCGACGTATTCATGACTGTCCCGATCGCATCAAATATTCTCGCTCCGGTCACGTTCATTGTTGGCACCATCAAGATCGTCGAATCACTCTTGAGTTCCGGACGTACTAGATAGCGAGGAACGACGATCAAAAGGGCCAAAGCAAAAAACAAAATTCCGAACGCGATGCGCCAGTCCCACCAGCTCCATGGCGACTTTGGTTTTGCGGGTGGAGGTTGATACTCATCGATGAGCTTCAGCACATCGTCGGTACTTGCCGGTCGTAACTTTGGATCCAATTCCAGGCACGACAGCAGGGCGCGACGCCATGCGGGAGATACGCTGGCCGGTAATTGCTCGGCGATGTCCGTGACACCTACAACCCGGCTAACAACCCCCGCTATGCCGTGTCTGTGATTCGCCGCAGGTGTTCCCGTGATGGCGTGGACCAGGACGAGCGCGGCCGAATACAAGTCGCTCTTATGGTTACCCTCTCCAAGCAATTGCTCTGGCGCCATCCAATCAGGTGTGCCGAGGATCATACCGGGACGCGAAAAGTCATTACTCCGATTGGATTCCACCGGACGCGCGAGCCCAAAGTCCAGGATCACCAACTTCGGTCCCACCAACATCAAGTTCGATGGTTTCAGGTCACGGTGAAATATACCCACCTCATGGGCTGCTCGCAAGCCCTCGAACAATTGGAGCGCCATCCGTTCCCAGTCCTCAATTTCCAGCGCGCCGCGCTCCAACGACTCAGGGAGCGTTACGCCATCGAGGAGTTCCATGGTCAGGTAGGGGGTCCCGTTGTGCTCGCCGAAATCATGAATACGACACACATTTGGATGGGTGATTCGGCGGGCGAGTTGAACTTCCCGCTGAAATCGTTCCAGGAGAATAGGATCGTGAGCGAATTCGGGCGCGATCGTCTTGATGGCTACCGGTTCCTGCAGCTTGCGGTCGAACGCCTCGAAAACCGCTCCCATTCCCCCTCGCCCGATAAAGCGGACGATTTCGAACCGGTCTGCGAGTACATCTCCAGGTTCAAGAGATCTACCTTGCTCCATGGCTTCTCGGATCCCTTCTAACGGGCGAAGGAAATCGGCCTGAGGCTCCGCGTGTTCCACGAGTCGTCTAAGTTCCTGTCGAAGCGACTCATCTTCCAGCGCCGCTTCGGCGGTCTCCAACGCGAACTGCCGCTCCGCCCGAGGGCTGCGCAACACTTCTTCAAAGCTATCCTGGAGCTTCCGCCACTGTTGCGGGGTCATACAGTCAGTTCTGCGTGGAGCCAAGCCCGTGCCATGGCCCAGTCTCGTTTCACGGTGCGTTCACTTACTTTCAGGCGCGCTGCCATTTCCGCCTCGGACATTCCGCCGAAAAAGCGCATCTCGACGATTTCGCTTTGCCGCGGGGCCCAATCTCGCAATCGCTCTAGTGCCTCGTGGACGAACAAGAACTCGCCCACCCGATTCTCGTCGAAAATAAGCCGCCCCTCGCTCAACGGAATCGGGTTGTCTTTGCCTCCGCGTTTCGTCCTAGTTCGGGTCCGTGCGTAATCCACCAGGATGCGACGGATGACTTGCGCAGCTAAAGCCATGAAATGCGAGCGGTTATGGACCTGCAGGGGCGTTCCCGTGAATATCCTAAAGTACGCCTCATGCACCAGAGCGGTGGGCTGGAGGGTGTGTCCCGACCGCTCGGACTTCAGTTGATGGGCGGCCATCCTTCGCAGATCCCCATACAAGAGATTGACCAAGCGCTGTTCCGCAGATGGGTCGCCATTCTGAATCTGCTCAAGGATTTGGGAGACTTCTCCCCGATTCTCGGCATTTATTTCCACAGGCATAGCCGTTCTTTTTGAACGATAGCAGCTTCGAGTAGTCGATGCACAGCCGGTTGGGCAACAAAGACTTTTGCGAATCCTTGTCCCTTTTGCTCTGGAGTCATCGCTTAGTAACTGATGATCGCGTTTTATCGCGCCGAGTTCAAGGCAAGTCTATGAGGTTCCAGAGATTCGGGAGGCAAAAGAAGCCACTCGGATTGAAAAGGGTTGCCATGTTCCACAAACATCGGGTTTCACGCTTTATCCCCTGCACCAGGGTGGGGGCTAATAGGATCTTGACCCAATTGATCGAGGAACGCGACAAGGTCGATGATCTGATAAAGATCTTGCAAGAAGCGGTTGAGCAGGGCGAACAACGCCCAGACGGGCCGGTTATTCCACGCTCATTGCAGTACCTCATGCCTTCAGGATCGGGACCTCTGCGGCGCAACAAAGAGCTGATGGCTTTTCTCAACGAACTTTCGGATGCTTCGGTCAATGGCAACAGTAGTTCGCATCCACACGCGAAGAATTGAAGATGCCAAAACGAGACTTGTTGAACTTCAAGGTGTGCTGGTCGGATGCTACTTTTTGGCGGCTTTCTTCTTCGTGGTCGGAAGGAGCGTTGCTTCCCGTCGTTTGTGTCCGAATTGCGTGGCAATTCGATACGCTCCCTGCCACCGCTTAAATCGAAGACAGCTCGATTCTAACGTCTGCGTGGACCTCCTTCAGATCCGTCGGCTGGTGCTCGTCACGTCCCGCGGCGAACTGCCCGTGCGCTTCATAAGCGTGCTTGTCGAATTCACCTTCCCGCGCCTTTGCCCCTTGCCCAACCCGGCGATTCGGAGGACTTGTTAGGGAAGACGATTCTCACTCGGTCACCCGGCATCACAGGCGCGGGCCATCAAGGAAGATAGCTCAGGAGTGGCGGATATGGACAGGAATTCCACTTTTGTCGAGGTCCGGTCGGTGCTCGCTAAGCGGAGTGGCCTGACTGTGTAACCTTGGTTGGTGAGCACGGTCGTAGCCAGCTCCGCCGCCGATGGTTAGCCCGCCCGTCCGCGCTGTCGCTCCACATGTTTATCTTTATAACTTCTTCGTAACGTTTTGCTCCCAGCTCTGTATATTAGGGTGTTCACTCAAGAAGATCATCTAGTGGAGTGAGGAGCTGCACATGCCGCGACGCACATCGCCTATGCAATCGGAAATGGTCCAGGGGACGCTGGACATGTTGATTTTACAGACCTTAGTCTGCGGACCGGCGCATGTCCGCCTTCACCATAGCCTGAGAGCAAATTCGATTCGGCTGCGTGTAACCTCCACGTGGAGTAACCGCAACCTCAAACACGGAGGAATCATGACAATCCCTCTCCTGGCGCTCTTTGCCTGCATCCTGAGCACCCCGCTGGCGGGCCAATGGCTCAATCAGCCCACCGCGGGGATCCCTCGCAACGCCGATGGCAAGCCGAACCTGACCGCGCCCGCGCCCCGCGCCGCCGACGGACACCCCGATCTATCCGGTTTCTGGCGGTCGAATTGGGCGGGAATCTTCGATGTTACTTCCGGTCTCAAGCCCGGGGATATCGCGCCCTGGGCACAGGCACTGGTGAAACAGCGCGGAGAGGATTTGGCGAAGGATTACATGCCGGTTCTGTGCCTCCCGGCAGGCCCTGCCTTTCCGACTTCGCTGACCGAGGCCAGGATCATTCAAACGCCCTCGCTGGTCGCCATTTTGCATGCCGACCTCACTTACCGTCAGATCTTCATGGATGGACGCGCTTTAGAGAGCGATCCGAACCCGACCTGGATGGGATATTCCGTAGGCCGGTGGGAGAACGACACACTGGTGGTAGAGAGCGCCGGGTTCAACGACCGGACATGGCTGGATCGCTTAGGGCATCCCCACACCGAAGGGCTACGCACCACTGAGCGCTACCGGCGGCTCAACTTCGGACGCATGGAGCTCCTGCTCACTTACGAGGACCCGGCAGCCTATGCCAAGCCATTTACTCTCAAGATCGACATGAACCTGGCAGCGGATACCGAGATGCTTGAATTTGTCTGTAACGAGAACGAAAAGGACCGGGTTCACATGATCGGCCATGCTTCTGACCTTCAGAAGCATGCCGTAGAGCTGTCCCCTGAAACCCTGGCGAAGTATGCGGGTGCCTACCAGATCGGGCCGCAAATGGTCGCCATTTCTTTGGAGCAAGGCCAACTGAAGCTCAGCTATAACGCCGGGACTGCGCTATCTCTCATCCCGTTAAGCGAGACTAAATTCTCTTTCTCTTCCGTGATAGAGGGGGAGCTGAATTTCCAACGGGGCACGGATGGGGCCATCACCGGGTTCACCATGGGCGGGCAAACGGCGGTGCGCATAAAGTAGCCGCGCAGCCCCTTTGGTGCGCAAAAATTCAATCGCCCATCACGCAGCCTCCTTTTCCAGGTGGTATTCGTGATGCAAGCCGCCGAGAACTGGCGTTGATCTAACGCTGTAGCCTTCGGGTAGCTTGTGTCGGTGCGGACCTGCCGGAACATTGTCCTGGGGGCTCCGGGACTCCAGGTCCTAGCGCGGAATGAGGTGGCGCTCGTTGAGAGGTATCAGGTAGTCCAAGCATTCGCGTCGGATGGTGGCGATCAGCCGCTCACAGAATGCATTCGCCATTGGGGATCTGTCCGTCGGGGTCCGGTCGATGTAGGTTGAGTGGGTGGACCTGGCGCAACCTTGGCCCGGTAGCGGGGCCGTCACTAGCTCCGTGGCCGGTCGGTTAGCCCGAGCTTGCCCGCCAGTCGCTCCAGATGTTTATCTTTATAACTTCTTCGTAACTTTTGGCTCGAAGCTCTGTATATTAGGGTGTTCACTCAAGAAGATCATCTAGTGGAGTGAGGAGTTGCACATGCCGGGACGGACATCGCCTATGCAATCGGAAATGGTTCAGGGGACGCTGGATATGCTGATTTTACAGACTTTAGTCTCCGGGCCGCACCATGGCTTCGCCATTGCGGAAGCAATCGAGAGAGCATCGGACGAAGTTCTGCAGGTTGAATACGGATCGCTCTATCCGGCCCTTCATCGTCTTCACAATCGAGGTTGGATCTCACCGTTCTGGGGTACCTCGGAGAACAATCGCAAAGCCAAGTACTACCGGCTGACACGAGAGGGCAAGAAACAGTTGGCCTCCCAGAGTTCGAGATGGGGAGAAATCGTGCGGGCGATCGGCAGAATCATGAGCCCTGCGGTGAAGAGCGAGAAATGAACTGGCGGCGATATTTTCACCGAAGCGAGGCCGACCGCGAGCAGCAGGCCGAATTGGAATCTTATCTCGATATCGCGGTGTCAGAGTACGTTGCGCGCGGGATGACGCCTCAGCACGCAGTCGAGAAGGCTCGAAAGCGGCTAGGAAATCCTACGCGAATCAGAGAGGAGATCTATCACATGAACACCATCGGCTTTCTGGACACGCTGAGTCGGGACGTGCGGTACGCGCTTCGCACGTTTCGCACGAATCCATCGTTCACAGCGGTTGCGTTCCTGACGCTCGCCATCGGGATCGGAGCCAACACCGCGATCTTCAGCGTCGTCAACGGCGTCCTCATCAAACCCCTGCCGTACCCTAATTCGGAGGCTCTGGTCGGGGTGTGGCATTCCGCCAACTTTGCGGGCAAGCCGACGACCCTGGATCTTTCGCCGAGCATCTATTTCACCTATCAGGAGAACAATCGTGCCTTCGAGAAGTTCGGCGTATGGACTGCTCGGCAAACGAGCGTTACAGGCATGGGCGATCCGGAGCAAGTGGACGCGCTGGTCGTAACGCAAGGTGTGCTCCCGGCGATAGGCGTGCAGCCGGCTTTGGGGCGCTGGTTTTCGGTGGAGGACGACGCAACGGGGAGCCCGGAAACCGTCATTCTGACTCACGGCTACTGGCAGCGGCGGTGGAGCGGCGACCGCGGCGTAGTAGGCCGGACAATCACAGTGGACGCGCGTCCTCACCGGATTATCGGGGTGATGCCTCAGGATTTCCGGTTCCTGACGTCCCGCGCTCAACTAATTCTTCCCCAGCGGTTCGATCGCACCAAGCTCCCTCCCTCTTTTGGGTACCTGGGTGTTGCCAGGCTTAAGCCTGGCGTGAGTCTGACGCAGGCCGACGCGGACGTCGGCCGCATGCTGCCAATCGTGGCCAATGGACCGGGCCAAAGCCCGCGATTTTGGGAGAGCATCAAGTTCGCTCCCGCGCTACGCTCGCTCAAACAGGATGTCGTCGGCGACGTGGGCCAGGTGCTCTGGATCCTGATGGGAGTCATCGGTATCGTGCTATTGATCGCGTGTGCGAATGTGGCCAATCTTCTTTTGGTACGCGCCGAAGGCCGGCAACAGGAACTCATCATTCGTGCCGCACTGGGTGCGGGCTGGAGGCGCATTGCCTGGCAACTTTTGATCGAGAGTATGACGCTCGGCGTGTTCGGCGGAGCCTTGGGCTTGGGATTCGCATATGCAGGACTGCGATTGCTTGTGGCCATTGGTCCTGCCAATTTGCCTCGCTTGAACGAAATCACAATCGACCCGACGGTTCTGCTGTTCACGCTGGGCACCGCGGTTCTTTCCGGTCTTCTATTTGGTCTAATACCGGTCCTGAAATACACCGGTCGCCGAGTCTCGACGCTCCGCACTGATGGACGCGGCTTGAGCCAAAGCCGGGAGCGCCACCGCTCGCAGAACGCGCTTGTCGTGATGCAAGTGGCGTTGGCTCTGGTACTGCTGGTTGCTTCGGGCCTCATGATTCGCAGCTTCCAGGCAATGCGAAATGTGCAGCCTGGATTCACGCAGCCTGAAAGAATCCAAACAGTGCGCATCTCTATCCCCCCAGCGATGGTTCAAGGAAACGAGGACGCCGTCCGCATGCAGCGGGACATACTAGAAAAGCTCACGGCGATTCCGGGTGTCTCTTCCGCGGCGTTCGCATCGGCGCTCCCGCTGGAAAATGAACCGGAGTTTGCAACCAGCAGCCCGATCGGAGCCGCAGGCAAGGTTGCCCAAGGGGAGCTCCCCCCGATCCGGCGCCTCAAGACGGTTTCCCCGGGCTCCTTTAAGACTGTGGGAACACCCCTGATCGCCGGCCGGGATTTCGTCTGGGCCGATGCGGATGGCAGCGTCAAAGTCACGATTGTTTCCGAACAACTGGCCAAGGAGACGTGGGGTACGGCTGCCGCAGCGCTGGGGCAACTGATTGGGGGGCAAGAAGTTGTGGGCGTGGTCGGCGACGTCTACGATGACGGCGCAGATCGGCCTGCAGTTCCCATCGTTTACTGGCCCGCACGCGCCGATGCGAGGCCTGCCGTCCGTTCCTTCGGTTTTGCGCTGCGCAGCAGCCGGGCGGGCACGGAAACCTTCCTGAATGAGATCCGCCAAGCCGTGTGGTCCGTGAACGCGAGTCTCCCACTCTCGCGCATCCAGACGTTGGGAGAACTCTACACCCAAACCATGGCTCGGACGTCGTTCACGCTTGTGATGTTCGGCATCGCGAGTTCGATGGCGCTCGTGCTCGGCATCATCGGGATCTATGGGGTGCTTTCGTACGCTGTGTCCCAACGAAACCGCGAGATCGGCATCCGTCTTGCACTCGGGGCTCAACCCACCGAACTGCGATCGATGTTCCTGCGTCACGGTCTGGTTCTCGCGGCAATCGGCGTAGCCATAGGCCTCGGAGCAGCCGCCGGACTCACGCGCCTGATGTCGTCGCTGCTGGTGGGAGTCAGCCCGCTTGATCCCATCGCCTACGGCGCGGCCGCCCTGGTGCTCGCTTTGGCCGCCGCGCTTGCTAGTTACATCCCGGCTCGCCGGGTCTCCGCTGTCGATCCCATGATCGCGTTGAGGGCTGAGTGAAGATGATCTGGAAGAAACTTCTGCGGCGGGAGCTACTCCTTCTACTGATCTACGCCGGTGCAAGCGTCAGTCGAGCACAAGGCACAGCAACTGACAGGTTCGTTCCCGCAACTGAAGTGAATGAAACGCTCCGTCACAACTCTGGTTTGCCTTACTGACACAGGGCTAGATGCCAAGGCATCGAAACACCTTGGGACGGGCTTCTTTGTGTCAGTCAAAGGCGACTTCATAACGGCGGCTCATGTGATCTTCGCCGATGTAGATCATGGCGAGTCTCGATGCAAGTATTCCGCCGCGTTGCTTCCGCTTGGACGATGGAGGCCTGAGGCGCCGGATGAAGAACTTGCATGGTTTGAGTTTAAGCCGTCAGAATGCGAGACCATGGCCGCCATTGATCTCGTTCGATGCAGCCTCTCAGATGAAGGCTTGTTGAAACAACATGCTGTCCGCATCGAACCCGCTGCGTTTGATGAGAATGTGCCGCCTGACGGCAGTGAAGTCGCGTTTACCGGATTTCCGTTGGGTTTGCGTGACCCTGTCACGTCGCGGGCAATTGTAGCGACCTACCGCGTCGAACGAAGCGGTACGACTCTAATTTCGCGGATCGTCCTGGATAGAAGTACTTGGACAGGCACAAGCGGCTCACCTGTTTACCTTTCGAACGGTCGAGTCATCGGAGTCGTGGTGGAAAAAGGCACGGGGGAGGCAGAAGGGATCACGCTAGTTCGGCCAACCCACGCGTTTCACGAAATTCTGGAGGAATGCAAATGATACGATCTGCTGTAAAACTTGCCGCCGCCGGCGTCCTGGCACTAACCACTTTCGGCCAAACCGGGGAAAAGCCTCGCTTCCTGGCGGCCAACGTGCATGTGAACGGCAGGCCCACGTGGTTCGGAGCTCGCCAGGCATCGTCGCGCGGCGATTACCTGGAGGCCAAGGACGTCACCCTCGCCGACCTGATCGGCTTCGCTTACAACACCGCAGTGAGCCAAGTCGTCGGCGGACCTAGCTGGCTGGAAATGGATCGCTTTGATGTCATCGCCAAAGCGCCACCTCGGACTCCGCCGGATCAGCAGAAAGTCATGCTCCAGGCGTTGCTGGCGGAGCGGTTCAAGTTGGTCGTACGGGAGGACTCACGGTCCGTGCCGCAATACGCCTTGACGAGCGGATCTAAGCACAAGCTAAAGCAAGCGGACAACTCGGAGGCCCCGGGGTGCACGCCCCAAAGCTCAGGTACTGCAACGAACGCGAACACGGTGATACTGACGAATAGCGGCACCACGCCAGTTCAAATTAGCCTTACGGAAGGAACGATTGGATATAAATGCCGCAACATCAGCATGGCTGCGTTTGCCGCGGGCATGCGTGAAATGGTCGTGGCCAACCTGGGCGTGAATCCGGTTTTGGATCAGACCGGCTTGGCCGGAAACTGGAGCTTCGACCTCAAGTACTCGATCCTGCCAGGAGTGGCGGGCGGCCCAATCTCCATTTTTGAGGCGATCGACAGACAGCTGGGACTAAAACTCGAAGCAAAGCAGATTCCCACGACCGTCATGCTGGTGGAGAGCGCTGAGCGCAAACCAATCGACAACCCCGCTGGAACCGCTGAAGCTCTTCCACCTGCAGGTCCCAAACCTTTCGAGGTCGCCACCATCAAGGTTTCGAACCCGGATTCAACGAGGGTGGCGTACACCATGCAACCCGGTGGGCGGCTGAATGCCGAGGGCATGCCCCTCTCCTACTTCATCAATCGGGCGTTCAGTCAGCGATATACAGGTGAGGTATTCGGAATGCCCTCTTGGGCGGACACGGTCAAAATTGACGTAGTGGCGCAACTAGCGTCGGACGGCGGACCCCAGTTCGGCGTGGACAACGAGACCTTCGCCCCCGCGCTGCTGGGCCTACTGAAGGAGCGCTTCGGCATGACGTATCACATGGAACAACGCGAACTGCAGGCTTACGAACTTGTCGCGGAGAAGCCGAAAATGAAGAGGGAAGATCCGGAAGTACGTGCGTGGTGCAAGCCTCCCGCGCAGGTTCCAGGAGCGCCCCCCGCGCCGCAGGGCTGGCAGGCCTTGATCTGCCGGAACATCACCATGACACAATTCGCCGAGTTGCTGTATCAACGCACCTTCGACCTGAAATCACCGATCGCGAATGCAACGGGCCTTGAAGGAGGCTGGGATTTCACTCTGACGTTCAATCCCACTGCCAACCCAACCACTGGACGCGCCGTCCCTCGCTCAGCGGACAGCGTGGCTGGCCCGACGCCCATCGCGGCCTCCGATCCGGTGGCGGGCTATACCATTTTTGAGGCGATTGAAAAACAGCTCGGCCTGGAGCTTAAGAAGACGAAGCTAAGCATGCCTGTACCCGTCATCGATCATATCGACCAGACCCCCTCGGACAATTAATCGTAGTCAGACGCGCAGTTGATGTGGCATCAACCTCATTCAGATCCGCCAGCCGGTGCTCGTCGCGCGCCAAAGAAATGCCCGAGCGCGCAGCCAGGTCCTGTGAGCCGAATCGGGTCATTGGGATAACTAGCCGTCCGGGAAGTCGACACCAAGCGGCGGTATGAGAAGTATTGGTCTCGCCTGAACTGTAGTCAAGAATGTAGATGCCGAGGCGCCGGAAATGCCGAGTCCGGACGTCCCGGTGGTTCGAAAGTCCCATCGTATCAACACCGATAGGCGCACCCGCGACAGGTGCGCGCCCGTTTTTGAGTCCTCAGTAGACGCTGGAAATAAAGGATTTGGTCGGGGCGGCGAGATTCGAACTCACGACCCCCTGCGCCCAAGGCATCCGAGCCACTGTCCAAGCGGCGCAAACTTCATTCGTAAATTCAATAGGATGGCGCGAATCGTCTACGGTCCCAAACTGGCCACGTAGTCGATTTTGCAGCTGCCCGGCCCGGCAACGTTCAATCACCCGCAACAGCCGTTTGAATTTCAACTTACAATGGTGGCATGCCGCTCCGGGTCGATGCAGTGTACGAAAATGGTGTGCTGCGTCCGCTGCAGCCCTTGGATTTGCGGGAACACGAGCAGGTCGTCGTGAGTGTTGCCAAGACTACCCCCGAGCGCTCCAAGTTGGCCGTCGAATACATTGAGAAGATCAGAAGCGAACTACGCGATGCGGAATCTGCTCCCGGTCTGGACGAAGTGCGGAAACGTCTTGCCAAGATTACCGGGTCGATGGCAGCCGAGATGATCGCCGAGCGTGGGGACCGTTGATCCTTGGCCCAGCATTTCTTCGACT